>PCUV01000103.1 GCA_002786915.1 Comamonadaceae bacterium CG12_big_fil_rev_8_21_14_0_65_59_15 | reverse complement strand
TCGCGACTGTTTTTCCTTAAGAACCTCTTCGAGTTCTTTTCTCTGTTCTATGAGGTGCCAGGGAGCGACGGCGTAATTGTTGGCGAACATGTTGAGCGGATTAGGCTTGTCGAAGCTTTCGTATTCCTTGATTTCCGACTGAATCAATTCCTCGGCTTCCTTCTGAATGCGGTCCACGTCTTCCTGCGAGAGATGACCTTCTTTGAGCATGAAGCCGCGCATCCGGCTGATCGGGTCTTTTGCTTTCCAGCTTTCTACTTCCTCATTTGTCCGATAGCGGGTGGCGTCGTCGGCGGTCGTGTGGTGTCCCATGCGGTAGGTGACGCATTCGACCACGCTGGGCTGACCCTTTCGCCCTCGCGCAACGGCTTCGGAGACCGCCTTGTAGACCGCAAGAGCGTCGTTGCCGTCGACCTGAATGCCGTGGGCGCCGTAGCCGTGGGCCTTCTGGGCTAAAGAGACTGCGGCGCATTGATCTTCGCGCGGATTGGAAATGGCCCAATGATTGTTTTCTATGAGCATGATCAGGCCGAGTTTGTAAACGCCGGCGAAAGTCATGGCTTCGTGAAAATCGCCTTTTGACGAGGCGCCGTCTCCCAGCCAGCATAAGGAGACGGAGTCTTTACCTTGAAGCTTTTGTCCCCAGGCGAGCCCGGCGGCTTGAGTCATATGGGAGCCGACCGGTATGGCGAAGATTAAGTCGTTATTCTCGGGCGGATAATTCACGCCTCGGTCATCTCCGCCCCAGTAAAGCAGATTGTAGCGAAGCTTCATTCCGCGGGCGAAATAGGCGCCTTGTCCGCGGTAGGTCGGCACGAGCCAATCGTCTTTTCGCAGGCAGCACGCGGGGACGATCTGGGTGGCCTCTTGCCCTAAAATCTGCGGATATGTTCCGAGGCGGCCCTGGCGCTGAAGTTTTAACGCGCGCTCGTCAAAGACGCGGATTTGCACCATCTTGGTGTAGAGTTCCAGCAGCTTTTCCCTGGAGATATCGGGCAAGAGGGCGGCGTCTACTTGTCCGTCCGGACTCAGTATTTCCAGGCGCTCCGTTTTGTGTTCGGCTATTATGGTTAAGGCCATGACGGGACTCCTATCAAGGGGTGAAGCCGACTTGACTACGGCAAATTGTCCTATTTTCAGCCCTTTGAATCAAGCAGCGGCATGTGATATAAGTATGGGCCCCGAATCGAGTATGAGCTTATCAACCGAAGCCAAACAACGCCTGATCGGCCTCCTGGAAGTCGGAATCGAAAGGAGTTCCGAGCGCTTGGGCAAAATGTCTAAGACCGAGTGGGATATCGCGACCTCGAGTACCAAAGAAATCGCCGAGGACCGCCTGCTGGTCGCGGCTAATGCGGGGAAAGTCCCCGCGCTCGCGGCAAGGCTGTCGGTGCGCGAATGCGTCCGCGCGGAATTCGCCGTTTTCTTTCCTGAAGCAAGCGCTTTGGCGGTGGCAGGTCGTTTGGGCAGCAGTCCAGCAATGTCACGCAGCGCCAGGCGGCGCCAATAGCGCCTACTGCACCCGCCAAGGCAGGTGCCGCCCCAGCACCTGGCAACCCGGCAGCAGCCGCAGCGCCCAAAAAACCTTGGGGCGCCATGTTGGGTGGCCTGGCCGCTGGGTTGGGCTTGGCCTGGTTGGCCAGCTCGCTGGGGCTGGGCGGGGCCATGGGGCAGGTGCTGATGGTGGCTTTGCTGGCCATGGTGGCCATGGCTGCGGTGGGCTGGTTCATGCGTCGCAAGCAGGCTGAGCCAGCAGCGCGTGCCACGCCGTTTGCCTTCCAGGGAGCGGGTGCTACCTCTGCGCCGCCCACGCCGCACAGTTATCGCCCGGAAAATGTGGGCAACGATGCTTCTGCGCGGCCTTGGGAGCGTTCCACCACAGCTTTTGACGCCGGTGCTGCGCCCAGCGGTGGTTCGATGATCGGGTCGGGCTTGCTGGGTGCGCAAACCTGGGGTGTGCCGGAAGGATTTGATTCTGAAGGGTTTCTGCGCTCGGCAAAAGCCAATTTTGTGTCGCTGCAGGCGGCGTGGGACAAATCGGATATTGCGGCGCTGCGCGTCATGATGACCGACACCATGCTCAAGGAAATTCAGGCGCAGCTGGCCGATCGAGAGTCGCACACCGGTGGCCCGGTGAACATGACCGAAGTGGTGATGATCGACGCGCACTTGCTGGGTATTGAAGACCTGGGCCAGGAATACATGGCCAGTGTGGAGTTTTCCGGCATGATCCGTGAGGAGCCGTCGGCAGGTGCCAGTCCGTTCCGCGAGGTCTGGAACATGACCAAGCCCAAAAACGGCAACACGGGCTGGCTGGTTGCAGGGGTACAGGCGCTGCAATAAGTTTGGGTCGGATATTTCAGGAATAATCGGGGGCTATGGCAACACAGTCCCCTTTTTCTTTGCTGCAAGACTTCGCGCAGAAGCTGCCGCTTCCCAATTTTCAACCGCCCGGCTGGGTGGTCGCCGAGCTGCAACACCGCATCGTGTTGCTGCTGAATCACGTGCTGATGCAGGAACCTGAGGCCATGCAACGCCTGGCCCGCCACCAGGGCCAGGTGATGCAGGTGCAATGGCGCACACTGTCGTTCAAGCTGCAGGCCACACCGGCTGGTCTGCTCGACCTGGCGTCTCCTGAGCGTGCGCCCGACCTGACGCTGACGGTGACCGAAACGTCTCCCGTTGCGTTGGCGCAGGGTGTCCTGAAAGGCGACAAGCCCGCCGTGCGCATTGCCGGTGACGTGCAATTGGCCGCAGAGGTGAGCTGGCTGACCGAGCACGTGCGCTGGGACCTTGAAGAAGACCTGGCGCGCGTCATCGGTGATGTGCCTGCGCATACCTTGGGGCAGATGGCCAGCACGGCAGTTGCCGGACTGCGGCAATTCGTCGCCAAGGTATCGGCTCTGGTGCCGGGTAAAAGCGTCTGATGACACGTCTTTTTCGGGGTATTTTCATTGTCTGGGTGCTGCTGCGTCATGGGCTGGATGAACTTGTCCTGACCAGCTTCAAGAGCCGCCTGCTGCTGCGGCTGGCGCGCATTGTGTCGGTGGGCCGCAACTTGCAGGCGCCGCGCGGCCAACGTATTCGCCAGGCACTGGAAGACTTGGGCCCCATTTTTGTCAAGTTTGGGCAGGTGCTTTCCACCCGCCGCGACCTGTTGCCGCCCGATATTTCAGACGAGCTGGCGTTGCTGCAAGACCAGGTGCCGCCGTTCCCGAGCGACGTGGCGGTTGACATCATCGAAAAGGCGTTCAAGCGGAAGATCGAAGACATTTTTGTGTCGTTCGAGCGCCAGCCGGTGGCCAGTGCGTCGATTGCACAGGTGCACTTTGCCGTGCTCAAGGGCCGCGATGGTCGCCAGCGCGATGTGGCCGTGAAGGTGCTGCGCCCCGGCATGGCAACCGTGATCGACAAAGACCTGGACCTGATGCGCATGATGGCTGGCTGGGTGGACGGGCTGTCGGCCGACGGCAAGCGTTTGAAGCCGCGCGAAGTGGTGGCGGAATTTGACAAATACCTGCACGACGAGCTCGACCTGGTGCGTGAAGCCTCCAGCGCAGCGCAGTTGCGCCGCAACATGGCCGATCTTGAGCTGGTGCTGATCCCGGAGATGTTCTGGGACTACTGCCTGCCCAATGTGATGGTGATGGAGCGCATGACCGGCGTGCCCATCAATCAGGTGGAGCGCTTGCGTGCCGCCGGGGTGGACATCCCCAAACTGGCGCGCGACGGCGTGACGATCTTTTTTACCCAGGTGTTTCGTGACGGGTTTTTCCACGCGGATATGCATCCGGGCAATATTCAGGTCAGCATCCAGCCAGAGACTTTCGGTCGCTATATCTCGCTGGATTTCGGCATCATCGGCACCTTGACTGAGGTGGACAAGGAATACCTGGCGCAGAACTTCACGGCGTTTTTCCGGCGTGATTACAAGCGTGTGGCCGAGTTGCACATTGAATCGGGCTGGGTACCCAAGACCACGCGCGTGGATGAGCTTGAATCGGCCATCCGTTCGGTGTGTGAACCGTATTTTGATCGACCGCTGAAGGAAATCTCTCTTGGTCTGTTACTGATGCGGTTGTTTCAGACCTCGCGCCGGTTTCAGGTCGAGATTCAGCCCCAGTTGGTGCTGTTGCAAAAGACCTTGCTCAACATTGAGGGTCTTGGCCGCCAGCTTGACCCCGAACTGGACCTGTGGAACACCGCCAAGCCGTTTCTTGAAAAATGGATGGTCAACCAGATCGGTCCAAAGAAACTGATCGATCAATTGCGCAACGAGGGACCCCGCTACGCCAAGATGTTGCCGGAATTGCCACGTTTGTTATTTGATTTTTTGCAAACGCGTGGCCGAGACCACAGCAAAGAATTGCAAGCGCTGTTGATTGAGCAGAAACGGACCAATCGTCTGCTGTCGGCCATTGTTTATGGCGGCGTTGGCTTTGTGTTGGGTCTGCTGGCGATGCAGATCATGATCCGGGTCCGGCTTTTTTGACGCGACTTTATAATCATCGGCTTTGCAACGCCTGCTCGGAGCTCTGACATCATGCCGATTTACGCCTACAAGTGCGGGTCCTGTGGATTTGCCAAAGATGTTTTGCAAAAAATCTCGGACCCGGTGTTGACCGATTGTCCGCAGTGTGGCCAGTCTGCCTTTACCAAACAGCTCACGGCTGCCGGTTTTCAGCTCAAGGGCTCGGGCTGGTATGCCACCGACTTCAAGGGCGGCAGCGGTTCCAGCACCGCCGTAGCCCCCAAGGCCGACGAGGCAACCCCTGCGACCACCGAGACGTCCAAGAAGCCTGATGCCGCCGCACCTGCTGCCGGCTGTGGCGCGGGTTGTGCTTGTCACTCCTGAACGGGTTGTCATGACCACTGCACATCTTAAAAAGTACTTGCTGACCGGGCTGCTGGTGTGGTTGCCGCTGGCGATCACGATCTGGGTGCTGCTGTGGCTTGTGGGTTTGCTCGACGGCATTTTTGTTGCGATGCTGTCGGGTGTGCAGGCGGTGATGCCAGATGCATTGGCCAACCTGCTTGAGCAATTCAAGCATATTCCCGGCTTGGGTGTGGTGCTGGTTTTTGCTGGCTTGCTGGTAACCGGTTCGCTGGTCTCGAATGTGGCCGGGCGCTGGTGGTTGGCGCAGTGGGACCGGTTGTTTACCCATATTCCGGTGTTTCGCACCATTTACAACAGCGTCAAAAAGGTTTCTGACACGCTGTTTTCCAGCAACGGCAATGCGTTTCGAACCGCTCTGCTGGTGCAGTACCCGCGCGCAGGTGCTTGGACGATTGCGTTTCAGACCGGCACACCTGCTGGTGAGGTGGCAACGCATCTGGCCGACGATTACATCAGCGTATATGTGCCGACCACCCCCAACCCGACCAGCGGGTTTTTCTTGTTGCTGCCGCGTCGTGACGTTATCGAATTAAAAATGAGCGTTGACGAAGCGCTGACGTATGTGATCTCCATGGGGTCGGTGGCACCGAGTGCGGGTGCGATTGCGCGCTGATTTTTGACAACTCTGCTGCCCTGGATGGCAGCCAAGGAAAGTAGTTTTATGGCAATGCGTTCTCATTATTGTGGTTTGGTAACCGAGGCTTTGCTCGGACAGTCGGTAACACTGTGTGGCTGGGTCAACCGTCGGCGCGACCATGGTGGCGTCATCTTTGTCGATGTGCGCGACCGCGAAGGTTATGTGCAGGTGGTGTGTGACCCGGATCGTGCGGAGATGTTCAAGGTGGCCGAAGACTTGCGCAATGAGTTTTGTATTCAGGTCAAGGGCCTGGTGCGGCCGCGACCCGAAGGCACGGTCAATGAAAGTCTCAAGAGCGGCAAGATCGAAGTCTTGTGCCATGAACTGATTGTGCTCAACCCGTCGGTCACGCCCCCGTTCCAGTTGGACGAAGAAAACCTTTCCGAGACCACCCGCCTGACGCACCGTGTGCTGGATTTGCGCCGCCCGTACATGCAAAACAACCTGATGCTGCGCTACCGCGTGAGCATGGAAGTGCGCAAGTTCCTGGATGGCCACGGTTTTGTCGACATCGAAACCCCGATGCTCACCAAGAGCACGCCCGAAGGTGCACGCGATTACCTGGTGCCCAGCCGCGTGCACGACGGTCACTTTTTTGCCTTGCCGCAAAGCCCGCAATTGTTCAAGCAGTTGCTGATGGTGGCCGGCTTTGACCGCTATTACCAGATCACCAAGTGCTTTCGCGACGAAGACTTGCGTGCGGACCGTCAGCCTGAGTTCACGCAGATCGATATTGAAACCTCGTTCATGACCGAAGAAGACATTCGCGCCATGTTCCAGGAGATGATCAAAACCGTATTCCAGAACACGCTGGGCGTGGATCTGGGCGAATTTCCGGTCATGACGTACCAGGAGGCTACGCACCGCTTTGGCTCCGACAAGCCCGACTTGCGCGTCAAGCTTGAATTTACCGAGCTGACGGACGTCATGAAAGACGTTGACTTCAAGGTGTTCTCTGGTGCCGCCAACATGAAGGGCGGACGCGTGGTGGCGCTGCGCGTGCCAGGTGGCGGTAAAGAGGGTCACGGCATGACGCGCGGTGAGATCGACAACTACGGTGAGTTTGTCAAGATTTATGGTGCCAAGGGCCTGGCCTGGATCAAGGTGAACGACGCGTCCAAAGGGCGTGAGGGCTTGCAAAGCCCGATTGTCAAAAACCTGCACGACGCCGCACTGGCCGAAATCCTCCGGCGCAGCGGCGCGCAAGACGGCGATTTGCTGTTTTTTGGTGCCGACAAGGAAAAGATCGTCAACGACGCTATCGGTGCCTTGCGCATCAAGGTCGGGCACAGCGAATTTGGCAAAAAGAACGGTCTGTTTGAAGACCGCTGGGCACCGCTGTGGGTGGTGGATTTCCCGATGTTTGAATACGACGACGAATCCGATCGCTGGATGGCGGTGCATCACCCGTTTACCGCGCCCAAGGACGGCCATGAAGATTTGATGGTCACGGACCCGGGCAACTGCATTTCCAAGGGCTACGACATGGTGCTCAACGGCTGGGAAATGGGCGGCGGTTCGGTGCGTATCCACCGCGCCGATGTGCAGAAGAAAGTGTTCGATGCACTCAAGATTTCCCCCGAAGAAGCGCAGATCAAGTTTGGCTTTTTGCTCGACGCCTTGCAATACGGTGCGCCGCCGCACGGCGGGCTGGCGTTTGGCCTGGACCGCATCATCACGCTGATGACCGGCGCCGAGTCGATCCGCGACGTGATCGCTTTCCCCAAGACCCAGCGTGCCCAGTGTTTGCTGACGCAGGCACCGTCGCTGGTTGATGAGAAGCAATTGCGCGAGTTGCATATCCGTCTGCGCAACGCTGACCTGGTCAAAGCGGATTGATGATGGTCCGTTGATGACGGACGAAGGTCGATTCAGGCAGAATCAAAGGGCGCTCTGGTAGCGCCCTTTTTCTTGAGGACTCATGGCTGCTTTCAAAATCCCCGAATCGGTGCTGGTGGTGATCTACACCCCGGCGCTGGAGGTGTTGCTGATCAAGCGCGCTGACGCGCAGAACTTCTGGCAGTCGGTGACCGGCAGCAAGGACAGTCTGGATGAGTCGTTTGATCAGACCGCGTGCCGTGAGGTTTTTGAAGAAACTGGCATCGATTGTCGACCTGGTAGCGCGCTGGCAGCCCATTTGCACGATTGGGGTCTTGAAAACGTGTATGAGATTTATCCGCAGTGGCGCCACCGCTATGCGCCGGGCGTTTATTTCAATACCGAGCATGTCTTTGGTCTGGAAGTACCCGCGGGCATCACCGTCCGTTTAAGTCCGCGTGAACATACCGCGTACCAGTGGTTGTCCTGGTTGCAAGCGGCCGACGCGTGCTTTTCGTCGTCCAACGCCGAAGCGTGTTTGTTGCTGCCGCAGTGCGTGCAGGCCAGGGCAAAACCATGACGGTGCGCGAAGGCGTCTTGCGGGTCGCTACCTACAACATCCACAAGGGTGTGCAGGGTGTGGGCCCGTTGCGTCGGCTGGAGATTCACAACCTGGGGCTGGCGGTGGAAGCGCTGGACGCCGATGTGGTGTGTCTGCAAGAGGTGCGCAGCATCAATCGGCGTGAGCAAAAGCATTTTGAACGCTGGCCCGCACAGCAGCAGGCCAGTTTTTTGGCGCCGCCTGGTTATGAGGCGGTGTACTGCACCAACGCGGTGACGCGCCACGGCGAGCACGGCAATGCGTTGCTGTCGCGCTGGCCCATCTTGTCGCACCAGCACGAAGACATGTCAGACCATCGCTTTGAACAGCGCGGCGTATTGCATGTGCGGCTCGAAATTGCGGGACGGATCGTGCACGTGCTGGTGGTGCATCTGGGTCTGATTGCTGCCAGCCGCTTGCGTCAAGTAACACAGTTGCTACGTTTTCTGGAGCGGGAAGTGCCTTGGAGGGAGCCGGTGCTGGTTGCGGGCGACTTCAACGAAGGGGTCTTGCGGCTGCAAGACAGGCTGGGTAGCGCTGGTCTGCACAGCTGGGCGGGGCACCCTTCGTCCACGTTTCCGTCGCGCTTGCCATTGACACAACTCGACCATGTGTTTGCCCGTGGCTTGCAGCCGCTGGGTGTGCAGGTGCCGCACGGGCGCGCCTGGTGGCGCATGTCCGATCACCTGCCGCTGATCGCAGAATTTGCCCTGGATGCAACGGTCCCGTCATATGCATGATTACCTGGGTGGACACCAACTGACGCTGCTGGAAGGCACGCGTGATTTTTTCCCGGCGCTGATCGCTGACATTGATCAGGCGCAGCATGAGGTGCGCCTTGAAACCTATATCTTCCATGTGTATGGCAGTGGTGAAGAAGTAGCACAGGCGCTGGAGCGCGCTGCGCAACGCGGCGTGGCAGTGATGGTGGTGGTGGATGGTGTGGGTACGCCTACGTTGCCGAGCCCGTGGCCTGCGCGTCTGGCTGATGCGGGCGTGCAATGGCAAGTCTTTTCCCCTTTGGGGCGTTGGGGCTTGCTGGTGCCCAGCCGCTGGCGGCGCCTGCACCGCAAGCTGTGTGTCATTGACGGGCAAGCGGCGTATTGCGGCGGCATCAATGTGCTGGACGACTGGTTTGATCCCAACTACGGCGTGCTGAGCGCGCCACGCTTTGACTTTGCGGTACGCGTCACCGGGCCGCTGGTGCAAAGCGTGCATGCGGCCATGACACAGTTCTGGTGGCGCTTGCGGGCCGTGCGCAGCGCTCAACAAGTGGACTGGAGCAGCGCCTGGCAAGCGTTGCAGAACGCCGTTGTTGCAAGTCGGTTACCAGAGCAAGCGCCGCTGAAACCCGCGCTCGGTGGGGCGCGTGCCGTGTTGGTGTTGCGCGACAACGTGCGCCACCGTCGCCGCATCGAGCGCGCCTACTTGCAGGCGCTGGCGGATGCACGTCAGGAGGTGGTGTTGGTCAACGCCTATTTTTTACCAGGACGCAAGATGCGTCGCGCCCTGATCCACGCAGCGCAGCGCGGGGTACGCGTGCGTTTGCTGTTGCAGGGGCGTTACGAGTATTTCATGCAATACCATGCGACGCGCGCGCTGTACCAGCCCTTGCTCATTGCTGGCGTAGAAATATACGAATACACCCGCAGTTTTTTGCACGCCAAGGTGGCGGTGGTGGACAAACGCTGGGTGACCGTTGGGTCGTCCAACATTGATCCCTTGAGCCTGTTGTTGGCACGTGAGGCCAACGTGATGGTGCAGGACCCAAGGTTTGCACGGGAATTGTCTGATCGGCTTGAAGGCGCGTTACGTGAACATGCGATCGCGGTGAGTCCAGCCGCGCATATGCTGCGATCGATCCGGCAAAAAATGCTTGATCAAGCAGCGCTGCTCTTGATGCGTACGGTGTTGCTCTTAAATGGGAAACGCTATTAAGTAAATAGCTGTAAGCGCTTTGTTTGATTGGGGTAAAGACAAATAACCCCACTTATAAAAGACTGCTACCATTCACGCTGAAGTAACCAAAAAACCATGCCCATCATGAAATCAGTTGAACAAGACATCGGCACACCCGTGTCGGTCAAGATCAGGGAGCGCATCCAGGCCGCGCGCAGGCGTTTTCACGCCAACGACAATATTGCAGAATTTATCCAGCCCGGTGAGCTGGAAGCCCTGCTCGACGAGGTGGAGTCCAAGATGAAGGGTGTGCTCAGTAGCTTGGTGATCGACACCGAGCACGACCACAACACCGACGACACCGCGCGTCGCGTGGCCAAGATGTACCTCAAAGAGGTCTTTGCCGGGCGCTACGTTCAGGCACCCGCCATCACCGAATTTCCCAATGCCGAGCACCTCAACGAGCTGATGATCGTTGGCCCCATCACGGTGCGCAGTGCCTGCAGCCACCATTTTTGTCCGATCATGGGCAAGATTTGGATTGGCGTGCTACCCAACGAACACACCAACGTGATCGGCTTGTCCAAGTACGCGCGCCTGGCTGAATGGGTCATGGGTCGGCCCCAGATTCAGGAAGAAGCCGTGGTGCAGCTGGCTGATTTGATCCAGCAGAAAACGCAACCCGACGGTCTGGCGATCGTGATGGAAGCCAGCCACTTTTGCATGAGCTGGCGCGGTGTCAAAGACGTGGATAGCAAAATGATCAATTCGGTGATGCGCGGCAGTTTCCTCAAAGACGCCAACCTGCGCCGCGAATTTTTGTCTCTTATTCCGCAGAAAGGTTAATCATGCTGGTTCGTTTGTTGTATGCCAGCCGGGCGGTGGACACCAGCCCGGACGCCATCGAGTCCATCTTGCACCAGTCGCGCGACCACAACCCGCACTGCGGTGTCACTGGCGTGCTGTGTTATGGCGGTGGCATTTTTCTACAGGCCATTGAAGGCGGGCGCATGGCCATCAGCGAGCTGTATGGTCATATCCAGCGCGACCCGCGCCACAAAGACGTGGTGTTACTGCACTACGAAGAAATATCAGAGCGGCGCTTTGCCGGTTGGACCATGGGTGAGGTCAACATGAACCGCATCAACGCGTCGATTTTGCTCAAGTACGCCGAAAAGCCTGAACTCGATCCGTATTCCGTTTCGGGAAGAGTGTCGCTCGCTTTGCTGGAAGAGCTCATGGCCACAGCGTCGATCATCGGGCGTGCCTGAACAGGCCTCAAGCCCGGCCGTCACTGCGGCTTGGGTTACGAACCCGGACACCCGCTGGCTGCTGGGCTGTGATTTCTCCAGCGCTCCGTCCGGTCGCAAACCGATCGTCGTGGCGCTCGGCCGGTTGCAGGGTCAGCGGGTCTTGCTTTTGGGCTGGGTTCGGTTGACGTCCTTGCCGGATTTTGGCAACTGGCTGTCAGAGCTTCCGAGCTGGTTGGGCGCCTTCGACCTGCCATTTGGGTTGCCGCGTGAACTGGTGCAGTCCCTGGGTTGGCCGCTTGCATGGAAGGCGTGTATGGCGCATTACTGCACCTTGCCACGTGAGCAGATCCGCGCCGCGTTTGCCGTTTTTTGTGATGCGCGTGCGCCCGGCCACAAGTTTGCCCACCGCGCCACAGATCGGCCCGCCGGATCCAGTCCGAGCATGAAGTGGGTCAACCCGCCAGTGGCCTTCATGTTGCACGCGGGGATGCCGTGGTTGCTCCGCTGTGGTGCCGCGCTGCCAGGGCTACACGAAGGGGCTGCTGACAACTGTGCACCCCATGGCCAGCCGATGCGCGTGGCGCTGGAGGGGTACCCCGGATTGCTGGCGCGTGAGGTGCTGGGGCGTCGCAGTTACAAAAGCGATGACACAGCCAAACAGGACGCAGCGCGCCTGATCGCCCGCAAAGACCTGATCACCGCGCTAGAGCACGGACAAACACGTCTGGGCTTATCCCTGAAGCTCAGCCACGCCCAACGTGATGCGCTGGCTGACGATGCGCGTGGTGACACGCTGGATGCGGTGCTGTGCCTGCTTCAGGCGGCGTGGGCGAACACCCGGTTCGAGGCCGGAGACGCGCGCTATGGGCTGTCGCCAGACATGGACCCGCTGGAAGGCTGGATCGTTACCGCCTGATCACTTGGGTGGGTGGATCAGCGTGTCTTCAATTTTGGCAGCCAACTGTGAGATGGCCAACGCCGCAGGGCAACCCGGCGTGGTCAGCATCAGCAACTGGCGGCGCATCACCGCCTGACGCACCGATACATCCCCCGGAATGTCGCCCAGGTGAACCAGTCGCACTTTGTCGTCGGACTTGCCCACGACAAAGCGGTCCAGCACTTGCTGTAGTTGTGAGGTGATGGCGCGACCGTCGCCCATGCGGGCGGTTTGGTTGATCACCATGCGCAGGGTGCGGCGCTTTTGCTCGCCCACCAACACCTTGATGGTGGCATAGGCATCGGTCAATGACGTGGGCTCGGGGGTGGCCACCACCAGCACCTCGGAGGCCAGCGACACGGCAAACAGCACCACGTCCGAAATGCCAGCACCGGTGTCGAGCAGCACGATGTCGTAGTGCGGCAGCAGCCCGGTCATGATGCGCAAAAAATCGTCGCGCACATTGGGCGTCAGGCGTGAATATTCCACCATGCCCGAGCCCGCCAGCAACACCGAAAAGCCGCCCGGCGCACGCACAATGGCTTCTTCAAGCCTGGCTTTGCCAGTGAAGACGTCATGCAGGGTGATCTTGGGATACAGGTTCAGCACCACGTCCAGGTTGGCCAGGCCCAGGTCTGCGTCGAGCACCAGCACCTTGTGGCCGCGCTTGGCCAGCGCGGCGGCCAGATTGGCCGACACAAAGGTTTTGCCGACGCCACCCTTGCCGCTCGTCACAGCCAGTACCTTGCCCAGCGGCTTCAGGGGCGGTGTCAGCGCATCTGCCACTGGCAAAGGAGAGTCTTGGAGAGGTTGGTTCATGTCAATTCAGGTTGCTGGATGCCGCGCCAAAGCCTTGTGCCGAGCTGTCGTTGGCAATACTTTCAATCCACGCCGGGTCACCCAGGGCAAGCGGACCAAACAACAAATTCTTTTCTTCGGCGCTGACGGCCAGAATAGGTTGCGGTTCAATACATACGCGGTTGCGCCCTTCAGACTTGGCTCGGTACAGTTCGAGGTCTGCACGCTCGAGCCACAGTTCCGGAGTGGAGCGCACCCAGCGCGGTGCGTAGGCGCCACCAATGCTGATCGTGACCTTGAGCTGATCACCACACGCCAAGGTGAGCGACAGTTGGCTCACCGCTTCGCGCAATCGTTCCGCAACCTGCTGGCCATAGTGGCCCTGGCAGTTGGGCAGAATGATGACAAACTCTTCACCCCCAAAACGGGCGACCGTATCCATCGGGCGCACGCAGTCTGACAAAGCTTGGGCGACCGTCTGCAGTACCTGGTCACCCACCGGGTGACCGTGCGTGTCGTTGACTCGCTTGAAGTGGTCAATGTCAAGCATCAGCAACAGCGCGGGTTCTCCTGAGCGTGTCACCATTTCGATCTCGCGCTCCAGCACATTCTGGAAATAGCGGCGATTGGACAGGCCTGTCAGAGGATCCTTCAGCGACAATTCACTCAGTTTGTCGATCACAGATTGCAGGTAAACCGTGGCGTTTGCCATGGGGTCTGGCAAAACTTGTTCGCCATGGCCCAGCAAGGCGCGCGCGTCTTCCAGCCTGAGCTGACGCACATCAATCAAAAAAGATGCAGACGCAGAAGTCAAAACAATTCCTCGTTCGGGTCCTAAAGTCTAACAGCACCGGTACAAAACCATGCCAGGCTGCGAGCGGCTTCGTGGCGTGCTTGATTTTGCTCTTGGCAGTACCGTTGACTTTGAGGGCAGAGGTATTTTTTGCGCGCGCCACGTCGGTGCCCGATGGAGATACCCTGTGGGTGCAACCCGAAGCCGGTGGCGGCACGCGCAAGCTGCGTCTGCAAGGCATCGATGCGCCCGAAATTTGTCAGAGCGCTGGTGTGACTGCGCGTGATGCCTTGCGTGCATTGGTGGCCGACAAGCGTTTGCAGGTCACAGTGAAGTACCAAGACGACTATGGCCGTGGCCTAGCGCGCATTACCGTAGAAGGACGCGATGTGGGCGCGGCGCTGGTGCAGCAGGGGCAGGCTTGGTCCGACCGTTGGCGGCGCAGCCTGGGGCCGTATGCACAACAGGAATCCGAGGCGCGTCAAGCGGGGCGGGGCTTGTTTGCCCAAGCGGATGCCGAGTTACCACGCGACTTTCGCAAACGCTTCGGCAGTTGTTACGTGGCAGACGCCGAGGGCGTGCTGCACTTGCGCTAAGGGCTTTACAAGCCCTTAGCATCCCCGCACACCGGACACGCTGCGTTGCGTTGCAGGCGCACTTCGTTGAACGCCATGGCGCGCCCGTCGATCATTAGCAGGCGCCCGGTCAAGGGTTCACCTGCGCCGGTGATGAGCTTGAGGGCCTCGGCCGCCTGGATGGTGCCGACGATGCCGACCAGCGGCGCAAACACGCCCATGGTGGCGCAGCGGGTTTCTTCAAATGTGTTCTGCGGCGGGAACACACAGGCGTAGCAAGGCGACGTGTCGGTGCGGCTGTCATACACGCACACCTGACCATCAAAGCGGATCGCCGCGCCCGACACCAAGGGCTTGTGGTGCGCCACACAGGCGGCGTTCACCGCGTGGCGCGTGGCAAAGTTGTCGCAGCAGTCCAGCACCACGTCGGCCTGCGCCACCAGCGTGCTCAGCAGAACAGCGTCGGCACGCTGCTGGATGGCGTGCACGCGCACCCCCGGGTTCAATTGCGCCACTGCCGCGGCAATGGAGGTGACCTTGGGGCTGCCCACGCGCTGCTCAGTGTGCGCAATCTGGCGCTGCAGGTTGGTCAGGTCCACGTGGTCGTGGTCCACCACGGTCAAGTGCCCAACGCCGGCTGAGCCCAGATACAGCGCTACCGGCGACCCGAGTCCGCCCGCGCCGATGATCAGCGCGTGCGCGTCGCGGATGCGCTGTTGCCCCTCGACGCCGATTTCATTGAGCAGGATGTGGCGCGAATAACGCAGCAGATCGGTGTCATTCATAGCACAACAGGACCGCGCCTCAGTTCTCTTTTTTCTCTTCAGAGCGCTCGACTTGGGTTTTGCTCACCAGCACCGGCAGACCTTTGAGTTGCTGCAGTGCCTGGCGCAACTGAAAGTCTTTTTCAGAGCCGTAGGTGGGTAGCTGGCGTTCGGCAGCCGGCTTTTTCATTTCCTCTTCGAGTTTCTTGCGTGCCTCTTCACGCGCTTTTTCACGTGCAGCGTCTTTTACCTCGGCCCCCTGGCCACTGGTCAGGTGCTTTTCCAGATCCGCCTCACGGGTGCGCAAGGCGGCAAACAAATTGCCCTCTTCTGTTTCATCGACCATCACGTCCGGAACGATGCCCTTGGCCTGGATCGAGCGCCCGCTGGGGGTGTAGTAGCGGCTGGTAGTGAGTTTGAGCGCCGCAGTGGGGCAGTTGTCGACACGAAACGCTGGGTCCAGGCAGACCGCTGTTTGAACTGAGCCCTTGCCAAAGGTCTGGCTGCCCAACAGCTTGGCACGCTGGTGGTCCTGCAAGGCACCGGCCACGATCTCGCTGGCCGAGGCGGAGCCTTCGTTGACCAGCACGACCAACGGAATTTTCTTCAACGCACCGTTGGTCACTTGGTCGAGCCGCTTGAGCGGGTCGGTGCCGTGGCGCGCGTAGAAGCGCGGGGATGCCTTGTAGGTGAATTTGCTCTCGGGCAGCTGGCCGTTGGCCGATACGACCGTCACGTTCTCGGGCAGAAAAGCAGCCGAAATCGCCACCGCCGCATCCAGATAGCCGCCGGGGTCGTTGCGCAGGTCCAGCACCAGGCCCTTGAGATTGGGGTCCTGCTTGTACAGGTCTTCCACCTTGCGCGCAAAGTCGGCCACGGTGCGTTCTTGGAACTGGCTCAAACGCACCCACGCGTAGCCGGGTTCAATCAGCTTGGCCTTGACGCTCTGGGTTTTGATGACCTCGCGCACAATGGGCACACTGAAGGTGCGGTTTTCATTCTTACGGAAAATGCTCAGCACCACCTTGGTGTCAGGTTCGCCGCGCATACGCTTGACGCCCTCGTTAAGCGTCATGCCCTTGACCGGCGTGTCATCAATCTTGACGATCAGGTCGCCTGGCTTCAACCCGGCCCGGAATGCAGGCGAATCTTCAATCGGCGAGACCACCTTGATGAGCCCGTCTTCCTGTGAAATCTCGATGCCCACGCCGACGAATTTGCCGGTGGTGCCTTCATTGAATTCTTTCAACGTTTTCTTGTCCAGATAGACCGAATGCGGGTCCAGCCCGGACACCATGCCGCTGATGGCGTCGGTGATGAGTTTTTTCTCATCCACCGGCTCGACATAGTTGGACTTGATCATGCTGAAAACCGCCGCCAACTGCTGCAGTTCTTCCAGCGGCAACGGCGCCAGCGTGCCACGCGCCACGGTTTGCAGTGACACGCTCGCCAGCGCGCCGGCGATTACGCCGACCGACAGCAAGCCGACAATTTTCAGTTTTTGACCCATGGTGATTCCAAATCTAGTGAGAGCGAAGCGGCTTGTTTGGAGCTGGTGTGGCGCAGCAGGTTCCGGTGACAACACCAAAATATCAGCGTTTGCCTTGCGCAGCCACCGCTGCTGCGGCGCGGGCCGCTGCCTCGGCGTCGCCCAGATAGTAATGGCGAATGGGTTCAAGCGCCTCGTTAAGCTCGTAAACAAGGGGGATGCCGTTGGGGATATTCAGGCCCACGATGTCGGCGTCTGAAATGCCGTCAAGATATTTGACCAGTGCGCGGATGGAGTTACCGTGCGCCGCCACCACCACCCGTTTACCAAGCCGTATGGCCGGGGCCAGCGCCTCGTTCCAGAACGGCATGACGCGCGCTACCGTGTCTTTCAGGCATTCCGTCAGTGGCACCTGCTCGGGCTGAAGCTTGGCGTAGCGCACGTCAGCGCGCTCGCAGCGCGGGTCGTCGGGCGTGAGCGCAGGCGGTGGGGTGTCGTAGCTGCGCCGCCAGACCAGCACCTGCGCGTCGCCGTATTGCTTGGCCATGTCAGACTTGTTGAGCCCCTGCAGCGCGCCGTAGTGGCGCTCATTAAGCCGCCAGCTGTTGACCACCGGCAGCCAGGTGCGATCCATCTCGTCAAGCACATGCCACAGTGTGCGGGTGGCGCGCTTCAAGACGCTGGTGTAAGCAATGTCAAAGTCGTAGCCTTCGGCCTTGAGCAGGCGTCCGGCGCTTTTGGCCTGTTCCAGCCCCAGCGGCGTCAGGTCCACGTCGGTCCAGCCGGTGAAGCGGTTTTCAAGGTTCCAGGTGGATTCGCCGTGGCGAATAAGGACAAGTTTGTGCATGGTATGTGAGAGGGTCGGAGTCGCGGGCAGTCCGGCATTCTAAAATGCGGCGTTGCTTCACCCGTAGAACAAGGACTGTTAAGTGAAATTTATTCTGGATAACTGGATGTTGATCGCCGTGGCGCTGTCAGCCGGTGGCATGCTGCTGTGGCCCACGCTGGGGCGTGGCGGTCCCGGCGCCTTGAGCGCGGATGCTGCGGTGCTGTTGATGAACCGGCAAAAAGCTGTGGTGGTCGATGTCTGTGAACCGGCTGAGTTTGCGGCGGGCCATGTCATTGGCGCCAAAAACGTGCCGCTGGCGCAGCTGGAAGAAAAACTGGCCAGCGCGGTCAAAAACAAGGCCACGCCGCTCATTCTGGTATGCCATACCGGTGCGCGCAGCAGCCGGGCCGTTGCCTTGGCCAAAAAAGTGGGTTTTGAGAACGTGCAGTCGCTCTCGGGCGGCATGACCGCCTGGCGCAGCGCCAATCTGCCGGTTGAAAAGGCCTGATACCCCGTTTTTCAAGAAGGTATTCCCATGCAAACTGTCAAGATGTACACCACCGCGGTGTGTCCGTATTGCATCCGCGCCAAGCAACTGCTCAAGGCGCGCGGTGTGGAGCAGATCGACGAAATCCGCATTGACACGCAGCCCGAGCAGCGCGACGAGATGATGCGCAGCACCGGGCGGCGTACCGTACCGCAAATTTTCATCGGCGACACCCACGTCGGTGGCTGCGACGACCTGACGGCGCTGGACGCACGCGGCGGCTTGCTGCCGCTGCTGAACGCTTCTTAGGACTTGTTCTTGGATAAGCCCTTAAACCCCATTTTTTAACCAAGAGAACCTTATGACCGATACCGCTACCCCCGTGTTTCAGATTCAACGTGTGTACCTTAAAGAAGCGTCGCTGGAGCAACCCAATTCACCCGCCATCCTGCTGGAAAAAGAGCAACCCAGTGTCGATATCCAGCTCGGCGTGAACGCGCAGCCCGTGGGCGAGGGCGTGTTTGAAGTGGTGGTGACCGCCACCGTGCATACAAAAATTGCAGACAAGACGGTGTTTCTCGTGGAAGCCTCGCAAGCCGGCATTTTTGAAATTCGCAACTTGCCACAAGAGCAAATGGGCCCGGTCATGGGCATTGCCTGCCCGCAAATTGTCTATCCCTATTTGCGCGGCAACGTGGCCGACCTGATTCAGCGCGCGGGTTTCCCGCCGGTGCATCTGTCTGAAATCAATTTTCAGGCCATGTATGAGCAGCAGCAACAGGCTGCGCAAGCGGGCGCAGCAGAGACACCTTCCGTTCAGTAAATCTGTAAGTTTTTATGCCTCCAGCCCTCATGCCGATTGCCTGAAAAGCTATGAACATCATAGTCATTGGGGCCGGTGCATGGGGTACGGCGCTGGCCGCACGGGCTGCGTTGCAAGCGCATCAGGTGACGCTGTGGGCGCGTAACGCGCAACAAGTGCACCCATTGCAGCAGGTGCGCCAAAACCAGCGCTACCTGCCCGACGTGCGGCTGCCTGACGCGCTGGCATTCAGCGCGGCTGACTGGCCTGAACTCGTGAAACTCTCGGTTCAGGCCGACCTGGTGCTGGTGGCCACGCCCATGTCGGCCCTGCGCTCCATGCTGACCGGCCTGCGCGACTGCTCGGCCCCAGTGGTCTGGTTGTGCAAGGGTTTTGAGGCCCCCAGGACAGACGCGAGAGACGCGGTGGGGCTGTTGGCGCACGAAATCCAGACCCAGGTGGCTCCGCACCTGCAAGCGGGTTTGCTCAGTGGCCCCAGTTTTGCGCTGGAAGTGGCGTTGGGTCAGCCCACCGCGCTGGTGGCTGCCAGTGCGCATGCACCGGTGCGCCAAGCATTGGTCCACGCTTTTCACGGCGCCCATTTGCGCGTCTATGCCAACGACGATCTGGTGGGTGTGGAAGTGGGTGGTGCGGTCAAAAACGTGCTGGCCATCGCCACCGGCCTGTGCGACGGCCTGCAACTGGGCCTGAATGCGCGTGCGGCGCTCATCACGCGGGGCTTGGCCGAAATGACTCGCTTAGGGTTGGCGCTGGGCGCACGGGCGGAGACCTTTATGGGCTTGAGCGGCTTGGGGGACCTGGTGCTCACCGCCACCGGTGATCTGTCGCGCAACCGGCAGGTGGGCCTGGCATTGGCAAAGGGGCTGACGTTGGCGCAAGCTACCGGCGCGCTGGGTCATGTGGCCGAAGGCGTTTACAGTGCGCATACCGTGGTGCAGCGGGCAGACCGGCTGGGCGTTGATATGCCGATTGCCAGCGCCGTGGTGGCACTGTTGCAAGGCCAGATGAGCCCGGCCGAGGCGGTCGCCTCCCTGATGGAGCGCGAACCCGCGGCCGAGGGCCACGCGCTGGCCTGACACTGATTTGGACAGGAGATTTTCATGACCGCCTCAAAGGTATTTTCTGCGGCAGTGCTGGCGCCATTGGCGCACAGCGACGTGGCGCGCGCGCTGCAAGAAGACGTGGGCGCCGGCGACCTGACCGCTGCGCTGGTGGACGCGGCCACGCGTGCGCGCGCTACCGTGGTGTGCCGTGAAGAGGCGGTTATTTGTGGCCACGCCTGGGTGGAAGCGGCTTTTTTACAACTCGACGTGCAGGCCAAGATCACCTGGCACGTGGCCGAGGGGCACCGCTGCAAGGCCGATCAGGTCATTCTGGAGGTAGAAGGGCTGGCGCCAGCCTTGCTGACAGCCGAGCGCACCGCGTTGAATTTTCTGCAATTGCTCAGTGCTGTGGCCACCAAGACCAGTGCGTTTGTGCAGGCCATCCGGGAGGTGCCTGGCAACCGCGCGCGCATTGTTGATACGCGCAAGACGCTGCCCGGGCTTCGCTTGGCGCAAAAGTACGCGGTGCATATCGGTGGGGGCGTCAACCATCGCATTGGTCTGTATGACGCCGTGCTGATCAAGGACAACCACATTGCGGCGGCTGGCGGCGTGGCAGCGGTGTTGCGCCGTGCCGCCGAGGTGGCTCCGCAGGCCAAGTTTGTTGAAATCGAGGTCGAGACCATCCAGCAGCTTGAAGAAGCGCTGAACGCTGGGGCATCCATGGTGCTGCTGGACAACATGAGCCTGGGTCAGATGCACGAGGCGGTGCGCCTGAACGCCGGGCGCGCGCTGCTGGAGGTGTCGGGTGGCGTCAACCTGTCCACCGTGCGGGCCATTGCTTCCACCGGGGTGGATCGTATTTCGATTGGTGCGCTGACCAAAGACGTCAAAGCCATCGATTTTTCGATGCGTTTCAGGCCGGTAGCCCAATAGCAGTGAGCACGATCAGCTATTGAAAGCATAGTTTCAGGACAACCTTGATGCCCACTTCATCCCCCCTCAAAACGGTCGATTACGAACAACCCGAGCGCGCGGCCGATGCGGTGCACGCCATCAACGCCGTTTGCACCACCAAACACGCTTGGGCGCGCGTGCCGCAAGAGCCCACACCGGCCGAGCGCGCCGCGCTCAAAGACAAGATCCGCCACCTGCTGAAAGCCAAAAACGCTGTCATGGTGTCTCACTACTACGTGCACCCCGACCTGCAAGACCTGGCCGAAGAAACCGGTGGCATCGTCAGCGATAGCCTGGAGATGGCGCGCTTTGGGCGCGACCACGCGGCGCAGACGCTGGTGGTGAGCGGTGTGCGCTTTATGGGCGAAACCTCCAAGATTTTGTCGCCCCACAAGACCGTGCTCATGCCCGACCTGGACGCCACCTGCTCGCTCGACCTGGGTTGCCCGGTGGACGAATTCAGCGCCGTTTGCGACGCCCACCCGGACCGCACCGTGGTCGTCTATGCCAACACCAGCGCGGCCGTCAAGGCGCGTGCCGACTGGCTGGTGACCAGCAGTTGCGCGCTGGAGATCGTGCGCGCGCTCAAAGACCAGGGCCACAAAATCCTGTGGGCCCCCGACCGCCATCTGGGCGGCTATATCCAGCGCGAGACCGGCGCAGATATGGTGATGTGGGGCGGCTCGTGCATCGTGCACGACGAGTTCAAGGCTTTTGAGCTGCAAGCGTTGCTGCAAGAGCACCCTGGCGCCAAGGTGCTGGTGCACCCCGAGTCACCCGCTGCCGTGGTGGCGCTGGCGCATGCGGTGGGCTCCACCAGCGGCATTTTGAAAGCCGCGCGCGAGATGGACGCCAAAGAATTCATCGTCGCCACCGACAACGGCATGCTGCACAAGCTGCGCACGCTCAACCCCGGCAAAACCTTTATTGAGGCCCCCACGGCTGGCAACAGCGCTACCTGCAAAAGCTGCGCGCACTGCCCGTGGATGGCCATGAACGGCCTGGCCGACGTAGCGCGTGTGCTGGAAACCGGCGCCAATCAAATTCAGGTTGATCCGGCGCTGGGTGTGCGCGCGCGCCTGCCGATCGACCGCATGCTGGCCTTTACCGCCGCGTTGAAAAATGGTCCAGTGCCTGGCAGCCTGGTAGCCCAGATAGGTGCTGCCTAAGTAGCTCTGAATAATGAAGCGTATGGCGGCGCAACCCGGCCGCACTGGTGGGGCGGGGTCACAAGCCTGCGCCCCTGGTTGAACCTGTAAAAAAAAGGAACTTTATGAGCTTGCTGGACTGGACCGAAAAAAGCCCCGACATCCTGCGCCAAGGCGGCGTGATTGCCCCCGACGAGCGCCTGCCCTGGCCGCAAACGGCGGTGATGGGCATGCAGCACGTGATTGCCATGTTTGGCGCCACCGTGCTGGCCCCCATCCTGATGGGGTTTGACCCCAACCTGGCTATCTTGATGAGCGGCATTGGCACGCTGATCTTTTTTGTCATCACCGGTGGCAAGGTGCCCAGTTACCTGGGGTCCAGCTTTGCTTTTATTGGCGTGGTGATTGCTGCCACCGGCTACGCCGGCAAGGGGCTCAACACCAATATAGGTGTGGCGCTGGGTGGCATCATTGCCTGCGGCGCGGCGTACACGGCCATCGGCCTGATCGTGCAGGCCATGGGCACACGCTGGATCGAAAAGTTGATGCCCCCGGTGGTGACTGGTTCGGTGGTGGCGGTCATTGGTCTGAACCTGGCCAGCGTGCCCATCAAGAACATGGCTGCCAGCAACTTTGACAGCTGGATGCAGGCATTGACCTTTGTTTGCGTGGCGCTGGTGGCGGTGTTTACCCGTGGCATGGTGCAGCGCCTGCTGATTCTGGTCGGGCTGGTCATTGCCAGCCTGGCCTACGCGCTGCTCACCAACGGCCTGGGGCTGGGTAAACCGATGGATTTGACCGGCCTGTTCAACGCCGCATGGGTGGGCAGCCCCAACTTTGCCGCGCCGGTGTTTGACGCCAAGGCGATGCTGATGATTGCCCCGGTAGCCATCATTCTGGTGGCCGAAAACCTGGGCCATATCAAGGCCGTGACAGCCATGACCGGGCGCAACCTGGACCAGTACATGGGCCGCGCCTTTATTGGCGACGGGGTCGCCACCATGGTCAGCGGCAGCGCCGGCGGCACGGGCGTGACCACCTACGCTGAAAACATTGGCGTGATGGCCGCCACCAAAATCTATTCCACCGCGCTGTTTCTGGTGGCCGCGCTGATCGCCATCGTGCTCGGTTTTTCGCCCAAGTTTGGCGCTGTCATCCAGACCATTCCGCTGCCGGTGATGGGCGGCGTGAGCATCGTCGTTTTCGGCCTGATTGCGGTGGCGGGTGCGCGCATCTGGGTGGAAAACAAGGTCGATTTTTCGGACAACAAAAATCTGATCGTGGCCGCCATCACGCTGGTGCTGGGCACGGGCGACTTCACGCTGAAGTTTGGCGACTTTGCCCTGGGCGGCATCGGCACCGCCACCTTTGGCGCGATCGTGCTGTATGCGCTGCTGAATCGGCGCGCGGGGTGACCCCGATGGCCTGCCCCCTACGCAGCTAGGCAATACGATCCATCAGGATGGGATGAGTTGTTGTTAAAGACGGCTTAATACATATCGATCTGTGATAATATTTGGCATGGAATCGCATCGCTCAACCGAGTCTGGTCTGGACTATCTTTTGGGCTTGGACGGCAACATTGAATTTCAAAACGATGAAGGGTACTGGGTCAAGATGGAAGCCCGTCGGACGACGGTATCGAACGAGAGGCCGCACGGCATCCGGTACAGCTTGACCCTGCATGCACCAGATGGCAAGCGCTTGCTTGGGTTTGACAACGCTCATGGGGGTATCAAGCCCGAAGGTGCCCGGTTTTTGCATGCTGGTCAAAAGTATCCTTACGATCACCGTCACCGCAGTGCCAACGACGCGGGTGTGCTCTATCAGTTTGACACGGCTTACAAGTTGATCAGTGATTTCTATGCTGAAGTGGATCGGGTTTTAAAAGAGGTGTTGCCATGAACAAAGTTTTAAAAGTGGGCATTGCCACGGTGGAGCAGCAACGGGCGCGTTCATTAGCTATTGCAGCCGGCACACGCCAGCGCATGGCAGATGAGCCCTACGTCTGGTTCCCCTCGGTTGCGGCCATGGCACGGGTGTTGTCGGATGAAAACCTGGCCCTGCTCAAAGCGGTGCGTGAGCAGCAACCTGACTCCATGGACACCCTGGCGCAGGCGGTGGGTAAACACGCCGCCAACGTGTCACGCTCCATGCACGCCATGGCTGAGTACGGGCTGGTCAAATTCATTAGAAATGGGCGCACCGTTGCACCGCAAGCCACGTTTGAACACCTGTCGGTTGACTTTTGCTGAGCAACAGGCACAGTGTCTGACATGGCAAGCCAAATCGTCTCTTGGCTCTATCTTGTGCAGGAGTTGCGCATTGGCGACGAAAGTCTGTCAACCCAATAAGTGGGGATCGCCTGGCCGAGCTAATCGGCTCACACTTCCAAGTTGTCAATCAACCGCGTCTTGCCCAGCTTGGCTGCACCCAGCACCACCAGGCCAGCGTGCTGGGCCAGCGCGGCAACCTCAGCGGCAGCGGGTGCTTGCAGGTCCGCACGGCGGCGCACGCACAGGTAGTCGGGCTGCCAGCCGCGTGCAGTCAACGCTGCCATCGCTTCTTGCTCCAATCGAGCCATATCAGTTGCACCAGCCTGGAGCGCGCGGGCCATGGTTTGCAGCGCTTGTGACAGCTGCACCGCCTCCAGGCGCTCTTTTTTGCTGAGGTAGTTGTTGCGTGACGACAGCGCCAGGCCGTCGGCAGCGCGCAGGGTGGGGCTGGCAACGATCTCGATGGGCAGCGCAAACTGTTGCACCATTTGCCGGATCACCATCAGCTGCTGGTAGTCCTTTTGGCCAAACACCGCCACGCGCGGCTGCACACAGGCAAACAGCTTCATCACCACGGTGCACACGCCGGTAAAAAAACCGGGCCGGAAATGGCCTTCGAGCAAATCGGTCAGCTCAGACGGCGGGTTGATCTTGAAGGTTTGCGGCTGCGGGTACAGCTCGGCCTCGGTCGGGGCAAACACCACGTCGCAACCAGCGGCTTGAAGCGCGTCGCAGTCGGCCTGCAAGGTGCGCGGGTAGCTGTCAAAGTCTTCGTGCGGCAAAAACTGCAGACGGTTCACAAAGATGCTGGCCACCAGCACATCACCCAGCGGCTTGGCCTGACGCACCAGCGCCAGGTGACCTTCGTGCAGGTTGCCCATGGTGGGCACCAGAGCCGGCCGGCGAAAGCCATCCAGATGGGCTCGCAGTGCGGCAACAGATTGAATTATTTTCATAGCATGTTGCGCTTGATCAGTAGGGGCTGGAACCTGATTTCACATCTAAAAATGGTCACCAGGCGTGCAGCGCGTTGTCGGGGAAGCTGCCTTCCTTGACCGCCTTCACATAAGCTTGCATGGCTTCCTTGATGCCGTGCTGACCCGCCGACCCGGGCAGCTTGGCCATGAAGTTGCGCACAAACTTCGGGTTTTTGCCCAGGTTCAGCCCCAGCATGTCGTGTAGCACCAGCACCTGGCCGGCGGTGCCGTTGCCCGCACCGATGCCGATGGTGGCGCAGTGCTGTAGTTCGGTGGTCAGCTCGGCGGCCAGGGCTGCGGGTACCATCTCCAGCACCATGAGCGTGGCACCGGCATCCTGCAACTCGTGCGCGTGGCGTTTGAGCGTGGCAGCAGATTCCACCGTTTTGCCCTGCACGCGGTAGCCGCCCAGCGCGTGCACGGTTTGCGGTGTCAGCCCCAGGTGCGCGCACACCGGAATGCCGCGTTCGACCAGAAAACGCACCGTGTCTGCACTCCAGCCGCCGCCTTCAAGCTTGACCATGTGCGCACCCGCACGCATCAATTCCACGGCGCTACCCAGTGCCTGTTCGCGCGACTCGTGGTAGGTGCCGTAGGGCAGGTCGCCAATGAGCCAGGTGGTGGCTTGGGCACGGCGCAAGCCCCGCGCTACGCTTTCCACGTGGTAGCGCATGGTGTCGAGCGTCACGCCCACCGTGCTGGACAGACCCTGGCACACCATGCCCAGCGAATCACCGACCAGAATGCAGTCCACCCCAGCCGCATCGGCCACGGCGGCAAAGGTGGCGTCGTACGCGGTGAGCATGGTGATTTTTTCGCCGCGCGCGTGCATCTCTTGCAGGCGCGGCAGGCTCACCGGCTTGCGCGTGGCGAGCGGGCTGGCAGGTGGCAGGGTGCCGTAAGGGGAGGCGCTTTGTTCAATCGGTGGTGTCATGGCAGGTCCCTCGGAAAGCTTGGCGAGTCTAACGGAGCTGGCAGCGGTTAGCCGGTCAGTCGCGCGGGCTGAGCGTGGTGGGGATCGCCTGCTCCAGCAACTGTGGGTAATCGCGGCTGAAGTGCAGGCCACGGCTTTCATGGCGCGCTTGCGCGCTGCGCACGATCAGGTCGGCCACCTGTACCAGGTTGCGCAGTTCCAGCAGATCGCGCGTGACGTGAAAGTTGGAATAAAACTCGTGAATTTCAGACTTGAGCAGCGCAATGCGGTGCGCGGCGCGCTCCAGCCGCTTGTTGGTGCGCACAATGCCCACGTAGTCCCACATGAAGCGGCGCAGCTCGTCCCAGTTGTGCGAGATCACCACCGCTTCGTCGGCATCGCTGACGCGGCTGTCGTCCCACGCGGGCAGGCTGACCCCTGCGGGGTTGTTGGCGCTGGCAATGTCGGTGGTGGCGGCCTGCGCAAACACCAGACATTCCACCAGCGAATTGCTGGCCAGCCGGTTGGCCCCGTGCAGGCCGCTGCAGGCGGCTTCGCCAATGGCGTACAGGCCGTCGATGTCGGTATGGCCTTTCAGGTCGGCCAGCACGCCACCGCAGGTGTAGTGGGCGGCGGGCACCACGGGGATCGGCTGTTTGGAAATGTCGATGCCCAGTTCCAGACAACGCGCGTAGATATTGGGAAAGTGCTCCAGCAAAAACGACTTGGGCTGGTGCGAGATGTCCAGGTAAACGCAGTCAAAGCCGCCTTTTTTCATTTCAAAGTCGATCGCGCGCGCCACCACGTCGCGCGGGGCCAGCTCCAGGCGCGGGTCGTGCTGCTCCATGAAGCGCGTGCCGTCGGGCAACAGCAGGCGACCGCCTTCGCCACGCACCGCTTCGCTGATCAAAAACGACTTGGCGTGCGGGTGGTACAGGCAGGTGGGGTGAAACTGGATGAACTCCATGTTGCGCACGCGGCAACCGGCGCGCCACGCGGCTGCAATGCCGTCGCCAGTGGCGGTATCAGGGTTGGTGGTGTACAGATACACCTTGCCGGCCCCGCCGGTGGCCAGAATGGTTTGCGGTGCCTCAAAGGTCAGCACCTCGTCGGTGTCGCTGTCGAGCGCGTACAGCCCTACGCAGCGGCTCGGGCCGGGCAGGCCCAGCTTGTCGCTGGTGATCAGGTCCACCAGTGTGTGCTGCTCAAACAGCGTTACGTTGGGCGCCTGTTTGACCGCCGCAATCAGCGTTTGCTGCACGGCGGCACCGGTGGCATCGGTCACGTGCACGATGCGCCGCGCGCTGTGGCCGCCTTCACGCGTCAGGTGCAGTTCACCGTCTTCCCTGGAAAAAGGCACGCCCATGGTTTGCAGCCAGGCGATGCCCTTGGGGGCGTTTTCCACCACAAAGCGGGTCGCGTCTGTGTCGCACAAACCGGCCCCGGCAATGTGCGTGTCCTTGATGTGCGCTTCAAAGCTGTCGTTCTTGTTCCACACCGCCGCCATGCCGCCCTGCGCCCAACCGCTGGAGCCGACGTTGATCTCGCGTTTGGTGATGATGGCAATTTTTTTGTCGGCTGGCAGCAGCAGCGCCGAGCTCAGGCCCGCCAGCCCGCTGCCGACGATCAGCACGTCAAATTTCAGAGTGGAGCGGGCAGCGGTGTTGGCAGGACGTGAGTTCATGGTGGTAGGGGGAAAAGGGTTTCAGGACGGGGTGTAGGAAAGACGCACGTAAATGGGGGCAAAGGCTTCGGCCTGGGTCACGTCGATGAGCGCTTCTTTGGCGAGCTCCAGCAGGGCAATAAAAGTCACGACCAGCACGGGTGCGCCCTTGAGCGGGTCGAACAGCGACTCAAATTCGACAAAGCGTCGGCCTTGCAAGCGCTTGAGCATCTGGCTCATGTGCTCGCGCACCGACAGCTCTTCGCGCGTGATCTTGTGCCGCTGCACCAGCTTGGCGCGTTGCAGGATGCCCGCCCATGCTTCTTGCAGATCGGGGATAGACACGTCAGGAAAACGCGGCTGCAACGATTGTTCCACATACACCTGCACGGCCAGAAAATCGCGCCCCAATTGCGGCAGTTCGTTCAGCCGTGACGCGGCCAGTTTCATCTGTTCGTATTCCAGTAGTCGGCGCACCAGCTCGGCGCGCGGGTCTTCGGGCTCCTGGCCCTCTGGCACCGGCTTGGGCGGCAGCAACATGCGCGACTTGATTTCGATCAGCATGGCGGCCATCAGCAAATATTCTGCGGCCAGTTCCAGGTTGCGGTGGCGGATTTCTTCCACATAGCTCAGGTACTGGCGTGTCAGGCCAGCCATCGGGATGTCGAGAATGTTGAAGTTCTGCTTGCGAATCAGGTACAGCAGCAGGTCCAGAGGCCCTTCAAACGCTTCCAGAAAAACTTCCAGCGCGTCGGGTGGAATGTACAAATCCTGTGGCAGGGCAAACAGGGGTTCGCCGTACAGGCGCGCCACCGCCACCTGGTCCACCACCTGCGGCATGTCGGTCAGAGGGGCAGCGTCAAACAGGTCTGACGTTTCCGTGGCGTCCATGGACTGGATGACGGGCGAGAGGGCAGCAGGAAAGACGATGCGAGGATCCGCTGGCGGACCGGGGCGCTCTACTCGTTGCCGGTTTGATAGACGTAGGGCTTTTGCGGAACCTGAGCAGCGCGGAATTCACGCCAAGCTTCGCGGTCAACAGTCTTGTCCCACAACAGGTTGCGCCCGAGTTGTTGGCCCTGTTCCAGCTTTGGATTTTTTTCCTTCAGGCCGTTGAGGAATTGGGTCGCTTCAGAGGTGTAGTACGGACGGTGGAAAATGTTCATGGTTCAAACCTTTCAGCGAGATTTTACGCGCGCCCGCAGCAGTACTTGGAGTAGCAATTGATGGGGTGAATGCAATGCAAGATAGACATTGCACGTTTGCGCCTGGTTTATCCCTGCGGCCGCGCCTGGATGGCCTGCAAAATGCCGCGCATCAGCGCCAGCGGTGTTGGGGGGCAGCCGGGGATGACGGCATCGACCGGAATCACGTTCGACACCGCACCACAACTGGCGTAGCTGACGCCAAATTCGCCACCGCAAGCACCGCAGTCGCCCACCGCAATCACCAGTCGTGGTTCGGGCGTGGCCGCGTAGGTGCGGCGCAGCGCTTCTTCCATGTGGCGCGACACCGGGCCGGTCACCAGCAACATATCGGCAAAACGTGGGCTGGCCACAAAGTGCACGCCGAAGCGTTCGATACTGTAGTAGGGGTTACCCAGCATCTGGATTTCCAGCTCGCAACCGTTGCAAGAGCCCGCGTCCACTTCGCGGATGGCCAGGCTGCCGTGGAAGCGCGCACCAATGTGCTGGCGCAGTTGCTCGCCCACTTCGGTGAGTGCAGGTTCGTCTGAAACGGCGACGGGTTCGGTCAGGATACCGATGCGCTGGATTTTTCCAAGGATGCGCAGCATGGTTTATAAGTCGGCCCCACTGTAGGAGCCGTTCACGGATTTGTTGCAAACAGGAAAGTCGGGCACGATGTTGTCATGGATCAGCAGCTCCAGCGCGGGCCAGGTGGTCCACGACGGGTCGCGCGGGAAAAAGCAGGCAAGGCGGCCATCGGCGCCAAAGCGCACATAGGTCATGATCTCTCCGCGCCAGCCTTCAACCAACCCCAGGCCCTCACATTCGGCAGTGGGTGCCACCCAGGGCGTGTTGTGCGCACCGGCAGGCAGATCGTCCAGCAGCGCTTCAATCAGGTCAAATGAGGCGGCCATTTCTTCCAGCCGCACCCGCGCGCGCGCGTTCACGTCGCCGTAGTGGTGCAGCGGGACGGCAACTTCGAGCTGATCGTAGGGCGCGTAAGGCGCGTCGCGTCGCACATCGACACTGTGGCCCGAGGCGCGCCCAACGTAGCCCAGGCAACCCAGCGCGCGGGCGTGCTCTGGCTGGAGGATGCCCGCGCCACGCACGCGGTCAGTGACCGACGGCAGGTCGTTGATGATGGCCATCAGACGCTTGATCTGCTCACGCACGGCGTCGGCCTGCACGCGCAGCGACGCTTCAAAACGCGGTTCCAGATCGTGCGCTACACCGCCGGGCACGATGCAGTCCATCATGAAACGATGCCCAAACACGTCGTGCGACATGCGCTGCCAGATTTCGCGCAGGCGGCTGAACTGCATCGCGCCGAAGGCAAACCCGATGTCGTTGAGCATGGCACCCATGTCGCCCAGGTGGTTGGCAATGCGCTCTCTTTCGCATAGCAGCGCACGCAAGTGATAGGCCCGCTTGGGCAGTTCCAGCCCCGCTGCGCGCTCCATGGCCTGGCAGGCGGCCCAGGTATGCGCCACGGTGGAGTCCCCAGATACGCGCCCGGCCAAGCGGGCCAATCCGGCGGCGTCGCGACCCTGTGCAATTTTTTCGATCCCCTTGTGCGTGTAGGCCAGGCGCTCTTCGAGTCGCAACACGGTTTCGCCGACCGCCTGAAATCGGAAATGACCGGGTTCGATGATGCCTGCGTGCACCGGACCAACCGGAATTTCATCCACGCCGGTGCCCTGGGCCAACAGAAAGTTGTAGCTGTGATCGGCTGGCGTTGGCGCAATTGCATCGGCCTGAATGAAATCGCGGCGCAGCGGAAACTGGTCTGCTGACCAGGCCTGATGACGACACCAGCGGCGCGTGTCGGGATGGTTCTGGAACACAATGCCCAGCAGGTCGTGCACATGGCGCTCGGGGCGATCCGCACCGGCATACACCGGTGTGTGCGAGGCCAACGCAGGGTGGTCGCCGCTGATGGTGGTGCGTGCCACCAGGTACGCCCCCGTTTTTTCAAAGCAGGCGTTGACGTGAAACGTTGCGGCGCTGGTGGGGTCGGTGCGCAGATCGTCGGCCCACACGCCCACCCAGCGGAAATCCAGTGCATGGGCACTTCGCGCAACACCCAGCCAAGCGTCGGCTTCGACCAGAATCATCGACACGGGCGCGAGTTGGTCTGACAGGTGCCGTGCCTGTGCGCCGGAAGCCAACAGGTGACTCAACAACGGCTGCAGCACGTCGGGCGCGGACTTCACAGCGATTCTCCGGAAATGAGCAACGTGGCCTGTTCAAACCAACTTGATAAAAAGTCTGGAATCATCAACCCCAAGAAAAGTACCAGCACCAGGTGCACGATCACCGGGATCATGTTGGCGCGTACCGGTTGTTGCCCGGGCGGCGGCTCACCAAACACCATGCGTTGCATGTGCCTGAACAACCCGGCAAAGGCCACGCCAAACCCGATCAATAACGGAATGGTCAACCACGGCCAGCTCTTCATGGTGGCCATGAGTAGCAAAAATTCACTGATGAATACGCCAAAGGGTGGAAAGCCGGCAATCGACACCACGCCCAGCAGCAGCCCCCAGCCGATCGCCGGCTGGGTACGGATCAGGCCGCGGATGTGTTCGATACGTTGCGTGCCCGCGAGTTGGCAGGCGTGGCCGACGGTGACAAAAATGGCCGACTTGGTCAGTGAATGCACCGTCATGTGTAACAACGCACCGTAGGTGGCCAGTGAGCCACCCAGACCAAAGCCAAAGGTGATCAGACCCATGTGCTCGATGGACGAATAGCTGAACATGCGCTTGACGTCGTGCTGGCGATGCAAAAACAAGCCGGCCACGGTGAATGACAGCAGGCCAAAGCCCATCATCAGATACCCGGCCAGGTGGGTTTGCAAAGAGGCATCGACCAGCATCTTGACGCGCACCAGCGCGTACAGCGCCACATTCAGCAGCAGACCCGAGAGCACCGCCGACATGGGCGTGGGGCCTTCGGAGTGCGCGTCGGGCAACCAGTTGTGCAATGGCACCAGTCCGACCTTGGTGCCATAGCCGACCAGCAGGAACACAAACGCCAGCGTGATCACGGCTGGATCGAGCCCGCCACTGGCGCTGCTGTGCAGCACCGTCCACAGCAGCGTGTCATCGCGATCGGCGCCCAACTTGGCCTCTGCGGCAAAGTAAATCAGCACGGTGCCAAACAGCGCTTGCGCAATGCCGACGCCGCACAAAATAAAGTACTTCCAGGCGGCTTCAATGGCTTCGGGCGTGCGGTACAACGACACCAGCAGCACGGTGGTGAGCGTGGCCATTTCCATCGCCACCCACAGCACACCCAGGTTGTTGGTGGACAGCGCCAGCAGCATCGAAAACAAAAAGCACTGGTACATGGAGTGGTACAGGCGCAGACGCCGGTCGGTGACGCGCCCTTTTTCCACCTCGTGTTGCATGTACGGGCGCGAAAAAATGGACGTGGTCAGGCCCACAAATGCCGTCAGCACGACCAGATAGACGTTGAACGCGTCAATGTAAAACATGCGCCCGGGCGAGAGTTGCGGGCCATGGCTGAACACGTCTAGCGCCATGGCTAGCGAAGCGCCAAACGTCAAGAGGCCTACGCCGATGTTGATCCAACCGGCGATCGGTCGGTGTCCCAAAATGGCTAGCACCAAACCCCCTGTCAACGGGGTCACCAGCGTGGCTTCGAGCAGTGTCATGCGTGGTCTCCCGGGGTGTGCGCGCTTGCCATTACCGGACGCACGTCAATCGCATCGGCACCATTGGCTTCAGATAAATGGTTGTATTGACCCACATCGAGTGAACCAAACGAATCTCGCAGGTGAAAGAAGAACACGCCAAACAAAATCGACGCCACCAAAATGTCAAACGCCACGCCCAGTTCCACAATCAAGGGCATGCCGTAGGCCGATACCGATGCCGCAAAGAAAATGCCCGATTCCATGGACATGAAGCCGATCACCTGCGCCACCGCCGACTTGCGCACACACATCAACAACATGCCCAGCAGCTCGATGGCGATGCTCACCGCAATGATGTTGCGCGTGGCCAGTCCCGACAGGTGGATAATGGACTTGGCCACGAAGTAACTGAAGATCACCAGCACCACACCGCTGATCAACAGCAGCGTGGGGTGTGCGATCTGCTCGGCGTTGTATTGCATCTGCAGGCGCACGCTCAGGCGGTACAGCAGCCAGGGAATGACGACCACCTTGAGTACAAAAGTCAACAGGGCAGACACATACAGGTCGCGGTGATCGGTCACCATGGCCACCAGCACCGTGACCATGGTCAACAGAAACCCCTGCCAGGCAAAGGTAAAAATCAGCGGTAGCATGCGTGCTTGCGCGAGCATCAAAAAAGACGTCAACAACGCCAGCGCGGCGAACAGGATGATGGCCTGGTTATAAAGACCCAGCTTGGCGAATTCCATTCAGTTGCCGCCTTCCAGCATCACATGCGTGAGCATACCCAGCACCGACAGCATGAAGGCAAAACCCAGAAACTGCGGCACCCGAAACAATCGCATCTTGGCCATCACGGTTTCCCACACCACCAGCACGACGCCCACCAGCGTCAGCTTGGCAGCAACCACCAGCACGCCCAGCGACAGGGCTTGCAGCGTCGGCTCACTGGCGATGCCCCAGGGAAAAGAAAAGTTGATCAGCAGCACGGCATAAATCATGAGCTTGATCTGCGAGGCCCATTCGATCAGGGCCAGATGACGACCGCCGTATTCGAGGATCATGGCTTCGTGCAGCATGGTCAGCTCAAGGTGCGTGGCCGGGTTGTCCACCGGAATGCGGCTGGTTTCGGCCACCGCCACCATGGCCAGTGCCAGCAGCGCAAACAAAAATGACGGGCGTAGCAACAGCCCTTGGTGCAGGATGTAGGCCGTCGTGACCGATAAATTGGTGGTGTGCGCCGTCATGGAAAAAGTGAACACCACCATGAGCATGGCGGGCTCGGCCAGCGCAGCGACCATCATCTCGCGTGAGGCGCCCATGCCACCAAACGCGGTACCGATATCGAGCCCAGCCAGCGCAGTGAAAAAGCGCGCCAAGGCAAAGAAACCCACCAGCACAATCACATCGGCAATGGCCGCCGTAGGCACGTGCACCACCACCAGCGGCACCACGGCACAGGCCATCAGCATGGCGCCAAACACGATGTAGGGCGTGGCGCGAAACAGCCACGACGCGTTGTGCGCCACCACCAGGCGCTTGCCAAACAATTTGGTCAGATCGCGGTACGGTTGCCAGACAGCGGGAGCGGCGCGGTTTTGCAGGTGGCACTTGACGCGCTGCACCCAGCCCGCCAACAGAGGTGCTGCTGCGATGAACGTCAGCGTCTGCACAACAGCCAAGGCCCAGAAGCTCAGCTCACTATCCATAGAAATACCAGCAAGGTGACGAACGAAAACTTCAAATAGGTGTGAATGTTGCCGGTTTGAATAAACCCGATGCGGTTGGCCGCTGCCAGCACCAGCCGACCAATGGGTTGGTAGCACCATTGCCACGACCAGTCGTGTGCGTGCACGCTGTAGTGCAGGCTGGTGACGCGCGCCAACGGGCCGGGGGCCGTCAGCGTGTCTATGTGTTCTTCGATGTTCCAGACCCCCCGGAACACGCGCCGAATGGGCTGGCTGAAGGCGCTCGAGGTGTATTGCATGCGCGGCGACAAGGCGCCAAAGCCGCAGTCCCACGGGTCGCTGCGACGCACCGGTTCGCTGCCGCGCTTGAGCAGTAGGTAGCCCAGGCCAAACACCAGTACAAGCCCGAGCACCACAAAGGGCGCCGAATACGACGCCACTTGGGCCGACACCGGTGTCAACCACAGCCAGCCCTGCGCCGTGGCAGAAGGCAGCGCGTCGTGTACCAACAGTTGCGTGATGGGAGCCATCAAGCCGATGACCGTACTGGGAAACACCCCCAGCAAGAAACACAGTAACGCCAGCAGACCCATGCCAGCGAGCATGCCGCGTGGTGCCTCGCGCGCCAGCGCGGCGCGGCGACTGCGTGCCTTGCCCAGAAAAGCCATGCCAAACGCCTTCACAAAACACGCCGCCGCCAGCGCGCCGGTGAGCGCCAGCAGGGCAGCGGCAAACGGGATGGTGGAGCGCAGCACGCTGTTTTCCAGCGCCGGTGCTTGCAAGGCCGTTTGAAAAGTGAGCCACTCGGAGACAAAACCATTGAATGGCGGCAGCGCAGAAATGGCAATGCATCCAATCAGGAACAAAAATGCGGTGACCGGCATGCGGTGAATCAGGCCGCCCATCTGGTCCAGGTCATGCGCATGCGTGCGGTACAGCACCGAACCGGCACCGAGGAACAGCAGCGCCTTGAACAGCGCGTGGTTGAGCGTGTGGTAGAGGGCTGCCACCAGCCCCAGTGTGCCCAGCAAGGGGTGGCCGGTGCCCAGAAAAATCATCGACATGCCCAAGCCCATCAGGATGATGCCGATGTTTTCGATCGAGTGGTAAGCCAGCAGGCGCTTCAGGTCGTGCTGCATCAGCGCGTACAGCACGCCCAGCACGGAAGAGGCGGTGCCGATGATCAACACCGCCATGCCCCATTCCCACTGCACGTCGCCAATCAGGTCGTAGGTGACACGGATGATGCCGTAGATGCCCATCTTGATCATGGCCCCGCTCATCAGCGCCGAGATGTGCGACGGTGCCACCGGATGCGCCTCAGGCAGCCAGACGTGCAGCGGCACCATGCCAGATTTAGTGCCAAACCCGATGAAGGTGCAGGCAAAAGCGATGCTGGCCCACAGCGGCGACAAGTGGGCTGCGCGCATCTGGTCAAAGGTCAGACCGTTGCCAAAAGCCGCCAGCACGCCAAACGACAGCAGGATCACCAAAGCACCGACGTGGGCCAGCAACAGGTAAATAAAGGCCGCGTTGCGGTTGGCCGCGTGCTGATGCTGAAACACCACCAAAAAATACCCAGAGAGCGACATCATTTCCCAGAAAATCATGAATACCAGCGCGTCGTCGGCAATCAACAGCACCTGCATGCCCAGCACAAACAGCGCGGTAAAAATGCCCAGCGGCGGCAAGGGTTGGGCATCCGCGCCGCGGGCAAACTCACGCGTGTAACTGGGGCCGTACAGCGACACGGCGATGACCAATGTGCCCAACAGAATCATGAAAAAACCCGACAACGCATCCAGCCGCAGGTGCCAGGCCAGCCAGGGCAAGCCCATTTGCAATTGGGCGGTCTGCGTCAGGTTGTCCAGCAGCGCCCAGGCACCGGCTGTACTGGTGCAGCAGCCCGCCAGAAACAAGAAAAGGAACGAACCCGTGTGAAGATAGTCCGGATGGCGCCTAAAGGCTGCGGCAGAAACCAGCCCCGACAGGACGCTGCACGCTGCGCCTGCAAAGGCAAGGGTCAGTGCAGGGGACAGATCAGCCATGGTTCAAACGCTCCCGACACCGACGATTGTTGAAAATCGTGTTGCGTTTGAAAGGGTGGCAAGGGTTAAAAGGTGATTCATCGAAGCAGTCAACATCGATTCTGCTGAGAAAGCATATTACCAGACCCGCAACCGGCGGCGAAACGTGGTCTGCCCGCAACGTCTGGCGGCAGGCGTGGTGTAACATCGCGCCCTCGCCGAATCGGCCACCTCACCTTTTTGATGAACAGTATGACCCAATCCAGTACCTGGCTCCATGTGGACTGGGTGTTACTGGTGGTGCTGGCGTGGCTGGTGATCGGCGTGCTGGGCATCGTGGCGCTGCGCCGGTTTCGTTTTGTGGCGACGGTGCTGTTCCCGGCTGGGGCGGTTTTTTCCATTGTCTTGATGGCCGTGGCGCTTAGCGCCGCGTTTGCATCCCCCGAGGTGGCAGTGTTGCCGCTGGGTTTGCCACAACTGCCTTTTCACCTGCGCCTGGACAGCTTATCGGCCTTCTTTCTGTTGCTCATCGGCGGTGTGTCGGCCGGCGTGTCAACCTTTGCCGCCGGCTATTTCCGCCAAGGCGAGGGCACACCGCCAGGCCTGATGTGCCTTGAATACCACGTGTTTTTGGCCAGTTTGGCGATGGTGGTGATGGCCGACGACGCCTATGTGTTCATGGTGGTTTGGGAAACCATGGCCATGTCGTCGTTTTTTCTGGTCATCGCCAACCACCGCATCCCCGAAATCCGCAACGCGGGCTACCTTTATTTGCTGGTGGCCCACATCGGCGCGCTGGCGATTCTGTTGTGTTTTGGCGTGTTGCAGGCCAACACGGGTGATTACACGTTTGCCAATATGCGCGCACAGCACCTGTCGCCATTCTGGGCCTCGATTGCGTTTGTGCTGGCAGTGTTTGGCTTTGGCGCCAAGGCCGGCGTGCTGCCTTTGCACGCGTGGTTGCCCGAGGCGCACCCGGCCGCGCCGTCCCCTGTGTCGGCGCTGATGAGCGGCGTGATGCTCAAGATTGCGCTTTACGGCATCTTGCGCGTGTCGTTCGATTTGTTGCAAACGCATATCTGGTGGTGGGGCGTGCTGCTGATGGGCGTCGGGCTGGCAACGGCCTTGTTTGGCGTGGTGTTTTCCACCGTACAGACCGAGATGAAGCGCCTGCTGGCGTATTCCTCCATCGAAAACATTGGCCTGATGTGTGCCGGCATTGGCCTGGCTCTGTTGTTTTTTTCCTATGGCATGCACTCGTATGCCGCGCTGGCGCTCACTGCCGCCTGCTACCACATGCTTAGCCACGCCTTCTTCAAGGGTCTGCTGTTTTGCAGCACCGGTGCGGTGATGCACTCCACCGGCGAGCGTAGTCTGGGCAAGTTGGGTGGCCTGATGCGTTACATGCCCTGGGTGGCGTGGTCCACGCTGATTGGTGCGCTGGCGTGTGCGGGGTTGCCGCCGTTTGGTGGCTTTGTGGCCGAATGGCTGTTGCTGCAAAGTTTCCTGTTCACCACGGGGCTGCCCAGTTCTTTCCTGGACATGCTGGTGCCGGTGATGGCGGCCTTGATTGCGCTCATTGCGGCCCTGTCGGGTTACACCATGGTGAAATATTTTGGCGTGATTTTTCTGGGGCAACCGCGCGAAGAAAAGCTGAGCCACGCGCACGACGCAGGCATGTGGGAACGCCTGGGCCTGGGTTGGCTGGTGCTGGGCTGCGTGGCGCTGGGGTTGTTCCCGAACCAGGTCATTGCTGTGATTGACCCGCTGACGCGCACCTTGGTGCACGATGGGCTGGCGCATAGCGTGGCCGACAGCAGTTGGCTGCTGGTACCGGTGAGCATTGAACGCGCCAGTTATGCGCCGTTCATCTTTCTGCTGGGTGTACTGGCCAGTTTTGGTTTGTCCTTTGTGTTGGTGCGCAAGCTCTACCACGGACGCTTGCGCCGGGTACCGCCGTGGGATTGCGGCTACCCGTTCCAGAATGCGCGCATGCAGGATACGGCCGAAGGCTTTGGCCAGCCGATCCGGCAGATTTTTGAATTGTTTTTCCGCTTCAAGCGCGAATTACCAACGCCGTTTGACGAGCACCCGCGCTACGCGGTGAAGGTGGAAGACCCGCTGTGGTACTGGCTGTATCTGCCAGTGGCGCGCGTGGTGGAACGTGTGTCCAGTCTGGTCGGGCTGTTGCAGCAGGGGCGCATTGCGGTGTATTTGCTGTACAGCTTTATCACGCTGATTGTCATGCTGCTGGTGGTCAAGCGATGAGCGCGTTGGGTGTTTTCTCGCAGTTGCTGGCGCTGGTGTGTGCGTTGTTGCTGGCACCGCTCTTGACGGGCTGGGTCAACCAGTGTCGGCACTGGCTGCAAAACAAATCCGCGCCGGGCGTGTTGCAGCCGTATCGCATGTTGCACAAGTTGTTTAACAAAGAATCGGTGATGGCCGAGCACGCCTCGCCCCTGTACCGCTTCGCACCCTATCTGGTGTTCAGTTGCATGTTGCTGGCCTGCGCCATCATCCCGACACTTTCAACTGACTTGCCCCTGTCGCCCGCAGCGGATGCGATTGCGCTGGTGGGCTTGTTTGCGCTGGCGCGTGTTTTTATTTCGCTGGCGGCGATGGACGTGGGGACGGCGTTTGGCACGCTGGGTGCGCGCCGTGAGATGTTGGTGGGCTTTCTGGCCGAGCCGGCCCTGCTGATGGTGTTGTTCTGTGCCTCGATGATTACCGGTTCCACATCTTTGACGGCGATTGTGGAAACGCTGGCGCACCGTGACCTGGCCATTTACCCCAGCATGTTGCTCGCTGGGGTGGCGTTCACCATGGTGTCGCTGGCAGAAAACGCGCGCGTGCCGGTGGACAACCCTGATACGCACCTGGAACTGACCATGATCCACGAGGCGATGATTCTGGAATATTCGGCGCGCCATCTGGCACTGATGGAATGGGCCGCCAGCTTGAAATTGTTTGCCTATTCGTGTGCCGGACTGGCGCTGTTTTTTCCGTGGGGCGTGGCTGAAGCCAACTCGCCACTGGCATTGTTACTGGCCCTGCCGGTACTGGTATTCAAGCTGGCCATCGGTGGCGCCGTGCTGGCGGCGGTGGAAACTGCCAGCGCCAAGATGCGCGTGTTTCGCGTGCCGGAATTTTTGGGTACGGCCTTTCTGATGGCGGTGATTGGTCTGCTGGTCAACGTGTTGCTGGGGGTCGGATGATCAAGTTTGTACCGCAAATCATCAACCTGCTGGCGACGATCATTTTGTTGTTGTCGTTTGCCATGATCTCGCAGCGGCGCATTGTGACGCTGATCAATCTGTTCATGATTCAGGGCGCGGCGCTGGTGGCGGCGTCTTTTTTGCTGGGCTACGTGACAAATCAGCCCGACCTGTACGTGTCGGGCGCGTTGACGTTGCTGCTCAAGGTGATCTTCATCCCCTGGATGTTGCACCGGGTCATCCGCAAGCTCAACGTGCGCTGGGACGTGGAAACCCTGTTTAACATTCCCACCACCATGCTGGTGGGTATCGCACTGGTGATTTTGGCTTTCAGCCTGGCCGCCCCCGTGTCGCGCCTGTCTGAAACGCTGGCCGGCGGTTCGCTGGGCATTGCGCTGGCGTGTATTTTGCTGTCGTTCATGATGATGATCACGCGCTCCAAGGCGGTGCCGCAGGTGGTGGGATTCCTGTCGATGGAAAACGGCCTGATTTTTGCCGCCACGGCGGTGACCAACGGCATGCCGATGATTGTTGAATTTGGCGTGGCACTGGACGTGCTGGTGGGTGTGCTGATTTTGGGTGTGTTCATGTTCCAGATTCGTGAAAAATTCGACAACCTCGACATTCATAACCTGGAAACTCTCAAGGACGACCGCTCATGAACGTGTTGTTGTTCGTGCTGGGGATTCCGCTGCTGGGTGGTGGTGCGCTGGCGCTGGTGGGGCACAAGGCGTGGGCACGTGACGTGAACGTGCTGTTCAGTCTGGGCACTTTTGTGGCGTCGTGCGTGATGACCGCGCAAGTCATCAACGACGGCCCGTTCTTTGTCTGGAACGACCAGTTCTTCATTGATCCGCTGAACGTCTTTCTGGTCACATTGACCGCGTTTGTGGGCATGACGACGTCGATTTTTTCGCGCCCGTACATGCGTGTGGAGCAAGACCACGGCAAGATGACGCCGCCGCGCATGCGGCTGTACCACAGCATGTACCAGTTGTTCAGTTTCACCATGCTGCTGGGCTTTACCACCAACAACCTGGGCATCATCTGGGTCGCCATGGAGGCGGCCACGCTGACCACCGTGCTGCTGGTGTCGGTGTATCGCACCCCGTCGAGCCTGGAAGCGGCCTGGAAGTACTTCATTTTGTGCGGTGTGGGCATTGCCCAGGCGCTGTTTGGCACCATCCTGGTCTATATGGCGGCCGACAAAGTGCTGGGCGCGGAGCACGCCACCTTGTTATGGACCAGTCTGTCGACCATCAAGGGCCACCTCGACCCAACGATCATGTCGCTGGCGTTTGTCTTTTTGCTGGTGGGCTACGGCACCAAGATCGGCTTGGTGCCCATGCACAGTTGGTTGCCCGACGCGCACGCCGAAGGCCCGACACCGGTGTCGGCTGTGCTCTCCGGCCTGCTGCTCAACGTGGCCATGTACGCGGTGTTGCGCTGCAAGGTGCTCACCGACGGATCGGTGGGCACGCCCATCGCCGGGCAACTGATGATGGGCTTTGGTCTGGTGTCGGTGGTGGTGGCCGGATTCTTCCTGTCGCGCCAGAAAGACGTCAAGCGCATGTTCTCGTATTCATCGATCGAGCACATGGGCCTGATCACCTTTGCCTTTGGTATGGGTGGGCCAATTGCCAGCTTTGCCGGGCTGCTGCACATGACCGTGCATTCGCTGGTCAAGTCGGCCATCTTCTTTACTGTGGGACACGCCACGCAAAAAGCGGGCACGCAGGTGATGAGCGAGATCCGTGGCCTGATCAAGGTCAACCCCACGGTGGGCTGGGGGCTGATGCTGGGCGTGATGGCCATTGTGGGTATGCCGCCGTTTGGTGTCTTTGCCAGCGAGTTTTTGATTTTGACCACCGCCATGCGCGAGCAGCCCTGGGCTACACCCTTCTTGTTCATTGGCCTGGGCGTGGCATTTGCTTCGATTCTGGCCCGCGTGCTGCCCATGGTGTTTGGGGACACCTCGCTGAAACCGCTGGCGCATCCGCCCGCGCTGGTGCCGGTGTTTGTGCACCTGGCCTTGGGTTTGGCGTTGGGCTTGTTTATTCCGCCCTACCTGAACGGCTGGTACGTGCAGGCTGCGGCGATGCTGGGAGGCTAGGCGATGAAGATACCTGGTCTGGAACTTGACTTTGCACCCTTGCCCGCGCCGGTGCCCGTCTGGCATGGCAACGTGACGCCGGGGCAGTGGTTGGCGGCGGCTGAAGCGGTACGTGAAGAAGGCGGCCGCCTGGTGGCGTTGTGGGCCTCCAAAGCTATTCAATCAGGAGCTTCCAGCCCAGAATTATTAAGGGCTGAGGCCATATTTGCTGCCTATGTCACGCTTGACGGCCTGTTCTGGCTGGCGCTGCCGCTTGCGCCGCACCACGGCCGCTTGAGCTACCCGGATCTGTCGGGCATCTTCCCGGCGGCCGCACGCATGCAGCGCGCCGCCGCCGACCTGTCCAACGTGCATGCCAAGGGCATGACCGATGAGCGTGCGTGGCTCAACCACGGTGCCTGGGCGGCAGATTTTTTTCCGCTGTTGCAGCCGCCCGAGGCGTTGCCGCCGGTGGATGCGCGGCCGTTGCAAGATTACGCGTTTGTGCGGGTGGAAGGCGACGGTGTGCACGAGATTGCCGTGGGCCCGGTGCACGCGGGCATCATCGAGCCGGGGCATTTCCGCTTTTCGGTGGTGGGCGAAAAAGTGTTGCGGCTGGAGCAGCGCCTGGGTTACACGCACAAAGGCATTGAGCAACGCATGACGCAGTTTGAGCCGTTGCAGGGTCATCGGCTGGCCGGGCGTGTATCGGGCGACAGCACTGTCGCCTACGCTTGGGCGTACTGCATGGCGCTGGAATCGGCCGCCGGTTGCGACATTCCTCCCGCCGCGCGCTGGCTGCGCGCACTGATGCTCGAGCGCGAGCGCGTTGCCAACCACCTGGGCGACCTGGGCGCGGTCGGTAACGACGCCGCCTTTGCCTTTGCGCTGGCGCAGTTTTCCCGCCTGCGCGAAGACTGGCTGCGCGGTTCCAAAGCGGCGTTTGGACACCGCCTGATGATGGACTGTGTGCTACCGGGCGGTGTCAGCAGCGACCTGACACGCGAGCAGGCCGACGCCATGCTGCAGTCTTGCAAGGCCATAGAGATTGAAGTGCAGCGTATGTTCGACATCTTCGAAGCGCACGCCGGCCTGCAAGACCGGCTGATGACCACCGGCCGGGTTGAACCGGCGCTGGCCGCGCGCCTGGGCCTGACCGGTCTGGCCGGGCGTGCCAGCAGCCAGGCCTGGGACTTGCGCTGCGACCACCCGTTTGAACCCTACAACAAGCTAGACGTGGCGATGGCCACGCACCACAACGGTGACGTGGCGGCACGCGTGTTGGTGCGCTTTGATGAGGTGTTTGAAGCGCTGCGTCTGATCCAGCGCATCTTGTGCGAGTTGCCGCACGGCGCGTTTCAGACCAGCGTGGTGTTGCCGTCCCATGCGACGGTTGGTGCCGGTTGGGTCGAAGGCTGGCGTGGCGAAATTTTTGTGGCGCTGGAGCTCTCCGCTGACACGCAGCCAAAACGCATTGCGCGCTGCCACCTGCACGACCCTTCGTGGCAAAACTGGCCGGTATTGCAGCACGCCGTGATGGGCAATATCGTCGCCGACTTTCCCTTGATCAACAAGTCATTCAACCTCAGCTACTCGGGCCAAGACCTATGATTTGGAAGGTCGTTAAACAAATCGCCCAATCGGGTATTCGCACCGAGGCGGCACCAGATATTGGAGATACCTCCCAGTTGGAAGCGTCGCGCATCCAGCAAGAACTGCTCGACATTCTGGGGCAGGCGCTGACGATCCGCGAGGTCGATACCGGTTCGTGCAACGGGTGCGAGCTTGAAATCAACGCGCTGGGCAACCCCTACTACAACATTGAAGGCTTGGGCATCCGCTTTGTGGCCAGCCCCCGCCACGCCGATCTGTTGCTGGTGACTGGGCCGGTGTCGCGCAACATGGAAACGGCCCTGAAACGTACCTACGACGCGGTGCCCGAGCCCAAGCTGGTGGTGGCGGTGGGCGACTGCGCCTGCGATGGGGGCATTTTTGGCGAAAGCTACGCCACCTGTGGCCGCGTGGCCAATGTGATCCCGGTGGATGTGACCGTGCCGGGCTGCCCGCCACCGCCCTTGGACATTTTGCGCGGCATCTTGACCGCCGTGCGTCGGCGCATCAAGACCGGTTGAGCCGTCAGGCTTTCACTGCAACCGTAACGCATGAACGATTAACGATTAATAATGGCGTTGCATCCCAACTATTTGGTTGGTCATTCTTTTTTTCCTTGACTTCGGAAGGAGAGTTGCATGAAAAGCTTGCTCAGGTTGTTTTTGCGTTTGATCGCCTGCGGGGTGTTGCTGTGCAGTGTCGTTGCCCAGGCTACCACCATCACTTATCAGCTCAGCCTTGCCACCGGCTGGAATTTGGTCGGCAACAGCCTGAGCACGCCGATCAACGCGAAGACTATCTTCGGCGGGCAAGCCGGTATCGTCACGGTCTGGAAGTGGAATGCTTCTAACCGCACATGGGCGTTTTACGCGCCTTCGCTTGACACTAATGATACCCTGGCAACCTACGCCTCAGGCAAGGGTTATAGCGTGCTCGACAGCATTTATCCTGGTGAGGGTTACTGGGTCAATGCATCGACACCGCTGTTGCTCGGCAGTCAGAGTGGGACGGGTGAATCCCTGACGGCAGACCGTCTGACGACGGGGTGGAATCTTTCTGCTACGGGGGACGCTGTGACGCCTGCAGTATTCAGCACGCGCGTGGGCAACGTGACTACGCTGTGGGCGTGGGACAACCCGCAAAGCAAGTGGTACTTTTATGCGCCCAGTCTGGCGGCGAACAATTCATTGGCAAGTTACATCGCTGGAAAAGGTTACCTGGACTTCGGCTCGGGTATGCTCGATAACGGGAGCGGGTTCTGGGTCAATTATGCGGGGGGCGGGGCAGGCAATGTTGCTGCAACGGGTGCCCAGTTGGCGGCAGGTGAATTTTTTTCCGTCATGATGAACTCGGATGGCACAGTCAGCGCCTGGGGCGAAAATACCTATGGGCAGCTTGGCGATGGTACATCTGCCACCAGCGTCTTCACCCAGGTCAGCGGACTGACATCCGTGGTTGCTATATCGGCAGGCTATTCGCACAGCGCTGTCCTGAGGGCCGATGGCACAGTCTGGACCTGGGGGCGCAATGACCTCTATGAGCTCGGGGATGGAACTGCGACCGCTCGTTCGACGCCCGTTCAGGTGAGTATTACCGGAGTGAAAGCCATCGCTGCGGGAGCAGAGCATACCCTTGCCCTCAAGATAGACGGCACGGTATGGGCATGGGGTCTGAATGGCAAAGGCCAGTTGGGCGATGGTACGACGACGAACCGCCCCACTCCAGTGCAGATAAGCGGGCTTGCCAATGTCATTGCCATTGCCGGCGGGCTGCATCATTCCTTAGCGGTGAAATCGGATGGTACTGTCTGGGCGTGGGGCGACGGCCCGTGGGGCGAGCTGGGCACGGGGGCTTTCAGCGTCGGCTCCCTGACGCCGGTTCAAGTATCCGGGCTGACCGGCATAACTGCCGTCGCAGCTGGCATGGATCACAGTGTCGCGCTGAAAAACGACGGCACTGTATGGGCGTGGGGGCGCAATCTCGATGGCCAGTTGGGCGATGGAACCTACCAGTTGCTGAACGGCACCACAAACAATCAGAACGTTCCCGTGCAGGTCAGCGGACTCAGCAATGTAACCGCCATCGCTGCACGCGAAAACGGTGCGCTCGCGATCAAGGCGGACGGTACGTTGTGGAGCTGGGGTTACAACTATTTCGGCGAATTGGGCGATGGCAGCAATATCGACCGTCATATAGCCATTCAGGTTGCCGGCTTGACCGGGGTTACGTCCATCTCCACCGGGACGCGACATGGCTTGGCGCGCACCACAGATGGTAGAACCTGGGCATGGGGCACAGATGTGCACTATCAACTGGGTGCCGGGGAATATTTCTTCGGTGTGAGTATGCCCAACCCGGTGCAAGTTGGCTATGCGTTCGACAAGAACCTAGGCAAGATCACTTCTACCCAAGTATCAACCGGTGATGGTCAGGTTACGCTGAGTTTCCTCAGCAGCGCTACAACGACACACAACATTTACTATGGCACTTCGTCCGGCATCACCAAGACGACCGCCACGAAAATTGCCAATGCTGCTTTTGACGCCATCAATTCACGGTCAACAGTTACCGGGCTGGTCAACGGTACGCGCTATTACTTCTTCATCACTGGGGAAATGGGTGGCGTGGAAACAGAAATATCCAACGTCATCAGCGCCATCCCTGAAGCACCGATTCCGGGCAAGCCAGCGGGCGTCACGGCCACCGCCGGAAACGGTCAGATCACGGTGAACTGGCCAGCGGTCACCGGGGCGAGCAGCTACAACCTGTATTACCTGAACAATACGCGTATCAGCACCACTAATTCCACGGCTGTTATCAATGTCACTTCGCCCTATACCATCACCGGGCTGAGCAACTTTACGGCCTATTCGATCATTGTCACGGCAGTGTCAGACGGTGGCGAGAGCGCAGCCTCCAACGCGGTTACCGCGACACCGGCACTCCCACCCTCCGCCCCAACAGGGGCTGCTGCCTTGGCGGGCGATGGTGAGGCTACGGTTAGTTGGAATGCTGTTAGCGGGGCAACAGGTTACAACCTTTATTACGGCAGTTCGTCAGGTGTAACCATTGCAACAGGCACGAAAGTGACGGGCGCAGTTTCTGGTTCGGCAGTTACCGGGCTGGGCAATGGCACCACTTATTACTTCATTGTGACGGCGCTGAACGCCATCGGTGAATCGATCGCATCGACGGCGGCTACCGTAACCCCGGTGGCCCCAAGCACCGGTCCCAAGCTTTTCGTTTACACCGCCAACTCGAACAATGTGTCAGTATTCAGCGTGAATACTGACACTGGCGCACTGACGGCAGGCACGGCAGTAACGGCGGGCAGCACACCAGTATCGGTTGCGGTGCATCCCAACGGCAAGACGCTGTATGTTGCCAACAGCGGCTCCAATAATGTGTCGGTGTTCAGCATAGACCAGGCAACGGGTGCGCTGACGGCGGGCACGCCGGTCGCTGCGGGCGCCGCGCCTTCCTATATCAGGGTGAGCGCTGACGGTAAATTTGTGTACGTGACAAACAAGACAGCCAATACGGTGTCCATTTATTCGGTGGATGCTGTCACGGGCGCACTGACCGATACTGGGCTTTTGGGCTATACCGGCCCGACGCCAAGTTCCATAGCGCTTGATCCCACCGGAAAATTCGCCTATGTGACGAACCAGGCGGGCACGACCGGAGGCAACAGCGTCAGGACATATACGGTTGACGCGGCATCCGGGGCACTGACGACGGTCGCTCAACCAGTGGTAAGAAATGCACCGCGTGCATCGGCAGTTGACCCTGCGGGCAAATACCTCTATGTGTTGGCTTCTGGCTATGCCTCTTTGACCCCCTATGCCATTGACCAGACCAATGGCACCCTCACGGCCGGAAACGACGTCTTTACTGGATCGCAACCGTACTCTATGGCACTGTCGCCCAATGGGAACTTCGCCTATGTTCCGAGCTATGCCTCCGGCAATGTGTCGGTCTATAGCGTTGATATGACGACGGGGGCACTAACCAGCGGTACATCGGCAACAGCAGGCACCAACCCGTCAAGCGTGGTGGTGAGCCCGGATAACAAGTTTGCTTATGTCACCAACTTCGGTTCAAACAACGTGTCTGTGTACAGCATTGATCAGACTTCCGGCGTATTGACTGCGGGTACGACGGCATCGTCGGGGGGGAACCCCAAAGCGATAGCGATTACCCCATTCATTCCCTGATGGAGCGACTGCTCTGAATGAAAAGAAGGTTTTTACGGTAAGTTCAATGCACCGAAGTTATGCCACGCGACCGAAGACAGCGCGAGCTCATTGCGTGTAGCCTTGATCTGTCCCGCAACGTATTAGAAAGTCTCCCCATCGCCGTCGCTGCTGGCTGAGGCGGTGCTGACCGGGGCTGGTTTGGCAGCGGGCGCCATCAGCGGCGCGGGTGCGCTGGGGCTGGGTGCGCGACGTAAACGTCTTTCTGGTGACGTTGACGGCGTTTGTGGGCATGACAACGTGCATTTTTTCGCGTCCTTCCATGCGGGTGGAGCAAGACCACGGCAAGAAGTTATTCAGGCCAAGACCTATGATCTGGAACGTGGTCAAGCAGATTGCCCAATCGGGTATCCGCACAAAAACCGCCCCCGCCACGCCGACCTGTTGCTGGTGACCGGCCCGGTGTCGCGCAACATGGAAACGGCACTGAAACGTACCTACGACGCGGTTCCAGAGCCCAAGCTTGTGGTCGCAGTAGGTGACTGCGCTTGCGACGGTGGTATCTTTGGCGAAAGCTACGCCACCTGTGGGAAAGTTGCCAACGTGATTCCCGTGGATGTCACCCTGCCGGGTTGCCCACCACCGCCATTGGACATCTTGCGCGGCATCCTGACGGCGGTGCGGCGGCGCTGTTAACCTGAAAGAACGGCACTGTCATTGCAAGTATTGCGCGGCAAGGCAAACGCAGTGAAGCAATGCATGACTTCTGAATACATGGCGCGCCACGCTTGACCCATGGTTAAGGATGGCTTTGAAGTTGAAATGCTTCAAATAAAATAGCTGTTTTAACCCATAAAATATGGGCTATAAGGCAATTTGTTATAAAAAAATGGCTTGTCAAACAACCAAAAAATCACCCGGGCCATGGTCTTTATGCCTGAATCAAGTATTCTCTTAGAGCGCGCTTTGGCACTGGCCACCCAGGCCCTGCGGCTTACTTCCCCCAACCCGCGCGTGGGCTGCGTCATTGCCGATGCCAGCGGTCGCATCCTGGGCCTAGGCCACACCCAGCGCGCGGGCCAAGCGCACGCAGAGATCATGGCCCTGCGTGACGCGCAGGCACAGGGCCACGCAGTGCAGGGTGCCATCGCCTACGTTACCTTGGAGCCCTGTTCGCACCATGGCCGCACCGGACCCTGCAGCGACGCGCTGATCGCAGCGGGCATCGGCAAAGTCGTCGCCAGCAATACCGACCCCAATCCGCTGGTCGCAGGTCAGGGTTTTGCACGGCTGCTCGCTGCGGGCGTGCAGGTAGAGGTTTTGCCGACCGAACACCGGCTGGCCATTGCCTCGCGAGAACTCAATATTGGTTTTTTCAGCCGCATGACTCGTCAAACGCCCTGGGTACGCTTAAAACTAGCGGCGTCGCTGGACGGGCAAACTGCGCTGCAAAACGGCGTTAGCCAATGGATCACCTCGCCCGAGGCGCGCGCAGACGGCCACGCCTGGCGCGCCCGCGCCTGCGCCGTGCTCACAGGTATTGGCACTGTGCTGGCAGACAACCCGCGGCTGGACGTGCGGCTGGTGGATACACCGCGCCAGCCCTCGCTGGTGGTGGTGGACAGTTGCCTTGAAACGCCGTTAGATGCTGCTCTTTTTATAGCTGGTCGCGCTTGCATCATCTACGCCGCAGTCCAAAATGATGTTAAAAAATCAGCACTTGAAGCGCGCGGTGCCACGGTCATCTATCTGCCCGGCAGCACCCCTGGCACGCAAGCCAAGGTCGACTTGGCGGCCATGTTGCGTGACCTGGCGCAGCGCGAAATCAATGAGCTGCACGTAGAAGCCGGCCATAAACTCAATGGCTCGTTCATCCGCGGCGCTCTGGTCGATGAATTTTTGCTGTACATGGCACCCAAGCTGCTGGGACAAGGCCAGGGCATGACCAACCTGGGGCCGTTTACCGCGTTGGGTGAGGCGGTTGAACTGGAATTTGAAAGCATTGAGCGTGTCGGCCCGGACTTGCGCCTGCTGGCACGGCCGCACCAAGGTGTTTCTGCCAAATAACTCCTGGTACGTGCGTCCGCCCTGGCCAGAATTCTTTACCTGATGGAAAAACACGGTCACTTATGGCCAAACGCCGCCAAGCGGCGATGAACCTGCGGATGCAAGTCCGGCGACGGTCGCCATCCAGACTGCGTCAAACTGAGCGTTACATCACCCCGTCAAACAGCATCACATCCACCAGGTCGCCTACGGCGACGTTGCCTTGGTCATGCTGTAGCACGATCAGACCGTTAGCCTGCACCATGGAGCTGAGCACGCCCGAGCCTTGATTGCCGGTAGTGCGTACCGTGGGCAGGCCATCCGGCGCGGCGCTGAAGATACCGCGCTGGTATTCGGTGCGACCGGGTTTTTTGCGGATCGTTTCTGCGCTGCGTGCTTTGAGCAGCGGCGTGCCGACAGCGCGTGCGCCCATCAGGCGCAACAGGGCCGGGCGCACAAATGCCAGAAAAGTCACCATCACCGCCACCGGGTTGCCTGGCAGGCCAAACAACACGGCGTGGCCAGCCTGCAGGTTGTTATCTTTATGAGAGCTGTCTGCGCTTGCCAAATAATGTCTAGAGGCTAATTTTGTTCTTGAAATCTGGCCTACCGCCATGGGACGGCCCGGGCGCATGGCGATCTTCCAGAACGTTACGTCGCCCAGCTTTTTCATCATCGCCTTGGTGTAATCGGCCTCGCCCACGCTGACGCCGCCGCTGGTGATGATGGCGTCGGCCTGCTGCGCGGCGTGTACAAACGCTGCCTCCAGCGCCAGGGGGTCGTCGCGCACCACGCCCAGGTCGATCACCTCGCAGCCGAGTTGGGTCAGCAGGCCAAACACGGTGTAGCGGTTACTGTCATACACCGCACCCTCACGCGGGGCTTCTCCCAGGCTCAGGATTTCGTCACCGGTAGAAAAATAAGCCACTTTCAGGCGCCGCAATACGGGTACTTCTGTGATGCCCAAACTGGCTACCAGGCCAAGAGCAGCAGGCGCAAGCAGCTCCCCTTTGCATAGCGCAGGTTGGCCTTGCATGAGGTCTTCGCCCAGCAGACGGCGGTTGTCGCCTGGGCGCACGACATCCGCTGCCAATGTGATCTGGTCGCTGTTGACGCTGACCAGTTCTTGCGCCACCACGGTATCCAGTCCTTCGGGCAGGATGGCGCCCGTCATGATGCGCAGGCACTGGCCGGGCTGTACCGGGCCTGCCCACGCTTTGCCTGCCAGTGCGGTGCCCGCCACCTGCAAGACCAACGGCTGGCCCGGCACCAGTTGGGCGCCAGCAAATGCGTAGCCGTCCATCGCCGAGTTATTGTGCGGTGGTACGCTGATTGGGCTGATGAGGTCGGTGGCCAACACCCGGCCCAAGGCGTCAAAAATGCCGATAGTTTCAATCTCGGTCACAGGACTGACCAGCCGTTGTAAAAATTCACCCACCATGCCTGCGCGCAACGACTGTGGGTCGTAGCCGGCCAGCTCTTGGCCGATCTGCTCTAACGATCTCATTGGGGGACACTCTCCAGTTGATGCAGTTCTGCCAGTGTGTTGGCGTTGAAGAAGGCTTGGGGGTTGTCGCCCGGCTGGTCAAATGGCACCACAACGGTTTTGTGCAAGGCAGTCCAGGCGTCAATCTTGCGCCCACCCTCTTGCGTGAAGCGCAGCAGGCTTTCAAGCAATTCCACCTTCATCAGACAGAACACAGGCTGGGCGCGTACCTGCATTGGCCCGTTGCGCCCGGCCTCTGGGGCAGCGGCCATGGCGATGTCGGCCTGCGCCGCATCGAGTGCGTTGGCCAGACGGGTTGCCAGGTCCAGCGGCAGCAGCGGTGTGTCGCACGGTACGGTCAACAAAAATGGTGTTTCGCAGCGCTCCAGCCCGGTCAGAAAACCCGCCAGCGGGCCAGGGTAGTCGGCCATGCCGTCGGGCCAGACTTCTACGCCAAAAGATTCATAGGCGGCCAGATTGCGGTTGGCGTTGAGCATGATGCCGCCCACGCCGCCCCCCATTTGCAGACGGTTGAGCGTGTGCAGCGCCAGCGCCAGCCCGTTAAAGGCTTGCAGGCCTTTGTCCACCCCGCCCATGCGGCTGCCGCGGCCCCCGGCCAGAATCAGCGCGGTGATGTCTTGTGCTTGAACCAAATTAGCCTCCGATGTAACTCATTTCAACCCGCTTGACGGGCGCCCCGGTGTCGGGTGCCAGTACGCTACGCAATTCTGAATAGTGGTCGTCGCGCCCCTGCCAGATGTGGCCGATGGCATTGGCCAGGTCGGCGTCGCTGGCGCCACGACGCAAGAGCTGGCGCAGGTCGTAACCTTTTTCGGCAAACAGGCACAAATACAACTGGCCTTCGGTGGACAGGCGCGCGCGGTTGCAGCTGTGGCAAAACGCTTGCGTGACGCTGCTGATGACACCAACCTCACCCAGTTGTGGGTCGTAGTGGCCGTTGGCATCGGCGTAGCCCCAGCGCTGCGCGGTTTCGCCAGGCTGGCTGGCTAGCAGCGGCACCAGAGGCAATTCGGTTTGTAGCAGCCGGATGACTTCGGCCGATGGCATCACCTCGTTCATGCGCCAGCCGTTGGTGGCGCCCACGTCCATGTATTCAATATAGCGCAGCACCATGCCCGTGCCGCGAAAGCGCCGCGCCATGGGCAAAATTTCTTGTTCGTTGGTGCCGCGCTTGACCACCATGTTGATCTTGATGGGCCCCAACCCCGCCGCCTGGGCGGCTTCGATGCCATCGATGACGTCGGTGACCGGAAAGTCCACGTCGTTCATGGCGCGAAACACCGCGTCGTCCAGTCCGTCTAGGCTGACCGTCACACGCTGCAAGCCTGCCGCCTTGAGCGCGGTAGCCTTGCGCGCCAATAGCGACCCGTTGGTGGTGAGGGTGATGTCCAGCGGCTTGTCGTCCAATGTGCGCAATACGGCCAATTGTTCAATGAGTTGCTCCAGATTTTTGCGCAGTAGCGGTTCGCCCCCCGTGAGGCGGATTTTTTGCACGCCGTGCGCGATGAACTGCCTTGCCAGTCGTGTGATTTCTTCAAAACTGAGCAAGTCTGCGTGTTTCAGATAGGGATAGTCGGCATTGAAGATTTCCTTGGGCATGCAGTAGTTGCAGCGAAAATTGCAACGATCGGTGACGCTGATGCGCAGGTCGTGCAGCGCGCGCCCACGCGTGTCTTGCAACAGGCCAATGGCGGTGACGCGTTTACCTGGCAGTTGCACGGCTTGCGGCAGGGCAAAAGATGCCGGGCGCAGGTCTTGCAGCGGGATCACGCGGTGCGTATGGGATTCGGTCATTTGGGCATCTTTTCCTTGCATGCCCGATTTTGGCACGACCACAAAAAAGCCCGCCGAGGCGGGCTGGTTGCGATGATCGGCAATCGATCAAGCGCCGTGGATCTTCATCATCACCGGCACAATCAAAAGCGCCACGATGTTGATGATCTTGATGAGCGGGTTCACCGCCGGGCCGGCCGTGTCCTTGTAGGGGTCGCCCACGGTGTCGCCGGTTACAGCAGCCTTGTGGGTTTCAGAGCCCTTGCCACCAAAGTGGCCGTCTTCAATGTACTTCTTGGCGTTGTCCCAGGCACCGCCACCGGTACACATCGAGATGGCCACAAACAGACCGGTCACGATGGTACCCATCAGCAAGCCACCCAAGGCAGCCGGGCCAAGGATCAGGCCGACCAGAATGGGGGCCACCACCGGCAGCAGCGACGGGATCATCATTTCTTTGATGGCGGCACTTGTCAGCATATCCACAGCGGTGCCGTATTCGGGCTTGGCCGTGCCTTCCATGATGCCTTTGATTTCGCGGAACTGGCGACGCACTTCCACCACCACGGAACCGGCGGCGCGGCCAACCGCTTCCATCGCCATGGCACCAAACAGGTAGGGAATCAGGCCACCAATGAACAGACCAATGATGACCATCGGGTTGCTCAGGTCAAACGTAACGTGGGTGCCATAGGCGTCGAGCTTGTGCGTGTAGTCAGCAAACAGCACCAGCGCGGCCAGACCGGCCGAGCCGATAGCGTAGCCCTTGGTGACAGCCTTGGTGGTGTTGCCCACGGCGTCCAGCGGGTCGGTGATATCGCGCACGCTGCTGGGCAGCTCGGCCATTTCGGCAATGCCACCGGCGTTGTCGGTGATGGGGCCGTAAGCGTCCAGTGCCACCACAATGCCGGCCATGCTCAGCATCGACATGGCCGCAACGGCAATGCCGTACAGGCCACCCAGGGCGTAGGCGGTGTAAATCGCAGCGCAGACAAACAGCACTGGCCAGGCGGTGGAGCGCATGGAGACGCCCAGACCGGCGATGATATTGGTGCCGTGGCCGGTGGTGGAAGCTTCAGCGATGTGTTGCACCGGGTGGTATTGGGTGCCGGTGTAGTACTCGGTGATCCAGACCAGCGCACCGGTCAGGATCAGGCCCACTGCGCAGGAACCAAACAGACGCATCTGGCTGCCGGTGGCCGTGATGGCGTTGTCGGGTATCAGCCATTGGGTGACAAAGAAGAAGGCAATCAGCGACAGCACGCCCGCTACAGCCAGACCTTTGTACAGCGCTGGCATCACGTTGGTCATGCCGGGTGAGGCCTTGACAAAAAAGCAGCCGATGATGGAAGCTACGATCGACACCGCACCGAGCGCCAGCGGGTACATCACCGCACTGGTGCCGGAGCTGGTCATCAGCAGGGCGCCGAGCACCATGGTGGCGATCAGTGTGACGGCGTAGGTTTCAAACAGGTCAGCGGCCATACCAGCGCAGTCGCCCACGTTGTCGCCTACGTTGTCAGCAATCACGGCTGGGTTGCGCGGGTCGTCTTCAGGGATGCCCGCTTCTACCTTGCCCACCAGGTCAGCGCCAACGTCGGCGCCCTTGGTGAAGATGCCACCGCCCAGACGCGCAAAAATCGAAATCAGCGACGAGCCGAAGGCAAAACCGATCAGTGGGTTGAGCACTTGCGCCAGGGGTTTGTCTGGCGTGAGGTTGCCGTTGCCCGCCAAAAACCAGTAAAAACCGGTCACACCCAGCAGCCCCAGGCCCACCACCAGCATGCCAGTGATGGCGCCGCCACGAAAAGCCACGTCCAATGCCGGGCCAATGCCTTTGGTGGCCGCTTGCGCGGTACGCACGTTGGCGCGCACCGAAACGTTCATGCCGATGAAGCCGCAAGCACCAGAGAGCACCGCACCAATGACAAAGCCAACGGCGCTCAGGCCGTCCAGAAACACACCGATCAAAATGGCCAGTACAACGCCGACGACAGCAATGGTTTTGTACTGGCGCGCTAGATATGCTGCCGCGCCCGTTTGAATGGCGTGCGAGATATCTTGCATGCGCTGGTTGCCAGCATCTTGGGAAAGAATCCAGCTGCGGGCCCAAAACCCGTAGCCAACGGCGATCAAGCCGCAGATAAGCGCCAATATGAGCGCAGAATTGCCTGACATAGTGATGTATCTCCTGTCTGTTGTTTCGCGAGGTGATGGTGCCACGCTAGTCGGCACCACCGCTGCGTTGCTTCCTCGTCGTCGGGGCACCAGTTAGGTGCTGACTTGGTCGATTGGCCAACGCGCGTAATGTAGCGCCAAATTCTGACAATTTGATGACCCGCAAGGGGTGAGTCAGTAAAATCAGTGCTAATCTGCCCTGTTCCTGATCTAACTCAAAACCTTCCTCATTCAAATCATGTCACTAGATAACGTCACTCCTGGCAAAAACGCCCCCAAAGAATTCAATGTGATCATCGAAATTCCGATGAACGCCGACCCGGTCAAGTACGAGGTGGATCATGACACGCACGCCATTTTTGTCGATCGTTTCATGAGCACGGCCATGCATTACCCCACCAATTACGGCTATGTGCCGCACACCATCAGCGGCGACGGCGACCCGGTAGACGTGCTGGTGGTGACGCCTGTGCCGCTGATTCCGGGCGTGGTGGTGACCTGCCGTGCCATTGGCATGCTCAAGATGGAAGACGAAGCCGGCATGGACGCTAAAGTGCTGGCGGTACCCATCGACAAGATTCTGTCGCTCTACAGCCGTTGGCAAAAACCCGAAGACCTGAGCCCGTTTCGCCTGAAGACCATTGCGCACTTTTTTGAGCATTACAAAGACCTCGAAGCCAACAAATGGGTCAAAGTGATGGGTTGGGAAGGCCCCGAGGCAGCGCACGCCGAAATTGTCGAAGGCATTGCGCGCTACGAGCGCGATGAAGCTTAAGGAGCCATCGCCATGAAGCTATTGCGCTACGGCCCAGTGGGGCAAGAAAAGCCCGGTTTGCTCGATGCCCAGGGGCGTGTGCGCGATCTGAGCGCGCTGGTGGATGATATTGGTGGCGCTACGCTGCTGCCCGAAGGCCTGGCGCGGCTGCGCGCGGTCGATGTTGCCAGCCTGCCGCTGGTGTCCGGCACGCCGCAGGTGGATCTGCGCCTGGGGCCGTGCGTCGGGCAGGTGGGCAAGTGCATTGGTATTGGTCTGAATTACTCGGATCACGCCGCAGAGGCGGGCATGGCGGTGCCGCCGGAACCGGTCATTTTCAACAAATGGACCAGTTGCCTGGTGGGCCCCAACGACGACGTGCAGATTCCGCGTGGCTCGGTCAAGACGGATTGGGAGGTGGAGCTGGCGTTTGTTATCGGCCAGGGCGGACGCTACATTGATCAGAGCGACGCTTTCAAGCATGTGGCGGGCTACTGCGTGATGAATGATGTGTCTGAGCGCGACTATCAGATCAACCGAAGCGGTACCTGGGACAAGGGCAAGGGGCATGACAGTTTTGGCCCGTTGGGACCCTGGCTGGTGACCGCCGACGAAGTGCCAGACCCGCAAAGACTTTCGCTCTGGCTGGATGTGGACGGTCAGCGCATGCAAAACGGCAACACCGCCACCATGGTGTATCAGGTGCCGTTTTTGGTGAGCTATCTGAGCCAGTTCATGACGCTGCAGCCGGGTGATGTGATCACCACCGGCACCCCGCCGGGCGTGGGCATGGGGCACAAACCTCCGGTGTTTTTGCGTGCCGGTCAAACCATGTTCCTGGGCGTGCAGGGCCTGGGCGAACAGTGCCAGTGCGTGGTGCAGGCCTGAGCGTCGGTTGCATCGACACGGGCCCAGGCGCATGACGCTGAAAATTTGCGTGGCCCAGCTCAACCTGGTGGTGGGTGATCTGGCGGGCAACGCCCAAAAAATCATTCAGGCCGCGCAGCAGGCGTACCAGGACGGCGCGCGGCTGGTGCTGACGCCCGAGTTGTCGATTTGCGGCTACGCTGCCGAAGACCTTTTTTTGCGCCCGGCTTTCATTGCCGCGTGTGACGAGGCGGTGCAGTCGGTGGCGCAGGCGCTGGCGGGTCTGGAACATTTGAGCGTGGTGGTGGGGCACCCGGCAGGCGGGGATGTGCGCACGCGTTCGGTGGCAGTACCGCAGCGCTACAACGCCGCCAGCGTGTTGTGCCAGGGGCAGGTGATGGCGACCTACGCCAAGCGTGAACTGCCCAATTACCAGGTGTTTGACGAGCGGCGCTATTTTGCCGCCGGGCACGATGTGTGTGTGTTTGAAGCAGGTGCACCTGACCACCGCGTGAAGGTGGGCTTGTTGATCTGTGAAGACGCCTGGTTTGAGACCCCCGCACGCCAGACACGCGATGCTGGCGCCGAACTGCTGGCCGTGATCAACGCGTCGCCGTTTCATGTGGGCAAGGGGCTGGAGCGTGAAGAAAAGATGCGTGAGCGCGTGCTGGATTGCGGTTTGCCGCTGATTTATGCGCATCTGGTGGGTGGGCAGGATGAAGTGATTTTTGAGGGCTATTCGTTTGCCATGAACGCCGACGGCCGTCTGGCCGGGCGTGCGCCTGGTTTCAAGGAAAATTGCCTTCTGGTGCAGGTGGAGCAAGCGCAAACAGCTCTTGAATTAAGAGCGGTTTTGATGCCGCACGGCAGTCTCGACGCCGATTTGTGGGACGCGATGGTGCTGGGTGTGCGCGACTATGTGGGCAAGAACGGCTTTCCAGGGGTACTGCTCGGTTTGTCGGGCGGCATTGATTCGGCGCTGGTGCTGGCGATCGCCGTGGACGCGCTGGGCAAAGACCGGGTGCGCGCGCTGATGATGCCCTCACCCTACACAGCCGACATCAGCTGGATGGACGCGCGTGACATGGCAGCGCGGCTTGACGTGCGTTACGACGAACTGTCGATCGTGCCCGAATTTGAGGCCTTCAAGGCCACGCTGGCGTGTGAGTTCAAGGGGCTGCCCGAGGACACGACCGAAGAAAACATCCAGGCGCGCATTCGTGGCACCCTGCTGATGGCGCTGTCCAACAAGTTTGGCAGCATCGTACTGACCACCGGCAACAAGAGCGAAATGGCCACCGGCTACTGCACGCTGTACGGTGACATGGCAGGTGGCTTTGCGGTCATCAAGGACCTGGTCAAGACCACCGTGTTCCGACTGGCGCGTTGGCGCAACGCCCATGACCCCTATGGCACGGGGGCGAGCCCGATACCAGAGCGCATCATCACCCGACCTCCCAGCGCCGAGTTGCGACCGGATCAAAAAGACCAGGACAGCTTGCCGCCCTATGAGGTGCTGGACGCTATTCTTGAGCGCTACATGGAAAACGACGAGTCGATTGATACCATTGTGGCGGCAGGCTATGCCGCAGCAGATGTCGAACGGGTGACGCGGCTGATCAAGATCAACGAGTACAAGCGCCGCCAGTCGCCCGTGGGCATCCGTGTCACACACCGCAGCTTTGGCAAGGACTGGCGCTACCCGATCACGAACCGGTTCCGTGCTTGAAATTGGCGGGTCAGACCACTCGCGCCAGCGACGTGCTCTGACCGAACTTATAACTTGTGGGTCAGACCACTCGCGCCAGCGACGTGCTCTGACCCCAACTGATTAAGATTGGATTCATGCACAATCGCCGTTGACTGATTTACCACTCCGAGAGGATCACCATGCCCATGAAACAAATTACCGCCGTTATCAAACCATTCAAACTCGAAGAAGTGCGCGAAGGACTGGCCGAATGCGGCGTGACCGGCTTGACCGTCTCTGAAGTCAAGGGTTTTGGTCGGCAAAAGGGGCACACCGAGTTGTATCGCGGTGCTGAATACGTGGTGGACTTTCTGCCCAAGGTAAAGGTTGAAGTGGTCGTTAAAACCGCTGACGTGGAGCGCTGCGTGGATGCCATCGTGAAAGCGGCACGTACCGGGAAAATTGGCGACGGCAAGATTTTTATCACGCCGGTAGAGCGTGTGGTGCGCATCCGCACCGGTGAGATGGACGAATCTGCGATCTGAGCTCGGCAAGATCAATCTGGCACGCGTTAGCGGTCTGTGACCAGTTGCGTGCCCGCCAGCGCGTCGTGCCAGAACTGTCGGCGTGGGTGCAGCAAACTCAAGAGCGCCCAGATCACGATCCAGCCCGGCAAGATAACCAGCGCCTCAGCTCCCGACAGTTTGAACATCCACGAAGCCAGCAACGGCGGCAGCACCCATAACCAGCTCAACAAATAGCGTAGCAGCGCGCGTTGTTGTGTGAGCGTCTGGCCCTGCAAGTCAAGCACGCGGATGTGCCAGGTTTTCATGGCCAGCGTTTGGCCTTTGGACCATAGCCAGCTAAAGTAAATGCCAAACACCACAAATACAAAAGCTTGTAGCGCGTGCCGGTTGTCCAGCGCGTTGCGCGTCTGGCTTAAGGTGCTAAACAGATACCCGGCGATGAAGACCACGCCAAACAGCAACAGGCCTTCGTAGAGCCAACAGGCCATGCGTCGCGCCAGGCTGGGCGTGTGCCATCGGGTGGCGGGATGGTCTGTTGATCCGGCTGGCACGTCGCACTGCATAACACCGTGCGGTCAGCGGGGAGCCGATGCAGCCAGTGCCGCCGATGCGGGCCGGACGATTGATGTGACACGCGTCGGTGTGGCAGGTTTGGCAACTTTGGGGGCCAATGGCAATTTGGGCACCGATGCCGCCAGCGCCTTTTTTTGTTCGGGCGTTAAACTTTGGTAAATCTCCCAGCGTTCCGCCTTGTCTTCGGGGGTGACCTGCTGGGTTTGTGAAAAGTTAAGCCGCGCCAAGGTGCGTTGCTTGGGGGTGAGTGCCGCCCACTCCACCATGCGTTGGTGCAGCTTTTGCTGGTTCGCGGGCGTCAGGCTGGCGTAGTTGTGGCTCAGCGTAATCCACTTTTTCTTTTGCACTTCGCTCAGGCTAGGCCAGCTTGAAGCCAGCGGCTGGAGCGCCTGACGTTGTGTGGTCGTCAAACGCGACCATTCCAGTGTTGCAGGCTTGACCGCAGCGTGACTTTTTGTATCCACGTCTGCAGCTTGCGCAGCGACGGCGGATACGACGGACGTTGCCAGGATGGCGATGGACCAGAGGGTGACGGTCACGTGTTTGAAACTGCGCTGTGCCATGCATTCAACGGTCATTCGAGGGGAAACTGAGTTTGACAAAATGCTTGAATCCAGGGTCGAGGTAGGCCGCTGGAGGTAGGTCATCGGTGAGCAACATTTTGTCGATTTCGGCGGTTTCACTAACAAATTCATCACTTTGGACACTGTCGATCATCCATAAACCCAACACCAGAACCAGCATCATGCCGACACTGCCAAAGAAGTGCCAGATCGAAGCGTGTTGCTCAAACCAACCCTGTCCCACATTGCCTTGGGCTGCGTGACGCCACACCACTTGCGCTTGCAACGCCAACATCTGGCGGCGTTTGTCCACCGCCTGTTCACGAGCGGCTCGCAGGCGCTGCTGCATATTGGGAGAAAGCTCGTCGGCCGTGAGCAAAAGGCGTGCCACGTGCTTCCCGGCGGCATCCAGGCCCGGTGGCAGGTCGCCAGCGCGCGCTTGTGTTGTGTAGTGGCTCATGAGCTGATTCCTCTGGCGGTCAATGTTTTGGCTAGGGTCTGAATGGCTCTGAAACAGTGGGTTTTGACGCTACCTTCCGAGCAGCCCATGGTGCTGGCGGTTTCGGCAACGCCCATATCTTCCCAGTAACGCAGCAAGAACGCTTCTCGTTGACGCAGTGGCAACTTTAGCAGGGCATCTTCGATGACTCTGAGGGTCTGCGCCCGCTCGTGGTTGCTTTGCGGGTTGTCGAATTCGGGTGGCACGTTGGCAACCGAGATGGCTTCAAGAATGTCAAATTCGCCAGCATCCTCGTCTTGTGACTGAAAATCAGAAAACGGTGAAAAAAGCGCATTTTGTACTTTTTGCCTGCGAAACCAGTCCATCGTGGCGTTGGAGAGGATACGCTGGAACAGCAGGGGGAGTTCTTCCACCGGTTTGTCGCCATAGTTTTCGGCCAGACGCATCATGCTGTCTTGCACGATGTCAAACGCAGATTCGTCGTTACGCACGTGGTAAAGCGCCCGCTTGAAGGCGCGTTTTTCAACTTCCTTCAGAAAATCGGAAAGCTCTTTCGGGGTTGCCAAGGTGAACTGCTGCTGTTTAAGTCGGTCGGAGGTGGACGAGCGATGCGCGTCGAATGCAAATTATGGCAGTTGTGCTGTGCTGCCCACTTTTTTGCGGTGCGATAATGGGCTTTACCAATTAAAGCAAACGGATCAGGATCGGGTGCAAGAAACAGTGTGCCGATGGTTCTGGTCTTAAGTTTCGATGTAACGCCACGAGTGTTTGCAAAGAAGCACCCAAGGTTTTTCGTCAGAGAAATTCACAAAGGTTCATCATGGAAATGTCAAAAGCCGAAACCAGTTCGGTATCTCATCTAGCTGCGAATCGTACCGTCGCCAGCAAGCCCAAATCGGTGGATACCGAGATTCGTGGAGCTGAGGTGTTGATTCGGGCACTGCAAGCCGAAAACGTCAAGTTTGTCTGGGGTTATCCCGGCGGTGCAGTGCTGCATATTTACGATGCGCTGTTCAAACAAGAGTCGATCAAGCATATTTTGGTACGACACGAACAAGCCGCAGTGCACGCCGCCGACGGCTATGCGCGCGCCACGGGTGATGTGGGCGTGGCCTTGGTTACCTCGGGGCCGGGCGTGACCAACGCTGTCACGGGTATTGCCACCGCCTACATGGACAGCATTCCGATGGTCATCATCAGCGGTCAGGTGCCGACACCGGCCATTGGCATGGACGCCTTCCAGGAGTGTGATGCGGTGGGCATTACGCGACCGGTGGTCAAGCACAATTTTTTGGTCAAGGACGCGCGCGACTTGTGTGACACGATCAAGAAAGCGTTCCATATTGCCCGCAGTGGCAGGCCCGGCCCGGTGGTGATCGACATTCCCAAAGACGTGTCTTTCAAGAAAGTGCCCTATCAGGGATATCCGCAGAGCATCGAAATGCGCTCGTACAACCCGGTGCGCAAAGGGCATGGCGGACAGATCCGCAAGGCCTTGCAATTGCTGCTGGCGGCCAAACGGCCGTACATCTACACCGGTGGTGGTGTGCTGTTGAGCAACGCCTCCAACGAGTTGCGTCAACTGGTTGATTTGCTGGGTTACCCGGTGACCCATACCCTGATGGGCTTGGGTGCCTACCCAGCCAGCGACCGCAAATTCTTGGGTATGCTGGGCATGCACGGCACGCTGGAAGCCAACAATGCCATGCAGAACTGCGACGTGCTGCTGGCGGTGGGGGCGCGTTTTGACGACCGGGTCATTGGCAACCCCAAGCACTTTGCCCAGAATGAGCGCAAGATCATCCATGTGGACATTGATCCGTCGAGCATTTCCAAGCGCGTGCGGGTGGACATCCCGATCGTGGGCGACGTCAAGGACGTGCTGATAGAGCTGATTGCCATGATCAAGGAGAGTGCGGTCAAACCCGATGCCAATGCTCTGGCCGCGTGGTGGAGCACCATTGAAGGTTGGCGCCAGCGCGACTGCCTGAAGTACGACCACGGCACGGGCGACGTGATCAAGCCACAAAACGTGGTGGAAACGCTCTGGAATATGACCAAAAATGACGATGTGTACATCACGTCAGACGTGGGTCAGCACCAAATGTGGGCGGCTCAGTATTACAGGTTCGACGAGCCACGTCGCTGGATCAATTCGGGCGGCTTGGGCACGATGGGTGTGGGCATTCCTTACGCTATGGGCATCAAGTTGGCCAAACCGCAGAGTGAGGTGTTTTGCATCACCGGTGAAGGCTCGGTGCAGATGTGCATTCAGGAGCTGTCCACCTGCCTGCAATACAACACGCCGATCAAGATCGTCTCGCTGAACAACCGCTACCTGGGCATGGTGCGGCAGTGGCAAGAAGTGGAATACGAAGGCCGCTACAGCAGCAGTTACATGGACGCGCTGCCCAACTTTGTCAAGCTGGCCGAAGCCTATGGGCACGTGGGCATGCTGATTGAACGTGCGCAGGACGTGGAGCCGGCATTACGTGAAGCACGCAAGCTCAAGGACCGCACGGTGTTCATGGACTTTCGCACCGACCCGACCGAAAACGTGTTCCCGATGGTGCGTGCAGGCAGCGGCATCACCGAGATGCTGCTCAGTTCAGAGGATCTTTAACCCCAACAAGATGAATCTATTGCTCGCCAAGTCCACGCATTACCGTGCGTGGAGGAGGGTGGTGAAAGCGCAAGCTTCCGCGTTAGCGAAAAGAGGAGTCGCATACCATGAAACATATCATTGCAGTTTTACTTGAAAACGAAGCGGGCGCACTGTCGCGCGTGGTGGGGCTTTTTTCGGCCCGTGGTTACAACATTGAGTCGCTGACGGTCGCGCCCACCGAAGACCCCAGTCTGTCTCGTATGACCATTCAAACGGCCGGATCAGACGAGGTGATTGAACAGATCACCAAGCACTTGAATCGCCTGATAGAAGTCGTCAAGGTGGTGGATTTGACGGAAGGCGCCTACACCGAACGTGAGTTGATGATGGTCAAGGTGCGTGCGGTGGGCAAGGAGCGAGAAGAAATGAAGCGCATGGCCGACATTTTTCGTGGCCGTATCATCGACGTGACTGAAAAGAGCTACACCATCGAGTTGACAGGCGACCAGTCCAAAAACGATGCTTTTTTGAGCGCCATTGAAAACGGTGCCATTCTGGAGACAGTGCGCACGGGCGCCAGCGGCATTGGTCGAGGCGAGCGGATTTTGCGCGTTTAGTGGGTTGGGGACAGAGCTAAAGAGCTGTCCTGCCTTAATCAGTTGGGGACAGAGCAAATTTGCTGCACAAATCTTGGTCTGTCCCGCAAAGTTATTTATTTTTTTACAACGGAGTGATTGATGAAAGTTTATTACGATAAAGATTGTGATCTGAGCCTGATCAAAGGCAAAACAGTAGCCATCATCGGCTACGGCAGTCAAGGCCACGCCCATGCACAAAACCTCAATGACAGCGGCGTCAAGGTGGTGGTTGGGCTGCGCAAAGGTGGTGCCTCGTGGGAAAAGGTTGGCAAGGCTGGCCTGAACGTGATGGAAGTCAATGACGCGGTCAAGATCGCTGACGTGGTCATGATTTTGTTGCCTGACGAGCAAATCGCAGATGTCTATACCAACAACATTGCCCCCAACATCAAGCAAGGTGCTTCGCTGGTGTTTGCCCACGGTTTCAACGTGCACTACAACCAGGTCATTCCCCGCGCGGATCTGGACGTGTGGATGGTGGCGCCTAAGGCCCCGGGCCATACGGTGCGCAGCACCTATGTGCAGGGCGGTGGTGTTCCCCAGCTGATTGCCATTCACCAAGACCGCAGTGGCAAGGCGCGTGACCTGGCTCTGTCTTACGCGATGGCCAATGGTGGTGGCAAGGCTGGCATCATTGAAACCAGTTTTAAGGAAGAAACCGAAACCGACTTGTTCGGCGAACAGGCCGTGTTGTGCGGTGGCGCAGTCGAACTCGTCAAAATGGGGTTCGAGACGCTGGTGGAAGCGGGTTATGCGCCTGAAATGGCGTATTTTGAATGCCTGCACGAACTCAAGTTGATCGTTGATCTGATTTATGAAGGCGGCATTGCCAACATGAATTACTCGATTTCCAACAACGCTGAATTTGGCGAATATGTGACCGGCCCGAAGGTGATCAATGAAAGCTCTCGCGCGGCCATGCGTGAAGCGCTCAAGAACATTCAGAACGGTGATTACGCGCGCAATTTCATCCTGGAGGGCCGCACCAACTACCCTGGCATGACGGCACGTCGGCGCAATCTGGCCGCACATCCTATTGAGCAAGTCGGCGCCAAGTTGCGCGCGATGATGCCCTGGATTGCCAAGAACAAACTGGTCGATCAGACGCGCAATTGAGTCTTTTGCCAGCCAACCCAAAAGGCCACCGTGGTGGCCTTTTGTTATTATGAAGTGAACATCATCACTACACGCTCATGGACGACCCCACCCCATCCGATCTGGTTGAACTCGATTCACCCCTGAAGAAACGCAGAAAAGGCGTGTACGTGTTACCCAACCTGTTCACGCTGGCAGCACTGTTTGGCGGCTTTTACGCCATTGTGATGGCGATCAATGGGCGCTTTGAGTTGGCTGCTGTGGGTGTTTTTTGCGCTATGGTGCTCGACAGCCTGGATGGCCGGGTAGCGCGTATGACCAACACGCAAAGCGCGTTTGGCGAGCAGATGGATTCTCTTTCCGATATGGTTTCTTTTGGCGCTGCACCAGCTTTGGTGGCGTATGTGTGGGCGCTCAAGGGTCTGGGTCGCTGGGGCTGGATTGCCGCGTTTGTTTACTGCGCCTGCGCCGCGCTGCGCCTGGCCCGCTTCAACGTCAACACAGCGGTCGTCGATAAGCGCTATTTTCAGGGGCTACCGTCGCCTGCCGCTGCAGCGTTGGTGACGGGTTTTATCTGGGTTGCCACCGACTTGGGGTTACCCGGTCGTGATTTGGCTTGGCCGATGTTTGTGACAGCGCTGTATGCGGGGCTGACCATGGTCACCAATGTGCCGTTTTACAGTTTCAAGGACGTGCACATGAAGCGCAGTGTGCCGTTTGCCGTGATTGTGCTGATCGCCATCGGGATTGCGGTGATCAATATCGATCCGCCGATCGTTTTGTTCGGGATTTTTGTGGCTTATGGCTTGAGTGGCTACGTGGTGTATTTTTGGCGCAAAGCCAAGGGTATTCCGACCAGCGTGATCAGCACATCGACCGAAGAGCCCGAAGAACGCGGTTTGCATCAGTAAAGCTGTGGTACATTGCAGCCATGCACACAACGCGTCTAGCTCTTCTACTACTGGCACCCAGCGGGTGGAGTTGTTAGCGCCTGATTGCAGCAACCCAAACTAGCCCGCATGCCACCCGCAGCGGGCTTTTTTTTGCCTGTTGCCAACGATGCGAATTCTTTGAAAACCCTGGAGAACTGTCATGACCGATAAATTAGTGATTTTTGATACGACCTTGCGCGATGGCGAACAGTCGCCTGGTGCGTCCATGACACGTGATGAAAAACTGCGCATTGCGCGCCAACTGGAGCGCTTGAAGGTGGACGTCATCGAAGCCGGTTTTGCAGCCAGTTCCAACGGTGATTTTGAATGCATCCAGGCCATAGCCAAGCACATCAAGGACTCAACTGTCTGTTCTTTGTCGCGTGCCAATGATCGCGACATTTCGCGCGCGGCGGATGCCCTGCAAGGTGCAAGCCGGGCGCGCATCCACACCTTTATTGCCACGTCTCCCGTGCATATGGAAAAGAAGTTGCGCATGACGCCCGCGCAAGTGCTGGAGCAGGCCAAGCTGGCGGTGCGCTTTGCCCGCAACCGGGTGGCCGATGTGGAGTTCAGTGCTGAAGACGCTTACCGCAGCGAAGAAGACTTTTTGTGCCGGGTGATTGAAGCTGCCATCAACGAAGGTGCCACCACCATCAATGTACCTGACACCGTGGGCTATGCCATCCCCGAGCTGTACGGCAACTTCATTCGATCCCTGCGCCAGCGCGTGCCCAACTCGGACAAGGCCATCTGGTCGGTGCACTGCCACAATGATCTGGGTATGGCCGTGGCAAATTCACTGGCAGGTGTCAAGATTGGGGGGGCGCGTCAGGTCGAGTGCACCATCAATGGTCTGGGTGAACGCGCGGGTAACTGTAGCCTGGAAGAAGTGGTGATGGCCATCCGTACCCGGCGTGATTATTTTGATCTGGACGTGGGTGTCGATGCGTCCCAGATATTGGCGGCCAGTCGCATGGTGAGTCAAACTACCGGGTTTGTGGTGCAACCCAACAAGGCCATTGTCGGTGCCAATGCTTTTGCGCATACCGCTGGCATTCACCAGGACGGCATCATGAAAGCGCGCGATACCTACGAAATCATGCGTGCAGAGGACGTGGGCTGGTCGGCCAACAAGATGATTTTGGGCAAGCTCAGCGGACGCAATGCGTTCAAGCAACGTTTGCAGGAATTGGGCGTGCAAATGGACAGCGAGGCCGAGGTTAATTTGGCGTTTGCCAAGTTCAAGGATCTGGCTGATCGCAAGAGCGAGATTTTTGACGAGGACATTCTGGCCTTGGTGAGCGAAGAAAGCGTGCAGCACGGTAGCGACCGTTACGGCTTTGTGTCGCTGTCGCAGCACAGTGAAACAGGCGAATTGCCACAAGCGACGGTCGTTATCACGATGGACGGCAAAGAGGTGAGTGGCCAGGCCAACGGAAATGGTCCGGTGGATGCGTCGCTCAAGGCGATTGAGACCAATGCCAAAAGCGGTAGCGAGATGGTGCTGTATTCAGTCAATGCCATCAGCGGCTCTACCGAAAGCCAGGGTGAAGTGACCGTGCGCTTGCAAAACAGCGGTCGCATTGTCAACGGTGTGGGCGCTGACCCCGACATTGTGGTGGCCTCAGCTAAGGCCTATATCAGTGCATTGAACAAGTTGTCCAGTCAGGTGGATCGCGTGGCAGCGCAAGGATGATTTGTTATATCTTTTGTTTTGGTTGAAGAAAGTGGTGCAAGTACTTGTCACAATGCATCTTTTTGCGCGTAAACTCCGAGCCTTGGTAAACCGACGGCCCGGAGCTTGAATCATGCAGCATTTTTTTCAGGTTTCATTGTGCAAGACACCCAGCAGATTTTTGTGCTTGCTGGGCGTTTTGGTCGGGCTGCTGGTGGCGCCTGTGTTGACGGCGCAGGCGGCGACGACAAACCTGCGCGTCAGCAAAGTTTATGCGGGCAAAGCTGGCATTGGTAAAGCTAAAAAGACGGTTCGGGTTAGCAAACGACGCGTTGCCCGCAAGGCTGTGCTTGTGCGGGAGACGCCTTCCAATGGGCAAATAGCGGGTTTGCGCGCTACGCCGGATGAACTACAACTCAGGTCGAGCGTGGCGTTGGTCGTCGATCAGCAAACCAACCAAGTGCTCTATAGTAAGAACGACAAAGCCGTGCTACCCATTGCCTCGCTTACCAAGCTAATGACCGGCTTGTTGGTGGACGAAGCCAAGTTGCCCATGGACGCGCAGATTGTGATTACTCAAGATGACGTCGACACTGAAAAAGGCAGTCGCTCACGCCTGTCGGTGGGGAGCACGCTGACCCGGGGTGAATTGCTGCACTTGGCGTTGATGTCCAGTGAAAACCGAGCTGCGCACGCGCTGGGGCGTACCTATCCGGGGGGTATGAGTGCTTTTGTAAGCGCCATGAACAGCAAGGCGCGCGCCTTGGGCATGAAAGACACGGTGTACGTTGAACCGACGGGTTTGTCCAGTCAAAACAAGTCTAGCGCGCATGATTTGGCCAAATTGGTGGACGTTGCGTCGCAGTACCCGCTGCTGCGCGAGTTGACGACTTCGCCAAGTTTTGCGGTGGCACTCGGGCGCCGTTCGGTCCAGTTCAACAATACCAACCGATTGGTGCGCAATCCGGCGTGGGATATTGGTTTGCAGAAGACAGGTTACATTGCTGAAGCCGGGCGCTGCCTGGTGATGCAGACGCGCATCGCGGGTCGTAATCTGATCATGGTCTTTCTTGACTCGGCGGGCTCTCTCACCCGCATCGCCGATGCGCAACGTGTTCGACGCTGGCTCGAGTCCGCTGGGAATGTAGCGGTGCGCAAAGAGGTTGCGCTAGCGCCAGAATCGTCGGCGATCTGACTGGGTCAGACCCGGCTGCGTTGCGCCAATCAGCGAGATTGAAAGCCCAATCGGTGTGAAATTTCCTCGGCCGTCGATTTGAGTCGTGGCAGCCAAGTCTCATCCATGCGGCCCGCAGGTGCAGACACCGACAGCCCGGCCACCAGGCGTCCTTGGTCGTCGTAAATACCTGCTGCCATGCAGCGTACGCCTAACTCCAGCTCTTCGTTGTCATTGGCGTAGCCTTCGCGCTTGACGCGTGCCAGCTCACGCTCAAGCGCGGGCAACTGTGTCAAGCTGTTTTTGGTGTGACCGCTTAAGCCGGTGCGCGCCGCGTAGGCGCGAATCTTGTGCGGATCATCGCTGGCCAGAAAAAGTTTGCCAACGGACGTGAGGTGCAACGGCGCCCGGCCCCCAATAGCGCGTATCACTTGCATGCCAGAGCGCTCGCTGAAAGCGCGTTCGATATACACAATTTCATCTCCTTGGCGCATGCTCAAGTTGATTGGCTGTTGTGTCATACGGTGTAGTTCGTGCATTGGCGCGACCGCAGCGTCGCGTACGTTGAGGCGGTTTTTGACCAAGTTGCCCAGTTCCAGCAAGCGCATGCCCAGCCGGTACGTGCCCGACTGTGGTCGGTCCACAAATCGGCCGGTGGCCAGATCGTTCAGGATGCGATGGGTCGTCGATGCGTGCAATCCGGCTTTTTCACTAATTTCCTTGAGCGACATGGCATCCTCACGTGCGGCGAGGATGTCGATCAGTGTGAACATGCGTTCAATCACCTGGACGGTGGGTGTAGCAGGGGTCGTTGGATCAGTTTTGCGCATATTTTTTCTTTGAGCCCTCTAATTTTACTTGGTGAAATAGCGCGTCAGTTGGGATCGTTGACATACCAGCGCCCCTGCGTCAGCAACTCGTGCGGGGTAAAGCGCGACTTGTAAGACATTTTCTGGCAACCATCAATCCAGTAGCCAAGGTACACGTAAGTCAGACCCAGGCTGCGCGCCAATTCGATTTGCCACAGTACGTTGTAAGTGCCCAAACACTGGTGCGCGTCGGGTGCGTAAAACGTATATACCGCCGATAGCGCGTCGTCGAGCTGGTCGATCACCGACACCATCTTGAGCGGGCCAGGCGTTAGGCCTGCCTCGGGCTGCCTGAATTCCACCATCAGCGACGTCACTTGGCTTTCAATCAAAAAATCCTGGTACTGCGCCACGTCATCGACGTCCATGCCGCCGCCAGCGTGACGCGCGCGTTGGTAACGGCTATACAGGGCGTAGTGTTCCGCAGAAAAAACCGGGTCGATGATGCGGGCGCAAAGTTGCGCGTGTTGACGCCAGGCGCGTCTTTGGCTGCGCGAGGGCACAAAATCTGCCACCGGTATGCGGATCGACTGGCACGCCTGACACGCATCACAGTGCGGGCGGTAAACAAAGGTTCCGCTGCGCCTGAATCCATTTGCAATAAGTTGCGCGTAGGCCGCGTCGTCGATGAGTTCGCTGGGCGCCATCACCTGGGAGCGTGCCCGCTTGCCGGGCAAATAGCTACAGGCGTAGCTGGCGGTGGCGTAGGACTGTAGTCCAGCGTGAGCCAGGTGCAAGGAGTCGTTCACGATGTGGCGTTATCGGTAGCAAAAAGACGCTGCCAGTATAGGGGGGTAAACCTCCAGTTGGGCGCTGTCTGCACGCTGGCATGGGCCACATGTTGCAGAAACCATTCACGCGGAACTTCACGCGCCCCCATGGAAACCAGATGGGCTGTGTTTTGCTGGCAGTCGATGTGCGTCACGCCAAACTGTCGGCACATCGCTACCAGCGCTGCCAAGGCAATTTTTGAGCTGTCCGTGCTGCGATGAAACATGGACTCACCAAAAACGGCTTTGCCCAGTGCCACAAAATACAAGCCGCCGTGCAAGGCACCGTCGATCCAGGTTTCCACGCTGTGTGTCAGCCCTGCATGATGCAGTTGCGTATAGGCTTGCACCATGGGCGGCACAATCCATGTGCCCGACTGTCCTTGGCGCAGGCTTTGCGCGCAGGCATGGATGACTTCTTCAAACGCCGAGTCCACACGAATTTCGCAGTTGGGAGAGCGGGCAAACTGCTGCAGGCGTTTTCTGAAGGAGTTTCGCAGATGAAAGTCGCCAACCGTTAGCACCATGCGCGGGTCTGGACTCCACCAGAGGATGGGTTGGCCGTCGCTGAACCACGGAAAGATCGTATGACGGTAGGCTTGCGCAAGGGTTGCCACCGACAAATCGCCCCCCGCGCAAAGGAGACCGGGCGCGTCGGAGTCTGCGCGCCACGCCGTGTGCACCGGCGGAAACGCCACACCTGCTGGCAACCAAGTCAAAGCCGTTTCGGTATTTGGCATTTGCTGCTCAATGTGCAGCGATGACGCCGCAGTGACCCGGTACAATCTGCACCGTCGGGGCGTAGCGCAGCCTGGTAGCGCATCTGGTTTGGGACCAGAGGGTCGAAGGTTCGAATCCTTTCGCCCCGACCATCGGTTTTATTCTTTGGATCACAGCCCGTAGCTCATCTGGATAGAGCACGAACCTTCTAAGTTCGGGGTAACTGGTTCGAGCCCAGTCGGGCTGGCCATCAATTGGCAGCTTCCAGTCCATTTTTGAAGTGTTCCAGCATGCGTTGCTGGCACAACACCTTGTCCCTGGTGTTAAGGGCCTGCATCAAGGCGCGGTGTTCCTGCAACGACTCCTGAATGCGACCAGACTTTAGCAATGAATTGTGGCGGTTGAGCTTCATGACCTTGCGCAAGTCTGCCACCATCTGATTGCGCCAGCGGTTGTCGGCGATTTCCAGCAGCTGCATATGAAAGCGCTCATTGATTGCAAAAAAAAGTTCCCGATTAAGCTGATCGGGCTGCGCCGCCTGTTCCAGTTCTTCATGCAATGATTGCAGTGCTTGCAATTGTGCAGGGCTGGCGCCGTCGGCCACTGCCGCCGCAGCATCAGATTCGAGCAGACCCAGCAGGTGATACACGTCGGCCAGATCACGCTCGGACACTTCGGTGACATATGCGCCGCGGCGCACCTTCATCGTGACCAGACCTTCGGCGGCCAGCACTTTAAGTGCTTCACGCATGGGCGTGCGACTGATGCCATAGTCTTGTGCAATTTTCAGCTCATCAATCCAGCTGCCTGGTTCCAGTTCGCGGTTGAAGATGCGCTGGCGCAGCAGTTCTGCGACTTCTTCATACAACGCACGTGGGGCTAATGACATCTCGGACATGGAGCAAATTGTAAGCTCAGTGGAACTTTTTGCATCAATAATTATAAATAACGTAAACTTGTATCTGATCACACCGTCCTTGCGGTGCCCTGCTTGTCAGCGCCCGTTCTGCTGACGACAATGCGCAGCCAACCCTATCACCAAGCCAATTGCCATGACCCAACAGACCAACGAATTTCAGCCGTCCGACCTGTCCGACTGGGCCAAAGCGGCCACCAAGTCCGCTCCCGGGGGCGACGTGAACGCATTGAACTGGGTCACGCCCGACGGCATCACGGTCAAGCCGTTGTACACCTCAGCTGACACGGCCAGTTTGCCTTATGCCGACACTTTGCCCGGCTTCGAGCCGTATTTGCGTGGCCCGCAAGCCACCATGTACGCGGTGCGTCCCTGGACGATTCGTCAGTACGCCGGGTTTTCAACCGCCGAAGAATCCAACGCGTTTTACCGCAAGGCGTTGGCCGCCGGCGGGCAGGGGGTGAGTGTGGCGTTTGACCTGGCAACGCACCGGGGTTATGACAGCGACCATCCGCGTGTGACGGGCGACGTGGGCAAGGCCGGCGTGGCGATCGATTCAGTCGAAGACATGAAGATTTTGTTTGATCAGATTCCGCTTGACAAAATTAGCGTGTCGATGACCATGAACGGCGCGGTGCTGCCGGTGTTGGCCGGGTACGTGATTGCCGCCGAAGAGCAGGGCGTGAGCCAGGACAAGCTCAGCGGCACGATTCAGAACGACATTCTGAAAGAATTCATGGTGCGTAACACCTACATCTACCCGCCCGAGCCGTCGATGCGCATCATCGGCGACATCATCGAGTACACGGCCAGGAACATGCCGAAGTTCAACTCGATTTCCATCAGCGGCTACCACATGCAGGAAGCCGGTGCCAACCAGGCGCTGGAACTGGCCTTTACCCTGGCCGACGGCAAGGAATACGTCAAGACGGCCATCGCCAAAGGCATGGATGTCGATGACTTTGCCGGACGCCTGAGTTTTTTCTGGGCCATCGGCATGAACTTCTACCTGGAGGTGGCCAAGATGCGCGCGGCGCGTCTGCTGTGGTGCCGCATCATGAAAGGCTTCAACGCCAAAAAGCCCAAGAGTCTGATGCTGCGCACCCACTGCCAGACCAGCGGCTGGTCGCTCACCGAGCAAGACCCCTACAACAACGTGGTGCGCACCACCATCGAGGCGATGGCTGCGGTGTTTGGCGGCACGCAGAGCCTGCACACCAACAGCTTCGACGAAGCCATTGCGCTGCCTACCGAGTTTTCCGCCCGCATCGCGCGCAATACGCAACTTATCATCCAGGAAGAAACGCATATCACCCACGTGATCGACCCCTGGGCCGGTAGCTACATGATGGAAAAGTTGACGCAAGACATGATGGATGCGGCCTGGGCCATCATTGAAGAAGTCGAAGCCATGGGCGGCATGACCAAGGCGGTGGACAGCGGCTGGGCCAAGCTCAAAATTGAAGCGGCGGCGGCGCAAAAGCAGGCGCGCATCGATAGCGGCAAAGACGTGATTGTGGGGGTCAACAAGTACAAACTCAAGACCGAGGACACCATTGAAGCGCGCGACATTGACAACGTGGCGGTGCGCGACTCACAAATCGCCCGCCTCAACGCCATCAAGCAAAAAAGGGATGCCGGGCAAGTGCAGCAATCGCTGGCAGCTATTGAAGATGCAGCAAAAAATGGCACGGGTAACCTTCTGGACCTGACCATCAAGGCGGTGCGGGTGCGCGCCACCGTGGGTGAAATCAGCGACGCGATGGAAAAGGCCTTTGGCCGCCACCGCGCCGATACGCAAAAGGTGACCGGTGTGTATGCAGCCGCTTATGACAGTGCCGCGGGCTGGGATCAGCTCAAAAAAGAAATAGCCGACTTTGCAGTAGCGCAAGGCCGCCGCCCGCGGGTCATGATCAGCAAGCTGGGCCAGGACGGCCACGACCGGGGTGCCAAAGTGGTCGCCACCGCGTTTGCTGACCTGGGCTTTGATGTCGATATGGGGCCACTTTTCCAAACCCCGGAAGAATGCGCGCGTCAGGCGATCGAAAACGACGTGCACGCGGTGGGGGTTTCCACCCTGGCCGCCGGTCATAAAACCTTGGTGCCAGCGATCATTGCCGAGCTCAAAAAACAGGGTGCGAATGACATCGTGGTGTTTGTCGGCGGGGTGATTCCACGGCAAGACTATGACATGCTGTATGAAGCCGGTGTCAAAGGCATCTACGGCCCGGGCACGCCGATACCCGCCAGCGCCAAAGACGTGCTGGAGCAAATCAAGAAGTCGCTGGCAGCTTGATAAAAGTATTGATATACTGTAATACCGTATTTCAATAGGAGTCTGTCATGGCTGTCTCTGTACGCATGGATCCGCTCATGGAAAAAGAGCTGGAGCAAGCCGCCAAGCGACGCGGCATTACCAAATCGCAATTCATCATCGAGGCGGTGGAGCGCGCGCTGGGGCGCAACAACCCCGGCGAGCTGTACCTCAAGGTGATGGAGGAAATGGCCGAGTACCGCAGCGGCCAGCCCGCTGCCGCAGCGTTGCCGCGCGAACCGGGTGCGCAGAAAGCCGCCTTGCGCGACAAACTGCGTGCCAAGCATGAGCAAGAAAGCGCCGACTACGCACAAGTTTTGGCAGCGCGCCCGACGGGGGGCGCGGCGTGATCGTTGCCTTGCTCGACGCCGGCCCCATGATTGCGTTGTTTGACGCTATGGACAAACACCACGTGCACTTTCGGGACGTCATTACGCGCTCGCAATTGCCGTGGCGCTTGCACACCACCTGGCCGTGTGTGACTGAGGCTACGCACATGTTGGGCGACCGCGAGCGACTGGCGTTGTTGCGCTGGATCGGCGTGGGCGCGGTGCAGGTGTACCCCTTTGACACCGAAGACCTGCTGGACATGGCCGACTGGATGGGCGCATACACTGATGCACGCTGCGAGATGGACTTGGCCGACGCCAGCTTGTATTGGGCAGCGCATGAAACCGGCGTGAACCGCATCCTGACCTTGGATGTGCGGGACTTTTCGCGTTACCGGTTGCCGAGCGGAAAAGGTTTCGAGATTCTATGAAAAATTGGCCTGTAGCCCTAATCGTAAAGGCGTCATCAGCTTCTAAATCACGAGCATTTGAAGTGTCGGACACGGTTTTGAAGTGGCGGTCATGTCCAGTCCAGTCAAGTGCTTCCGCTTGCAGTGCCAAAAGAATATATCATTGGGATATATCTTTTCAGCAACGAGGTCCAAAATGACTGCAACGCTTCAAACTGCCAAGGTCTTCATGTCTGGACGCAGCCAGGCGGTACGCCTGCCCAAGGCATTTCGGTTTGACTCTAAAGAGGTAACGATCGAGCGCGAAGGTGACTCGGTGATCATGCGGCCCAAACGCACACCGGACGAGTGGTGGGATGAGGTAGCACAGGCATTGGATGGGTTTGTGGGCATGGACTTCGTTGAACGAGACCACACGCCTGCGGTGGATGACATCCTGTCGTTTGACGACGCATGGCCTTCAAAGTCTTGAGCTTGACCATGCGCTACTTGCTCGACACCAACATCTGCATCTACGCCATGAAGCATCACCCGGGCGTGTTGCGGTGCATGCAACAGGCTCGGCAAGACGGTTTATGCGTGAGCGCTATCGTCGCTGCAGAACTGGCGTTTGGCGTAGCGCGAAGTGCGCCAGAGTATCAAGAAAAGAATCAATCTGCATTGAAGCGATTCCTGGCCGCCGTCGTGGTGCAGCCCTGGTCGGCTGATGCCATCTGGATTTATGGCGAACTTCGGCAAAAACTCAAGCAGGCAGGAACGCCCATTGGCGAGATGGATTTGCTGATCGCGGCACACACTCAGTCGTTGGGTTTGACGCTGGTGACCAATAACACCCGTGAATTTGAGCGTGTGGCGGGTTTGCAATTGGAGAACTGGGTGTGAATGAGGTGCCACACATGCTTGACGCATTGCTGAACGGCGCCCCCCCGGCCCAGCGCCGTGCCATGGCCAAGGCCATCACGCTGCTGGAGTCCACCCGTGCCGATCACCGCGCGCAGGCTGATGCGTTGCTCACTGCGCTGTTGCCGCATACGGGGCAATCTTTTCGCTTGGGCATCAGCGGCGTACCAGGGGTGGGCAAATCGACCTTTATTGAAGCGCTGGGCCTGTACCTGATTGGCCAGGGCCATCGGGTGGCGGTGCTGGCGGTGGACCCGTCCAGCAGTGTTTCGGGCGGGTCGATTCTGGGCGACAAGACGCGCATGGAATTGCTCTCCGTGCATGAAAAAGCCTACATCCGCCCCAGCCCCAGCAGCGGCAATTTGGGTGGCGTGGCCGAGAAAACGCGCGAGGCCATGCTGGTGTGCGAAGCCGCTGGTTACGACATCGTCATCGTTGAAACCGTGGGCGTGGGGCAATCCGAGACAGCGGTAGCCAACATGACCGACATGTTTGTCTTGATGCAGTTACCCAACGCTGGCGACGAGCTACAGGCCATCAAGAAAGGTGTGATGGAGCTGGCCGACCTGGTGCTTATCAACAAGGCTGATCTGGACGCCAATGCAGCCACGCGGGCGCAGGCGCAACTAAGCTCGTCACTGCGCTTGCTGGGGCTGCACGGTAACCCCGAGCACGCGCACCATAACGAAAGCATTTGGCATCCGCAAGTGATCCAGCTCAGTGCCTTGCACGGGCAAGGTGTCGACACATTCTGGGCCAAGGTACTCGAATTCAAGGCGCTGCAAACCGCCAACGGCAAGTTTGAACAACGTCGCCAGAATCAGTCACTGGCGTGGATGTGGGAGCGCATTGACGCCGGGCTGAAGCAGGCGTTTGCACAGCATCCTGCCGTGCAGGCGCTGTTGCCCAAGCTGACCGATGACGTGATCGCGGGCCGGTTGGCGGCCTCCACTGCAGCAAGAAATATGCTTGCAGCCCAGGTGAATTAAGCGCGAGCAGCTATTTATTTCATATCATTTTTCAACTTTTTATACGACCCGAGAAAGACATTCATCATGCACGACATCCTGAAACAATTAGAGAAAAAGCGTCAACTCGCCCGCTTGGGCGGCGGCCAGAAGCGCATTGACGCGCAGCACCGCAAGGGAAAATTAACGGCTCGCGAGCGGCTTGACGTGTTGCTCGACGAAGGCACGTTTGAAGAGTGGGACATGTTCATGGAGCATCGCTGTTCAGACTTTGGCATGCAAGACAACAAAATCCCCGGCGACGGCGTAGTCACCGGCTACGGCATGATCAACGGCCGCCTGGTGTTTGTCTTTAGCCAGGATTTCACCGTGTTTGGTGGAGCGCTTTCCGAAGCGCACGCCGAAAAAATCTGCAAGGTGATGGATCAGGCCATGAAGGTCGGCGCGCCGGTGATCGGCTTGAACGACTCGGGCGGCGCGCGTATTCAAGAGGGCGTTGCATCTTTGGGCGGCTATGCCGACGTGTTCCAGCGCAACGTGATGGCCAGCGGCGTGGTGCCGCAAATCAGCATGATCATGGGCCCGTGCGCGGGTGGCGCGGTGTACAGCCCGGCCATGACCGACTTCATTTTCATGGTCAAGGACAGCAGCTACATGTTTGTCACCGGTCCCGAAGTGGTGAAAACCGTCACTCACGAAGAGGTGAGCGCCGAAGAACTTGGTGGTGCAGTCACGCACAACACCAAAAGCGGCGTGGCCGACATGGCGTTTGAAAACGACGTCGAAGCGCTGCTGATGATGCGCCGCCTGTACAACTATCTGCCGCTGAACAACCGCGAACAAGCCCCGGTGCGCCTCAGCGGCGACCCCAGCAGCCGGGCTGACCTGAGCCTGAACACGCTGGTGCCTGACAACCCGAACAAACCGTACGATATGAAGGAGCTAATCCTCAAGACGGTCGATGACGGCGACTTTTTTGAACTGCAACCCGAGTACGCCAAAAACATCCTGATCGGTTTTGCGCGCATGGACGGTCAAACGGTGGGCATTGTGGCCAACCAGCCGCTGGTGCTGGCGGGTTGCCTGGACATCAAAAGTAGCGTCAAGGCGGCGCGCTTTGTGCGCTTTTGTGATGCCTTCAACATCCCGGTCATCACCTTTGTCGATGTGCCCGGCTTCATGCCTGGAACGGCGCAAGAGTATGGCGGCATCATCAAGCACGGCGCCAAGTTGCTGTTTGCGTTTGCCGAATGCACGGTACCCAAAATCACGGTGATCACGCGCAAGGCCTATGGTGGCGCCTACGACGTGATGAGTTCCAAACACCTGCGTGGTGACGTCAATCTGGCCTGGCCCAACGCAGAAATCGCCGTCATGGGCGCCAAGGGCGCGGTGGAAATCATCTTCCGCGAAGACAAGGGCGACCCGGCCAAGTTAGCCGCCAAAGAGGCCGAATACAAAGCGCGTTTTGCCAACCCGTTTGTGGCGGGCAGCCGCGGCTTTATCGACGATGTGATCCTGCCGTCCGAGACGCGCAAACGCATCTGCCGCAGCCTGGTCATGCTGAAAGACAAGAAATTGGATAACCCATGGCGCAAACACGACAACATCCCCTTGTGAAACCGATTTCCGAATAGGAGCCAACATGTTCAAGAAAATATTGATTGCTAACCGTGGCGAAATCGCCTGCCGCGTTATCACCACGGCCAAAAAAATGGGCATCGCCACCGTGGCGGTTTACTCGGAGGCGGACAAGGACGCGCGTTTTGTGCTGCTGGCCGACGAGGCCGTGTGCATTGGCGCGCCGCCCAGCCGCGAGAGCTATCTGGTGGCCGACAAGATCATTGCTGCTGCCAAGCAGACGGGCGCCGAGGCTATCCACCCTGGCTACGGCTTTTTGAGCGAAAACGCCGCCTTTGCCAAACGCGTGGAAGAAGAGGGCATCGTCTTCATCGGCCCCAAACACTATTCCATGGCGGCCATGGGTGACAAGATCGAATCCAAAAAACTCGCCGGTGCGGCCGGTGTCAATTGCATCCCGGGGGTCAACAGCGCCATCGAATCCGCAGATGAGGCCGTCAAGATTGCCCAAGGCATCGGATACCCGGTCATGATCAAGGCCAGCGCGGGTGGTGGCGGCAAGGGCTTGCGCGTGGCGTTCAACGACAAGGAAGCGTTTGAAGGCTTCAGCAGTTGCAAGAACGAAGCGCGCAGCGCCTTTGGCGACGACCGCGTGTTCGTTGAAAAATACGTACAGGAACCGCGCCATATCGAAATCCAGCTCATCGGCGACAGCTTTGGCAATGTGGTGTACCTGAACGAGCGCGAATGCTCCATCCAGCGCCGCCACCAGAAGGTCATTGAAGAAGCCCCCAGCCCGTTCATCAGCGAAGCCACGCGCAAAGCCATGGGTGAGCAGGCGGTGGCGCTGGCCAAGGCGGTCAAGTACCAGAGCGCGGGCACGGTGGAGTTTGTGGTGGGCAAGGACCAGGACTTTTACTTTCTGGAAATGAACACCCGCCTACAGGTGGAACACCCGGTCACCGAATGCATCACCGGGCTGGACCTGGTGGAGCTGATGATCCGCGTGGCCGCGGGTGAAAAGCTGCCGCTCACGCAAGCCGACGTCAAACGCAACGGCTGGGCCATGGAATGCCGCATCAACGCCGAAGACCCGTTTCGCAACTTTTTGCCCAGTACCGGCCGCTTGGTGCGCTTTGCGCCGCCGCCGCAAACCATGGCGCAGGCCGACACCAGTCGCTGGCTGGGCGTGCGCGTGGATACCGGCGTGCAGGACGGTGGCGAAATCCCCATGTATTACGACTCGATGATCGCCAAGCTGATCGTGCATGGTGTCGATCGCAACGATGCCATTGCCAAGATGCGCGAGGCGCTCAACGGTTTTGTCATTCGTGGCATCAGCAGCAGTATTCCGTTTCAGGCCGCTTTGCTGGCGCACCCCAAATTTGTGTCGGGCCAGTTCAACACGGGCTTTATTGCCGAGCACTACGCCCACGGCTTCAAGGCTGAAGACGTACCGCACGAAGACCCGCATTTCATGCTGGCGTTGGCCGCCTTTGTGCGGCGTAAGTCGCGCGAGCGCGCCGCAGGCTTAAGCGGCCAGTTGCCGGGCTACGGTGTCAACGTGGGCAGCGACTACGTGGTGATCACCTTGGGCGCCGAAGGCAGCAACGCCTACACCGAGGTGCATGTCGATGAATTTACCGGCGAAACCGGCACGGCCCGAGTCAGGATGGGTGCCAGCAGCTATGAGATCAAGAGCGATTCGCGGCTCAACGACATCGTGATTACCGGCACCTGCAACGGCCAGCCGTTTACCGCGCAGGTCGAGCGGGGCACGCCCAAGAACCCGCTGGCGCTGCGTGTGCAGCACAACGGCACGCGGCTCGATGTGATGGTGGTGTCGCCGCGCATGGCGCAGTTGCATCAGTTGATGCCGTTCAAGGCCCCGCCGGACATGAGCCGCTACGTGCTCTCGCCCATGCCGGGCCTGCTGGTAGATGTGGCGGTGCAGGTGGGCCAAAAAGTGCAAGCGGGTGAGCGCGTGGCCGTGATTGAAGCCATGAAGATGGAAAACGTGCTGTTTGCCGCTGCTGACGGGGTGGTAGGCAAGGTGCTGGCAACCAAGGGCGAGAGCCTCACGGTGGACCAGCCGATTGTGGAGTTTGCATGAGCGCCAGCACAGCCAACCGCCCGTTCAAGGTGCTGGGCATCCAGCAGATCGCCATTGGTGGGCCCAGCAAGACGCGGCTGCAAAAGCTGTGGGTGGACATGCTGGGCTTGCAGGTCACCGGCACGTTTCAGAGCGAGCGTGAGAACGTCGATGAAGACATCTGCGCCATGGGCACCGGGCCGTTCAAGGTGGAGGTGGACTTGATGCAGCCCATTGACCCCGACAAAAAGCCCGCCGTGCACGCCACGCCGCTGAACCACGTGGGGCTGTGGATCGACGACCTGCCCAAAGCGGTTGAATGGCTCACGGCCAACGGCGTGCGGTTTGCGCCCGGCGGCATCCGCAAGGGCGCGGCAGGCTTTGACATCTGCTTTTTGCACCCCAAAGCCAGCGACGAATTTCCGATTGCGGGTGAGGGTGTGTTGATCGAAATGGTGCAAGCGCCACCTGCGGTGGTTGTAGCGTTTGCCCGGCTGGCGGCTTAGGTCGCGTTGGCCCACTCCTTCCCCCTCTGGGGGAAGGTTGGGATGGGGGCGTGCCGTTGTGCTTGAGCGCTATTTGCACGCCAGCCCAGTCAGCCCACACCCCATCCATCCCCCAGCGGGGGAGGGTGCAAGGCAGGGTTCACCCTTTACGACTTGTCTGACTCAGCGCGCGTGGGTGTCTTGGGTGTCCGCTTCACGCTTGGCGCGTGCGCGCGCCAGCGCGGCTTCGATCACCGCGCGCTTTTGGTCTAGCACCGCTGGGTCGGTGTGCTGCGAATGGGTCGCCAGGTCAGACAGTTTGAGCCTGGCTTTTTCTTCAAGTCTTTTGGCGTGCTCAACCTCTTCACGCATGACTCGCCAGCTATGAAATTCATAACGCCCGCGGGCTTGCTCGGCCAGCTCGGCTGACCAGGCATCCCAGCCGGTGGCGCTGCCGCTGACGTCTTCAAGCTTGATGCAATCCACGGGGCACACCGGCAAACACAGGTCGCAACCGGTGCAGTAAGGCTCGATCACGGTGTGCATGAGCTTGTTGCTGCCCACGATGGCATCGACCGGGCAGGCTTTGATGCACAGCGTGCAGCCAATGCACCAGTCCTCGTCGATCCAGACCACGTGGCGCGGTGTTTCAGCGCCGTTGTCGGGGTTTAAGGGTTTGACGGGGCGGCCCGTCAAAGCACTCAACCTAACCACGCCCTGTTGGCCGCCGGGCGGGCACTGGTTGATGTTGGCCTCGCCCTGGGCCACAGCCTGCGCGTAGGCCGCGCAGTCCGGGTAGCCGCAGCGCGTGCACTGCGTCTGCGGCAAGACCGCCAGCAGTTTGGCGGCCAGATCGGTCATTTTTTGCGGGAGGCGGCGCGCTTGGCCGGGGCTGTTTTGGCCGCTGCCGGTTTGTCAATAGCTGGACTGAGCAAAGCCTTCTTGGCCACTACTGGCGTGGTTGCGGCTGGCTTGGCGGTCACTGGTTTTGCCGACGCTGCCTTCACCACCACTGGCTTCACCGGCACCGCCTTCACCACCGTCGCCTTTGTCGATGCGGCCTTCACTGGCCCGGTCTGCACCACCGCTGGCTTGACCGGCGCTGCCTCGGCCTTGGGTGTTTCAGGGGTTGCGGCCACGGGCTGGGCTGACGTGGCTTGATAGCGCAGGATGAAGGCCTTCACTTGCGGATACACCACCTCGCGCCACCGCCTGCCGGCAAAAATGCCGTAGTGGCCTGCGCCTTCTACCTCGATGTGCTGCTGCATCGACTTGTCCACGCCAGCACAAATGGTGTGCACCGCCGCTGTTTGGCCCGCGCCAGAGATGTCGTCGAGCTCACCCTCAACTGACAGCAGTGCCGTGGTGTGGATGTCTTGTGGACGCACGCGTTCCACCTGGCCGTCCAACCCTGTCACATCCCAGGTACCGTTGACCAGCTTGAAGTCCTGAAACACGGTGCGGATGGTGTCAAGGTAGTAATGCGCGTCCATGTCCAGCACGGCGTTGTATTCGTCGTAAAACTTGCGGTGCGTATCTGCGCTAGAGCGGTCGCCCTTGACCAGGTCTTTAAAGTAGTCGTAATGGCTGCGCAGGTGGTTGCTGGGGTTCATCGCGACAAAGCCGGAATGCTGCAAAAAGCCCGGGTAAACACGTCGTCCGGCACCCGGGAATCGGGTTGGCACGCGGTAGATCACGTTGTTTTCAAACCATTCCATGCTCTTGTTCATGGCCAGGTTGTTGACCGCCGTGGGCGACTTGCGCGCATCGATCGGGCCACCCATCATCACCATGCTTAGCGGCGTGGGTTCACCCCGGCTGGCCATCAACGACACCGCAGCCAGCACCGGTACGGTGGGCTGGCACACGCTCATCACGTGGCAATTGCCGTAGCGACCCTGCACATGGCGAACGAACTCTTGCACATAGTTAACATAGTCGTCGAGCGAAAAATCGCCTTCAGACAAGGGCACCAGCCGCGCGTTGGTCCAGTCGGTGATATAGACCTTGTGGTCTTTGAGCATGGTCTTGACGGTGTCGCGCAGCAGCGTGGCGTAGTGCCCTGACAAGGGTGCCACGATCAGCATGGCGGGCTGGTCTTTGAGCTTGGTCAGCGTGGCCACGTCGTCGGTAAAGCGCTTGAAGCGGCGCAGCTCACAAAAGGGTTTTTTGATCTCGATGCGCTCATGAATGGCCACCTCAATGCCATCCACATCCACCGTGCGCAGGCCAAATTCAGGCTTTTCGTAGTCTTTGCCGAGCCGGTGCAACAAATCGTAGCCGGCGGAAATGCGTTGCGACAGAGGCCACTGGCCTAGGGGCGACAGCGGGTTGGCGTACAGCTTGGCGGCAGATTGCGCCAGATCGGTGAACGGCTCCATCAAAGAACGCTGGTTTTCGTACAGTTTGTAGAGCATGGAAGGACCTTGTTTGTAAAAAATGTTGCAGTGCAATATAACAGGTCTTGAAAGGGTTTGTATTGCGGTCGGACAGAGTCACTGCCGCGAACGCTTGCCTCAAGCCACCAACAGGACAAATTTTACAAAAATCACCCTTGACTGCTGATCCCCTTGACGGCGAGGATGCCGCTGCTGCGATCGATTGGCGTGGGCGGCACAGATAATAAAAAAGCCGCGTCGAGATCGACGCGGCCGGTCACAGGGGGCTGAAAGTAGGTGTCAAAGCACCTTGGCAATGCAGGCGCAGACGTAGTCGATGTTTTTGCTGTTGAGCGCAGCCACGCACATGCGACCGGTGTCGGTGCCATACACGCCAAACTCGTTGCGCAGGCGCACCATCTGGTCTTTGGCCAGGCCCGAGTAGCTGAACATGCCGATCTGGCGTGTGATGAAGCCCATGTCTTGCTTGACGCCGGCGGCCTTCAGGCCATCGACCAGCTTCTGGCGCATGGCCTTGATGCGCACGCGCATCTCGCCCAGCTCTTTCTCCCACTGCGCGCGCAGCGCTGGCGTGCCCAGCACCGCTGCCACAATGGCGCCGCCGTGCGTGGGCGGGTTGCTGTAGTTGGTGCGGATCACGATCTTGAGCTGGCTCAGCACCCGTGCTGCATCATCTTTAGTAGCACACAACACAGACAGTGCGCCGACCCGCTCGCCATACAGGCTGAAACTCTTGGAAAACGATGTGGACACAAAAAAGTCCATGCCGCTGGCCACAAACTTGCCAATCACCGTGCCGTCCTCAAGAATGCCGTGGCCAAAGCCCTGGTAGGCCATGTCCAGGAAAGGCACCAAACCACGCGCCTTGACGGCGGCAATAACCTCGTTCCACTGCGCGGCAGTGATGTCGTAACCCGTGGGGTTGTGGCAGCACGCGTGCAACACCACAACGGTGCCCGCCGCAGCGGCGTTCAGGTCGGCCAGCATGCCGGAAAAGTTCAGATCGCGCGTTTGCGCGTCATAGTAGCGGTAGCTTTCCACGGTAAAACCGGCGTTGGTGAACAGCGCGCGGTGGTTTTCCCAGCTGGGGTCAGAAATCAGCACCTTGGCGTTGGGGTTGAGCCGCTTCAAAAAGTCTGCGCCCACCTTCAGCCCGCCCGTGCCACCTAGCGCCTGGATGGTGGCAATACGACCGCTTTTGACTGGTTCGCTGTCGGTGCCAAACACCAGCGCCTTGACAGCGGCGTCGTAGGCGGCAATGCCGTCGATGGGCAAATAACCGTGCGGCTTGGGGGCGTCCATCATGGCTTTTTCTGCGGCCAGCACACATTGCAGCAACGGCAGTTTGCCGTTGTCGTCAAAGTAAACTCCCACGCCCAGGTTGACCTTGTTGAGGTTGGTGTCGGCGTTGAATTGTTCGTTCAGACCCAGAATCGGGTCGCGCGGGGCCATTTCGACAGCGGAAAAGAGAGACATAACAGGCTTTCTTGGTGGTTAAACAACGGCGCGATTTTAGACTGCGGGTTTGTACGGATGGTTCCCGCCCACCCACCTCAGCCCGAGTCAACGCACAAATTGCTATTGACCAAAGAGCTGTAAGTCCATGAACGCCAACGGTTAAAGCCTGATTGTTCATGAATCAATTGGAATCTGACCCCAAGTACTTCCAATTGTCAATTAGTAGTCGATCGAATACAACAAACCGATGGTTACTGTCAAACCTCTGCCCGAGTTCACCGCATGGCTAGATGACATCAAAGATCGAATGACGCAACGCCGATTGGCTACCCGGCTGCGTAAAGCGACGCTCGGCAACCTGGGCGACATCAAGCCGGTGGTCGACGGTGTGTGGGAGATGCGCGAATTTTTCGGCCCCGGCTGGCGCATGTATTACGTGTAGCAGGCCGACATAAAAGCGGCTATTGCCTTGTCTAAAAAACCTTATGGAGTCCGGTCTTTGGTCGGAAATTTCTTGGCTACTGTCTTCGGCGGTGGACAGGCGATACGGTCAAAATCGCCGTGGCCCCAAAGGCGCTAGAGACCTTCAAGCAGCGAATCAGAGTTATCACACGACGAGCTGGTGGGCGAGGCAGGGTTCAAATTGCGCAAAGTCTCAGGAAATACCTGCCGGGTTGGAAGTCTTACCCGGACTTTAACGTAAGTTTCGCGTAATAAGCGCTTTCGACCCCCGCTGTCTATCGTAAGTCATTGATTTATATAGGATGCATTGTTGCCAATTCCGAGAAAGCATTTTGTTGTG
>PCUV01000066.1 GCA_002786915.1 Comamonadaceae bacterium CG12_big_fil_rev_8_21_14_0_65_59_15 | reverse complement strand
TATGGCCTTGAACACGCCAAGGGAAAACAGCATCACCTTTGAAGATTTTGAAGACGACAAAGTTGTGTTGCTTTCCGATGAAGCGCACCACATCAATGCCGATACAAAAAAGGGTAAGGCCGTAAACCAGGATGAACTTTTGGAAGTCGTGTCCTGGGAGGGTACGGTCGAACGTATATTCAAAGCACACCCAAACAATGTGCTGTTGGAGTTCACAGCCACAGTGGATTTATCGGACGAAAACCTGGCCAAAAAATATCGGCCGCGCCTGTTGTATGACTACCCTTTGCGCGAGTTTCGACGCGATGGATACTCCAAGGAAGTCAAGGTGCTGCAAGCTGACCTGGAACCGCTCCAGCGGGCATTGCAAGCCGTTTTATTGAGTCAATACCGGCGCAAAGTGTTCGAGAAAAACCGTCACCATATCAAGCCGGTGATTTTGTTCAAGTCCAAAACCATCAAAGACAGCCTGGCGTTTTTCGATGAATTCAAGGACGGCATCAAGGCCTTGAAACCCGCCGCATTGGACAGCCTGCGAACCCAGTCCAAAGACCCGGCCATTCAGCGAGTGTTTAACTACCTAGTGGTCAACAACATCACTTTGACGAATCTCATTGCTGAGTTGCAAGAAGACTTCTCGGATGACAAGTTGATTTCAGTGAACAGCAAAGAAGAGAGTGAACAAAAACAGATTGCCGTTAACAACCTGGAAAGTAACGCCTTTCGTGCAGTGTTCGCGGTGGACAAACTGAACGAAGGCTGGGATGTATTGAACTTGTTTGACATTGTGCGGCTGTACGACACACGGGACAGTAAAGCCGGGAAGATCGGCAAAACTACCATGTCCGAAGCCCAGCTGATTGGTCGTGGCGCGCGGTATTGCCCATTCCAGCTAGCCCCGGACCAACCCTTATATGGGCGAAAATTTGACGCGGATCTGGACCATGAAGTGCGCGTATGCGAAGAGCTTTACTACCACAGTGCCTACAACCCTAAATACATTCAGGAGCTCAATACAGCCCTGCAAGAAATTGGCATGAAGGCCAAGGACACCCGTGAACAGCGAGTTCGCCTAAAAGATGACTTCAAGAAAACCGCCCTGTACAAAGGTGGTTTCATTTTTTTGAACGAACGGGTCAAGTACAACCGTGAAGACATTGACGGACTGGATAGCAGCGTTGTCAATCAGGTGCACCAGATTGCATTGCGCACCGGCTACTCCAAAACGGTGACGGTATTCGATGATGCAGGGCCGGACCGTGGCGTGGAGCGCACCCGCCAGGATTACATGCTCGCAAGCTTTGGCATTGCAGTGCTTCGTAAAGCGGTACAGCGTATCGAGTTCTACGAGTTCGCCAACCTTCGCAAATCACTGCCGCACCTGGACTCTATCCATGAATTTCTGACTTCGGATAAATACCTAGGTCGGATCAAGGTGGAAGTCAGTGGTCTGCCCAACGAGGTCGCAAACCTCACGCCAGACCAAAAATTGGACGTGGCCATTCAGGTGCTGGAAGTGGTGGCTGAATTCATAGCGAGCGACAACGTGGAATTTAAGGGATCCTTGCAATTCAAGCCCGCCATGGTGAATGCAGTATTCACCGACAAGACACTCAATTTCATGTTGGACGGAGGGGAAGATAAGGAGTTTGGACGGTCCATGCTGGATGCGTCGCAAACGGCGTACCACCTTGACTTGTCAACCAGAGCCTGGTTTGCATTCGATGACTGTTTTGGCACATCTGAAGAAAAGCTGCTTATCCAGTACATTGACAAGCGGTACAACGATCTGAAAAAGGTATATGCCGAAGCCTATCTGGTGCGCAATGAAAAGCACTTCAAGCTTTTTGCGTTTGCCGATGGCAGACCGCTGGAGCCGGATTTCGTCTTGTTCCTAATTGGCAAGACCAAGACGGACACGATGCACTACCAAGTATTCATCGAGCCGAAGGGGCAGCACCTGTTACGTGCGGACGTTTGGAAAGAGGAATTTTTAACAAGCATCAAAGGCCAGGGGCAAGTCGAACAGCTTATTGAAAACCGGCAGTACGTGGTGTGGGGCTTGCCATTCTTCAACTTTGGGGAGCGCATGCCAGAGTTTGAAGCGGGTCTAAATGAGTTACTGTCGTAGCGCAGGATGACATTTCAAAAACTCCTGCTCTGAGTAAAAAATGATCTGACTGATGTTTGGCACGGCTTGAGAATTCAGGTTTGTCAGGCGCTTTTATTGCACAGAATTGCTATTTTATTAATAGCTGATTGCGCACTATTTATAATGGCTATAGACTTAAAAGGCTTATAAACATGCCAGTTTTCACATGCGTTCTGAGCCGCTGGCAACGGCCCATTGCATTTAACTACTTTGACGGTGTTTGCGCCTCAATAGCCCCAACTTCAACGAGCTTTCGTTCGTAGCTATCACGATCCAGTGGGCATTCAATCAACAGGTCAAAGTTCTGGCGGCTCAACTTGCACTGCCTGGCCATCAGGCCAAGCAAGCTGTCATCAAGTTCCTTGGCTCCGTGGCTGGTCTTGGTGAACACGCTGGTTTTCTTGCCTGCCTTTGTGAAGTAGTTGAAATAGCTGTGGTCACCTTCTTTGCGTTGAAAGCCTTTTTTCGTCAGGCTTTTTTCCACGTCACTGGGCTTACGCACCATGGGTAACCTCACTGAACGCAGCCAACAGGGCTTGTTTCATTTTGATAGCCATGCCGTCAAGATCGTCATCGGCAGCGAGGGCATATTCTTGCCAGAGCATCCCGATTTGTTCGTTCAATTCGCTGACCAGCGCATCGCGCGTGCGGGCGAATGCGTCAATGCCTAAATCGGCGTGTGTGACGCAAATGAGTTGCTTTGTTTCGTCGGTGGAGGGCGCCAGGGTGATGCTTTGTTTGGCCTTGAGTACCAATTTGCCCACCTTGACCGTGTCGACGACCAAGGGTGATAGATCAAGTTCGCGGATGTCATTGACGTTGGTGATCTGCTTGGGCGCGCCTGCATCATCAAGAACCATCAAACCAGTTACCTGAATCAGGTCGCGCCGGTTATCAATGAGCAGGTCTTCAATGGCTTCGTCATAGACACACTCCATCTCACGCTTGGTAGGCGGGTAGATGATGGTGACGATTCGCTTGATAAAGTTGATGTTGATGAGGTATCCGGTCACAACCTGAGATTCAGCACGTTCATCGGCTGGAACGATGGCAGCCCTGATGGTTGCCTCACTTTCGGTGTTGAGTTCACCAAATTCGATGTTGCCAGCGTCCCACAATTTCAACGACCATTTGGCATCCGCGCGAGGTGCCATTCCCCTGATGGCCTCCAACAACCGATGGCGCAGACCTGCATCAGGCATCGCCTTATTGATGGCTTCAGAATCATGGCTGGTGATGCCGCCGATGATCTTTTTGAACACGTCCATGGCTGCCGTGATGTGTTCTGCCAACAGATCAGTGCCACCCAATTCAATGGGAACCGCATAGCAGCCAGGCACGGGCAGACGACACACCAATTGAAAGCGGCTTCGCGTCGCAGCAGAAATGCGGGCACGCTGTTGAATCGTGCGCCCCTCGACGTGAACCCCAATCAGCTCAAAGCTGCGCTGCGCGCTGGTAAGAATCTGCGCGAGCACTGCGGCTGGAACAGCGTCACCGTTTTCGGTGCCGGTTTCAATATGCAGGCTGAATGCAGTTTTCCCGTCGGGGTTGGTCATGAATGGGTTGATCGCTAAGACTGGAATGTAAAAAAGTGAAGCACGAAGCCAGAAATTATAGGGATGCTGGAGCGCTGTCGGCCTTCATTGGACAGTGTGGGCGCGTTCAAGTCAAATAAATGTGAGCGTGCTGCCGGTGGGGTCAGTAATTCAAAGCATGTGCTTCGCAAGTGTCAATCAGCGCGCTGGAGCGCGGACGTGGCCGATACGCCATCAGCTTCGGCCATCAGCGCAGTCGTGCCGGTCACCCTGCCCGCAGGAGGGCGCTTTGCGCCGGTGGCAGGGCAACCGACACCACTGCTTACCAGTGTTCGACGGTCTGTATCTTCAGTCAGTTGGCAAGGCGGAGTACCGCCATGCCAAGGCCATTGGCTTCGGCTCGCTGTCGCATCGTGCTGGCGGCGCGGCAGCCAGCAGCGTGACCGTGCGCCCCCGTGAGTCGCTTCGCTTGGTCACGGAGGCACATCGTCACTTGTCGCCAGTTCGTGAGGCCGGTTGTGCCAGTCAGCCGCAAAGGCGGCGTACCGCCCTTGCAGAGTCACACAAAATGAAAGCATGTGCTTCGCAAGGTGGCAGTCAGAGCGCCGTGGCGCTGGGTGTTGGCCTCGGCTCGCTAGCGCATCGTGGCTGGCATCCCAGTTCAACCGCTGTTGGTGATCCACAGCTACGGCAAAGTTACATAACGAATAGCGTTTATCTTCCGCCGCCTTAACGTTTCCGGAGAGT
>PCUV01000058.1 GCA_002786915.1 Comamonadaceae bacterium CG12_big_fil_rev_8_21_14_0_65_59_15 | reverse complement strand
CGTCATGTTGCCAAATCTGGGCACAGTAGCCTCTGTGACGCCCGGTGAAACTTATTACTTTGATGACTTCAAACTCGTCGGCGGCGGCGCAAGTACAGGTACAGGAGGCGGCACCTCTGTAACCCCTAATCCAACAGCAGAAATGGGTTCTGGTGGTGCAGTGACACTGCCTGTTGCCACGGCTGGGGATGCCGTTGGGTTTGTGCTGGCGGGTGACGGCGTTTTTGCCAGCGACTACGTGGGCGCTATGGATACCAACAATTTGCACGCCTCGTGGACAAATGCCGTCACTTCTGGCAATGGCAACATCGGTTACTTTAACGACCCAGCCATGAGCACCGCAACTGTGAAGCTGGATGAAAATGGTTGGATTGCCAGCGGACTCGATAACCCCGGCGGTATTGGAAACTTCTTCCGGTATTTCGTGTTCACTGGAACTGCAGCACCCTTTGCCAATTCGTATATGGGCATGTTTGCCAATTCACCCAACAATGGAACGGTTGACGTTAGCACCTACGGCAATATCAAGTTGAAACTGTGGGGACCAGCCGAGATGTACCAGCAGTCCAATTTCAATCCGACGGTTGAGTTGATCCTGACCGGGCCCAAAGTTGCAGGCTGCACGGCAACCGGGTCGGGGGGCACCGAGATATCCAAAACCTTTGTGGCAAATCAAAAAATTGGCGCCGGATCAAGCTACAAGATTCCACTGGCAGCCTGGACGGTCAAGGGAGTTTGCGGCTCTGATAGCAACGCCACTGCCGTTTCTGCAGTGCTTGGAAGTCTGGCGCGCGTGGTCGTGAACGTACCGGGCAGCAGCTTCAACTTCACCAACGCCAGTGCCAACAGCAGTCCTGCGGCTTATGCCACGGGTGTGAACCTGGGGCCAATCGCCTTCACCAACAATTGATCCACCGACACCCAACCGATCCCGCCTACCGGGCGGGATCCTCCATCCAATTAGGGAGCACCCCATGTATTTCAAACTTCGTCTGATCCCGGCGGCCACGGCAGCGGTTTTGCTGGTGGCCTGCGGCGGTGGTGGCGGCTCAACCGGCAGCATTACCTACACGCCCACCAGTGGCGTTGGCGTTGACGGCTATTTGCAATTCTCCAAAGTCGTTTGCGACACCAATGACAATGGTGTAGCCAACACCGGCGAGCCCGTCTCTTACACAACCTCTGAAGGCGTTTTCATTTTTCCGCAAGGCTGTACCCATGGTGTCATCCTGACGGGCGGTAAGAGCAAAGATACACAACTGGCGTTTACTGGGCAGTTAAAGGCACCTGCGGGTGCGAAAGTCGTTTCAACGGTTACCAGTCTGGTGGCCGCAGGCATGACCGTTGCGGAAGTCAATAAAGCGCTGGGTTTACCGGCCACGACCGACTTGCTCAATACCGATCCTGTAGCAGTTTCAAGCACCGGGGCTTTAGTGAATCCTGAGTTGCTGAAGAAAACGCTGGCTGTACAACAGTTGCTGCAAAAGGTTACAGAAACCTTTGCCGGTTTAGTCAGCGCCACCGGAAGCGCAGCGATTGAGCCCATCTACAACGAAGTGGCGGCGGGTTTTGCCAGTGCTTTGAAAGCTGGGGCGTCAACGCTGATGACTGGTACAGCGCTTGATGAAACGGTTGTCAACACACTCGTCAAGGCAGCAGGGGAACGTGTGTTGACGGCTGCGACCGTGATGTCAGCGGTACAAACTGCCATCACCAGTAAAGGTGGTGCTGCGGTTCTGGCGAATGTCACCAGTGCGGCGCTGAAGGTTCAAGGCGATGCTTACCTAGGAGCTTCCGATACAGCGTCAGAGATCACCAGTTTGACCCTGGACCGGCAAACCAACACCAGTATTACGTCTGCTGTGGTCGCCGCAAATCTGAGTTCAACCACCAGCGCCACCGATGTTGCAAGTTTGGCAGCTCAGACCAAGACTGAGGCAGCCAAACCTACCTCAACTTCCACAACACCCGCTGCTCCCGGTGTGTTGGCCAGCTTTGATGAAGCTACACCGCCCACGGTCCTGGGCTTCAACGGCGCTGAAGGGTCGTCCATCATGGCCGGCCCGTCGGGCGGTTCAGGCAAAGCGGTGAATGTGTTGCGCACAGGGGGCGATCCTTGGGCAGGCGTGGTCGTCACTACCGGCGCGATACCATTCACTGCCACGCGCAAAACCATCACGGCGCGGGTCTATTCACCTGTGGCTGGTGTTCCGATGGTGATCAAAGTCGAAGATGCCACCACCCCACCAAATGCCTCTGCAGAAATTGCATCATCCGCACCGGTCGTAGTTGGCTGGCAAACCCTGACTTGGGTCATGACCGGTCTAGATTTGACCAAAACCTACACCAAAGTCGTGTTGTTGCCCAAGCTGGGTACCGTGTCGCCAGTCTCTGGTGACAGCTTCTTCTTTGACGACATCACGCTGGCACCGGCAGATACATCAACCACAACGCCAACCATTCCAGCATCCGGTTTGCTGACCTCGTTTGATGAAGCGACGGTACCGACCATCCTGGGCTTCAACGGCGCTGAAGGGTCGTCCATCATGTCCGGCCCGTCGGGCGGTTCAGGCAAGGCGGTGAATGTGTTGCGCACAGGGGGCGATCCTTGGGCAGGCGTGGTCGTCACTACCGGCGCGATACCATTCACTGCCACGCGCAAAACCATCACGGCACGGGTCTATTCACCTGTGGCTGGTGTTCCAATGGTGATCAAAGTGGAAGATGCCAACGGTGCAGCCTCTGCTGAAATTGCCGCCACTCCAACAGTTGCGGTGGGTTGGCAAACCCTGACTTGGGCCATGACCGGCGTGGACTTAACCAAGACCTACACCAAAGTCGTGCTGTTGCCCAAGCTGGGTACGGTGTCGCCTGTTTCTGGTGACAGCTTCTTCTTTGACGACATCACGCTGGCACCGGAGCAAGCCACTCCGCCCACGACACCCACCAACTACCTGTACCTGACCGACAACGCCCTGAGCCTGTTTGATGGCACGAGCACCACCAGCTACAGCATGGCGCAGTTTCAGTCAGCGGCCGGTATCAACGTGAAGTGGCCGATGGCCAACAACGCGGCGCTGAAACTCAACCTGGCAGAAAATGGCAGCTTTACGCTGGCCAGCGGCCAAACCATGAGTGCAGCGGTCGCCATCACGCAAGACACCCCTGCGGGCGCTGGCGAAGTGAAGGCCTACATCGACAACGTCAACGTCACCAAAACCGGTAACACTATCCAGGTGACGGTGCCGACCACGGCCAATGCCATTGTTTACGGTGTCTCGGGTGACGGCAAAACCAAGGCCATCATCGACTTTGCCAATTCGGTCAAGGGCGTGACCAACACCTTCAGCTCTGCGGTCAATGCCGTCAGCACCGTCGTGCTGGGTGAAGTAGTGAACTACGCTGTCAACGGGGTCAGTAACGACTTTACCGGCATGTATGCCCTGCGCGGCAAATACAAGGTGTCGATCGTGGTGACCAACCTGCCGCTACGCCAGACCGACGGCACAGCCTTTGGCAACGTGACGATTCAGGTCCCGACTAAACTTGACGCTACCGGTGCGGCAACAACTTCCGTGCCGGTGACCGGGCCCGGTCTGGAAGGCTATATCAACCTGACGAACTAACGCATGCGCCATGCAACACCTCTTGCTTGTGTGAACTTATCTTTCAGCAAGAGAGTGTTGCGCGCGCTGGCGGGCAGCCTGATCGGCATCGGCATCGCCTTGCCAGCGCTCTCAGCACCGAACGACATCTTTCTCACCGCAACCCCAGAAACAATAGCGCCTCACGCATACCTGGAGCTCGTTAGCGACCATATGAACGAGTCGCTGGACGTCTTCAAGGTGCGTGAAGCCGACCCGCTGACGGCGGGCACCAAGGCCGGTGACTACCACGGCACTTACCTCAGTGGAGCGGTCAAACTGGCGGATGGTGCCTGGTTGACCGGCGTGCTGGGCCAGCGCTCACTAAGCAGCACCTCTGACACCTACCACTACACCAACTGGCAACTCTCTGGCTTGTACCGCTTCAAAGAAGCCACTGGCACCTGGCCGGCCATGGCGCTGCGTCTGTCGGCTTGGGGCAACTACGCCAGTGCCACCGAGTCCACCTCGGCCGTCGTGGTGCCGGGGGCCAAGCTCAATACCGTCAAGATCACCGACCCGGCGGATCGGCAATTGCAGGCCGATCTGGTCGGTAGCTGGGCCCTGACCCCCAGCTCTGACGTGAGCGCTTTTGTGAGCGTCGGCAGCTCCCAATTGTCATACGGGGCGCTGTCGGCCACCACTACGCGCAATGGCTGCGAGTACAACGTGGCCTTTACCGGCAATACCATCTACGGCGTGCTGGCGGCGCCGTGCGCGGTCGGGGGCGGTGTGATACAGCAGTTTTACGACAGCAGCGGTGCCTACGGTGTTGATGTGGCGAGCGAAATTGCCTGGCGCGGCACTTTTTTTCAGGCCGGCATCAACGGCAGTTGGCAGCGCGGCCCCTGGACCTGGCAGGCCGGCTACCTGTTCCATTTTGTTCAACGCGAGCGGGTCGATGACATTTTGCAGTCGCGTGGTAAAGAGGCTTTCACGCAAAACCACAACATCACGCTGCAAGCCACCTACCGCGTGCGCCCGCACTTGAGCGTGTTTGCCCGTAGCCAAATCACCAGCAACCTGTTTTTCAACGACATTCCGGTCACTTATAACAGCAGTACCGCAGAGCGGTTTGGCAGCAAGTACTCACTGTTCAGTGTTGGTTTGCGTGCCGATTTCTAGCTAAACTCAAGCAGCGCACCACAGGGTGCCAATCACTCTTGGGTCCCACTGATTTCATGAACGCAAAATTCAACTCATTTTCACAGCGCCTGCACCGCGGCTTCACCCTGATCGAGCTCATGGTGGTGCTGCTCATCATCGGCGTGCTGGCCGCTTTAATCGTGCCCAATGTGCTTGGCCGCGCCGACGACGCGCGCGTCACCGCGGCCAAGACCGACATCGCCAACCTGATGCAGGCGCTCAAGCTCTACAAGCTTGACAACCAGCGCTACCCGACGGCAGAGCAGGGCCTGCAAGCGCTGCTGACCAAACCCACCACCGTACCGGTGCCCAACAACTGGAAGAATTACCTCGACCAGTTGCCCAGCGACCCCTGGGGCACGCCGTATGTGCTGCTCAACCCCGGCATCAAGGGTGAAGTCGATGTGATGTCGTACGGTGCCGACGGTAAATCTGGCGGCGAGGGTAACGACGCTGACCTGGGCAGCTGGCAGCCATGAGCCGATTTCTGCCCGCGTGGACGCCTTGGCGCGCTCCGCTCTGATGACCGTGCGGCGTGCGGCCGGTTTTACCCTGCTTGAATTGTTGGTGGTGCTGGCCATTGTGGCCATTGCCACAGCCGGGGTCGGGTTCGCTTTGCGCGACGATGGACAGGTGCAGTTAGAGCGCGAAGCGCAGCGCCTGGTCGCGCTGCTGGAGGCGGCGCGCGCGCAGTCGCAGGTACGCGGTGTACCGGTGCGCTGGCACGCCGATGCGCAGGGCTTTCACTTTGACCCGGACTGGGGCACCGACCTGGAGCCTGCGGCGCGCCAGTGGCTTGATACGGACACCCGCGCGCGCGTTGCACCGGCGCAAAGCAATGCCTTCCAATGGTTGACCCTTGGCCCCGACGCCATCATCGCGCCGCAAACCGTCATGCTGTATTCGGCCACGCGGGCCAGCCGCAAAGTTTTGCTGGCCACCGACGGCGTGCGGCCGTTTGCCGTGCGCGACGAGGCACCCTGATGCGCCGCGCTGGCTTGTCAACAACCGGACGCGGCTTCACGCTGGTGGAGGTGCTGGTGGCGCTGGCCATTGTGGCGATAGCGCTTACCGCAGGGCTACAGGCCGCCGGTGCGCTGACGCGCCACGCCCAGCGCCAGTCCGACATGTTGCTGGCGCAGTTGTGCGCTGAAAACGCGCTGGTGGGTGTGCGCCTGGCGCGCCAACTGCCCGGGGTGGGTGACACCCGCACCGAGTGCCTGCAAGGCGGGCGCAGTCTGACGCTGCTGCTCACCGTGCGGCCCACGCCCAACCCCTACTTCCGGCGCGTGGATGCACAGGTGCTGGACGCCGAAACACCGCTGTGGCGATTGACCACGGTGGTAGGGCGCTATTAAGGTTGCCGATGCGTACACGCGGCTTTACGCTGATCGAACTGCTGGTGGCCATCAGCCTGATGGCGTTGATGGCCGTGCTGGGCTGGCGCAGTCTGGACGGCGTGAGCCAGACCTCACTGCGCCTGCAGCAGCGCTCGGACGACCTGCTGACGCTACAAGCCACCTTGTCGCAATGGGGCTCTGACCTAGACGCCATGACGGCACAGGGCAACCTGCCCGGTCTGGACTGGGACGGCCGCACGCTGCGCCTGCTGCGGCGCAGCGCCACGCAGCCACAAGACGGGCTGGTGGTGGTGGCCTGGGCGCGGCGCAGCAACGGCGCGCAAGGCGACTGGCTGCGCTGGCAATCGCCACCCCTTGTCACGCGCGAGGCGCTGGACGAGGCTTGGCAAAAGGCCGCGCTGTGGGCGCAAACACCCAGCGACGATGACCGCCTGCGCGAGGTGCGCACGGTGGCCATTGACCAGTGGCAGATTTTTTACTATCGCGGCAACGCCTGGAGCAACCCCTTGTCTAGCGCCGACAGTCCGGCTGGACCAACGCCGCCAGGCGTGTCAGGCGCGCCTGGCAAGCCCGTCCCAGCGCTGCCCGACGGCGTGCGGCTGGTGTTGACGCTCACCGGCAACGCATCGGTTGGCGGCACGCTCACGCGCGACTGGGTCAGCCCCTGGATCGTGGGGGGCAAATGATGCACCCTGACGTGCCGATACACGCCTGGCGCCAACGCGGTGCAGCCCTCTTGACCGCCATGCTGATGGTGGTGCTGGTGGCCACGCTGGCTTCCAGCATGCTGTGGCAGCAGTGGCGCGGGGTGGAAGTCGAATCAGCGCAGCGCACGCGCATGCAGGCGGCCTGGGTGCTGACCGGTGCGCTCGATTGGGCGCGCCTGATCCTGCGTGAAGATGCGCGCCAGGGCGGCGCCGACCATCTGGCCGAGCCCTGGGCGGTGCCGCTGGAGCCGGCACGACTGTCCACCTTTTTGGCGGCCGAGCAGGGGCAGGCGAATATCGATGACGACGGCGCAGAGCAGGCGTTTTTGGCCGGCCAGATCGAGGACCAGCAAGCGCGTTTGAACGTCACCAACCTGGTGGATGGCAAAAAATTGCACGCACCCAGCGTGGCGGCGTGGCAGCGCCTGTTTGAACACCTGAGCCTGCCGCAGGACGAGCTGACGGCCTTCACGCAGGCGCTGTTGCAGTCACAAAGCGTCGCGGCAGACCAGCGCGATCGACCCCCAGGCCAGCCCCTGCAGCCCCGGCGCGTGGCCGATCTGGCGTGGCTGGGGTTGTCCGCGCAAACGCTCCAGGTGTTGCAGCCCTACATCACACTGCTGCCAGAGCGCACCAGCGTCAACCTCAACACCGCGCCAGCCGAAGTGTTGCTGGCGGCGGTGCCCGGCATGGAGCTGGCGCAGGCACGCGCGCTGGTACAGGCACGCACCCGCCAGCATATGGGCGCGCTGGCCGACGCCGACACGCTGGTGGGTAACGCCGCGATCCGCTTTGACACCACCGCGCACGGGGTAGCGTCGCGGTTTTTCAGCGTGCGCGGGCAATTGCGGCTGGGCGATGCCACGCTGCAAGAAGTATCGCTGCTGCAGCGCGACGGTCTGGACGTGAAAGTGCTGCTGCGCCAGCGCGAGCTGCTGACGCCGTTGACACCGACCCTACAATGAAGCACTGAATTTTTATGCCGCTGCTCATCCTTACTTTGCCCCTGGAGCCCGCCAACACAGCGGCCCCGCTTGACTGTGTGCAAAGCGCAGACGGCGCATCGGTGTCGGTCGCCCGTGCGCTGCCGCTGGCCTTGCTGCCAGGCGTCGACCGCCAGACCGAAGTGGTGGCTGTGGTGCCGTTGCAAGCTTTGTCGTGGCATCGCGTCGTGCTGCCACCGGGCAGCCTGCCGCGTGCCGTGCTGGGCCAGCGCAACCCGGCGCGGCTGCGCGCCATTCTGGACGGTCTGCTGGAAGACCAGTTGCTTGACGACCCGGCGCAACTGCATCTGGCGCTGCAACCCGATCCGCAGGTGGGCAGCCCGGTTTGGGTGGCTGCTTGTGAGCGTGCCTGGCTACAGTCGGCCTTGGGCGTGCTGGCGCAGGCGGGCCTGAGCGTGGCGCGCATCGTGCCAGAGAGCACGCCGCAGGCGCTGGCGCAGGCCATTGAAGTCACCGGTAGCCCCGAGCAACCCTGGGTGGCGGGGCTGACCCGAGCGGATACGGATCAGGTCGGCGTGTTGCACGGGCCCCTGTCGGCGGGCTTCGTGAGCTTGCTGCCGTCGCAATCCCCGGTGCTGGCTGAGCCAGCCGTAGCGGCACTGGCCGAGCAATGCCTAGGACGCACAGTGACCTTGCAGCAGCGCGGTGATCGCTTCTTGCAAGCGGCATTGCAGCCGTGGGATTTGGCGCAGTTTGACTTTGCCAACGCGCAGCGCAGCGCGCGCTGGACGGCGCTACGCCAAGGGCTGGGGCAGTTTGCCCGCGCACCCCAGTGGCGCGCGGCGCGCTGGGCGCTGGCGCTGGCCGTGGTGGTGAACCTAGTCGGTCTGAATGCCTGGGCGCTGCGCGAAAAAAGCCTGCTGCAAGCGCAGCGCCAGCAAATTCGTGCGGTGCTGACCGATACCTTTGCCCATGTGCCGGTGGTGGTCGACGCACCGCTGCAAATGGCGCGCGAGGTGGCTGCCTTGCAACGCGCCAAGGGCGTCGGTACAACCGCCGACCTGGAATCGATGCTATCTACATTTTCGACTCTAGCGCCTGCTGGCTATGCGCTGAAAGCTATTGATTACGCAGCAAATGAGTTACGCCTGAGCGGCCCGGCCATGGCGCCAGACGTGCAGCAGCGGCTGGGCGCGGCGCTGCGCGCGCAAGGTGTAGTCGCCACACCGCAGGGCGATCAGTGGGTGCTGCGGGCACAGGGGACACCATGAGCGCACGCGAGTTGATGCAATCCCGTTGGCAACGCGTCGCACCGCGCGAGCAGCGCAGCCTGTTGCTGGCTGCTGCGGTGCTGGGTGCGGCACTGCTGTGGTGGCTGGGGTTGGCGCCAGCGCTGGCGCTGTGGCGCAGTGCGTCGGCGCAACATCAGCAGCTAGACACCCAGTTGCAACACATGCAGGCGTTGCAGGCCCAAGCACGCAGTTTGCAGGCCTTGCCCACGCCCGACGCCGCCACCGCGCAGCGTGCGCTGACGGCTGCCCTGCAAGCGCTGGGCAGCGACGCCAAGATCAGCACGCAGGGCGAACGCCTGAGCGTGACCTTTAAGGGGGTTTCGGCGCAAGCGCTGGCACAAACCCTGTCCGCCAGCCGCCAGAACGCGCACCGCACACCCACCGAAGCGCACCTCAAGCGCGGCGACACGGGTTGGGACGGCACGCTGGTGTTTACCTTGCCAGCGCCGTAAACACGACTGCATGATGGCTACTGCATCTTTCCCCACCCGCTTGCCTTCCCGTCAGGGCGTGCACGCCCCGTGGGGTTGGGCGGGTGCGGGTGCGGTCTTCGGCCTGCTGCTGGCGCTGCTGTTGTTTTTGCCCGCGCGCTGGCTAGCGCTTGGTGTGCAGCAGGCCAGCGCCGGGCAAGTGCAGTTGCACGCTGCGCGTGGCACCTTGTGGAACGGTTCAGCCCACCTGATGCTCACCGGCGGCACGGGCAGCCCAGCCGCCGCCGCCTTGCCTGGGCGTGTGCAGTGGGGCTTGCGTCCGACCTGGCTGGGCGGCGTCGGGCTGGCGTTGCAATGGCGCGCCGACTGCTGCCTACAGCAGCCCTGGCGCTGGACGCTGGTGCCGCACTGGGCCGGGTTGCAACTGGCCGCGTCAGACAGCCGGTCGCAGTGGCCGGCACAATTGCTGGCGGGCTTGGGTACGCCCTGGAATACGATTGCTGCGCAGGGCCAGCTTGAGCTGAGCACGCGCGCGCTGGTGCTGGGTTGGTCGGCCGGGCGACTACAGGTGACAGGTAGCGCCCAGCTCGACGCGCTGGAGGTTTCGTCGCGCCTTTCTACTCTGCGGCCCATGGGCAGTTATCGGCTCACGGTGCAGGGCGGCAACGTGCCGGCGTTAAGCCTTTCAACATTGGCGGGGGATCTGCGCCTGTCGGGCCAGGGGCAGTGGGTGGGTGGGCGCTTGCGCTTTGCCGGTGAGGCCAGTGCAGCAGCGCAGTCCCAGGAGGTTCTGGCCAATCTGTTGGCCATCATCGGGCGGCGCCAAGGTGGCCGTTCCATCATCAAAATAGGTTGAATCACCATGACATACACAGCCACAGCAAGCACCAATAATGCTATTTTATCGATAGCTGCTTGTGCTTTAATGGCGGGCGCTATAGGTCTTTTTAGTATAAATTCATGGGCACAGGCGCAGCCCAAAGTGGCAGCAGCGACCCAGACTAAACCTGCGGCAAAAGCCAGCGAGCCAGTGACGTTGAACTTCCAGGCCGCCGAGATTGAAGCCGTGGCGCGCACCTTTGCCAGCATTACCGGCAAAAACGTGGTGGTCGATCCACGCGTCAAGGGCACGCTCACGCTCATCACCGACAAGCCGGTGAGCCGCGCCGTGGCGCTGGGCCAATTTATTGCCGCGCTGCGCTTGCAGGGCTTTACGCTGGTGGAGTCGGCCGGGCTGTACAAGGTGGTGCCCGAGGCCGACGCCAAACTGCAAAGCGGCGGCGTCACGATCCAGGAAAGTGGCCAGGTCGGCCTGCCTGCGGGCAACCAGATCGCCACGCACATCTACAAACTCAACTTTGAGTCGGCCAACAACCTGGTGGCGGTGCTGCGACCGCTGATCAGCCCCAACAACACCATCAACGCCAACCCCGGCACCAATTCACTGGTGATTACCGACTACGCCGACAACTTGCGCCGCATCGCGCGCATCGTTGCCGCGCTGGACGTGGCCAACGCCACCGACGTGCAGGTGATCGCGCTACAGAACGCGGTTGCCGTTGACCTGGCACCGCTGGTGCTGCGTTTGATCGGTAGCATCGCCAGTGCTGCACCAGCGGGTCAGGCCGACACCTCTTTCAAGACCACCTTGATCGCCGAGCCGCGCTCGAACACGCTGATCCTGCGCGCGGCCAATGCGGCTCAGCTGGCGCTGGTGCGTTCGCTGGTGGACAAGCTCGACCAGCCCGACGGCAACGGCAGCAACGGCGCAGCGGGCAACATTCATGTGGTGCATCTGAAAAATGCCGACGCCACCAAATTGGCCGCTACGCTGCGCGCTGCCGTCAGTGGCACGGCGGTCGCGGCCCATGCTACCCCACCGGGCGCTGCCGGTGCCGCTGGTGCCGCTGCCACCACCACAGGCGGACAGATCCAGGCCGACGTGGCGAGCAATTCGCTCATCATCTCTGCCCCCGAACCGCAATACCGCCAGCTGCGCGCCGTCATCGACAAGCTCGACGCGCGCCGTGCCCAGGTGTTTGTGGAAAGCCTGATTGCCGAGGTCAGCGAGGACAAAGCCGCCGAATTCGGCATTCAGTGGCAAGGCGCGCTGGGCAAGGCGGGTGACGGCGTGATTGGGCTGCTGGGCAGCAACTTTGGCACCGGCGGCAAGAACATCATCAACCTGGCTACCGCCGGAACAACGGGCACGGTCGCGCCGGCGCGCGGCCTCAATCTGGGATTGGCCCAGAATACCAACGGCGTCTATGTGCTGGGCTTTCTGGCGCGTTTTCTGGAAGACTCGGGCAGTGGCAACGTGCTTTCTACCCCCAACCTGCTCACGCTGGACAACGAAGAAGCCAAGATCGTCATCGGCCAGAACGTGCCGTTTGTCACCGGGCAGTTCACCAACACCGGCAGCAACAATACCGGCACCGTGAACCCGTTTCAGACCATCGAACGCAAGGACGTGGGCCTGACGCTCAAGGTGAAGCCGCAGATCAGCGAAAACGGCACTGTCAAGCTGGCCATCTACCAAGAAGTTTCCAGCGTGCTGGCCTCCACCGTCAGCGCCCCCAATGGCCCCACCACCAACAAACGCACGATTGAATCGAACGTGCTGGTCGATGACGGCGCCATTGTGGTGCTGGGCGGGTTGCTGCAAGACGAGTATTCGGGCAACGCCGAAAAAGTGCCCGGCCTGGCCGACGTGCCCTTGTTTGGCAACCTGTTCAAGAGCGAAGCGCGCACGCGCAAAAAAACCAACCTGATGGTGTTTTTGCGCCCGGTGGTGGTGCGTGACACGCGAGACTCCAGCAGTCTGTCGCTGAACCGCTACGACCTGATGAGCGCCGGGATGCAAGCCAATCAGCCCGTTCCCAGTAGTCTGGTGCCGATCAACACGTCGCCCACGATGCCACCAGCGCCTGTGCCCAAGGCTACAGCCAGTGCACCCAAGCCCTTGGTCCCCTTGATGCAATCAGCTCACTAAACGTCGCTCACAACCCGCCATGCGCTACCCCCTGCCTTACGCCTTTGCGCGCACGCACCAACTGCTGCTGGAAGACGACGCAGACCAGCTCACGCTGCTGCTGCACGCGCAGTCGTCTGCTGCGGCCGTCAGTGAGGTGCTGCGCAAATACCCGCAATGCCAATTGCAAATGCAGGCGGCCAGTACCCTGGTGCAGCGCATCAGCGCCGCCTACGCGCAGGGCGAATCCAGCGCCGCCGCAGTGGTCACCGAGGTGGAAAGCGACGCCGACCTGAGCCGCATGATGCAGGAACTGCCCGCCATTGAGGATTTGCTCGAAACCGCTGACGACGCGCCCATCATCCGCATGCTCAACGCCTTGTTGACGCAAGCCGCGCGCGACGGCGCCAGCGACATCCACATCGAGCCGTATGAGCGCCATTCATCAGTGCGCTTTCGCGTTGATGGCACGCTGCGCGAAGTGGTGCAGCCGAACCGCGCGCTGCACGCGGCACTCATCAGTCGCCTGAAAATCATGGCCGAGCTCGACATTGCCGAGCGCCGCCTGCCGCAAGACGGGCGCATCAGCTTGCGCATCGGCACACGCGCGGTGGATGTGCGTGTGAGCACCATCCCGAGCGCCCACGGCGAACGCGCGGTGCTGCGTCTGCTGGATAAATCCGAAGGGCGTTTAAGCCTGGAGGCGTTAGGGATGCAGGGTGAAGTGCTGCAACAATTTGAGCATTTGGTGGCGCAACCGCATGGCATTGTGCTGGTCACCGGCCCCACCGGTTCGGGCAAGACCACCACACTCTACGCCGCCTTGAGCCGGCTGGATGCGGCACACAACAACATCATGACGGTGGAAGACCCGATCGAATACGAGCTGCCCGGCGTGGGCCAGACGCAGGTCAACCCGAAGATCGAGCTCGACTTTGCCAAAGCCTTGCGCGCCATCCTGCGCCAAGACCCCGACATCATCATGATCGGCGAAATCCGCGACTTTGAAACCGCGCAGATCGCCATCCAGGCCAGTCTGACCGGCCACCTGGTGCTGGCCACACTGCACACCAACGACGCCGCCAGTGCGGTGACGCGCCTGACCGACATGGGGGTGGAACCGTTTTTGCTCAGCTCCAGCCTGCTTGGCGTGCTGGCGCAGCGCCTGGTGCGCAAGCTGTGCCCGCAGTGCAAAGCCCCGACAGCGCTGACCCTGCCAGTTGCGGGTGCTGTGGTCGACAAATTGGGGTCGGATCTCGATTTTGCGCGGCAAAACTCGGGCTCTGACCCCAATTTCCACCCCGTCGGCTGCGACGCCTGCGGCCACACCGGCTACCAGGGCCGCAGCGGCGTATTTGAGCTACTGGTCACCAACGACGCCATCCGCGCGCAAATCCACAGCCGCGCCAGCGAGGCCGACATCCGCTGCGCCGCACAAGCCGCCGGCATGGTGCTAATGCGTGAAGACGGCGAGCGTCTGGTGCGCACAGGCGTGACATCGCGTGAAGAGCTGCTGCGCGTAACGCGGGACTAATTGCCATGTCTGCAAAGCTGCCCCAAATGATGAAATTAAAACGTCATTCCCGCGCAGGCGGGAATCCAGGGTTTGCTGAGATGCTGGATTCCCGCCTGCGCGGGAATGACAAAGCTCGGCGTATTTCACGTTAAACACGCGCCCAGTGCCATGCCGGTCTATTCGTTTGAAGCTTTAAGCGCCAGCGGTGACACACGCAAAGGCGTCATCGACGCCGACTCGGCCAAGGCGGCGCGCGCGCAACTGCGCAGCCAGGCGCTGGTGCCGCTCAAGGTTGAGCCCGTCAGCGCCCAAGTCGGCACCAGTTCGGCGTCGCGCCACCGCGTGTTCAACGCCGCTACGCTGGCCGTCTGGACGCGCCAGTTGGCCGGCCTGGTGGCCTCTGGCCTGCCGCTGGAGCGTGCCCTCACCAGCTTGTCGGATGAGGCCGAAAAAGCCCCCGAGCGCGAACTGGTCGCCACGCTGCGCGCCGACGTCAACGGCGGCGCGCCGTTTGCCAAGGCGCTGTCACAGCACCCGCGCGAGTTCTCCGATATTTACGTGGCGGTGATTGGTGCGGGTGAACAAAGCGGCAACCTGGGGCTGGTGCTGGAGCGTTTGGCTGACGACCTGGAAGAGCAGCAGGCGCTCAAGTCCAAGTTAATTGGCGCGGCGCTGTACCCGGCCATTGTGTCGCTGGTGGCGGTGGTCATCGTGCTGTTTTTGGTGACTTACGTGGTGCCGCAGGTGGCGCACGTGTTTGCCAGCAGCAAGCGTGCATTGCCCCTGCTTACGGTCATCATGATCACCGCCAGCGACCTTCTGCGCAGCTACGGCTGGGTGCTGTTGCTTGCTCTTGTTGTGGGAGCTGTCAGCGCTCGTCTGGCCTTGGCCGGAGCCGTTTTTCGCTTGAAGTTTGACGCGGCCTGGCTGAACCTGCCGATCCTGGGGCGCTTGTCACGCAGCTACAACGCGGCGCGCTTTGCCAGCACATTGGCGATGCTGGCCGGGGCCGGCGTGCCGATCCTGAAAGCGCTACAGGCAGCCGCGCAAACCCTGTCCAACCGCGCCCTGCGTGCCGACGCGCAAGACGCACTCGTGTTGGTGCGCGAAGGGGCGCCGCTGGCCTCTGCGCTGGCGCAAAAAAAACGCTTTCCGCCGCTGCTGGCCATGTTCGCCCGCCTGGGCGAACAGACCGGGCAACTGCCTGTGATGTTGCAACGCGCGGCCAAGCAACTCAGTACCGAAGTGCAGCGACGCGCCATGCAGCTGGCCACGTTGCTGGAGCCGCTCTTGATCGTGGCCATGGGCCTGGTGGTGATGCTGATTGTGCTGGCAGTGCTGTTGCCGATCATCCAGCTCAATCAACTGGTCAGGTAGGGTTTTCAGAGAGGTTTCAACTATTTTCACAACACCGAGGGCCGGGGCAAGAACTGTGTGGTGGAGCCGTTTCGGCGCGACACACGGGACTATTTCTTTGCTTACCCCGAAGACTATTCGCAGAACAGCCCTGAGTGGGCGAGTGGGGGCTTTGCCATTCGCCCCCACAACCCGGCGTTTGAGGTAATCTTTGTTTACTCACAATCCGAGGGCTCGCTAGACATCAACTACCGGGGCTCCAACAAGGCGCTGGTGCCGCTGCAGGGCATATTCAGTACCGCCATTCTCAAGCTCAATACCTTACCACCCGACCCCAAAGACCAGCGCATTTACGACCTGGCACCTCTGATGCAACGCAACTTTGCGTTCACCTATGACCTGGCCAGCGGCATTAACAAGGTGGCGGTCAAAAAGCTGCGGCTGTCTGCCCGGTTCAAAAAGGGCGAGCGCATCAACTTGGAGGCGGACACCACCTTTGATGCCAACGCCGTTTATGACCTGCTCGACCGGGTTGGCCCTTCACTGCCTTTGCATCAATACAACGTAAGCCAAGTTGAGCTGGCCGTCACCATGGCCGCCGTGGGCGACAAGCCCGCCAAGACGGTCACCGTCTCGGTCTCCTTCCCCAACTCATGCTCGCTCAAATACGACGCCCTCGATTTGAACCTGCGCAAGATGCTGAGTGACTCTGGCATTGAGCCGATGGAGCCCACAGACTCCGACGCTGAAGCTGTGTCTGCGGCACCAGCACCAGTACTGGCCACACAACCACAAGCCGTGCCAGCCGCCTAACCCATGGCAGCCCAGGCCGCGTTGATCGAGCTGCTGGCGCGTGTCGGCGCGCAAGGTGGTGCGGTGCTGGTCACTGCGGCAGAGCTAGCCCAATGGCCCGCGCCCGCCGCCGCAGCCCTGAAAAAGCAAAAGCTGCTGACCCGTGCCAGCCCGGCCGCCAGCGCCGTCTGCCCCGGCTGCGCAAACGAATGTGTCATGCCCGTGCACACCTTGGCGCGCGCCGATGGCACGGCCGCCAGCTTCATCGTCTGCGACAAGCGCGATGACACCAACCGGGTCACTGTAGCGGCGGATCAATTGCTGCAATGGCGTTGTGATGTGCCTGCGCTGTGCCAATTTGTTGCCGCCGGCCTGGACGTGCGCCAAAGTACGCAACTGTCATCCAGCGACACGCTGATCAACATTGGCATGCTGCGCGGTGACAAGCGCACCCAGATGTTGGCGCTGCGCCTGCAACACGAGCTGGCCCTGACGGCAGGCAACAGCACCATCCCGTTGGCTGATCTGGTCACCTTTGTCGATGACAGCTTCGGGGTTGATGCCGCCGTGGTGCGACAAATGGTCGATACCGCCCCACCGGCTGACCCACGCCACACCCCCAGCACCGCCAGGCGCGAGGTGCGCAAATTGGAAACCGAGACCATGTATGCAAGCTGGCAAAAGGCGTATCGCGCATTGCGCAAAAAAAATCCGGGCAAATCGGTTGTCTGGTATTCGCAGCAGCTTGCCAAAACACCCCTTGCGCAGGGGCGCAACGCCAGCACCATCAAAAAACACATGTTGACCTGATCAACCACCTCTGCCATCAAAGCGCGCTGGAAGCCTCCAGCTCGATAAAGTTGTTGATCTTGACCGACCCATCAGGGAACCGCGCAATCACCTCCAACTCACCGCCCATGGCCTCGATGTGGCTTCGCAGGGTGGACAAATACATGTCGGTGCGCTTCTCGATCTTCGCAATCGATGGTTGCTGCACATGCAGCACTTCAGCCAACATTTTTTGCGACAGACCCCGCGCCTGGCGCAGTTCGTTGAGCGGCATTTCAGCCAGCATCTGCCGCGCCATGCCGTCCGCCTTCTCGCGGTTGGCCGGGCTCATAGCCGCCCTAAGTTCTGAAAATTTCTTAGCCATCTATCTCTCCTTCACGTTGCAGTTGAACCAGGTGCTGGTCATAAAGCCGGTCGGCCATCGGCACATTCACGTCGTACCAGCGGTCGTCGCCCGTCTTGTCACCGCCAATCAAAAGAATCGCTGTGCGGCGCGGATCGAATGCGTACAGCGTGCGAAAAGGTCGCCCGCCATGCTGGGTGCGAAGTTCGCGCATATGCCCATGTTTGGAGCCTTGGATACCGCTGCTGTGTGGGTACCCCAACGCTGGCCCGCGTGCTTCCAACAACCGCACTGACGCATCCAAAGACACTTGCTCATTTTGCGTCAGGCTGGACCACCAGTCACCGAATTCGTCTGTGTATTCAACATCCCAAGTCATGCCGTAAATATAGCCTGCATGGAATATGCCGTCAAGTGCATGTTTCGACCCCGTGAACACGCTGATGTGAAATAGTTGAGCGGAAAAATTTCGCCCAACTTTTCGCTCAGCGACCAGCGCAATGCTGCGCCGCATTCCCCAGTGAAACCTGTCAATTTCGGCCATCACTTGACCGCTTTGACGCTCGCTCAAAACCCCTTGACTTTTCGGCTTGCCTCACTCTGAGGCCAGGCTTTTGCACGCGCTTTTATCGCCCAAATCGCCCACCTAAATTCCCTTCTGTCAGCGTTTAGCAACTTTCAGAAAGGCTTCAAAATGGTTCATACCATCCTACGCATCCCCGCCGCTCAGACCCAGTCCGGGTACTCGCGTTCCACCATTTACCTGCGCATCACGCAAGGCTTGTGGCCCCGCCAAATCAGCCTCGGGCCGCGTGCCGTCGGTTGGCCTGCCACCGAGATCGAAGCCCTCAACGCGGCGCGCATCTCAGGCAAGACCGATGACGAAATCCGCGCGCTGGTGATCAAGTTGGAGTCCGCCCGCAAAGCGGCCGTCTAGCCCGGAGCCCGCCATGTCACCCAAGCTCAAGTCCAGCAACCCCCAAACCCCCCTCGACTTCAATACCCCAAGGAGCATCCCCATGACCGACTCAACCACCGCCGCACCCGCCGCAGCAACGACTACACCAACGGCATCAGCACCCATTGCATCAACTCCCTCAACCCCGTCCACAACGACTGCACCCACCATGTCAGCACCCACCCCATCCAACCCCGCCAGCCCACCCTTGTCCAACGCCAGCGCCGCCCTCAAATCCCTGCGCCTGCCGCCCAACTACGGTGTCACCTTGGGTGTCAAAAAACTGCTCACATTGGTGCCTGTGGGCAAGCCCAAAAAGCCGCAATTCTTCCGCGTCCACGCCGCCACCGAGATGACCTTTTCGGCCATGCTGCTGGAGCAAAAAGAGTCGCGGGAAAGTTATGTCGTGCTGCTCGATGTGGCGCAAGAAATAAGCGAGCTGGTACGCCCGGTGCAACTGCACGCCGCCATCGACCGCCAAAACAACGTCTTCCTCATCCCCGTGCCTCTGCCCGGTGAAGACGGCACGCGCAACCCGTGGCACGAGTCACTGGCGCAGGCGGTGGAATACGCCAAACTCAAGTGGCTGCGCATCACCGCCAACATGCACGCAGGCGGCTATGACGTGTATGAGGCCGAGGGCGCGTTGCCCGAGCCTGAATGGCCCGCACATGACATCGACACGCTAGTCGAAGTCGCCTTTCGCGGCAAGATCATCACCAGCCTGGACCACCCGGTCATCCAGGCCCTGCTGGGCAAAATCTGATGCACGCCGCCACTTTTACCGAGGGCATCTACCTGGTGGACTTTGAGTTCCACCCGGCAGGTGGCCGCCAGGGCAACCCACCCGTGCCCGTCTGCCTGGTGGTGCGCGCGTGGCCGTCAGGGCGCACACAGCGCCACTGGCAGGCCGATCTGCAACAGATGGCTGCAGCACCCTTCCCAACCGGCGAAAACGCGCTGTGCGTGGCCTATTACGCCTCGGCAGAAATGGACTGCTTTCACGCCCTGGGCTGGCCGCATCCGGTGCATGTGCTCGACCTCTTCACCGAGTTTCGCTGCCTGACCAACGGCCTGCGCCTGCCCTACGGCAACAGTCTGCTGGGTGCGCTGCTTTACTACGGCCTGCCCAGCATTGGCGGTGAGCAAAAAGACGCCATGCGCGATCTGGTGCTCACCCGTGGCCCGTGGTCTGATGCCGATCAACTGGCCATTCTTGACTACTGCGAAACCGACGTGGTGGCGCTGGCGCACCTGCTGACCACCCTGCAAGACCAGATCGACTGGCCGCGTGCCCTGCTGCGCGGGCGCTACATGAAAGCCGTGTCCTGCATCCAGACCCACGGCATCCCCATCGACACGGCGGTGCTCACCCTGCTGCAAGCGCAGTGGAGCGCCATTCAAGACCAACTGATTGCCGATGTGGACAGCGACTACGGCATTTTTGATGGCCGCACCTTCAAGACCGCCCGCTGGGAGTCCTACCTGGTCGCCCAGCAAATCGCTTGGCCCCGGTTGCCCAGTGGCGCGCTCGATTTGGGCGATGCCACATTCCGTGAAATGGCGCGCACCCATGTGCAGGTGGCACCCATTCGTGAGCTGCGCTCGGCCTTGTCAGAAATGCGTCTGGCGAATCTGCACGTAGGCGACGACGGGCGCAACCGCTGCCTGTTGTCCCCGTTTCGCTCGCGCACCGGGCGCAACCAGCCATCCAACTCCAAGTTCATCTTTGGTCCGTCGGTGTGGCTGCGCGGCCTGATCAAACCCCAGCCGGGTTGGGGCCTGGCCTATGTGGACTGGAGTCAGCAAGAATTCGGCATCGCCGCCGCGCTCTCGGGCGACCCGGCCATGATGGCCGCCTACCGCAGCGGCGACCCCTATCTGGCCTTTGCCATACAAGCCGGTGCCGTGCCCGCCACCGCCACCAAGAAAACCCACGAGTTTGAGCGCGAACAGTTCAAAGCCTGCGTGCTCGCTGTGCAATACGGCATGGGTGAAGCCAGTCTGGCGCTGCGCATCAATCAGCCCGTAGCGCGTGCCCGCCAATTGCTGGAACTGCACCGGCGCACCTACCGACGCTTCTGGACCTGGTCAGACAGCGCCGTGGATGAAGCCGTGCTGGGTGGCCGCCTGTGGGCAGGATTTGGCTGGCAAATCCACACCCGTGATGAACTCAACGACCGCAGCCTACGCAATTTCCCCATGCAAGCCAATGGTGCCGAGATGCTGCGCATAGCCAGCATCTTGCTGACCGAAGCTGGCATACGGGTCTGCGCCCCGGTCCACGACGCCTTACTGATCGAAGCCCCCTTGGATGAACTGGATGCCGCCATCACCACCACCAAAACCCTGATGCAGGAAGCCAGCCGCATCGTGCTGGACGGCTTCGAGTTGGGTGGTAACGTGAAAGAAGTGCGCTGGCCCGATCGCTACATGGACAAGCGCGGCGTGGTCATGTGGAACAAGGTCATGCACCTGCTGGGTCAGCCCACACTGGCCTGACCTGCGGCAGCAAGACGCACCCACCTGCGGCGCGCTACCGCACCCGTACATTCTTATTAACTATTCTTTATGGCTACCCCCCTTGAACCGGATCGTGCTGTGCCGGTCAAGCGCCTACAGCTTGACCGCATCACCGGCAAGCTGGTTGAATCCCCCAAAGCTGCGCTCTTTCTGCGTGGCCCCATCCCCTTGGACTGGTTGGGCAGCGCCGCCGTCTTACCCGGCAAGACCCTGAACGTTGGCATTGCGCTGTGGTGGCTGCACGGCATGACCAACGGCAAGCCCTTCAAGCTGACGCAAAAAGCCCTGCAAACCCTGAACGTCGAACGCGATGCCGCCAGCGCAGCACTGGTGCGGCTGGAGCAGGCCGGGCTTATTCAGGTGGTGCGCCAACCTGGGCAGCGGCCTACGGTTGCCATGGTCGTGGGCGGTGTGGGTGTCCGGTTCAGTGAGAGCGGGGGCAAGTAGAGGCGTTGGCTTTGGGTGTTGATGATTCAGCCGCTAGTTTGTTGCGCTGCCGGGGGCAACTTGGCTGGCACAATTCGTATATGTTTTTTAGGCCTCTAGCCCTTATGGAATAAGCGCAACCAGCTACTACTAACATAGCAAGTAGCCCCAACTCTACACAACATCGCTACGGCAACTTGGTTCGACGAATCTTATATGCCTTTTATGCCTCTAGCCCTTATAGAAAGTGCGCAAGCAGCTACTATTTAAATAGCGTATTAACCACCCAAACCAAGCCCAACAACCCCTCCAGCAGGCCGCCGCCGAAGGCGGCGTGACCCCCGGCGCGGTTCTGAGGGAGCCCCCACGGGGGGCGGACGGGCAGACCGCGCGGGCGAAGCTGCGAAGCAAAGCAAGCCCAGGGGTGGGCGGGGGCCAACACCACATAACCGGCGAAGCCGCTGACCAGAACGATGCGCGCAGCGCCTGACCAATGCCACAGCGCCAGCACACCACAAGGGCGACGGCCGACTGCACGTAAGACGCGAAGCGGCTGGGGAGTGCAGGCGGCTGACGCGCCCGCTTCAGCGTAGGCAATTTTGCATAACGCCTGTTGCTTTCACCCGCAGGGCGCGCCAGCGGTGGCCGCCACAAAAGGAGCCTGCGACTGACTGGCGGCCACTGAATGCAATGGGGCGTTATGTAATTTTGCCGTAGCTGTGGCGCACCAACGCCGCTCGAACTGCGATGCCAGCACGATGCGCAGCGAGCCGTGGCCAACACCCAGCGCCACAGCGCTCTTCCTGCCATCTTTGCGAAGCAACTGGCCTGGACTGCCTGGCGCACATGATGCTGATGGCGGTTGATCCCGCGCCAAGTGGTTTTGCGGGCTGGCAGGGTCTTTCCTGCCAGACGGCAATACCACGCTGCCCAACAGCGCTGACGGCGTGTCTGAGGCGCTGGCAGGCTGATAAGTGGTGATGTGGCACGCTGCCACAAAGGAACGACTGGCGGGGTGTCACATGACCACGGGGTGGCAAGCATGTAGATGCTCGCGCGCAGTGACCCTCCAGCACGATGCGTCAGCGAGCCGAAGCCCAATGCTTTGGCATGGCGGTACTCCGCCTTGCCAACTGACTGAAAGCCACAGACCGTCGATCACTGACAAGCAGTGGTGTCGGTTGCCCTGCCACTGGCGCAACACGCCCTTCTACAGGCAGGGGAACCGGCACGACTGCGCTGCTGGCCGAAGCTGACGGCGCATCGGCCATGTCCGCGCTCCAGCGCGCTGACGATCGCTTGCGAAGTACTGGCTTTGACTCGCAAACGTCCTGCAATCCGCATTGCTCGATCGGTTAGGCCAAAAGTTAGGCCAAAACATCAATAGAGACCTAGAAAAAAAATGAGTTAACTCCGTTTAAGAGTTAACCCATTGATTTATATGGTCGGAATGAGAGGATTCGAACCTCCGACCCCTTCGTCCCGAACGAAGTGCGCTACCAGGCTGCGCTACATTCCGAAAAAATCCCAGGAGACAGGTGTCAAGACTGACGGTCCAGCAGCTGAGCCGCTAATTGTAGCAAAGCGGCTTTGTAGTCGCTATCGGGCAGTTGCTGCGCGGCAGCGATGGCGCGCGACGCTTCGGCGCTGGCGGCCTGGCGTGCAACATCCAGTGCGCCGGTGGATTTGACGATGGCTACCACCTGGTCGATGGTGTCAACGTCGCCTTTTTCGATGGCGGTGCGGATCAGTGCGCGCTGCACGTCAGTGCCGCGCTGCATGGCAGCGATCAGCGGTAACGTGGTTTTGCCCTCTCGCAAGTCGTCGCCCAGGTTTTTTCCCATGACGGTAGCGTTGCCGGTGTAGTCCAGCACGTCGTCAACAATCTGAAACGCCGTGCCCAGGGCTTGACCATAACTGGCGCAAGCCGCCTGGACCTCATCGGAGGCACCGGCCAGAATGGCGGCGACCCGGGCGCTGGCCTCGAACAGTTTTGCGGTCTTGGAGCGGATGACCTGCACATAGGCGGCCTCGTCGAGCGCCGGGTTGTGCATGTTCATCAGTTGCATGACCTCGCCTTCGGCGATGACGTTGGTGGCGTCAGCCAACACGCTCATCACTGGCATGCTTTGCGCGTCCACCATCATCTGGAAGGCGCGTGAATACAAAAAGTCGCCTACCAGCACACTGGCCGGGTTGCCAAAGGTTTCGTTGGCGGTGGCGTTGCCGCGGCGCAGTGCAGAATCATCTACCACGTCGTCGTGCAGCAAGGTGGCGGTGTGGATGAACTCGACCACTGCGGCCAGATTGAAGCGCTGCGCGCCCTTGAAGCCCAGGGCCCCGCTTACCAGCAACAACAGCGCCGGGCGCAGCCGCTTGCCGCCGGCGGAGATGATGTAGCGCGACACTTGTCCGACCAGCGGCACGCCGGAATCGAGCCGTTGCGCGATGACGGCGTCCACCTCGCGCATGTCCTGCGTAATGATGGCCAGAGGGGAGGTAGGCGTGAAGGAAGATGCTTGCAAGACCGGGGCTCAGAAGTTTGCGGCGATTATAGAAAGCTCTTTTTAGGCCACCGGCGCGCGCGAGCATGATCTTGCCCAAGCCTGGGTTCACGCCAATCACGCTGGGTCAGGGGCTGGTGCGCTGTCCGCAGTCAGCGACAACTGATTGATTTATGTGATAATCCCCGGCTCTGCGAAAATCCGTTCGTGGAGATTCTTTCATGAGGTTCATATGTACGCGGTCATAAAAACCGGTGGCAAACAATACAGAGTTGCTGCTGGCGAAAAAATTAAAGTAGAACAGATTGCTGCGGACGTTGGCCAAGAAATCGTGTTGGACCAGGTTCTGGCAGTCGGCAGCGGCGCAGATCTGAAGGTTGGCACGCCCTTGGTGTCCGGCGCATCGGTTACTGTCACAGTGGTGGCACACGGCAAGCACGACAAGGTCAGCATCTTCAAGATGCGCCGTCGCAAGCACTATCAAAAACGCCAAGGGCATCGTCAACAGTTCACCGAACTGCTGATCGGCGCGATTACTGCATAAGGAGCAAGAGTCATGGCACACAAAAAAGGCGGCGGCTCGACGCGTAACGGGCGCGATTCCAAGCCCAAGATGTTGGGTGTGAAGATGTACGGTGGCCAATTGATCAACGCTGGCGGGATCATTGTTCGTCAACGTGGCACCCAATTCCACCCTGGCGTAAATGTTGGTATCGGCAAAGACCACACCCTGTTTGCTTTGGCAGCCGGGCACGTGTCGTTTGCCGTCAAAGGCGCTTTGAACCGCCACACCGTGAGCGTGACGCCCGCGTAATTGCCGGATTCATTCCTCACGCAAGACCCTGCGCCTGGCGCGGGGTTTTTCATTTGTGAAATCTTGCGGGACAGACCAAGAGTTACACGAAGTGAACTTTGCTCTGTCCCCAACTGTTCAAATCTTGCGGGACAGACCCAGCGTTACACGCAGTGCACTATGCTCTGGCCATGACTGATCGCCCATTATGAAATTTGTTGATGAAGCTTGGATCGAAGTCTCAGCCGGAGACGGCGGCGCCGGCTGCGTCTCGTTTCGTCATGAGAAGTACAAGGAATTTGGTGGCCCCAACGGGGGAGACGGTGGTCGTGGCGGGCATGTGTACGCAGTGGCCGACCCCAACCTCAACACCTTGGTGGACTACCGTTTTTCGCGCCGCTACGACGCGCCGCGGGGTCAGCACGGCATGGGCTCGGACATGTTCGGCGCTGCGGGTGATGACATCACCCTGAAGATGCCCGTGGGCACCATCATCAGCGACGCCGAAACCGGCCAGGTGCTGTTTGAATTGCTCAAGCCCGGTGAGGTCATCACCATTGCCAAAGGCGGCGACGGCGGCTTTGGCAACCTGCGCTACAAGAGCGCCATCAACCGGGCACCGCGTCAACGCACGCCTGGCTGGCCAGGTGAAAAACGAAACCTCAAGTTAGAGCTGAAAGTGCTGGCCGATGTGGGTCTGCTGGGCATGCCCAATGCGGGCAAATCAACGCTGATCACCGCCATCTCCAACGCCCGTCCGCGCATTGCCGACTATCCCTTCACAACGCTGCACCCGAATTTGGGCGTGGTGCGCGTTGGGCCGGAGCAAAGCTTTGTGGTGGCCGACCTGCCCGGGCTGATTGAAGGCGCGTCGGAAGGCGCGGGGCTGGGGCATCAGTTTTTGCGTCACCTGCAGCGCACACGGTTGTTGCTGCACGTGGTGGACATGGCGCCGTTTGACGACGCGGTGGACAACGTGGCGCAGGCCAAGGCGATTGTGGGCGAGCTCAAGAAATACGACAAGGCGCTGTACGACAAACCGCGCTGGCTGGTGCTCAACAAGCTCGACATGGTGCCCGCGCCCGAGCGTGCCAAGCTGGTGCATGACTTTATCAAACGCATGCGGTTCAAAGGCCCGGTGTTTGAAATTTCAGCGCTCACGCGTGAAGGCTGCGAATCGTTGATCAAAGCCGTGTACAAACACATCAGCGCGCAGCAGCACGCCGAGCAGCCACCAGAGGTGGTTGATCCGCGCTTTGCCGCGCCGTCTGACGTCTCTTGAATGTTATTGAAAATATAGCTGTCAGCCCATATAAATCATGGGCTAGAGCCTGAAAATGTCTCAAAAATTTGATGCTTCCCTGTTGCGTGATGCGCACCGCGTGGTGGTCAAGGTCGGCTCCAGTCTGGTGACCAACGAAGGCCGTGGGCTGGACGAAGGTGCCATTGGTGAATGGTGTCGCCAGATGTCGGCGCTGGTGCGTCAGGGGCGCGAGGTGATCATGGTGTCCAGCGGTGCCGTGGCCGAGGGCATGAAGCGCTTGGGCTGGAGCGTGCGCCCGCAGCAAATCCACGAACTGCAAGCTGCCGCCGCCGTGGGGCAGATGGGGTTGGCGCAGATGTACGAAACCAAGCTGCGTGAAAACGGCTTGGGCAGTGCGCAGGTGCTGCTCACGCACGCCGACCTGGCCGACCGTGAGCGTTATCTCAATGCGCGCTCAACCTTGTTGACCCTGCTCAAGCTCGGGGTGGTGCCGGTCATCAATGAAAACGATACCGTGGTCAACGACGAAATCAAGTTTGGCGACAACGACACGCTGGGCGCGCTGGTGGCCAACTTGGTGGAAGCCGACGCGCTCATCATCCTGACCGATCAGCGCGGGCTGTACCGGGCCGACCCGCGCAAGGACCCGCAGGCAGAGTTTGTCGATGTGGCGCAGGCAGGTGACGCAGCGCTGGAGGCGATGGCCGGTGGCGTAGGTTCCAGCGTGGGGCGCGGGGGCATGATCACCAAAATTCTGGCGGCCAAGCGCGCTGCGGGGTCGGGTGCCTCGACCGTGATCGCCTGGGGACGCGAGCCCGACGCGCTGCTGCGCTTGTGTCAGGGGCAACCCATTGGCACGCTGCTGGTGGCCCCCACGCAAAAAACGCAGGCGCGCAAACAGTGGATTGCCGACCACCTGCAACTCAAAGGCTCGGTGCGGGTCGATGCCGGTGCGGTGGCCAAGCTGTGTAGCGGCGGCTCCAGCCTGTTGCCGATTGGCATGACAGCTGTGGAGGGGGATTTTTCACGCGGTGACGTGATTGCCATTCGGGGCGAGGACGGCGTTGAAATTGCGCGTGGTCTGGCCAACTACGCCAGCGTAGAGGCGCGCCTGATCTGCCGCAAGCCGTCCAGCCAGTTCGAGGCACTGCTGGGCTACGCGGCCGAACCAGAGATGGTGCACCGCGACAACCTGGTGCTGGGCCGCTAGCTGCTTACTTCTTGAGTGCGCGCACGATGTCAGCCACCGAGCTGGTCGCTGTGCTGCCGTCGCAGGCTCCCTGACGCGCAAATACCAGCGCGTGGCGCGACGGTTGGTTGTCGTTGAGGGCGCGCCAGGCGGGTTTGGCGTCTGCGCGCCAGCTGCCGTCGCTTTGGGTGTGTGCGTAGCGTTTGACCTCGCCGCGCGCGCACAAAATGCCCTCATAAAAAGCCGTTACCGCGCCACTGGTGCTGCGTGCCACCACCACGTAGCGCACGATGCCGTCGGGCGTGATCGAGATCGTGGCTGGGTCCACGCCAAACTTCAGCGTCACAAACGGGGGCATGTCCAGCGCGACGGTTTTTTCTGCGTTGAAGCTGGGTGCAGGCGGCGCAGCAGATTCTTCCCAGTCGGGGTTGTCCAAGGGGCTCTGCGCGCTACAGATACCGGCGCTGGCCATGCACAGCAGACCTGCGGCCGACTTCAGGCGCAGGCCTTGCCAACGGCGGGATTCATGCCTCATGGTCGCTTTGGGGGGTGTGTTGGGGTTCATAGGTGGCGCCCGGGGGCAGCTCAAAAGTGGCGTCAGGGATGTCGGTTTGGCCGATTTCGTTCAGCACCGGGCGGATGCCCTGGCGCAGGTAGCGGTTGCGCTGGTCGTTGCGCGGCAGAAAGCGCGCCAGTTCTTTCAGGGCCGACACGTACACGTCGCGTTTGAACTCGACCACCGCCTCCAGCGGTACCCAATAGTCGTTCCAGCGCCAGGCATCAAACTCGGGGTGGTTGGTGGCGCGCAGGTTCAGGTCCCAGTCGTGGCCCAATAACTGCAGCAGAAACCAGATCTGTTTCTGTCCCTTGTAAAAACCGCGTGAGTCGCGGCGAATGAAACGGTCCGGCACCTCGTAGCGCAACCAGTCGCGGGTGCGGGCCACAATGCGAATATGTTCGCGCAGCAGCCCGATTTCTTCATGCAGCTCGCGGATCATGGCCTGTTCCGGGGTTTCCCCCCGATCGATGCCACCCTGCGGAAACTGCCAGGAGTGCGTACGGATACGCTTGCCCCAAAACACCTGATTCTTCTGGTTGAGCAGGATGATGCCGACGTTGGGCCTAAAGCCGTCCCGGTCAAGCATAATCAAACCCCAATTTTTAAATTGGTTCCATTATGCACAGCGTTTGAGCTGCATCAAGAGAAACAACCCTGTTATTGCCCCGGATTCCAGCCATGAAAGCCTCCCAGTTCTTTATTTCCACCCTCAAAGAAGCCCCCGCCGACGCCGAAGTGGTCAGCCACAAACTGATGATGCGCGCGGGCTTGATCAAAAAGTTGGGCGCGGGCATTTACACCCTGATGCCCATGGGCCTGCGCGTGGTCAAAAAGGTGGAAGCCATCGTGCGCGAAGAAATGAACCGCGCAGGCGCCGTGGAACTGGCCATGCCCGTCATCCAGCCCGCTGAGCTGTGGCAGGAAACCGGCCGCTTTGACAAGATGGGCCCCGAGCTGCTGCGCATCCGCGACCGCCATGGCAACGACTTTGTGGTGCAACCCACCAGCGAAGAAGTGGTGACCGACATTGCGCGCCAGGAAATCCGCAGCTACAAACAGTTGCCCAAGAATTTTTACCAGATTCAGACCAAATTCCGCGACGAACGACGTCCGCGTTTTGGTTTGATGCGCGGGCGTGAGTTCATCATGAAAGACGCCTACAGCTTTGACCGCGACCAGACCGCTGCCAAGGCCAGCTACCAGGTGATGGCCGCTGCCTATCGGCGCATCTTTGACCGCTTTGGCCTGCGTTACCGTGCGGTGGCCGCTGACAGCGGTGCCATTGGCGGCGACCTGAGTGAAGAATTCCAGGTGATTGCCTCCACCGGCGAAGACGCCATCGTCTATTGCCCGGGCAGCAGCTACGCGGCGAACATGGAAAAGGCAGAGGCGCTGGCCCCTGCCGGCCCGCGCCCGCCCGCAACACAAGCCATGACCAAGACACCGACGCCGGGCAAGAGCACCTGCGCCGACGTGGCCGCCTTGCTGGGCTTGCCGCTGGCGCAAACCGTCAAGTCATTGGTACTGGCCACCGATACGCTCAGCGACAAGGGTGAAGTAATCAAAACCCAGGTTTGGCTGCAGCTGCTGCGCGGCGACCACGACATGAACGAGGTCAAGGTCAACAAGTTGCCTGGCCTGGCCGCGTTCCGCTTTGCCAGCGTGGCCGAGATCGTTGACCACTTTGGATGCGAGCCGGGTTACCTGGGGCCGCTGAACTTGAAGAAGCCGGTCAAGCTGGTGGTGGATCGCGAAGTGGCCGTGCTGGCCGACTGGGTGTGTGGAGCCAATGACAAAGACTTTCACCTGACCGGCGTCAACTGGGGGCGTGACCTGCCCGAGCCCGACGCCATCGCTGACCTGCGCAACGTGGTGGCGGGCGATGCGTCGCCCGACGGCAAAGGTGTGCTGGCAATTGAGCGCGGCATTGAAGTGGGCCATGTGTTTTATCTGGGCACCAAGTACAGCGACGCGATGAAGGCCACTTTTCTGGACACCGACGGCAAACCCAAGCCAATGGAAATGGGCTGCTACGGCATTGGCATCACGCGCCTCCCTGCAGCGGCCATTGAACAAAACCACGACGCGCGCGGCATCATCTGGCCCGACGCGCTGGCGCCTTTTACCGTGGTGATCTGCCCGATCAACGCCGAGCGTTCACCGGAGGTGAAAGCCACTTCTGAAAAGCTTTACGCCGAGCTGCTGGCCCAGGGGGTGGACGTGATGCTGGACGACCGGGGCGAGCGCCCGGGCGCCATGTTTGCCGACTGGGAACTGATTGGCGTGCCGCACCGCATCAACGTCGGCGACCGCGCGCTCAAAGAAGGCAACGTGGAATACCAGCACCGACGCGACAGCGCCGCCACCGCCGTGGCGCTAGCCGATATCGCCGGTGTGCTGCTGGCGAAGCTGAAGGTTTGAGGACCCAGCGTGTGACCCAACGCTCCGATCGGGTTGGAGCTGACCCGGTGATGCCATGCTGACAAGACGCGCCGCTTTGTCCAGAAGTTGGCTCCTCTGGCCCTTAAATACCGTGCTGGGCGCGTCATGGCCAGAGCAAGCCCAGGCCGGGGGACAGATTGAAGAGCCCATGGCTGATGCCGTGCGCAATGCCATGCACGCGGCCGTGCATGACGCTGCGCCGCCCGAGCCGGTGTTTGCCTCCACCGAGGCGCGTTTGCACTATTTGCGCTGGAAAATAGAAATGAATAGGCGGCTGATCAGCCGTAAGACTGATCTCAAAACCTTTTTAGAACGCGACGAATTTTTGCAGTCTGTTTGGTACAACTGCAAGCGTAGCCGCCTGGATGTGGACTTGGTGCTAGGTTTAATTCAGGTGGAAAGCAACTTCCGCAAACGCGCCATCAGCCCGGTCGGTGCCCGTGGCTACATGCAAGTCATGCCATTTTGGATGCGCCTGCTGGAGGATGGCGACGTGTCCAAACTATTCGATTTGCAAACCAATCTGCGCTTTGGCTGCGTCATTCTGCGTCATTACCTGGAGCGGGAAAAAGGCAATCTTTTTCTGGCGCTGGGCCGCTACAACGGCTCACGCGGCAAAGCCGCCTACCCGGACGCGGTTGCCGCAGCGCAGCGGCGCTGGCTCCACAGCGCCACCCGCCAAAGCACACTGAATTGATTGTGCTTTACCAAAATAATCTGCCTAACTTTTGACCCTTATGCGTCTGCTGATCCACCACGACCTTGACACGCAGCGTGTCAAAGCCCAATTTGCCAAGCTGCAACAAGCGCTGGCGCGCGACGACTTCAAAAGCCCGAACTTGAAGAAACTCAGCCCCACGCCGTATTGGCGCTTCAAACTTGACCAGAGCAACCGCTTGCTGGTGCAGTTTGCGCGCCATGGTGACGAGACGGTTTGCCTGGCGCTGGAAGTGATCCTGAACCACGCCTACGACCGCTCCCGCTTTTTGCGCGGCGCCACGCTCAATTGGGAGCAGATGGATCAGGACGAGCCGCCCGAGGCAATTCCCCCCGACCCCGCTGCGCAGGCGCTGGCGCTGCGCTATGTGCACCCGCAGCGCAACGACTTTCATGTGCTCGACAAGGTGCTCAGCTTCGACGACGCGCAGCAAGCCGTGTTTGAAGCGAGCGCGCCGCTGGTGCTGGTGGGCTCGGCGGGTTCCGGCAAAACCGCGCTGACGCTGCAAAAGTTCAGACTGGCGCGTGGCCGGGTGCTGTATGTCACGCAGTCAAGCTATCTGGCACAAAGCGCGCAGGCGATGTACTTTGCGCACGGTTTTGAGGCCGAAGGCCAGGAGCCCGAGTTTTTGAGCTACCGCGAATTTGTCGAAACGCTGCAGGTGCCGCCCGGGCGCGAGCTGACGTTTGCCGCTTTTTGTGGCTGGTATGAGCGCTACCGCAGCAGCGCCAAAAGCAGCACCGGCGGGCTCGATGCGCACGCCCTGTTTGAGGAATTTCGCGGTGTGCTGTGTAGCCGCGCCGAGGGTCCGCACACGCGCGCGTCGTATCTGGCGCTGGGCGTGCGCCAGTCGCTGCTGACCCCTGAGCAGCGCGACGCGGTGTACGCCTTGTTTGAAAAATACCTGGCCTGGCTGACAACCTCGGGGCTGTTTGACCTGAACCTGGTGGCGCACGACTGGCTGGCCAAGGCGCGCCCGGTGTACGACTTTGTGGTGGTTGACGAGGTGCAGGACCTGACCCCGGTGCAATTGGCGCTGGTGCTCAAAACGCTGGCCCGGCCGGGGCAGTTTTTGCTGTGCGGTGATGCGAACCAGATCGTGCACCCGAATTTTTTCTCGTGGGCGGCGGTGAAAACCCTGTTTTGGCAAAACGAAGCGCTGGCGCGTGCGCAGTCCATCTCGGTGTTGCGCGCCAACTTTCGCAATGGCCAGGCGGTGACCGAGCTGGCCAACCGGTTGCTCAAAATCAAGCATGCGCGCTTTGGCTCGATTGACCGCGAGACCAATTTTTTGGTGCAGTCGTGCGCCAACCAGACCGGTTCGGTGCAGTTGCTGGCCGACAGCGAGGCGGTGCGGCGTGAACTCAACGCCAAAACCCGCGCCTCGACCCAATTTGCCGTGCTGGTGCTGCGCGACGAAGATAAATCTGCGGTGCGCCAGCAGTTCCAGACCCCGCTGGTATTTTCGGTGCACGAAGCCAAAGGGCTGGAATACGCCAACGTCATTTTGGTCGGCATGATCTCGGGCCAGCGCCAGGCGTTTGCCGAGATCGCCCGTGGCGTGCAGTCCAGCGACTTGAGCGGCGACACGCTCGATTACAGCCGTGGCCGCGACAAAGCCGACCATGCGCTGGAGTTGTTCAAGTTTTATGTCAACGCCTTGTACGTGGCCATGACCCGGGTGGTGGAAAACCTGTATCTGCTGGAGTCCGACACGCAGCACCCGCTGCTGCAACTGTTGAACCTGCAAACCGCGCAAGCCATGGCGCTGGCGCAGGCCCAGGCATCGAGCCAGCAAGAGTGGGCGCAGGAAGCGCGTCGGCTTGAGCTGCAAGGCAAACAGGAGCAGGCCGACGCGATTCGCCAAAACGTGCTCAAAACGCAAAAACCCGGCTGGCCGGTGTGGGACGAAGCCGCACTGCAAGAGCTGCTGCCCCGGGCACTGCAAGCGGGCCAGATATCAAACAAACCGCGCCAGGTGCTGCTGGACTATGCACTCTGGCATGGTCAGCACCACTGGATCCGTGCCTTGGCCACAGCCAACCGTTTCGAGCCAGCCGTGCAATTGGCCAGTGCGCTCGATCAACTTGACCGCCGCGTGGAAAAACCGATACAGCCATACGAGAACTACACCGAGTTTGAACTGCGGCTGCGCCACCAGCGCAACGCGGCCGAACGGCTGCTTGGTAAAAAAACGGAGCTGCTGGCCGAGCGCCAGCGCCAGCCCTATGCCATGCGCGCGTTCAAGGAAGTGCTGCGCCAGTGTGACCAGTTCGGGGTGGATCACCGCACCTATTTCAACGCCACGCCGCTGATGCTGGCCGCGCAGTGCGGCAACGTGGCGCTGGTTGAGGCGTTGCTGGAGCGCGGCGCCGACCCGTTGCAGCGCGATCAGTATGGGCACATGGCTTGGTTCTATGCGCTGGCGCGTGTGCTGCAAGACCCGACACACACGCAAAACGGTCTCGACGCCCTGTTTACGCTGCTCGCGCCTGCTGCGCTGGACGTGCAAGCGGGTGGCCGTCTGGTGCGGCTGGAACGGCATCAGGGCGAATACTGGCTGCTCGGCATCATGCTGGCGAGCTACAAAACCATGTACTCCAAAATGTTCACCGAACAGAATTCGCAGCGCAATCTGACCGGTTTTTGTGCTGATTATTTGATGCGTGGCATCGAGCGCATTCCCGACAGCGTGCTCAAACCCGAGCGGAAAAAACGCACGTTTTTCAACGCTGTGCTGGCGCGCGCCGAAGTCAACAGCAACTATCAGCCTAGTCGGCAGCTCTGGGTACGCGTGAAAAACGGCTATTACCAGTTGCACCCGGCGCTGCAACTGCGCATCAGCAGTCAGGCCGACTGGCAACACTGGCAGGCCTGGCTGAATCAGCCGCTGGTGTTCAACGGCTGCGCCATCAGCGTGAACACTGACACGCCACAAAATCCAGCCGTTGCATGACGCGAAGTCAGGGCTTGTTCACAAACAAGCCCTCAGTGCTAAACAAAGGGCTGGCGCGGCCGGCGTCAGTGGGTCTGACCCATGAGGGTCTGTAGTTCGCCGCTTTCGTACATCTCCATCATGATGTCGGAGCCGCCAATGAACTCGCCCTTGTAAAAAAATTGCGGAATGGTGGGCCAGTTGCTGTAGTCCTTGATGCCGGCGCGGATGGCATCGTCTTCGAGCACGTTCACGGTTTTGATGGCCTTGGGGTCCACGCCGCAGGCTTTCAAAATCTGCACGGCACGGCCGGAAAAACCGCATTGCGGAAAGCTCGCCGTACCCTTCATGAACAGTAGGATGTCGTTGGTCTTGACCAGGTCGTCGATGCGTTGTTGCGTGTCGCTCATGGGAAAAAGTCCTTGCAAAAAGAATGGGCCGGATTATTTCATTGTTGGGCAGGGGGCGTCTGGCTTGCCCCTTTTGACGGCAGGGTCGGCGTGGACGATGGGGTGACGCCCGTGCGTCAATAGTGCGGCGGCAAATCGTCGCGCAGGTTGCGCAGGCCAGGCATGTCGTCAGCGGGCGAGCGCTGGCGCAGTTCCAGCATCTCACGCGTGAGGCGGTCGATCTGGTCTTGCTGGCGAATCACGATCTGGTCGAGCTTGTCGAGCAGGTCTTCGGTAAAGCTGGCTTTGATTTCCAGTTGGACCAAGCGGTCTTCCATGGCTTGTGATGGTGGCATTGTGAATGGGGGTTGAAAAATGGGGTTTCAAGAATGGGCGATGGTCCAGCGACCGCCGCTGCAGCGTTCAATACCTGCCAGATCGCGCCGGGACTGCACTTCTGCAAAACCGGCATCGGCCAGCAAGGAGCGTACGTTTAGCGCCTGATCGTAACCATGTTCCAGCAACAGCCAGCCGCCGGGCTGCAGGTGGGCTGATGCCTGGGCGATGATGTGGCGCAGGTCGTCCAGGCCATCGCTGCCACTGGTGAGCGCCTGGGTGGGCTCAAAGCGCAGCGCGCTCAGGTGTGCGTCCGCTTCGGCAATGTAGGGCGGGTTGGAGACGATGCAATCAAAACGCGGTGTGGCTGCTGGCAAGTTGGCCAGCCAGTTGCCCTGGTGGAATGACACGTCCAGCTGCAGGCGTCGCGCATTGGATTGAGCCACGGCCAGCGCCGCCTGGCTCGCGTCGGTGGCCCACACTTGCAGCACCGGTTGCGAGGATTTGAGTGCCAGCGCGATTGCACCGCTGCCCGTGCCCAGGTCCACCACGCGGGGTGCGTGGTCGGATGCGGGCGCGCGGCCAAGTACTTCCAGCGCCCAGTCCACCAGTGTTTCGGTGTCGGGGCGGGGCACCAGCACATCCGGGGTGACGTGCAGGGCCAGGCCGTAAAACGCCTTGCGGCCGGTCAGGTAAGCCAGCGGCTCGCCCGCCAGACGGCGCTGGGTCAGGGCGTGCAGCGCGTCGGCATGGGCAGCGGGCAACGGGTCGGTGTCGTGCGCCAGCAGCCAGCCGCGCAGGGTGTCTGGCAGGCCCAGCACGTGCAACAACAACAGCTGCGCATCCAGCCGCTCCAGACCCTGCTGCTGCATGGTGTGCAGCGCTTGCGACAGGGTGAGCGGGCCCGGGGGATGTGTCATATTAGCTATTGATAAAAGAGCTGTTCGCGCTTGATCAATAAGGGCTAGAGCATGATTTCTTATGTAAAACTCAGGCCTTGAGCTCCAGCGCCGCAAGCTGCTCGGCGGCTTCATGGGCTTGCAAGGCCTGCACCACGTCGTCCAGATCGCCTTCCATGATGGCCAGCAGTTTGTACAGCGTGAGGTTGATGCGGTGGTCGGTCAGGCGCCCCTGCGGAAAGTTGTAGGTGCGGATGCGGTCGCTGCGGTCGCCGCTGCCGACCAGGCTTTTGCGCTCGGCTGCGTCTTTGGCCGCGCGCTCGGAGCGGTCCTTTTCATGGATGCGCGCGGTGAGCACGCGCAGCGCCTGCGCCTTGTTGCTGTGCTGGCTGCGCCCGTCTTGGCATTCGGCCACGATGCCGGTGGGCAGGTGCGTGATGCGCACGGCCGAGTCGGTCTTGTTGATGTGCTGGCCGCCAGCCCCGCTGGCGCGGTAGGTGTCAATGCGCAAATCGTTCGGGTTGATCTGGATCGCCTGCGCTTCGTCGGGTTCGGCCAGCACGGCCACCGTGGCGGCGCTGGTGTGGATGCGCCCCTGGGTTTCTGTGACCGGCACGCGCTGCACCCGGTGCCCGCCCGATTCAAATTTCAGCGCGCCGTACACCCCGCTGTCGCCAGCCGCTGCGCTGCTGGGGCCCTCGATGCGTAGCACCACCTCTTTGTAGCCGCCCAGTTCGCTGGCCGATTCGCTGATGATCTCGTGCTTCCAGCCCTTGCGGTCGGCGTAGCGCAGGTACATGCGCGCCAGGTCGGCGGCAAACAGGGCCGATTCGTCGCCGCCGGTGCCAGCGCGAATTTCGACCAACGCCGGGCGCACGTCATCCGGGTCTTTGGGCAGCAACATGCGTTGTAGCTCGGCTTCAAGCTGGGCCAGTTCGGCGTTGGCGGCGTCGATTTCTTCTTGTGCCAGGGCTGCCATGTCGGCGTCACAGAGCATCTCTTGTGCGCCTGCCAGATCGGTCTCCCGTTGCTGGTAGCGCAGCCAGCGCCCGGCCACGGCGGCCACGTCGGTGTGCTCGCGCGAGAGCTTCAAAAACTGTGTCATGTCGGCCATGATGTCCGGGCGCGACAGCAAAAATTCAAGCTCCCCCAAGCGGTCGGCGTAGCGGGCCAGTTGTTGGCGTAAAAAGGGTTTCATGGCGGTGATGGGTCGAAAAAAAGAGTCGGCAAAGTCTGCAAGGCTGTTCAACAGATGGGGCAGCTGGGGTGCGCACGTGACGTCGTGCCCAACGGGCGCTGGTGTCGCAGCCTGCCGCAGGCAGGGCGAGCTCAGCTAACGCTCTTTGCGCAGAAAAAAGTGGTGCACCGCGTGGCTGGCGCGCTCACGCGCGGCGGCGTCTCCACCGCGCAGCTCGGCCAGTGTGCCGTGCAGCATCTTTTGCGTGAGTCCGCGCGACAGCGCCTCCAGCACCGATTCAACGTCTTGCCCCTTGGCCAGCAGCTTGCGAGCGCGGGCGATCTCCAGGGCGCGCCACTCGTCGGCCTGCGCGTTGAGCTGCTGGATCAGCGGCACGGTGCTGCGCTGTTCCACCCAGTGCAGAAAACTTTGCACCCCGGCATCGACAATGGCTTCGGCTTGCGCCACAGCGGCTTGCCGGTTGGCCTGCGCGTCTTGCACCACACCAGCCAGGTCATCGACGGTGTAAAGGTAGACGTCTTCCAGGTCTTTGACTTCAATTTCAATGTCGCGCGGAACCGCCAGATCGACCATGAACATCGGGCGGCGGCGGCGCTTTTTAAGGGCGCGCTCCACCGCGCCCAGGCCGATCAGCGGCAGCGTGCTGGCGGTGCAGCTGATGACAGCGTCAAATTCGTGCAGCCGCTCGGGCATGTCCGACAGGTGCATCACCTCGGCACCGAAACGGCTGGCCAGCTCTTCGCCGTTGGCCAGCGTGCGGTTGGCAATGGCAATGCTCTTGGGATTTTTGGCCGCAAAGTGGGTGGCGCACAGGTCGATCATTTCACCGGCGCCGACAAACAGCACCTTGACGTTGCTCAGGTCTTCAAACAGCTGGCCGGCCAGGCGCACGGCAGCGGCGGCCATGCTGATGGAATGGGCGCCGATTTCGGTCGAGCTGCGTACCTCTTTGGCTACCGCAAAGGTGCGCTGAAAAAGCTGGCTAAGCGTGTTGCCCAGTGCGCCGGCTTCTTCGGCCGCGCGGATCGCGTTTTTCATCTGGCCCAGGATTTGGGTCTCGCCCAGCACCATCGAATCGAGCCCGCACGCGACCCGAAACACATGTTGTGCCGCACTACCGTCTTGCAGCGTGTAGGCGTGCGGACGCAGGTGCTCGGGATCGACGCCGCCGCTTTGCGCCAGCCAATCCAGCGTGTGCTGCAACTGGGGTTGTTCGCAGGCACAGTAGATTTCAGTGCGGTTGCAAGTGGAGATCAGCGCCGCCTCAGGGTGGTTGGGCAATGCGCTGCGCAGTGCGTTCAGGGTCGGGGCGACTTGCTCGATGGCAAACGCAAACCGCCCGCGCAGATCGAGCGGGGCGGTTTTGTGATTGATGCCTAGGGCCCAGACTGCCATGGGGGAATTATAAAATCAGTTACGCATCCAGTTGACCTGAATCATTTTTTGACACACAGCGGAAATACCTCACATGGGCTTTTGGGCATTGCTTGATCACATCATTAACTTGCTGGCGCCGGCCTTCTGGTTGGCGCTGCTGTTGCCGGTCATGTCGCGCTTGCTGATAAAAAAAAGCCCTGTAGCCCTCACCTACAAAACGCAAGCAGTTGTCATGCTTGTCGTAGGCTGTGCTGTACTGGTGGCCGGTTTGGTGCTGCTGGGTCGCGACGCCAAAATGCTGACCTATCTGGCGCTGGTGCTGGTGCTGGCTACCCTACAGTGGTGGTGGCAGCGGGGAAGAAGTCCACGCGGTCGGAGATGATGCCGTCCACCCCCAGCGCCAACAGCCGCTGTGCAGCGGGTTCGTCGTTGACGGTGTAGCTCAGGGTTTTCAGCCCGGCGCTGTGTGCTTGCGTTACGCTGGCGGCGTCCCATAGCGTGTGGTCGCACACCACGGCCACACAGCCAAGACGCAACGCGGTTTCAAGCCAGCCCATCCATAACCGATCCAGCAACAGGCCGCGCGGCAGGTTCGGCTGCGCCTGTAGTGCTCCTTCGAGCGCCGGAACATCAAACGAGGTCAGCAGCGGCGGCACGTCAGCACCATGCCAGAGCCGGGCCGCGTGGCTGGCGACCGCCTGGCCGGTGTGGTATTCGGTGCCCGGTGTGGGCTTGATTTCGATGTTCAGGAAGAAATTGTTGTTCAGGCAATAACGCGCAATGGCTTCAAACGTGGGCAACGGTTCACCCGAAAAAGCGGGTGAATGCCAACTGCCCGCGTCCAGCAGCGCCAGCGTACCCCAGGGGTGTTCACCGGCCACTGCGCTCAAGCCAGCACCCAGTGCCTGCTGGGCGTTGCTGGTGCGGGTGAGGGTGTCGTCGTGCAACAAGAAAGGTACGCCGTCCAGGCTGAGTTTGACATCGCACTCGAACATGCGCCAGCCGAGCGCCGCGCCGACACGAAACGCAGCCAGGGTGTTTTCAGGGGCCAGTTTGCCCGCGCCGCGGTGTGCGATCCAGCGCGGGTAAGGCCATTGGCCGTTAAGGGGTTTGGTCATGGCTGTGCCTCGATACGTTGGCCTGTGCGCGCGTCAAAGTGGTGCATGCTGCCCGGGCGTGGCGTCACGTAAAGCGTGCTGCCCGGGGTGGCGCTGGGGATGGCTGCGTCGCTGCGCACAATCACCAGCTCATCTGCCGCGCCGTGTAGCCACCGGCCATACGTCAAGCGCTCGGCACCCAGCATTTCGACGGCTTCGACCTGCAACGCCCAACCGGTGGGGGTGATGTCCAGATGTTCCGGGCGCACGCCGACGAGGGTGTCGGCTGGGGCACCGGGTGCGTTTTTCAGCAGGTTCATCGGTGGCGAGCCCATGAAACTGGCTACAAACGTGGTGGCCGGGCGGTTATAGACCTCGTCGGGCGTGCCAAATTGCTCCATCACCCCCGCGTTCATCACCATCATGCGCTGCGCCAGTGTCATGGCCTCGACCTGGTCGTGCGTGACAAACAGGCTGGTAATGCCCAGTTCACGGTGCAGCTTTTGAATTTCCAGCCGCGTTTGGGCGCGCAGCTTGGCGTCCAGGTTGGACAGTGGCTCGTCAAACAAAAACACCTGTGGCTGGCGCACGATGGCGCGGCCCATGGCCACGCGCTGACGCTGGCCGCCCGAGAGTTCGCGCGGCTTGCGCTGCAAAAACGGGCCGATTTCGAGAATCCTGGCGGCCTTGTCCACGCGCGCCTTGATCTCGGCCGGGGGCACTTTGGCGATCTTCAAGCCGTAGGCCATGTTGTCAAACACGCTCATGTGCGGGTACAGCGCGTAGTTCTGGAACACCATGGCGATGTCGCGCTCGGACGGCTCCAGCTCGTTGACCACCCGCGCGCCGATGGAAATCTCGCCACTGGTGATTTCTTCCAGACCGGCCACCATGCGCAGCAATGTCGATTTGCCGCAGCCCGAGGGGCCGACGATGACGACAAATTCGCCATCAAGAATCTCAGCGCTGACACCGTGGATCACCGGGTTGGCGTTTCTGCCGCTGCCGTAGCACTTGGTGACGTTGTGGAGGGTGATGGAGGCCATGGTCTATTTAATCAGTTGGTGACAGAGCAAATTTGCTGCGCAAATGTTGGTCTGTCACGCAAGTTATTTATTTTTCTGTATCCACCAGTCCTTTGACGAACCACTTTTGCATCAGCATCACCACCAACGCGGGTGGCAGCATGGCCAACACCGCAGTGGCCATGACCACGTTCCATTCCATTTCGGAGTCGCCGCCGGAGATCATGCGTTTGATACCAATCACCACCGGGTACATGTCTTCGGACGTGGTCACCAGCAGCGGCCACAGGTATTGGTTCCAGCCGTAGATGAACTGGATCACAAACAGGGCGGCGATGGAGGTCTTGGATAGCGGCACCAGCACGTCCCAAAAGAAGCGCATCGGCCCAGCACCGTCCATGCGAGCGGCCTCCAGCAGTTCTTCAGGCACCGTCAGAAAGAACTGCCGAAACAAAAACGTGGCGGTGGCCGACGCAATCAGCGGCACCGTCAACCCGGCGTAGGTATTGAGCATGCCCAGATCGGCCACCACCTTGTAGGTGGGCCCGATACGCACCTCAACCGGCAGCATCAGCGTGATGAAGATCGCCCAGAAGAAGAACATGCGAAACGGAAAGCGGAAATAGACGATGGCAAATGCCGACAGCAGCGAAATGGCAATCTTGCCAATGGCAATCACCAGCGCGGTAATCAGACTCACCATCATCATCTGCCCCACGGGTGCCTTGCCGCCCGAACCGCCGCCGGTGCCATTCCACGCGGCCAGATAGTTTTCGATCATGTGTCCACCTGGCAGCAACGGCATCGGTGTTTGCACGATGGCTTGCGAGGTTTGGGTCGAGGCAATGACGGTGAGGTAGATCGGAAACGCCACCACCAGCACGCCCAGCAGCAGCACGGCGTGCGACAAAAACGTCAGGAACGGGCGGCGCTCAACCATGGACTTGCCGCCGCGCCGGGCCGCCCCAAGCAAGGCTGCGCCCCCCCGGGGCTGAGACCCGCGGCTCCCAGCCTGCCTGCGCAGGGTGGGACGGGGCGAAGAGCCGTAACCTGCGGTTCAGGCACGTACAGCGCAGTACACGAAGTGACAAGCGTGGGGGCATCAATAGTTCACTTTCTTTTCCACAAACCGGAATTGGACGACGGTCAGCGCAATCACGATCACCATCAGCACCACCGATTGCGCTGCCGAACCACCCATATCCATCGCCTTGAAACCGTCGAAATAGACCTTGTAGACCAGGATGGCGGTGTCCTTGCCGGGCCCGCCTTGCGTGGCCGCGTCGATGATGGCAAAGGTGTCAAAAAAGGCGTACACGATGTTGATCACCAGCAAAAAGAACGTGGTGGGTGACAGCAGCGGAAAGACAATGCTCCAGAAGCGTCGCCAGGGCCGGGCACCGTCAATGGCGGCCGCTTCAATCAATGACTTCGGGATCGACTGTAGACCGGCCAGAAAAAACAGAAAGTTATACGAAATCTGCTTCCACACCGCCGCCATCACCACCAGCGCCATGGCGTGGGTGCTGTTAAGCAGGTGGTTCCACTCGATGCCCACAGCGTTGAGCCAGTACGCCACAACACCCACGCTGGGCGCAAACAAAAACAGCCACAGCACACCGGCCACGGCAGGTGCCACCGCGTAGGGCCAGATCAACAGGGTTTTGTAGGCCATGGCCCCTTTGACCACCCGGTCGGCATAGACCGCCAGCGCCAAAGACACGGCAATGCCGATCACCGCCACCAGGCCGGAGAAAACCGCCGTGGTGTAGAACGAGGCCAGATAGGTCTCGTCGTTCCACAAATTGCGGAAGTTGTCCAGGCCGACCCACTCCACCGATGTGCCAAACGCGTCGCTCTGTTGCACCGACTGCAGCAGAGCTTGCGCGGCGGGCCAGAAAAAAAACAGCGCGATGATGACCACCTGGGGTGCCATCAGCACCCAAGGCAGCCACTTGGAGCGGAAATAGACGCGCTTTTCCATGTGCGCCAGCTTCGGGCTTGATCAGCGCTTGTTGGCCTTCTCAAAACGAGCCAGCAGCTCGTTGCCGCGCGTGACGATGTTGTCCAGTGCCTCTTTGGCGGTTTTCTTGCCAGCCCAGACGCCTTCAAGTTCTTCGTCCTCGATGGTGCGGATTTGCACGTAATTGCCTAACCGGATACCGCGTGACTTGTCGGTCACCTTGCGGATCATCTGGTTCACCGCCACATCTGAGCCCGGATATTTCTTGTAAAAGCCCGACTTTTCGGTGAGCTGGAACGCCGCCATGGTGATCGGCAGGTAGCCGGTGCGCTGGTGGCTGGCGGCTTGCACCTCAGGGCTGCTGATGTAGGTGAAGAACTTGGCCACCCCCTTGTATTCCTCAGCTTTTTTGCCCGACATGACCCACAGGCTGGCGCCGCCAATGACGGTGTTTTGCGGTGCCCCCGGCACATCGGGGTAATAGGGCAGGGTGGAGACCGCGTAGGCAAACTTGGCATTCTTGCGCACGTTGCCGTAGAAACCGGCCGAGGTGGTGATCATGGCGCATTCACCCGAGATAAAGGTTGCCTCGGGCGTGTTGGCTCGGCCTTTATAGACAAACAGCCCCTGCTTGGCCATGTTGGACAGGTTGTCGATGTGGCGCACGTGCAGCGGCGAATTCACCTTCATGCGCGCGTCCAGACCGCCCAGGCCGTTGCTCTTGGTGGCAAATTCGACGTTGTGCCAGGCCGAAAAGCTTTCCAGCTGGGTCCAGCCCTGCCAGGCAATGGTCAGCGGGCACTTGTGGCCGTTGGTCTTGAGCTGCGCGGCCGCCAACGCCACTTCAGGCCAACTGGTGGGGGCCTTGTTGGGGTCCATACCGGCGGCCTTGAAAGCGTCCTTGTTGTAATAGAACACGGTGGTGGAGCTGTTGAACGGCATGCTTAGCATTTCGCCGCTGGGCGCGGTGTAGTAACCCGCTACAGCAGGCACGTAAGCTTTGGGGTCAAACTTTTGCCCGGCATCTTTCATCACCTTGCCCACCGGCACGATGGCGCCCTTGCTGGCCATCATGGTGGCGGTGCCGACCTCAAACACCTGCAAGATGTGTGGTGCGTTGCCGGATCGGAACGCCGCCACCGCTGCGGTCATGGATTCGTCGTATTTGCCCTTGTAGGTGGGTATGATTTTGTAGTCGGACTGGCTAGCGTTGAAGTTTTTGGCCAGGTCGTTGACCCATTCGCCGTTGACGGCGGTCATGGAATGCCACCACTGGATCTCGGTGACCGCCTGCGCGGAAAGGGCCAGGGATGCGCCAACGATGGCGGCGACTAGTTTCAGTTTCATAAGATCTCCTAGAAGGGTTGAAGCATTGCAGCTTAAGTCTAAGTCGTGAAGGTTCTGTGACACATCTGTGTCAAACTGCCCGCAGCCAGATTAGACCCCCGGACATGGGCCGGGCGCATCAGGGTTTGTATGAGGATGGTTGCCGATAGGGCTCGTAAAGTAATAAGTTGTGCATTTTGACGGCCGGATTTGGGATGCAGGGCCAGGCGCAAAACGCGCCGTTTAGCTCTGCTAAACAAGCGATTTGCAACGACGCAATGCGCCCAAAGATAGCTAGGTAAAAGTACAAGTTATTGCTTTGCGAGCCCTTAGCGTTCGCCACGTCTGTCTCAGGGTCATGCTGCGCTGCGGTAACATCGCCTGCCCAGCCAAACCGGGTCGGTGACAGGGCGTCAAAACGCCGCTTTGGCGGGTATCTGATCCCCTCATGAACGCTCCCACACAACTTCACCATTTGTTGCCTCCCGGCGTGACCGCAGTGCACGGGCCGGACCGTATCCGGGAGATTCCGTACAACTACACCTCGTTTTCGGACCGCGAGATCGTTATCCGCCTGCTGGGTGCCAGCGCCTGGGACTGGCTCAACCAGTTGCGCACCGAGCGCCACACGGGGCGTTCTGCACGCATGTTGTACGAGGTGCTGGGCGACATCTGGGTGGTGCAGCGCAACCCCTATTTGCAGGACGACTTGCTCGACAACCCGAAGCGTCGTGTTCTTTTGGTGCAGGCGCTTCAGCATCGTTTGGCTGAAATCCAGAAGCGCCGCAAACCAGCCGATGACCCGGATCGTGATGCGCTGGTCGGCCACCTGCTGGAAGTGGCCAACCGCGCGGTGGAGGCGTTTGATGCCGGATTTGTCGAAACCGCCGTGTTGCGGCGCAAGACGCACAAGTTGCTGAGCAAACTCACCGCCAAAGACAACATCAAGTTCGACGGCTTAAGCCGTGTCAGCCATGTCACCGATGCGACCGACTGGCGTGTGGAATACCCGTTTGTGGTGCTCACGCCCGACACCGAAGCCGAGCTGGCGCATCTGGTCAAGGGCTGCATCGAACTTGGGCTGACCATCATTCCGCGCGGCGGCGGCACCGGCTACACCGGTGGTGCGATTCCGCTGACCTGGAACAGTGTGGTCATCAATACCGAAAAATTGGAGGCCATGACCGAGGTGGAGCGGGTCAAGCTGCCCGGCCTGGACGCGCCAGTGGCTACAGTCTGGACCGAAGCTGGCGTGGTGACCAACCGCGTATCGCACGCCGCCGAGCGCGCGGGTTATGTGTTTGCGGTCGATCCGACAAGCGCCGAAGCATCGTGCATTGGCGGCAACATTGCCATGAACGCGGGCGGCAAGAAGGCCGTGTTGTGGGGCACGGCGCTGGACAACCTGGCCAGCTGGCGCATGGTGACCCCGCAGGCGCAGTGGCTGGAAGTCACCCGCATCAACCACAACCTGGGCAAGATTCATGACGTGGACGTGGCCAGCTTTGAGTTGCACTACTTTGAAGCCGACGGCAAAACGCCGTTGCGCACCGAACGGCTCGATATTCCGGGTAAAACCTTCCGCAAGGAAGGCCTGGGCAAAGACGTGACCGACAAGTTTTTGAGCGGCCTGCCGGGCATTCAAAAAGAAGGCTGCGACGGTCTGATCACCAGCGCGCGCTGGGTGGTGCACAAGATGCCGGCGCACACGCGCACCGTTTGTCTGGAATTTTTTGGCAACGCCCGTGATGCCGTGCCCAGCATTGTTGAAATTAAAGACTTCATGTTTGCCGAAAGCCGCCGCAGCGGCGTGGTGCTGGCCGGGCTGGAACACCTGGACGACCGTTACCTGAAGGCCGTGGGTTATGCCACCAAGAGCAAGAAGGGGGCGGTGGATGGCGGCGTGCCCAAGATGGTGCTGTTTGGCGACATTGCTGGCAACGACCCCGACGCTGTGGCGCGTGTCACCAGCGAGGTGGTGCGCATGGCCAACACGCGCCATGGTGAAGGCTTTGTCGCTATCAGTCCGGAGGCGCGCAAAAAGTTCTGGCTCGATCGCAAGCGCACTGCGGCAATTTCCAAACACACCAACGCCTTCAAGATCAATGAGGACGTGGTGATTCCGCTGCCACGCATGGCCGAATACACCGACGGCATTGAGCGCATCAACATCGAGCTGAGCCTCTCCAACAAACTGGCGCTGGTTGATGCGCTGGCGGACTTTTTTCAGCAGGGCAAGCTGCCGCTGGGCCGCCAAGATGATGCGGGTGAGATTTCTGCCACTGAGCTGCTGGAAGACCGGGTGGCGCAGGCGCTGGCATTGCTGTCAGAGGTGCGCGCTTTGTGGCAGGGCTGGCTGGAGCAGGTGGAACCCTTGTTTGCCCAGTTGCAAGACCACCGCTTGCGCGCCAGCTGGAAGACGCAAATTCGCCAACCGCTGCAGCAGATTTTCAGTGGCCAGGCGTTTGAGGCGATCCTCAAGGAATGCACCGCGATCCACCAGCGCGTGCTCAAAGGCCGGGTTTGGGTGGCGTTGCATATGCACGCCGGCGACGGCAATGTGCACACCAACATTCCCGTCAACAGCGACGACTACGCCATGCTGCAGGCAGCGCACGGCGCGGTCAAACGCATCATGGCGCTGGCGCGTAGCCTGGACGGCGTGATCAGCGGCGAGCATGGCATTGGCATCACAAAGCTGGAATTTTTGAGCGACGCCGAACTGCAGCCGTTTACCGACTACAAAGCCAGGGTGGACCCCGAAGGCCGCTTCAACAAAGGCAAATTGCTCCGTAATACAGAGCTTTCAGCACAGTCTAATCAAGGGCTAGAGGCTGATTTCTTATATGCAGATTTGACCAACGCCTACACCCCCAGCTTTGGCCTGATGGGGCATGAATCGCTCATCATGCAGCAAAGTGACATTGGCGCGATTGCCGACAGCGTGAAGGATTGCCTGCGCTGTGGCAAGTGCAAGCCGGTGTGCGCCACGCATGTGCCGCGCGCCAATTTGCTGTACAGCCCGCGCAACAAGATTCTGGCCACCAGTTTGCTGGTGGAGGCTTTTTTGTACGAAGAACAAACGCGCCGGGGCGTCAGCATCAAGCACTGGCAAGAGTTTGAAGACGTGGCCGACCACTGCACCGTGTGCCACAAGTGCCACTCGCCCTGCCCGGTGGATATCGACTTTGGCGAGGTGTCGATGAACATGCGCAACCTGCTGCGCAAGATGGGTAAAAAGTCGTTCAACCCAGGCAGCGCGACGGCCATGTTCTTTTTGAATGCCACCAACCCCGAGACCATCAAGTCGGTGCGAGCGGGTATGGTGGGCATCGGATTCAAGGCGCAACGCCTGGCTAACGACTTGTTGAAAGTGCTGGCGCGTAAGCAGACCAACGCGCCGCGCGCCACCTTGGGCAAGCCCCCCATCAAAGAGCAGGTGATCCACTTCATCAATAAAAAGATGCCCGGTGGTTTGCCCAAAAAGACGGCGCGCGCATTGCTGGACATTGAAGACAAAGATTACGTGCCCATCATCCGCAACCCGCAAGCCACCACGGCCGAGACCGAAGCGGTGTTTTACTTTCCGGGCTGTGGGTCAGAGCGCCTGTTCAGCCAGGTGGGGTTGGCGACCCAAGCCATGTTGTGGCACGCCGGGGTGCAAACCGTGCTGCCGCCGGGCTACCTGTGCTGTGGCTACCCGCAGCGCGGTGCGGGTGACTTTGACAAGGCCGAAAAAATCATCACCGACAACCGGGTGCTGTTCCACCGCGTGGCCAACACGCTCAATTACCTGGACATCAAAACCGTGGTGGTGAGCTGTGGCACCTGTTATGACCAGCTCCAGGGCTATGAATTTGGCAAGATTTTCCCCGGCTGCCGCATCATCGACATCCACGAATTTTTGCTGGAAAAAGGCATCACGCTGCCGGCCGGCCAGGGCGGCTACCTGTACCACGAACCCTGCCACAACCCGATGAAACTGGGCGACTCGATGCAGACGGTGCGCGCGTTGGTGGGTGACAAGGTGCTCAAAAGCGACCGTTGCTGCGGAGAATCTGGCACGCTAGGCGTGACCCGGCCCGACATTTCGACCCAGGTACGCTTCAGCAAGGAAGAATCCATCCGCAAGGGCGAGGCGGCGTTGCGCGCCAATGGCAGTGTGGGTGCCAAAGACAACGTCAAGATTCTGACCAGCTGCCCAAGTTGCCTGCAAGGCCTGAAGCGCTACGAAGACGACCTGCAAAACGGTCTGCTGGAAGCCGACTACATTGTGGTCGAGATGGCCAACCAGATTCTGGGCAAAGACTGGATGCCAGAGTACGTGGCGCGCGCCAATGCCGGTGGCATTGAGCGCGTGCTGGTGTAGCCGAGTGTGGGTTGAAAAAGATGTTTGTACTATTTGAAAATAGTCAGGTACACTGTTTTTAATAACAGTTGTCTGGAGATCAATGTGACTTTGACTGCGATCGAGTTGTGTGCAGGTGCTGGCGGGCAGGCCTTGGGACTGGAACGCTCAGGCTTTGAACATGTTGCGTTGGTGGAGCTTGATTCCTGGGCCTGTGCCACGTTGCGCCTGAATCGTCCGGACTGGAACGTGATCGAGGGTGATCTGAGGGCATTTGATCCGTCTCCCTACTGCGGTGTTGACTTGGTGGCTGGCGGTGTACCGTGTCCTCCGTTTTCAAAGGCGGGTCGGCAACTGGGCGCAGACGATGAACGCGACCTTTTTCCTGAAGCGTTGCGTGTGGTTGAAGCGGTGCAGCCATTGGCCGTGATGCTGGAGAATGTGCGCGGCTTGCTGGACCCCGTTTTTTTACCCTACCGTGAACAGTTGCAAGAGCGCTTGCGTGCCTTGGGTTATTGGTCTGCCTGGAATTTGCTCAATGCAGCAGACTTTGGGGTGCCGCAGCTTCGACCGCGCGTCAATCTGGTAGCACTTCGCCCGGACGTGGCTGATTTTTTTTGTTGGCCAGCGCCGCAACAGTCACTCCCACCCACAGTCGGAGACACTTTATTCGATTTGATGGCGCGTGGTGGATGGGCGGGTGCCACGACTTGGCGCACGCGTGCCAACAACATTGGGCCGACGCTGGTAGGCGGCAGCAAGAAGCATGGGGGGCCTGATTTGGGGCCTTCGCGCGCCCGTGCGGCTTGGGCAGCTTTGGGTGTGGATGGGGCAGGGTTGGCAGATCTGCCTCCCGAGGTTGATTTTGATGGATTACCAAGGCTCACAGTTCGCATGGCGGCACGTATTCAAGGTTTCCCAGATGAGTGGCAGCTGGCAGGCCGCAAAACCGCTGCCTACCGACAGGTTGGCAATGCTTTTCCTCCGCCTGTAGCGCATGCTGTTGGAATGCAGATTGCAAAGGCGATTCGTATGGCCAAACACAACGCTGTTTTGAAGCGAGCTGCATGAAGACGCAATCAGTGGCCGACATGCCTCGGCATCAGGGTGCCAGAACCAAGCTGCGGCAGCATTTCCTGGCCAACTTGGGGCGTGTGATGGATTCCCACGAACTGCGTGCAGTGGCTAGCGACATCAGCGAATGGGCCAGGCGCGTGCGTGAGCTTCGTACCGAAGAAGGCTACTTGATCTTGACACATCACGATCGTGCCGATCTCAAGCCCGGTCAATACTTGCTTGAAAGCGCCAAACCTCAACCTGCATTCGCGCGTGACGTTTCAAAGGAAGTGCGTGCCTATGTGCTTGATCGCAATGGTTTTACCTGTCAGATGTGTGGCGCGGTGGCGGGCGAGCCGCACCCTTATGACCCTACACGCAAAACACGTTTGCATCTCGGGCACATCATTGACAAAAGCATGGGTGGTTCGGATGATGCAAGCAATCTGCGCGCGATATGTTCGGTCTGCAATGAAGGTGCGGCCAATGTGACCTTGCAACGCCCAGACCTGCTGAAGTTGCTGACGCAGGTTCGTCGGGCCACGGCCGCTGATCAACTAGAGTTGTTGAAGTGGTTGCGTCAAAAGTTTAAAGCGTTGTGAAAACGCACGATCGTTGAAAGACAAGGAGATTTTTCATGGCAGGTTTGCAAAATGGCGCGCCCACCCCACAAGACATCACGGTGCATGCCCAGTCCCGCGTGCTGGAGGTGAGCTTTTCTGACGGTGCGGTGTTTTGCATTCCGTTTGAGCTGATGCGCGTCTATAGCCCGTCGGCCGAGGTGGCAGGCCACGGCCCGGGGCAGGAAGTGCTGCAAACTGGCAAGCGCGAAGTGACTTTGAGCGCGCTGGAGCCGGTCGGCAACTACGCCGTGCAGCCGACGTTTTCTGATGGTCATGACAGCGGTATTTATGCCTGGGACTACCTGTACTTTCTGGGCTCGCAGCAAGCACAGTTGTGGGCCGACTACGAACGCCGACTGAAAGAAGCGGGTGTGGATCGCGACGCGCCCATGCCAGAGAAGGTGGGTAGCAGTTGCGGGCATCATTGATAAAAAAGTGCCGTCATTTTTGCCCCCCTGCCATCAGCAGAGTTTGATGCTGGATAAGGGTGTGAAAAAGCGCCTTATGCATAGCTCAACGTTTGATCGGCGCCGACGTCTTGTCCACCGGGCCGGGGCTGAGTGCGTCTGGTAGCAGCGATTCCGGCAGGGTCGCGCGGTTGGCCGCCGCCGGGCTGGTGGGCAGATACAGCGCACCGGCTTGTCCACAGCCTGCCACAGTGACCGTGCAGGCACCAAGGACAAATACGCGACCTAAAATTTGGCGAATCAACAACATGCAGAAATTGTAATGACAGACACTGAATTCATGGACCAGGCCGAGCGTTTGCTCAAGGCGGTTGAGGTGGCGTGTGACCGCATCAATGAAACCACCGACGCCGACATCGACAACCAGCGCAGTGGCGGCATGGTCACGCTGGTGTTTGCCAACCGTAGCCAGATCGTGATCAACCTGCAAAAGCCCTTGCATGAGGTTTGGATGGCCGCTAAATGTGGCGGTTTTCACTACAAATTTGATGGCAAACAGTGGAGTGACAGCAAGGGCCAGGGCGAGTTTTTCTCATCATTGTCGCGCTACGCCAGCGAGCAGTCGGGGTGCTTGCTAACGTTCGCGCCTGTCTAGTTTTTGAACAGGTCGAAGATTCTCTTCTTTTCTTCTTCATAAGGCATGGGGATCACCTGTGGCGTGATGCCGTCGCCCCCTTCCACCCCCAAGGTGGTGATGCCTGCACCGCCGCTGTATTCCTCATAGAACCATTCGCCCGAACTGTTAACCACGCCTGCGGGTACCGGCATCTCTGCCACCGGCACGTTTTGCAGGGCCTTGGCCATGAACTGGATCCAGACCGGCAGACTCAGGCCACCGCCGGTTTCGCGGCTGCCCAGTTTGCGTGGCGTGTCGTAGCCAATCCATGTGATGGCCGCCAGCGTGGGCTGAAAGCCCGCAAACCAGGCGTCCATGGAATCATTGGTGGTGCCGGTCTTGCCGTACAGGTCGGGGCGCTTCAAAGTGGCTTGCGCCGATGCAGCGGTTCCGGTGCGCGCGACTTCCTGCAACAGGCTGTCCATGATGAAGGCGTTGCGTGGTTCGATCACGCGCATGGATTCATCCAGCAACGGTGGCGCCACCTGCGTCAAGACCTTGCCGCGCTGGTCGGTGATCTTGCTGATGACCCAGGGGTTGACGCGGTAACCGCCATTGGCAAAGACTGAATAGGCCGTGGCCATTTGCATGGGCGTGACCGACCCGGCGCCCAGCGCCATCGTCAGGTAAGGCGGATGTTTGTCGGCGTCAAAGCCAAAGCGGGTGATCCAGTCCTGCGCGTTCTGGGGGCCCACCACTTGCAAAATGCGGATCGACACCATGTTTTTGGACTTGGCCAACGCGCGGCGCATCGGCATCGGGCCTTCAAACTTGCCGTCGTAGTTTTTGGGCTCCCAGGGTTGGCCACCGGTGACGCCAGCGTCAAAAAACAGTGGGCCGTCGTTGACGATGGTGGCGGGTGTGATGCCGTGTTCCAGCGCGGCTGAATAAATGAAGGGCTTGAAGCTGGAACCCGGCTGGCGCCAGGCCTGTGTGACGTGGTTGAACTTGTTTTTTTCAAAATCAAAGCCGCCTACCAGCGCACGGATGGCTCCGGTTTGCGGGTCAATCGCCACAAATGCGCCTTCTACTTCGGGCAGTTGGGTGATTTCCCAGGTGGACTTGGGCGTTTGCACGACACGGATCACCGCACCCGGGCGAATTTTGATGTTGGTGGGTGCCTTGTCCGACAGGCCAGATCTGGCCGGTTGCAGGCCTGCGCCGGTAATCTCGATGACGTCGCCATTCTGGCGCACCGCCTGGATGAGTTTGGCGTTGGCTTGCAGCACTACCGCCGACAGCACGTTGCCGTTGTCGGGGTGTTCTTGCAAGGCTTCGTCGATGATGTCATCGGCTGCGGCCGGGTCGGTGGGCAAACTCAAAAATTTTTCGGGACCCCGGTAAACCTGGCGCCGCTCGTAATTCATGATGCCATTGCGCAACGCCTCGTAGGCGGCGATCTGGTCAGTGGCACGCAGCGTGGTGTACACGTTGAGCCCGCGCGTGTAAGTGCTGTCGCCGTATTGGGCGTACACCAACTGGCGCACGGTTTCGGCCAGGTATTCGGCATGCACCATGTTTTTATCGCCATTTGTGCGAACCCTGAGTGGCTCTTGTTTGGCAGCTTCGGCCTGGGCCGCCGTGATAAAACCGTTTTCCACCATGCGCTCAATGATGTACAGCTGGCGTGAGCGGGCGCGTTTGGGGTTGTTGATGGGGTTGTAGGCCGACGGCGCTTTGGGCAATCCGGCCAGCATGGCGGCCTCGGCAATGGAAATCTGTTGCAGGGGCTTGCCAAAGTAAGCCTCGGACGCTGCAGCAAAGCCGTACGCGCGGTTGCCCAGAAAGATCTGGTTCATGTAGATTTCCAGAATCTGGTCCTTGCTGAGCAGATGTTCGAGTTTGAAAGTCAGTAATATTTCGTAAATCTTGCGGGTGTAGGTCTTTTCGCTGGAAAGGTAGACGTTACGCGCCACTTGCATGGTGATGGTCGAGGCCCCTTGGCTCTTGATGCGCCCCAGGTTGGCCAGCGCCGCACGCGCGACACCAATGTAGTCCACACCGCCGTGCTGGTAAAAGCGCGCGTCTTCGATCGCCAGGACGGCCTGTTTCATGACCACCGGAATCTCTGCAATGGGCGTCAGATGACGACGTTCTTCTCCAAACTCTCCAATCAGGACCCCTTCCGTTGAATAGACGCGCAGCGGCAGCTTGGGCCGGTAATCGGATAGCTCTGAAATATCGGGCAGGTTGGGGTAGGCCATGGCCATGGCCAGCCCGACGAGTAGCGCCAGGCTGGCCAGTGCGCTTGCCATCAAGCCCAGCGCCACAAGCGGCCACTTGAGTGCCCAATGCATCGGTGTGCGCTCGGGCTTCGAAGGGGTGTCGGTCATAAGAAAAAAGCTTGGGAAGAAAAGCGGTAAAACATCAGGTTGCCATGGTGTGCAGAGTATCTCATTGACCGAGCCGAGGTGCGGGCAGCGTGAAGTTGTTGATGTCAAAATGCGCCAAGCCGCGCTTGGATCATTTGCATTTTGGTAACGTTCATTTTTTAAAAAAACTCGAAAAATCTTTGCTAAACAACTATCTTACTGATAGCATTGAAGTGAATTCTCAACATATTCTGGTTTTTTTGACATCTTTAGGGGACCATCTTGCTTTCTTTGGGCTCGTTGTTTAGTCGTCAATCGGCACCAATGTTTGGGTTGGACTTCAGCTCTTCGAGTGTCAAATTGGTCGAACTGGGTCAGGACAAGGCTGGACGCTATGTTCTGGATAATTGTGCTAATTTTCCTTTGGAGCGAGGATGGATCTCCGACGGCAACGTCGAGAAATTTGATGAGGTTGCGGAAGCTGTGCGTCGCCTCGTCAAGAAAAGTGGTACCAAAACCAGAAACGTAGCCATGGCACTGCCGCCCTCATCGGTGATCACCAAAAAAATTGTGTTGCCAGGTGGTTTGACAGATCAGGAGTTGGAGCAGCAAGTCGAGTCTGAAGCCAGCCAGTACATTCCGTTTCCGCTCGACGAAGTGAGCCTTGATTTTTGCATCATGGGGCCGACCGCCAACGCGTCGGGTGACATTGAGGTGCTGATTGCCGCATCAAGGCGTGAGAAAGTGCAGGACATCCAGGGCTTGGCCGAAGCCGCAGGGCTAAAGCCCGTGATCGTTGATGTGGAGTCCTATGCTTCACGTCTGGCAACCGGTCGGCTGATCGCCAACCTTCCCAATCAGGGCGTTGGCAGCATCGTGGCGCTGTTTGAAGTAGGTTCCATGACGACCAGCATGCAGGTCCTGCGAGACGACGAGTTGTTGTACGACCGGGATCAGGCTTTTGGCGGTGCCCAGCTCACGCAGATGATCATGCGGCAGTACGGTTTTTCGAACGAAGAAGCAGAAGCCAAAAAACGCGACGGCACACTTCCTGAAGACTTCTCCAGCTTGGTGCTACAGCCCTTTGTTGAAAGTTTGGTGCAAGAGGTAGGGCGTGCCCTGCAGTTTTTCTTTACCAGCACAACCTATAACAAGGTAGATGCGGTGATGCTGGCTGGCGGGTCATCGGTTTTACCCGGGCTGACCACCGCAGTGACGCGGCAAACCGGGTTTGCTTGCACGCTGGTCAATCCGTTCGAGGGTATGGAGGTTGCAGCCAACGTGCGGGTAGAGCAGATCATGCGGGAAGCCCCCACTTACCTCACTGCTTGCGGTCTGGCGCTGCGGAGGTTCATGAAGTGATATTGATCAACCTGCTTCCCCATCGTGAAATTGCGCGCAAGCGGCGTAAAGATATTTTCAATGTCAGCTTGGGCATTGCTGCGCTGGTGGGGGGGGTGATTGCCGGGCTGGCTTTTCTTTGGATTCATGGCCAAACTACAGCGCAGCAAGACAGAAACCAGCTGCTGAGCACTGAAATCAAAAAGTTTGACGCTCAAATCACGGATATTGCCGGTCTGGAGGCAGAAATTGCCGCCCTGAAGGCCCGCCAGCAGGCCGTGGAAGACCTACAGTCTGATCGCAATATGCCGGTTTATTTATTAACGGAACTGGTCACCCAGTTGCCTGAAGGCGTGTATGTCACCAACGTGGCGCAGGTGGGACAAAACGTCACCATGAAAGGCGTGGCGCAATCCAATGAGCGCGTGTCTGAACTGTTGCGTAACCTGGGCGGGCGTTCGGCCTGGTTTGCCAAGCCGGAGCTGGTTGAAATTGTCGCCGGATCCATGGCGTTGTCGGCGCGCGACCAGCGCCGGGTGTCCAACTTTACGGTTCGGGTGAAACTGGTACGCGCCAGTGAGGCCAGCAAGGTGGCGTCTGTGGGCGCGGGCAAACCAGTGTCGGCGGTTTCGTCGCCCGCTGCAAAGTAGGGTGAACATTATGGCCAAGTCATTTTCCCTGCCGTTTGATGTCAACGCCTGGTTTCAGGGCGTGGTAGACCAGTTTCGTCATCTTGACACCAAAGATCCGTCGAGTTGGCCGCACGTTCCCAGGTTTGGGCTGTACATTCTGGTTTCGATCCTGATTGTTGTTGCATTATGGTTTCTTTGGCTCAGCGATACGGTTGATGAATTGGTCAGAGAGCAAGAGCAAGAAGTCAAATTGCGTGACGAATACAAGGTCAAGCTAGGCAAGGCGGTCAATCTGGGGACCCTGAAAAAGCAGCGGGAGCAGGTGCAGCAGTATGTGACGCAGCTTGAAAAGCAGTTGCCCAGCAAGGCAGAAATGGATGCGCTGCTCTCAGACATCAACCAGGCGGGCATCGGGCGCAGCTTGCAGTTTGATTTGTTCCGGCCAGGGCAGGTGGCGGTGCGTGACTACTACGCAGAGCTGCCGATCTCCTTGCGCGTGACCGGAAGGTACCACGACATTGGCTCTTTTGCCGCCGATATTTCCAATCTGTCGCGCATCGTGACGCTCAACAACATGACGATCGCCCCGGCCAAAGACGGTACCCTGAGCATGGATGCCGTTGCCAAGACCTTCCGCTACCTTGATACCGAAGAAGTGAATGCGCAGCGCAAGGCCACCACCAAGGGGGCAAAAAAATGACACAGCTGCGCCGTCTTTTTCCTTGGGTGGTGGTGGTGCTGACGCTGGTAGCGTGCTCGTCATCGTCTGACGATGAACTACAGCAGTGGATGGTGCAGCAAAAAAATCAGACTTTCCCCAAAGTCAAACCGCTGTCCGAGCCCAAGCAATTCAAACCAGAAAGCTACAGCCAGGACAAGGAGTTTGATCCGTTCAACATCTCGAAGCTGACGATAGCGCTCAAGCGGGACAGTGCCCAAGCGGCGTCCTTGAGCGGAGCGCTGCTGGCACCAGAACTGACGCGTCGCAAAGAACCGCTGGAAGAATTTCCGCTGGATACCATCGCCATGGTGGGCAGCCTCACACGAGAAGGCAAACCGGTGGCGCTGGTCACGGTAGGCAAATTGTTGTACCAGGTTCGCCCGGGCGAGTACTTGGGCCAAAACTATGGCCGCGTGACCAAAATCGCTGAAACCGAGCTGACCCTGCGCGAAATTGTGCAGGACGCCACCGGTGAGTGGGTAGAACGAATGACATCGCTGCAGTTGCAAGAGAGGTTGAAATGAAAGACCAGAACATGCCACGGTTGGATCGGCTCTGTAGTCGGCTCGTGTGGACGGCCAGCCTGTGGATGGCGTGCTTTGCTGCACAAGCCCAGGTGGCCATTGAGGCGGTAACCGGATCGGTGCAAGGCGGCATCGAAGTGGTCAAAATTGACCTCTCACAACCGTTGAAAACCGTTCCAGCAAGTTTTTCGATCCAGACTCCGGCGCGCATTGCTCTGGATTTCCCTGACGTGATCAGCGCCATGGGACGTTCCAATGTAGAGGTCAATCAGGGGAACCTTAAGTCGGTGAGTGTGGTGCAGGCGGGAGCGCGCACGCGTGTGGTGCTGAACCTGAAACAATACGCAGCTTACAAGACGCAAATTCAAGGCAAATCCTTGCTGGTGCTGCTCGACGCGGTGGCGGGCGCTGCACCGGCGGCGGCACAAGTGTTTGCAGAAAATCACAGCCGCGACGCCTTGCCTTTGCGCGATCTGGACTTTCGCCGCGGTGAAGACGCCACCGGGCGCGTGGTGGTGGGTCTGCCCAACGACCAGGTTGGGGTGGACATCCGCCAGCAGGGGCAGACGCTGGTGGTTGAGTTCATGAAGTCCACCTTGCCCGAAGGCTTGCGCAGGCGGCTGGATGTCACCGACTTTGGCACCCCGATCAAGACCGTGACCGCATCCCAGGCGGGTGACCGGGTGCGTGTGGTGATCGAGCCGCAAGGTCAATGGACGCATTCCGCGTACCAGAGTGACTCGCAGTTTGTGGTGGAAGTCAAGCCGGTCAAGATCGATTCGGCCAAGCTGACCCAAGGAACCGGTTACAACGGGCAAAAGCTGTCGCTGAATTTTCAAAACATTGAGGTCCGATCGCTGTTGCAGGTGATTGCCGACTTCACCAACTTCAACGTCATCACCTCGGATTCAGTCAGTGGTGCGATTACGCTGCGCTTGCAGGACGTGCCGTGGGATCAGGCGCTCGATATCATTTTGCAGTCAAAGGGTCTGGGCATGCGCAAGGTTGGCAATGTGTTGTGGGTTGCACCCAAAGACGAAATCGCCGCCAAGGAAAAATTGGACCTCGAGTCGGCTGCCGCCATCCAAAACCTGGAACCGCTGCGTACCCAGTCGTTCCAGATGAACTACACCAAAGCGTCTGAAGTAGCGGCGCAATTGACCGCCAGCGGCGGCGGTGCTGCTCCCGGTGCCACGTCACGCCTGCTCAGTCCGCGTGGTAGCGTGATCTCGGAGGCGCGCACCAATCAGTTGTTTGTGACCGACACGGCGGCCAAGCTCGAGCAGGTGCAGCAACTGATTATCAAACTGGATATTCCGGTGCGCCAGGTGATGATTGAGGCGCGCATCGTTGAGGCGTCTGATACCTTTGGCAAATCGCTCGGGGTGAAGTTGGGGGGGGCTGATTTGCGTGCCCAGCAAGGTGGGGATGGCGGCTATTCCTTGGGTGGGGCCAATCGCGTTGCGTTTGGTAATACCTATTCAGACGCGGTAGCCAGCAGTGGCGCTGGTGGCGCAGTGGGCTTGACGAATAATTTTGTCAATTTGCCAGCAGTGGGGCAAAACGGCTATAACCCGGCTACTTTTGCCCTGTCCATCTTTAGTGCCGCTGCCAATCGGTTTTTGAATCTGGAAATATCGGCCTTGGAAGCCGACGGCAAAGGCAAGGTGGTTTCCAGCCCGCGCGTGGTGACGGCAGACCAGATCAAGGCACTGATCGAGCAGGGTACCGAGTTGCCGTACCAGGTGGCATCAAGTAGCGGTGCTACTTCAATCGCTTTTCGCAAAGCCAATTTGAAACTGGAGGTGACGCCCCAAATTACGCCGGAAGGCAACATCATCCTGGCGCTCGATGTGAATAAAGACACAGTGGGCCAGTCCACCGCAGCGGGTTTTGCCATCAACACGAAACACATTCAAACCCAGGTGTTGGTGGAAAACGGCGGCACCGTGGTGATTGGTGGCATCTTTGAAATGACCGAAAGCGACAGCGAGACCAAAGTACCTTTTTTGGGTGATTTGCCAGGCGTTGGCAACCTGTTCAAAACCCGTTCACGCATTGCCAACAAGCAGGAAATGCTGGTTTTCATCACCCCGAAGGTGATTGCCGACAAGGCGGCTCGCTAGGTTTGTATCAAGATTGAGTCACAGGAAGGTTTGTATGCGTATTCTGAAATTCTTGGCGGGGGTGGGGTTGATCGTAGCGTTAGTCGCTTGCGGCGGTGGCGGGGGGAATCCGGGGACACCGTCGGGGGGGGCAAGTTCACCCGCGACGGCGGCGAGTGCACCAGCTGCGACAGCCAGCGCTCCGGCGGTTGCGGCGAGTACGCCAGCTCAAATTGCCGCAGTTACACCGGCAATTGTGGAAGTGATTACATCCACAAACTCGGTGTTATCAGCCGGATCAGAGGCAGTCATCACCACGTTTGTCAAAAATAGTGGCAATGTGGGCCTGTCCGGCAAAACAGTTTCATTTTCCGCCACGTCAGGCACGCTGCAATTGATATCGGACGTTACAGATGCGACTGGGGCCGCTAGCGCAAAACTTATCGCCGGGAGTGACAAATCCAACAGAAGCGTCACGGTGACCGCCACTGTGGACAATGTATCAGGCAGTGTTGTTTTGCCGGTAACCGGAACCAAGCTGTCGATTGTTGGAACTGGCTCGTTACAAGCAGGCGCATCCGCTGTGCAATTCACGGTAAGGGCTGTTGACTCATCTGGAAATGGCATCAATGCTGCCCTGCTTACCCTAACCTCAAGTTTGGCGAATGGACTTAGTGCCTCAACACTCACAACAGACGCTACTGGCAGCGCCACATTTCTATACACGCCAAATCTTGCTGGTAGCGACACAGTTACGGCAACCGGTTTGGGAACAAGCGCTTCCGCTACGGTGGCCGTTAACGCGATTGACTTTTCTGTTTTAAGTCCTTCAAGTAACGTGCAGATCCCTATCGGTACACAGCAGACGGTCACTGTTCAATACAGATTGTCGGGCTTGGGCGTAGCTGGTAAAACGGTCGATTTCAGCACCACCCGCGGAACCTTGGGAGCGGCATCTGCATCTACAGATGCAAGTGGTCAAGCCTCTGTTACTGTCTTGTCTTCTACGGCTGGCCCTGCCAATTTGACGGCTCAAATTGCAGGAATTGGTTCCGTGAATTTACCGCTACAGTTTGTGGCCACTACACCGGCAAGTATTGTGCTTCAGGCCAATCCAGGCGGTGTGCTGCCCAACGTAACCGGATCTGCTAATAAAAGCACGATCGAAGCTCTGGTTAGGGATGCGAACGGTAACGCTGTGGCCAACAGGCAGGTCAACTTCACGGTGCTACAGGACTTGAGTAATGGTACGTTGTCGGCTGGCAATGCCGTGACAGATTTGAACGGTCGTGTGCAAGTTCAGTTTATTCCTGGTGCAACATCCACGCCGGCAAATGGTGTGCAAATTCAGGCAGAGGTTGCTTCGACAGCTATCAGGGCAACGACATCATTAACAGTCAATGGAAATGCGCTTTTCATAACGATCGGCTTCGGTAACACCATCAGTGACCTGGATGTGACGGATTACACCAAGACGTTTTCTGTCTATGTGACCGATGCAAATGGTGTCGCTGTTGGTAATCAAATTGTTTCCCTCTCGGCGATACCTGTGGAATATTACAAAGGGGTACTTGAACTTCTCCCGCTCGCGGATCGTTGGACAGTCAAACCTACACCAACGACTTGCGCCAATGAAGATGCCAAATTTGGCTCGGGCGTTGCTGGTTATCTGGATGGTATTTTAAATGTCGGTGAAGATACCAATGGCGATACCCGATTGACACCTGGCAATATTGCGGTTGCCGCGCCAGGTAGCGTAACAACAGACGCAACCGGTCGTGCGACCTTTCAAATCCAATATGGCAAACAGTTTGCCCCGTGGGCTAAGGTGGATATCGCTGCCAGAGCCGTGGTTGCCGGGACCGAGTCGCGACAGTCTATTCTCTACACTCTGATAGGTTCTGTTCCCGATTTTGCGTCAAATAGCACACCTGCGGGAGTAATTAGTCCGTTCGGTTCTTCAAGTACTTGCGCAGATGCTCTTTGAGCATTAGCTTCGCGTAACAGGAGTGAAATTTGGTGACTGAAACCGTGCCAAGGGTAGCAATATCTTGCATTTTGTTACGATATCTACAGGTAATATCAAAAAGGGCATGATGAAACGCACATTGGTTGGTTTATCAGATCAAGATTTTCAGGTACTAGACACACTGTCAGATGTTAAACGGGTCTCCCGCGCTGAGCTTATTCGTCAAACGGTTTCCCAGTACCTTGAAACATTCAAATCTGAACCTGCAACAGAGGGGGCGTTTGGCTTGTGGGCGCAAAAAATGAGGATGGCCTGATTTACCAGCAGCGCTTGCGCGAAGAATGGTGAAAGCGCTTTTTGACACCCTTCACAGGTATCGGTCAAATCGGTCGCTTTGCGAAAGTCAACAAAAATCAAACTTCCTGATGCCATGATTTGGGTCAACGTGCAGGTCCACCAGCGTTTGCTGATCACACGCAACAGCAAAGATTTTCTGCCCTTGGCTCAAGGGGTTCGAGTGCCCAACGTTGTTTAGCATGATTTCCCTCATCGGACTGCCAGGCTCCGGCAAGTCCACCGTCGGGCGGCAACTGGCACGGCGGTTGCAGTTGCCCTTTCTAGACTCAGACCGGGTGATTGAAGAGCGCCTGGGTTGCTCGATCCGTGAGTTCTTTGAGAGCGAAGGCGAGCAGCGCTTTCGCGATATTGAAGCCGCCGTCATCGATGAATTGACGCAACAACCGGTGGGCGTTTTGTCCACCGGCGGTGGGGTGGTGCTGCGGCCCGAAAACCGGCAGCATTTGCACGACCGCACCCGGGTGATCTACCTCAATTCGATGCCTGACGAGCTGTTTCGTCGGCTGCGTCACGACAAAAACCGACCCCTGCTGCAAGTGGCTGACCCGCTACAGCGCTTGCGCGACCTGCACGCGCAGCGCCATCCGCTGTACCGTGAGACGGCGCATTTTTGTGTCGAGACCGGGCGACCGTCGGTGTCGCGGCTGGTCAATTTGATCATCATGCAGTTGGAGCAAGCGGACTTAAGATTGAGGTTGTGAGGCCGTTTGTCCTACAATTTGTTTAACAAAACAGGCCAAACCCCGATCATGAACACCATCACCGCCCGCGAGGTTGTGCACAACTTTTCTGATGTTGCAGCACGTGTGGCTGCGGGTGAAGAACTTACCGTCACCCGTTATGGCAAACCGGTTCTTAAACTTGTTCAACTCCCCCCTAGAGAGTTGAGTGACGCAGATCAAGCCGCATTGATCCAAAAAGCACTGTCCTTTCGCATGACTCGGCCCTACGGAAAAGCGTTCCAGCGCAGTGATGCTTATGAAGCGTAAGTCGCTTTGGGCGGTCGATACCAACGTTTTGGTGTATGCCACAGCGCCCGATGCGCCAGCGGACAAACAAGACATGGCGCGTCATTTGCTCGGGGATCTGTTTGCCAGCCCGCAGGGGTGTTTGCCGGGACAGGTGTTGAGCGAATACTTGGCTGTTGTTTTGCGCAAAAAAACCATGTCTGCTGCCCTGGCCACAGAAACCGTGTCGGTCTGGGCGCAAGCCGCAATGGTGCTGGGTGCATCGGCTCAGACCTATGAGCAGGCCTGGCTGTTGGCTTGCAGCCATCAGTACCAGGTTTGGGATGCACTGATCGTTGCGGTGTGTGCCGAGCATGGTGTCAAAAGATTGTTTTCTGAGGATGTCGGTTCCATGCAAAAGCCGTTGGGCGTGCAGGTTATTAATCCGTTTGCTGCAAACTGATCCGACAAAGTCTGACCTTTAGCGCCATGATCTCCCAAGACCTGCAAACTGTTTCGATCGACCTGGCTGATCGCAGTTACACCATCGCCATACGCGGTTCCCTGTTTGACAACCCCTTGAGCTACGCGCAGTTGCCCAAGGCTGCGTCCGCCTTGATCGTGACCAACACCACCGTGGGGCCTTTGTACGCCGAGCGCCTGCAAAAGGCGTTGCTGCTGCACTACGCGCAAGTGCACACCGTGGCGTTGCCAGACGGCGAAGCCTTCAAGACCTGGGACAGCCTGAACCTGATTTTTGACGCGCTGCTGCAGCATGGCTGCGACCGCAAGACGGTGCTGTTTGCGCTGGGCGGCGGTGTGGTGGGCGACATGACCGGTTTTGCTGCCGCGTGTTACATGCGCGGCGTGCCGTTTGTGCAGGTTCCTACCACCTTGCTGGCGCAGGTGGATTCTTCCGTGGGGGGCAAAACGGCCATCAACCATCCGCTAGGCAAAAACATGATTGGTGCTTTTTACCAGCCGCTCAAGGTGGTGTGTGATCTGGACACCTTGAAGACCTTGCCCGCACGCGAGCTGTCAGCCGGTCTGGCCGAGGTCATCAAATACGGTCCCATTGCCGACATGGATTTTTTTGCCTGGCTCGAGGCCAACATCGACGCCGTGCTGGCGCGCGAGCCCGCCGCGTTGGCGCATGTGGTGCGCCGCAGTTGCGAGATCAAGGCCTGGGTGGTTGGGCTGGACGAGCGCGAGTCGGGTTTGCGCGCTATTTTGAATTTTGGCCATACCTTTGGGCACGCCATCGAGGCCGGGTTGGGTTTTGGCACTTGGCTGCACGGTGAGGCGGTGGGCTGCGGCATGGTCATGGCGGCGCAGTTGTCGCAGCGGCTGGGGTATGTTGATGCGTTTTTTGTGCATCGCCTCACGGCCCTGATTGCCAAGGCTGGGCTGCCGGTGCAGGCACCGGTGCTGGATGCGTTTGGCAACGCCGCGCGCTATCTGGCGCTGATGGGCTTGGACAAAAAGGCCGAGGCCGGTGAGATCAAGTTTGTGCTGATCGAGCAACCCGGGCGTGCCGTGGTGCGCGCCGCGCCATCGGCTGAGGTGTGCCAGGTGATCGACGCTTGCACTGCCAAAACGATATAAAAACAAGAGCTGCTAGCCCTTATTACATTAGGGCTAGAGGCACTTTTAACCAATAGCCCATGCAACTGGCCTGTTACGCATGCGATCCGGCGCACACCCGTGGACGGCGTTACCCCCAGCCGCCTGCGCCCACCCGCACCGACTACCAGCGCGACCGTGACCGCATTGTGCACAGCACGGCGTTTCGGCGGCTGGTCTATAAAACGCAGGTCTTTCTAAACCACGAAGGCGACCTGTTTCGCACCCGGCTCACGCATTCGCTGGAGGTGGCGCAACTGGGGCGCTCCATTGCGCGCACGCTGCAACTCAATGAAGACCTGGTAGAAGCGATTGCGCTGGCGCACGACTTGGGGCACACGCCCTTTGGCCACGCCGGGCAAGACGCGCTCAACGCCTGTATGGCCAATTGGGGTGGCTTTGAGCACAACCTGCAAAGCCTGCGCGTGGTCGATTGGCTGGAGCAGCGTTACCCGGAATTTGACGGGCTGAACCTGACGTATGAAACGCGCGAGGGCATCCTCAAACATTGTTCCAAACAGCACGCGCAAGAGCTGGTGGCGCAGGAGCCGGGGGGCGTGGGGCAGCGCTTTCTGGATGGCTTGCAGCCTGGTCTGGAAGCGCAGCTGTGCAATCTGGCCGACGAAATTGCCTATAACGCGCACGACGTGGACGACGACGTGCGCTCGGGCCTGATCACGCTGGAGCAGTTGCAGGACGTGGCGTTGTTTCACGACTACCAGCAACAAGTGGCTGACGAATTCCCAAAGCTGTTGACCGAACAACCGCGTCGCCGCCTGCTGCACGAGTCGATTCGCCGCATGCTCAGTGCCCAGGTGTACGACGTGATCAACGCCACCGGCAACGCTTTGGCGCAGGCCGCCCCAGCCGACGTTGATGCAGTGCGGCGCTTGCCGGCGCTGGTGCAGTTTGGTGCGCAGATGCGCGAGCGTTCCACGGCGCTGAAGACCTTTTTGATGCGCCATCTGTACCGACACCCCCAGGTGGTGCAAAGCAACGACCAGGCGCGCCAGGTGGTGCGTGAGCTGTTTGCCGTCTATCTGGCCACGCCACAGCAACTGCCAGAGCGGTACCAACAGCGTATCAGGCAGACGCCAGCCACCCAGCACGACGCGTCTGGCCTGAAGGCACGTGTGGTGGCAGATTACATTGCCGGCATGACAGACCGCTTTGCCCTGCGCGAGCACGAGCGCCTGACCGGTCAGCGTCTGCTGGCCTGATGCGCCAAGGGGAGCCTCCCGCGCCGTCGTGGCATCATCCGTCCATGCGCCGCAAACCTGTCCCCCCAACCAAAAACCCGCTGGCCGACGAGCTGCGCCCCGGCCAGTCGCTGGAGCTGCTCAAAGAGTTGCACATCCTGACCCGCGACGGTGCGCTGAATCAGGACTCACGCCGCAAGCTCAAGCAGGTGTATCACTTGTACCAGTTCATCGAGAAGCTGTTGCTTGAGCTGGGTGAGCAGGCCGACATCACGCTGGCCGACCATGGCGCTGGCAAGTCGTACCTGGGGTTCATCCTGTACGACCTGTTTTTCAAGCCACGCGGCAGCGGGCGTATTTATGGCATCGAAACCCGCGCCGAGCTGGTGCAGCGTTCCATTGATCTGGCGCAGCGCCTGGGTTTTGAGCGCATGATGTTTTTACCGCTGACGGTGGCGCAGTCGGCTACGTCAGACCAGTTGCCAGAGCGCATCGACATCGTGACGGCGTTGCACGCGTGCGACACCGCCACCGACGACGCGATAGCTTTCGGGCTGCAAAAGCACGCCCGCTTCATGGTGCTGGTGCCGTGTTGTCAGGCCGAGGTAGCGCGTGTGCTGAATCAGCACAAGGCCTTGTCGCTGGGTCGTAGTGCGCTCTCAGAATTGTGGCGTCATCCGCTGCACACACGCGAGCTGGGCAGCCAGTTGACCAATGTGCTGCGCTGCCTTTATCTGCAAGCGTGTGGTTACCAGGTGACGGTGACCGAGCTGGTCGGCTGGGAACACAGCCTGAAAAACGAGCTGATTCTGGCGCGCTACACCGGGCATCCTCAGCGCGCCGCCGCAGAGCGTTTGCGTGAACTGCTGGCCCAATTTGGTCTCTCAGACCTGCTTCACACACGGTTTACCTGCCTGCCCGACAATCTGGTCACACTTATTTCTGGAGCTTGATATGAAACGATGGACGATGATGGCCGCGCTGGCTTTGGCCGTAACTTTGAGCGCCTGCTCCACCAGCAGCCCGGACGTGATCCAGCGCGGCGACGCCCAGCGCTTGTCGCGGGTGGAAGACGGCGTGGTGCTGTCGGTGCGCCCGGTCACAGTCGATGGCAGCCAAAGCGGCATTGGCGCGGCGGTAGGTGGTGTTACCGGCGCGGTGGCGGGTGCGTCGCGCGGTGGCTCTAGCGCGGAAAGCAACGTGATCGGCCTGCTGGTGGGTGTTGCCGGTGCGGCCGCTGGCAACGCGATTGAGCGCGTCGCGACACGCGAAGACGCTAACGAATTGCTGATTCAACTCAAGGGCGGCGAGCGCCGCGCCGTGGTGCAATCCAAGGGCACCGAGGTGCTGGTTCCGGGCGACGCCGTCATTCTGGTCACCACCGGCGGCAAGGTGCGCGTCACCAAAGCCCCCAAATAATTGGGGTCAGATTCCAATTATTTTGCAGTATTGCCATGGCGCGTTTGCCCCGCTTGACACTGGCCGGTTACCCGCACCACGTGATCCAGCGCGGCAACAATCGCCAACCCATTTTCAGCACGCCGGCAGACTACCGTTTTTTGCTGGATCTGATCGAGGAATACGCCAAGAAATTTGGTGTGGAGGTACATGCTTACGTGTTGATGAGCAACCACTTTCACCTGTTACTGACCCCCAGCACGGCAGATGGACTGCCGCAGATGATGCAGGCCCTGGGCCGCAGCTATGTGCGCTATTTCAATCGGACGCAGCAGCGCACAGGTACGTTGTGGGAAGGGCGTTACAAATCGACGTTGATCCAGTCGGACCGCTATTTGTTGGCGTGCATGGTGTACATTGACTTGAACCCGGTGCGCGCTGCGCTGGTGTCTGGGCCGCAAGACTACCCATGGTCCAGCCATCTGCATTACCTCGGGCTGCGCCAGGACAAATTCATCACCCCCCACGCCTTGTTCTGGGAGCTGGGTAATACCCCGTTTGCGCGCGAAGCGGCGTACGCCGAATTGGTGCAAGCAGGCATCCCGTCGGTGCAGCAGACCGCTCTGACCGACGCCACGGTGAGTGGTTGGGCCTTGGGTGAGCCTGATTTTGTCGCCGATTTGCAAAGGCGTACCCAGCGCCGGTTGGCCCGTGCGGGCGCCGGACGGCCTTTTTCTGTCAACAAAAAACCGGTTTGAATGGGGCGAATCCTTTTTCAAACAAAGACTCTGTGCTTCAATTTTGATGTGTCCCTAATTAATTGTGAAAACAATAAAATAAAAATTAATTGGAATCTGACCCCAATTATTTTGTTTGGCATGAGGGTTGCTGTGGGGTACAGTTCAACCCTTCCGATTTTTTACAGGAGCTCGCCCATGACGACGGCAGCCGAGATTTCGCATCTCCAGAACAACGGTTTGTATTCCCCCGAGCACGAGCACGACGCATGCGGTGTCGGCTTTGTGGCGCATATCAAAGGTGGCAAGTCGCACGACATCGTGTGCAATGCGCTCAAGATTCTTGAGAACCTGGACCATCGCGGTGCCGTGGGTGCGGACAAGCTCATGGGCGACGGCGCTGGCATCTTGATCCAGTTGCCCGATGCGCTGTACCGTGAAGAAATGGCCGCCCAGGGCGTGACGCTGCCGCCTCCGGGTGAGTATGGCGTGGGCATGATTTTTTTGCCCAAAGAGCACGCTTCGCGGCGCGCTTGTGAGCAAGAGCTGGAGCGCGCGGTGGCGGTAGAAGGCCAGGTGGTGCTGGGTTGGCGCGACGTGCCGGTCAATCGCGACATGCCGATGTCGCCCGAGGTGCGCAAAAAAGAACCCATCATCCGTCAGCTGTTCATCGGCCGCGGCAACGACGTGATCGTGCAGGACGCGCTCGAGCGTAAGCTGTATGTCATTCGCAAGACCGCCAGCGCGCACATCGTGGCGCTCAAACTCAAGCACAGCAAAGAGTATTACGTGCCCAGCATGTCCAGCCGCACGGTCATCTACAAGGGCCTGTTGCTGGCCGGGCAGGTGGGTGAGTACTACCTGGACTTGCAAGACCCACGCTGCGTGTCGGCGCTGGGGCTGGTGCACCAGCGCTTTTCTACCAACACGTTCCCGCAGTGGCCGCTGGCGCACCCGTACCGCTACGTGGCGCACAACGGCGAGATCAACACCGTCAAGGGCAACTACAACTGGATGAAAGCGCGTGAAGGCGTGATGAGCTCGCCGGTGCTGGGCGAAGACCTGAAAAAGCTCTACCCGATCAGCTTTCCCACCCAGTCCGATACCGCCACGTTTGACAACTGCCTGGAACTGTTGACCGTGGCCGGTTACCCACTGGCGCAAGCGGTGATGATGATGATCCCCGAGCCGTGGGAGCAAAACCCCGGCATGGACGAACGCCGTCGCGCGTTTTATGAATACCACGCCGCGATGCTTGAGCCGTGGGACGGCCCGGCCAGCATCGTGTTCACCGACGGCCGCCAGATTGGTGCCACGCTGGACCGCAACGGTCTGCGTCCATCACGCTACTGCATCACCGACGACGACTACGTGGTCATGGCCTCAGAATCTGGCGTGCTGCCTTTCCCGGAGAGCAAGATCGTGCGCAAGTGGCGGCTGCAACCCGGCAAGATGTTCATGATCGATCTGGAACAGGGTCGCATGATCGACGACGAAGAGCTCAAAAGCAGCCTGGCCAACAGCAAGCCCTACAAGCAGTGGATCGAAAACCTGCGCATCCGCCTGAGCGAAATCCAGGGCAAGGGCGAACCCGCCAGTTTGTCCGAATCCGATACCACGCTGCTTGATCGCCAGCAAGCGTTTGGCTTTACTCAGGAAGACCTTAAATTTTTGGTGGCACCGATGGCCGCCAACGGTGAGGAAGCCATTGGCTCGATGGGCAACGACAGCCCGCTGGCCGTGCTGTCAGACCGCAACAAGCCGCTGTACAACTACTTCAAGCAGTTGTTTGCCCAGGTGACCAACCCGCCGATCGATCCGATCCGCGAGGCCATCGTGATGAGTCTGGTCAGCTTCATTGGCCCCAAGCCCAACCTGCTCGACATCAACCAGGTTAACCCGCCGCTGCGCCTGGAGGTGAGCCAGCCCATTCTGGATTTTGCCGACATGGCCAAGCTGCGCAACATTGCGGCGCACACCCAGGGCAAATTCCGCAGCTACACGCTGGACATCACCTACCCGCTGGACTGGGGTAGTGAAGGTGTGGAGGCCAAACTGGCGTCGCTGTGCGCCAAGGCGGTGGACGCCATCAAGGAAGGTCACAACATTCTCATCATCAGTGACCGCGCCATCTGCGCCACCCGGGTGGCCATTCCGGCGCTGCTGGCCCTGTCCGCGGTGCACCAGCATCTGGTGCGCGAAGGCTTGCGTACCACAGCAGGGCTGGTGGTGGAAACTGGTTCGGCGCGTGAGGTGCACCACTTTGGCGTGCTGGCTGGTTACGGTGCCGAGGCAGTGCACCCTTACCTGGCGCTGGAAACGCTGGCCAGTATCTGCAAGGAATTGCCCGGTGATTTGAGCGCCGACAAGGCCATGTACAACTACATCAAGGCCGTTGGCAAGGGCTTGTCCAAGATCATGTCCAAGATGGGTGTATCGACTTACATGAGTTATTGTGGCGCACAGCTGTTCGAGGCCATCGGTCTGTCTACCAAAACCGTGGCCCAGTATTTCACTGGCACCTCCAGCCGGGTCGAAGGCATCGGTGTGTTCGAGATCGCCGAAGAAGCCATTCGCATGCACAAAGCCGCTTTTGGCAACGACCCGGTGCTGGCCAACCGCCTGGATACGGGCGGCGAATACGCCTGGCGCACGCGTGGTGAAGAGCACATGTGGACGCCCGACGCCATTGCCAAGCTGCAGCACAGCACGCGCGCCAACAACTGGAACACCTACAAGGAATACGCGCAGATCATCAACGACCAGAACAAGCGCCACATGACGCTGCGCGGCTTGTTTGAGTTCAAGATTGATCCGGCCCGCGCCATTCCGATCGACGAGGTGGAACCGGCTGCGGATATCGTCAAGCGCTTTGCCACTGGCGCCATGTCGCTGGGCTCCATCAGCACCGAAGCGCACGCCACACTGGCCGTGGCCATGAACCGCATCGGAGGCAAGAGCAACACGGGTGAGGGCGGTGAAGACCCGCTGCGCTACCGCAACGAGCTCAAGGGCATCCCGATCAAGCAGGGCCAGACCATGTCCGACCTGCTGGGCAAGGATTTGTTTGAGGTGGATTACGCCTTGCAGGCGGGCGACTCGATGCGCTCCAAGATCAAGCAGGTAGCCTCTGGCCGCTTTGGCGTCACAGCCGAATACCTGGGCAGCGCCGACCAGATCCAGATCAAGATGGCGCAGGGTGCCAAGCCGGGCGAGGGCGGCCAGCTACCCGGGGGCAAGGTGTCCGACTACATCGGTCGGCTGCGCCATTCGATCCCTGGCGTTCCGCTGATCTCGCCCCCGCCGCACCACGACATTTACTCGATTGAAGACCTGGCGCAGTTGATTCACGACCTGAAGAATGTGTCGCCCAAGTCGAGCATCAGCGTCAAGCTGGTGTCCGAGATCGGTGTGGGCACCATCGCCGCTGGGGTGGCCAAGTGCAAGGCCGACCACGTGGTGATTGCCGGGCATGACGGTGGCACCGGTGCGTCGCCCTGGTCGTCCATCAAGCACGCGGGCAGCCCGTGGGAAATCGGCCTGGCTGAAACCCAGCAAACGCTGGTCTTGAACCGTCTGCGCAGCCGTATCCGGGTGCAGACCGACGGCCAGATGAAGACTGGTCGCGACGTCGTCATCGGTGGCCTGCTGGGTGCCGATGAGTTTGGCTTTGCCACCGCGCCGCTGGTGGTGGAAGGCTGCATCATGATGCGCAAGTGCCACCTCAACACCTGTCCGGTGGGTGTGGCCACGCAAGACCCGGTGCTGCGGCGCAAGTTCTCCGGCAAGCCCGAGCACGTCGTCAACTACTTCTTCTTTGTCGCTGAAGAAGCGCGCCAGATCATGGCGCAGCTGGGTATCCGCAAGTTTGACGATCTGATTGGCCGGGCCGACCTGCTCGACATGCGTGCTGGTATTGCGCACTGGAAAGCCAAGGGGCTGGACTTCAGCCGCCTGTTGACCGTGCCCGCCGTGGCCGACGACGTGCCGCGCTTCCAGACCGAACACCAGGACCATGGGCTGGAGAAGTCGCTCGACAACCTGCTGATTGCCAAGAGCCGCCTGGCGATTGATACGGGTGAAAAAGTCAAGATCATGGAGTCCACGCGCAACGTCAATCGCTCGGTGGGCGCCATGCTGTCGGGTGCGGTCACGCAAAAGCACCCCGAAGGCCTGCCCGACGACACCATCCGCATTCAGCTTGAAGGCACGGGCGGGCAATCGTTTGGCGCGTTCCTTTGCAAGGGCATCACGATGTATTTGATTGGCGATGCCAACGACTACACCGGCAAGGGGCTCTCTGGCGGTCGTGTGGTGGTGCGCCCGAGCATCGACTTTCGGGGCGAGGCCACGCGCAACATCATTGTGGGCAATACGGTCATGTTTGGTGCCACCAGTGGCGAGGCGTTCTTTAGCGGTGTGGCCGGTGAACGTTTTGCCGTGCGGCTTTCGGGTGCCATTGCGGTGGTGGAAGGCACCGGTGACCACGGTTGCGAATACATGACCGGCGGCACCGTGGCGGTGCTGGGCAAGACCGGGCGCAACTTTGCCGCTGGCATGAGCGGTGGCGTGGCCTACGTCTATGACGAAGACGGCCAGTTTGCCAAGCGTTGCAACACTGCCATGGTGTCGCTGGGCAAGGTGCTGCGAGAGGCCGAGCAAGTGCAGTCGCTGGATAAGTCGCTGTGGCACCGTGGCTTGAGTGACGAGCAGCAGCTTAAAGATTTGCTGGCCGATCACAACCGCTGGACCGGCAGCAAGCGTGCGCGCGAACTGCTGGACAGCTGGGAGACCTCACGGCAGAAATTTGTCAAGGTGTTCCCCAACGAATACCGTCGTGCGCTTGGTGAGATTCATGCAAAAAAAGCGGCTCAAGCCCAGATCAATAAAGCGCGGACAGCTACTGAAAAAGCAGCAAAAGTTTAATCAGTTGAGGACAGAGCTAAAGATCTGTCCCGCAATGTATCAGGAGAGCATCATGGGAAAAGTTACCGGTTTCATGGAATACCAGCGTATCGAAGAGGGCTACAAGCCCGTGCCTGATCGCGTCAAAAACTACAAGGAATTTGTCATTGGGTTGACCGACGCACAGGCCGAAACGCAGGCCGCGCGCTGCATGGACTGCGGCACGCCGTTTTGCAACAACGGCTGTCCGGTCAACAACATCATTCCTGACTTTAATGATCTGGTCTATCACCAGGACTGGCAAACCGCGCTGGACGTGCTGCACAGCACCAACAACTTTCCGGAGTTCACCGGTCGCGTCTGCCCGGCACCGTGCGAGGCCGCGTGCACGCTGAACGTGAACCAGTTGCCGGTGGGCATCAAGAGCATCGAGCACGCCATCATCGATCGCGGCTGGGAACAGGGCTGGGTCAAGCCACAGCCTGCGCGCGTCAAAACCGGCAAACGCGTGGCGGTAGTGGGGTCGGGGCCGGCCGGGCTGGCGGCTTCGCAGCAACTTGCGCGTGCCGGGCACGACGTGACGCTGTTTGAAAAGAACGACCGCATCGGCGGCCTGTTGCGCTACGGCATTCCCGACTTCAAGATGGAAAAGAGCCACATTGACCGCCGTGTGGAGCAGCTCAAGGCCGAGGGTGTCACGATCAAGACCAGCACCCTGGTGGGTGAGCTGCCCAAGGACAGCAAGGTGACCAACTGGGCCAAGGAAACCATTTCTCCGGTGTTCCTGCAGCAGGATTACGACGCGGTCTTGCTCACCGGTGGCTCCGAGCAGTCGCGTGATCTGCCGGTGCCAGGTCGCGAGCTGGCGGGCATTCACTTTGCCATGGAATTTTTGCCGCAGCAAAACAAGGTCAATGCGGGCGACAAGCTCAAAGGCCAGTTGCGCGCAGACGGTAAACACGTCATCGTGATCGGCGGTGGTGACACCGGCAGCGACTGCGTGGGCACCAGCAACCGCCATGGCGCGGCCAGTGTGACGCAGTTCGAGGTGATGCCGCAGCCCCCCGAGCAGGAAAACAAGCCCTTGGTCTGGCCCTACTGGCCCATGAAGCTGCGCACCAGCTCCAGCCATGACGAAGGCTGCGTGCGCGAATTTGCCATTTCCACCAAAGAATTCATCGGTGAAAAAGGCAAGGTCACTGGTCTGAAGACCGTGCACGTCGAGTTCAAGGACGGCAAGCTGGTGGACATCCCCGGCACGGAAAAGACCTACAAGGCCGATCTGGTGTTGCTGGCCATGGGCTTTGTGAATCCGGTCGCCACCGTGCTCGATGCCTTTGGTGTTGACAAAGACGCGCGCGGCAATGCCAAAGCGACAACCGATTTCAGCGGTGGCTACGCCACCAACGTGCCCAAGGTGTTTGCTGCCGGCGACATGCGTCGTGGTCAGAGTCTGGTGGTGTGGGCGATCCGCGAAGGCCGCCAGGCCGCGCGAGCCGTCGATGAATTCCTGATGGGGTTCAGCGATTTGCCGCGTTAAGGGCTGACCATTCACCATGGTGACAACGGTCACACGCCGGCGGGCATCCTGGGCCTGCCAGGTGCGCGTGGCTATTCATCACTTATGATTGGAACGCCGGACAACAGTCTGGCTTTTCATTTATGTCCATGCCTGGTTCCCCCCCTGATTCCCTGGTCGAGTTGCGTCACCTGAGCTTTGGCTACGGTGAGCGGTTGATCCTTGACGGCGTCAACCTGACCGTGCCGCGCGGCAAGGTCACGGCGCTCATGGGCGCCTCTGGTGGCGGCAAAACGACCATTCTGCGGCTGATCGGTGGCCAGATCAAGGCGCAGCGCGGGCAAACGCTGTTTGACGGGCAGGACATCACGCCGATGGACCAGCCTGCGCTGTACCGGGTGCGTCGGCGCATGGGCATGCTGTTTCAGTTTGGCGCGTTGTTTGCCGATTTGGATGTGTTTGAAAACGTCGCGTTTCCGCTGCGTGAGCACACCGATCTGCCAGAGGCGCTGATCCGCGATGTGGTGCTGATGAAGCTCAACGCGGTCGGCTTGCGCGGCGCGCGCTCGTTGATGCCCAGTGACCTCAGCGGGGGCATGGCGCGGCGGGTGGCACTGGCACGCGCCATGGCGCTGGACCCCGAGCTGATGATGTACGACGAACCCTTTGCCGGGCTGGACCCGATCTCGCTGGGCACCGCAGCGCGTCTGATCCGCGACCTCAATGACACCATGGGGCTGACCAGTATTTTTGTCTCGCACGACATCGAGCAGACGTTTGCCATCGCCGACCAAGTCATCATTCTGGCCAACGGCAAGATTGCCACGCAGGGCACCCCTGACGAGGTGCGCCACAGTACCGATCCGCTGGTGTATCAGTATGTCAACGCCCTGCCCGACGGCCCGGTGCACTTTCATTACCCTGGTCCAACGATGGCGCAGGATTTTGACGTCGAGGTGCGCGCATGAGCTGGCTCAAGCCCGCCGATATCGGCTTTGCGGTACGTTCTTATCTGGTTGGGGTCGGTTACGCGGCCAGGCTGTTTGCCCGGCTGTTGCAGACGCTGGGTTACGCCCTGCGTCGTAACGCGCTGGTGCGTGACCAGATTCATTTCTTGGGCAATTACTCGCTGGCGATCATCGGCATTTCGGGCCTGTTTGTTGGTTTTGTGCTGAGTTTGCAGGGCTATTACATTTTGCAACGTTATGGCTCGGCCGAGGCGCTGGGGCTGATGGTGACGTTAAGCCTGATGCGTGAACTGGGCCCGGTCGTCACCGCCTTGCTGTTTGCCGGACGCGCCGGCACGGCGCTCACGGCCGAGATTGGTTTGATGAAAGCCGGTGAGCAGATCAGCGTGATGGAAATGATGGCTGTCAACCCGATTGAACGGGTGTTGGCGGCGCGCTTTTGGGGCGGGGTGATCGTCATGCCGCTGTTGGCAGCGACCTTCAGCGCCATGGGTATCATCGGCGGCTGGATCGTTGGTGTGTTGATGATCGGGGTCGATGGGGGCGCGTTCTGGAGCCAGATTCAAGGCGGTGTGGACGTGTTCAAGGACTTGGGCAATGGTGTGGTCAAAAGTGCCGTGTTTGGCGTGGCGGTGACGTTCATCGCATTGCTGCAAGGCTACAACGCACAAGCTACCCCCGAAGGCGTGGCCAAGGCCACCACCCGCACGGTGGTGATGGCGTCGCTGACCGTGCTGGCCCTGGACTTCATCCTGACCGCCATGATGTTTACTATCTGAGATATTGCGGGACAGATCAAAGCGACACGCAGTGCGACTGCTCTGTCCCCAACTGATAAAAGGAAATTGTTGAATGCAACGCTCCAAAATTGATACCTGGGTTGGATTTTTTGTGCTGGTGGGCGCGGTAGCCATCCTGTTTCTGGCACTCCAATCGGCCAACCTGTTGACCCTGAGTTTCCAGAAAACCTATGCGGTGACAGCCAAATTTGACAACATTGGCGGGCTCAAGCCGAAGGCGGCGGTGAAAAGCGCGGGCGTTGTTGTGGGGCGCGTACAAAACATTGCTTTTGACGACAAAACTTTCCAGGCGCGTGTCACGCTGGCGCTGGAAAATCGCTATGCTTTCCCCAAAGACAGTTCGCTGAAAATCCTCACCAGCGGTTTGCTGGGCGACCAGTATCTGGGCATTGAGGCGGGTGCTGATGAGAAAAACCTGGCTGCGGGCGATGTCATCAGCAGCACGCAGTCGGCGGTGGTGCTAGAAAATCTGATCAGCCGATTTTTGTACAGCAAGGCCGAGACCGGCGCGCCCGCTCCTATCAAGTAAAGCGTATGAACAAGCAATTTGTAAAGCAAAAAATGGTTTTGAAGCACATCCGCTACGCCAGTGCCAGCGCAGTTGTGCTGCTCTGCACGGCGTGCGCCACCGGTCCCAACGCCAACTCCAAAGACCCGATGGAACCCCTGAACCGGGGTGTTTACCAGTTCAACGACGCGGTGGACCGCGCGCTGGTCAAGCCGGTGGCCACCGTCTACCGCGACGTGCTGCCGTCACCGGTACGCACTGGTGTCACCAACTTTTTTGCCAACCTGCAAGACGTTTGGTCCGCAGTGAACAACGCGCTGCAACTCAAGCCTGTTGAAACGGTGGAGAGCTTCATGCGCTTTGGCGTCAACACCGTTTTTGGCTTTGCCGGTGTGCTGGACATTGCCTCTGAAATGCGCATCGCCCGGCATACCGAAGACTTTGGCCAGACGCTGGGTTACTGGGGTGTCGGTGCGGGGCCGTACGTGGTGCTGCCTTTGCTGGGGCCGTCAACCTTGCGTGACACGGCTGCGTTACCTGTCGATGCGCAGGGCAATGTGGTGAGTCAGGCCAGCGACGTGCCGACACGCAATTCGGCCACGGCGGTCAATTTGTTGAACCGGCGCTCGCGCCTGCTCGACGCTACCAAGATGCTGGACCAGGTGGCGTTGGATCCGTACACGTTTACCCGGGATGCGTTTTTGCAACGCAGGCGCAGCGCCGTGTATGACGGCAACCCGCCTGATGAACCAGAAGATGTGCCGCTGGATGATTCGGCCCAGTCAACAAAATAGATAACTGTGAGGGAAGCGATGAAAAGACGTTTTTGGATGATCGGTGGGGTGATAGCCTTCACGATGAGCCTGTTGGGTTGGGGTAGGGCTGCCTGGGCTACAGACGAGGCGCCAGATGCGCTGATCAAGCGCCTGACCCAGGAGGCGCTCGACACCATCGAGGCCGACAAGGCAGTGCAGGCCGGTGACGTGGCACGCATCATGGTGTTGCTGGACCAGAAAGTCATGCTTTACCTTAACTTTCAGCGCATGACCGCCTCTGCCATTGGCCCGGCCTGGCGTGGTGCCACGCCAGAGCAGCGCAAGCGCCTGGAGGCTGAGTTCAAAACCCTGCTGGTGCGCACCTACGCCGGTGCCATGAGTCAGGCCAAGAACCTCACTTTTGAGGTCAAACCGCTGCGTGCTTCGGTCGACGACAAAGAGGTGATTGTGCGTACCCTGATCAAGGGCCGAGGCGACCCGGTGCAAGTGGACTATCGCTTGGAGCGCACCCCGGGGGTGGGTGCGGGCTGGAAGATTTACAACCTCAATGTGCTGGGTGTGTGGTTGGTCGATACCTATCGCAGCCAGTTTTCGGCAGAGATTAACGCAAAAGGCATTGACGGTCTGATCGCCACCTTGACCGAGCGCAACAAGGCCAACGCGGCTGCATCCAAGGGCTGAGGAATCCAGGATGATGTTGCTGTTGCCGCAAGCGCTCACCCAGTCCAGCGCCAGCGCGTGCCTGGCTCAACTGTCGGCTCAACTGCGCGCTCAGACGCAAGCTGAGGTGGTGGTCGATGCGCTTGCCTTGCAGCAGTTTGACTCTGTGGCATTGGCGGTGCTGCTGGCGCTGCGTCGGCAAGCGCTGGCGGCAGGCAAATCTTGGTCAGTCAATGGTTTGCCGACACGGCTGGCGGATCTGGCGCGTTTGTACGGCTTGGCCGATCTGTTGGGCCTGCTTCAACCATCGCCCCCAGCCAGCGCCCCCTAAAATGGCGGCCCCATGCCCGCCATCTCTGTCCAGTCAGTCACCAAAAGTTTCAGCGACCACCGAACAACTGCAGGCGCGCCCTTGCTGGCGCTGGACCGGGTCAGTCTGGAAATCGCCCAAGGTGAATTTTTCGGGCTGCTCGGCCCCAATGGCGCTGGCAAAACCACACTGATTTCCATTCTGGCGGGTTTGACCCGCGCCACGCAGGGTGTGGCACGGGTCATGGGCCACGACGTACAGACTGATTTTGCCGCCGCGCGACGCGACCTGGGGGTGGTGCCGCAAGAGTTGGTGTTCGACCCGTTTTTCAACGTGCGCGAGGCGCTGGTGTTCCAGTCGGGCTATTTTGGTGTGCGCCACAACGAGGCCTGGATCGACGAGTTGTTGCACGAGCTGGGCCTGACCGACAAGGCCAACGCCAATATGCGCGCGCTCTCGGGCGGCATGAAGCGGCGTGTGCTGGTGGCGCTGGCGCTGGTGCACCGCCCGCCGGTGATCGTGCTCGACGAACCCACCGCCGGCGTCGATGTGGAACTGCGCCAGACGCTGTGGGCATTTATTGCCAAGCTCAACAAGCAAGGCCACACGGTGCTGCTCACCACGCACTACTTGGAAGAGGCGCAGGCGCTGTGCGCTCGCATCGCCATGCTCAAAAACGGGCGTGTGGTGGCCCTGGACAGCACCAGCGCGCTGCTCAGCGCGGCCTCGGGTAGCGTGTTGCGCTGTTCCGTCGATGGCGAGTTGCCTGATGAGCTGCGGGCACTGGCGCGGGTCACCGGGCGCGTGGTGCAGTTGCCTGCGCGTGACGCGGCGGCAGTGGAAGGCTATCTGGCCCTGCTGCGCCAGGCGGGGTTGGCGGTGCAAGACGTGGAGATACGCCGCCCTGATCTGGAAGACGTTTTCTTGCAGGTGATGCATCGTGCCGCAATCGACGAGGAGCGTGTGGCATGACCGGCTGGCAGATGCTGTTTTACAAAGAGGTGATGCGCTTTGTGCGCGTGGCCGCGCAGACCATCACCGGGCCGGTGCTCACCGCCATGCTGTACCTGCTGGTGTTCGGGCAAGCGCTGGAGTCGCACGTGAAGGTTTATGACAGCGTCAGCTACACCGCTTTTCTGGTGCCCGGCCTGGCCATGATGAGCCTGCTGCAAAACGCTTTTGCCAACAGTTCTTCATCGTTGATTGCCAGCAAGGTCATGGGCAACATGGTGTTTTTGCTGCTCACGCCGCTGTCGGCCTGGCACTGGTTTGTGGCCTATGTGGGCGCGGCCGTTGTGCGGGGCTGCGTGGTCGGATTTGGGGTGCTGGTGGTGTCGCTGGTCTATGCGGTACCGCCGCTGGCACAACCGCTGTGGGCGGTGGTGTTTGCCTTGCTGGGCGCCACGCTGATGGGGGCACTGGGTGTGGTGGCGGGTTTGTGGTCTGAAAAGTTTGACCACCTGGCCGCGTTCCAGAACTTTGCCGTGATGCCCATGACGTTTTTGAGCGGTGTGTTTTACTCCATCCACACGCTGCCACCGTTCTGGCAAACCGTGAGCCATTTCAACCCTTTCTTTTACATGATTGACGGTTTTCGTCACGGGTTTTTCGGCGTCAGTGACGTGTCGCCGTGGCTGAGCCTGGGTGTGGTGGGCGCCGCCACGCTGGCGGTCAGCGCGTGGGCCATGGTGCTGCTGCGCATCGGCTACAAAATTCGCAACTGAGGTCATCGTGACCGTTACTTTTTCGCACAAAAATCAATGAACGCAGAACACATCAAAACCCTGATCGCCGCCGGGCTGCCGTGCACCCACCTGGAACTGAGCGGCGACGGTCGCCATTGGTACGCCACCGTGGTGTCGGCTGAATTTGACGGCAAACGCGCCATCGCCCGGCATCAGCGCGTGTACGCCACACTGGGCGACAAAATGCAAACCGGTGAGGTGCACGCCTTGTCCATCAAGGCCTACACACCGGCGGAATGGGCGGCGCAAGCCGTGTGATGCCATGGATAAACTCATCATTCGTGGGGGTCGCGCCTTGCACGGTGAGGTGCTGGTGTCGGGGGCCAAGAACGCTGCCTTGCCCGAACTCTGCGCCGCCTTGCTGACCGACGAGCCGGTCACTTTCCACAACGTACCTCGCCTGCGCGATGTGGCCACCATGCGCACGTTGCTGGAGCACATGGGCGTGCGTACCGAAACCTTTGGCGATCGTGGCGGCATGCGCTTTCACGCGGCCGACCCGATCCGCGCGGAAGCGCCTTACGAGCTGGTCAAGACCATGCGCGCGTCGGTGCTGGCGCTGGGGCCGCTGCTGGCGCGTTTTGGGCACGCCAAAGTGTCGCTGCCGGGTGGCTGCGCCATTGGTTCGCGCCCGGTGGACCAGCACATCAAGGGCTTGACGGCCATGGGGGCCGAGATTGCGGTCGAGCATGGCTACATGGTGGCCCGGCTGCCTGCGGGGCGCACACGCCTCAAAGGTGCGCGCATCACGACCGACATGGTCACCGTGACCGGTACCGAAAACTTCTTGATGGCCGCCACCCTGGCCGAAGGCGAAACCATTCTTGAAAACGCCGCGCAAGAACCCGAGATTCCTGATCTGGCCGAGATGCTGATCCGCATGGGCGCGCACATCGAAGGCCACGGCAGCAGCCGCATCCGTATTCAGGGCGTTGACAAACTACACGGCTGCACGCACCAGGTGGTGGCCGACCGCATCGAAGCGGGCACCTTTTTATGCGCGGCGGCAGCGACTGGCGGCGACGTGGTGCTGCGCCACGGCCGCATTGACCACCTGGAGTCGGTGGTGGAAAAGCTGCGCGACGCCGGTGTGACCGTGACCGCAGTGGACGACGGCATCCGCGTGCAATCCGCAGGTGCGGCGCAGCTCAAGGCGCAGAGTTTTCGCACCACCGAATACCCGGGTTTTCCGACCGACATGCAGGCGCAGTTCATGGCGCTCAACGCGGTGGCACAGGGCACGGCCAAGGTGACCGAAACCATTTTTGAAAACCGCTTCATGCACGTTAACGAACTGGTGCGCCTGGGGGCCAACATCCAGATTGATGGCAAAGTGGCGTTGGTGGAAGGCGTGGCGCAACTATCAGGCGCTACCATCATGGCCACCGACCTGCGGGCCTCGGCCAGTCTGGTTATCGCCGGCTTGGTAGCGCAAGGCGAAACGCGGGTGGACCGCATCTACCATCTGGACCGTGGCTACGACCAGATGGAAGCCAAGTTGCGCGCGCTGGGCGCTGACATCGAGCGCGTCAAGTAGGCCGTGCACAGGTTCAAATTACTACATTTTATAGAGCTGCTCACGCTTATTTCATAAGGGCTAGAGGCCAAAATGATCACTATTGCATTGTCCAAGGGACGGATCTTTGAAGAGACGATCCCGTTGCTGAAAGCGGCGGGCATCGAGGTACTGGAAGACCCGGAAAAATCCCGCAAGCTGATTCTTACCACCAACCAGCCCGACGTGCGCGTGCTGGTGGTGCGCGCCACCGACGTGCCCACCTACGTGCAATACGGCGGGGCCGACATGGGTATCACGGGTAAAGACACGCTGCTGGAGCACGGCAGCGACGGCTTGTACCAGCCGCTGGATTTGCAGATTGCCAAATGCCGCATCAGCGTGGCGGTGCGCTCCGATTTTGACTACCAAAGTGCCGTCAAAAAAGGCTCTCGCCTGAAGGTGGCGACCAAATACGTGGCGATCTCGCGCGACTTTTTTGCCACCAAGGGCGTGCACGTGGACCTGATCAAGCTCTACGGCAGCATGGAGCTGGCCCCGCTGGTGGGCATGGCCGATGCGATTGTCGATTTGGTATCCACCGGAAACACGCTCAAGGCCAACCATCTGGTGGAAGTGGAGCACATCATGGACATCAGCTCGCGGTTGGTGGTGAATCAGGCTGCGCTCAAGCTCAAGCAGGTGCCGATGCGCCGCATCATTGACGCGTTTGCGTCTGCATTGAGCTGAAATAAATTGGACTCTTCGTTGAGGACGACATTCGGCTGCTCAAGTCCAACGGGTAATGGGGCGTGCTTGTGTCAAGCAGCTTTTTGCGCACCATGTCTTTTCGGCCCTGGCGTTGTTGCAAATCCGCGCGATACCTACTGCCAGCAAGGAGGAGCAACGCCCCCAGGTGCGCCGCCAGCAGCCCAATCGGGCGTGTCCAACTAAGGACTCTACTCAATCCAGCAGCGCCACCGATTTGATCAGCGCCCACAGATGTTGCCCGGGGGCAATGTCCAGCGTGCGGCACGAATAGGCAGTAATTTCGGCCAGCAGCGGCTGGCCGTCGATCAATTGGCAGACCACCACCACCCGCCCTTCACGTTCGGGCTGCAGCGCTTGCACCGTCACCGGCAACTGGTTGAGCACACTCAAGCCCTGGGGTGGCAGCGTGGCCAGCGCCACGTCGCGCGCCTTGATGCGCAGCCGCGTGGCACTGGGCTGTGCGCTGGCGGGCAGGCTCAGCCGCAGGCGCAGGTTGTAGTGCACAAACGGGGTCAGCCCGTCGCCGTCGCGCGCTTGCAATGCGCCGTGCAGCACGCTCACCGGGCCTTCATCGGCAAACAGGGGGGAGTCGACCTGCGCCAGGGCATCGGCCAGGCTCTGGATGCGCTGGATGCGCCCGTCAGCCAAGAAAATCACGCGCTCGGCCAGGCGCTGCACCTCCAGCGGGGCGTGCGTGATGTAGAGCACCGGCAGATGGGTTTCCTGCGCCAGCGTATCAATCAGCGCCAGCAGCTCGGCCCGCGCGGGGGTGTCCAGTGCGCTCAGGGGCTCGTCCATGCACAGCAGGCGTGGCTGCGACAGTAGCGCGCGCGCCATGGCCACGCGCTGGCGTTGCCCGCCAGAGAGCGTGCTGCTGGGTTGGCCCAGCAAATCGCTGATGCCCACGCGCTGCGCGACGTTGGCAATGGCCGCCTCTTGTGCGCCGCGCGTGGCCGCCGGGGCGCGCTGCCAGGCAAACAGCAGGTTGCCCTGCACGCTCAAGTGCGGAAACAGCGCTGCATCCTGAAACATAAAACCGATGTCGCGCTGCGGGGTGGGCAATTGCCAAGCGTCGTTTTGCCAGCGCTCACCTTTGAAGCACAGTTGGCCGCGTGTGGTGGCAACCAACCCGGCCAGCGCGCGCAGCAGCGTGCTTTTGCCCGAGCCCGAGCGACCAAACAACGCGGTCACGCCGCTGGCAGGCACGGCAAACGTGCCGGTTTGCAGGGTAAAACTGCCTTGCTGCAGGGTCAGGTTGCCTTCGATCATGGCGTGTCAGTTGGGTTTGATCGGGGCCAGCACGCGCTGGTTGATGGCGTAAAACGTCAGCAGCGTGAGGAATGAAAACCCCACCAGAATGGCCGACAGGCGGTGCGCCGCGTCGTAGTTCAGCCCCTGCGTGTAGTCATAAATGGCGATCGACACCACGCGCGTTTCGCCCGCCAGATTACCGCCGAGCATGGCAATCACGCCAAACTCGCCCACCGTGTGCGCAAAGGTGATGACCACCGCCGTCAGGATGCCACCACGCGACAGGGGCAGCACCACATGAATGAAACGGTCAACCGGTCCGGCACGCAGCGTGGCCGCCGCGTCAAGCAAACGGGCATCGATGGCGGCAAAGGCCTCGCGCAGCGGCTGCACGGCAAACGGCATGGAGTAGATCACCGAGCCGATCAGAATGCCCCAGAAGTTGAACGCCAGATGTGGCAAGCCCAATGCCTGCAGCGTGGCCCCCACCGCGCCTTGCGGCCCCAGCAGTAACAGCAAATAAAAGCCGATCACCGTCGGCGGCAGCACCAGCGGCAACGCCACCAGCGCCGCCACCGGGTTGGCCCAGCGGCTGGTGCTGCGTGCCAGCCACCAGCCCAGCGGCGCGCCAACCAGCAGCAAAATCAGCGTGGTCAGCCCCGCCAGTTGGGCGGTGAGCCAGATGGCCTGCCATTCACCAGGGGAGAGTTGCATCAAGAAAGCGTCGGTTGTGGACGGCTTAGCGGGCGTTGGTGGACAGCGTTTCGCCCGGCAGCACAAAGCCATATTTGACCATCACCTGGCGCGCCGCCGGCGTGGTCATGAAGCGCGCAAACGCATGCGCTGCGGCGTTGTCTTTGCCGTGGCTGGTGACCGCGTAGGCCTGCTCCAGTGGCAGGTGGTAGTCGGCCGGAATCAGGTAATAGCCCCCCTTGGCCTTGAGCGTGTCGCTCGCCGCCAACGACAACGCGATGATGCCGATCTCGGCCGCCTGGGTGTCGATGAGTTGGGCCGTGTGCGCGATGTTTTCGCCAAACACCAGCTTGGGTTCGACCTTGGCCCACAGGCCGGTGTGTTCCAGCGCCTCTTTGGCGCGCGCGCCGTAGGGCGCGTGGTCGGGCGCAGCGATGGCGATTTTGCGGAACTGTTCTTGCGTCAGGTCTTGCAAGGTGAGCTTGCTGGCATCCACCTTGACGCTCCAGAGCACGACACGGCCGAAGGCGTAAGCGGTGACCGGCGCGATGGCTTTGCCGCTGGTGACCAGCTTTTTCGGCAAGGCTACGTCGGCCGAGAAGTAAATGTCAAACGGCGCACCGTTGTCGATCTGCTGCATGAACTTGCCCGACGAGCCCAGAATCAGCTCCAGCTTGTGCGCGGGTTGGGCTTTCTCAAACAGCGGCTGGAGGTCAGTAAACGCGTAGCGCAAATCGGCCGCCGCGGCCACACGGGCGGTGTCGGCTTGCGCTGCGCAGGCCAGGGCGGTTAGACCGATGACGCTGATGAAGCGGGAAAGAAGGGGCATGGCGGGCTCCTGAGTGAATAAAAGAAGGGATGACCCGTTATTCTTAAATGGAATAGCGATGATAGCAGTCTGATGTTTGGCTGATATCCGCAGTCCGGTCGGTGCGGCCGACACGGGGACAGCTCTGCTTAACGTGAAAGAACGCCGCCGACATTTGAAATTTGCCCGTCATTGCGAACGCAGTGAAGCAATCCATGACCCCGAATCGCATGGACTGCCGCGCTCGCGCTCGCAGTGACGAACTTCTTTCATCATCCAGGGCGGCCATCTCGACCATGCCAGTTAGTTGATGATAAAAATCAGGCTCTAGCCCTAAGTCAACATCAGTTTGAATCGCACTCTCAAGAAATAGCGTTGTCCAAGTGCGTTGCGCAGCGTTTTGTCCAGAACGTGCGCGTCAACCTCGTCCAAGGCGAGCCTATGGCTTGTCCACAAATAACCTGCACATTTGGCTAGCCAGATTTGGGCGCACTGCGTCGTTACAAATCGCTTGTTTAGCAGAGCTAAACGGAGCGCTTTGCGCCTAGCATTGCATCTCAAATCTGACGGTCATTTGCACAATTTATTTATAGACAAGCCCTTATGCCTCCCGGCGCAGCGCTGGGAACAAAATCACGTCACGGATGCTGCTGCTGTCGGTGAGCAACATCATCAAGCGGTCCAGCCCCACGCCGCAGCCGCCGGTGGGGGGCATACCGTATTCCAGTGCGCGTACAAAGTCGGCGTCGTAATACATGGCTTCGTCGTCGCCGCCGTCCTTGGCCGCCACCTGGGCTTGAAAGCGTGCGGCTTGTTCTTCGGCGTCGTTCAACTCGCTAAAGCCGTTGCCAAACTCGCGCCCGGTGATGTAGAGCTCAAAGCGCTCGGTTACTTCGGGGCGCTGGTCGTTGGCGCGCGCCAGCGGGCTGATTTCTGTGGGGTGCTCCATGATGAAGGTGGGTTGCCAGAGTTTTTCTTCCACCGTTTCTTCAAAATACAGCACTTGCAACGCGGGCAGACTGCGCGTGGAGATATGGTGCTTGGCCTCGGTGATCCCCAGCTTGGGCAGCACGCTGCGCAGCCACTCGGCACTGTTGACTTTCAAGCCCGAGCCGTCTGACAGCATTTGCCCGGCTTCGGTGTATTTGCAGATGGCATCATGAATGGTCAGGCGCTCAAACGGCTGGTTCAGGTCCACCGGCTGGCCGGCGTAGCTCAGTTGCAGGCTGCCGCAGGCGCGCTGCGCCACGTCGCGGATCAGTGCTTCGGTGTAGGCCATCAAGTCCTGGTAGTCCCAGTACGCCGCGTAGAACTCCATCATGGTGAATTCGGGGTTGTGGCGCACGCTGATGCCTTCGTTGCGAAAGCTGCGGTTGATCTCGAACACGCGCTCAAAGCCGCCCACAATCAGCCGCTTCAAATACAGCTCGGGCGCGATGCGCAAAAACATTTGCTGGTCCAGCGCGTTGTGGTGCGTGGTGAAAGGTTTTGCGTTGGCACCGCCGGGGATGGGGTGCAGCATGGGCGTTTCGACCTCTAAAAAGTCGTGCGCCACCATGAAGTCGCGCACGGCGCTGACGGCCTTGCTGCGCGCCATGAAACGCTTGCGGGTGTCTTCGTCGGTCATCAAGTCCACATAGCGTTGGCGGTATTTGAGCTCTTGGTCAGCCATGCCGTGAAACTTGTCGGGCATCGGGCGCAGGCTTTTGGTCAGCAGGCGGATGTGCGTGGCGTGGATCGACAGCTCACCGGTTTTGGTTTTGAACACCAAACCCTCTGCCGCCACGATGTCGCCCAGGTCCCAGTGCTTGAAGGCGTTGTAAGTCTCTTCCCCCACATCGTCGCGCTTGATGTAAATCTGGATGCGCCCGCTGCCGTCTTGCAGCGTGGCAAAACTGGCCTTTCCCATGACGCGTTTGAGCATCATGCGGCCAGCCACTTTGGCTTGTGCGCCCAGTTCCACCAGCGCTTCGGGCGTTTTGTCGTTGTGCGCGGCCAATAGCGCAGCGGCATGGTCGGTGGGTTTGAAGTCGTTGGGAAACGCCGGGCCTTTGCCTTCGAGTTGGGCCTGGCGCAAAACCTTGAGTTTTTCGCGTCGCTCTTGCATCAGCTGGTTGTCGTCGGGAGCGGCGGTGGCAGGGCTGGGGGCGTTGGAATGGTCAGACATGAAGGGCAATCTTGCAGGATGTAAAACGCCGCACGAGGGGTGGGGCGGTCAAACGCGCATTTTACGGGGCGCTGCTGCTGGCTATGATGCAGCATGTCGTCCGTGAAACGGCTCATTTTTTTGTGGATTGCTCTGCCATGCTGTACCAGATTGTTTCGTTATTGCTTGAGGTGGTGATTGGTTTCTTGAGCGGTGCCTGCTTGTTGCGGCTGTACATGCAGTACCAGCGCGTGCCCATGTCGGCGCGCTCGGGCAACCCGCTGGGCAAGTTTGTGTTTGCCGTAACCGACTGGATCGTGCTGCCGCTGCGCCGGGTGCTGCCCTCGATGGGCGGGCTTGATACGGCCAGCCTGGTGGCAGCCTATCTGCTGCAACTGGTTCAATTTGGCCTGTTGTGGCTGTTGGCGGGCGCCGGGGGCGGGTTGTTTGCGGTGCCGATTTTGGCGTTGTTTGGTCTGCTGCGCATGGCCATTTCAGGCCTGACCATCGCCGTCATCATTTACGCGGTGTTGTCGTGGGTGCAAACCAGTTCGGTGCTGGCCGATGTGATGGAGCGCCTGGTGGCGCCGCTGCTGCAACCCATCCGCCGCGTGCTGCCGCTTATTGGCGGCGTGGATTTGTCACCGCTGGCCTTGCTGGTGATGTTGCAAATTGCCGCCATTGTGCTGGGGGGGCTGCAGGGTTCGGCATTGATGGCGTTTTAAAGGCGTCCGGTGCCATCTTGGGTGCCGGGCGGACAGTACTGACGATCTGCATAGATGTTTTGGTAATTAAGTAAGTTCACATCAGTCGGGCATATTCGATCTTGACACAGCGGTCCATCACCACGGTCAGGCCGGCGTCTTCGGCAATGCGCTGGGCCTCTTCGTTGATGACGCCAAGCTGCAGCCACAGCACCTTGGCACCGATGGCCACCGCTTGCTGTGCAATGGGCTCGCAATCTTGCGGCTTGCGAAACACATCCACCATGTCCACCGCAAACGGGATCGACGCCAGATCGGGATAGCACTTTTCGCCCAGAATTTCTGGATACTTGGGGTTCACCGGGACGATTTTGTACCCGTGTTCCTGCATGTATTTGGTGGCAATGTAGCTCGGTCGATGCCACTCAGCGGAGAGGCCAACGACGGCAATGGTGTGGCTATCTCGCAGCACACGGCGCAGGGTGGTGATGTCGTTCATGGCGCAATGATAGTCAAACTGGCCTGCGAGATATCCTGCACATGCCCCCACCACGCTGCCCTTTTCGATCAGCCGAGCGCATGTTGCCTGCACAAACCTGACCCCTTGCCTGCATACTGTTTGATGACGCGCGTAAAAACAAGCCCTCAGCCAGCCGCCTCTTGCCAACGGCGCACATCGATACCCTCGCGCTGGTAGCTGGCGGGCGCGGCACACACCAGGCGCGGCTGGCGCGCCGCGTCACCTGCAATGGCCAGCCATTTGCGCAACCCCTTGAACAAATCGCCGGTCACGGTGGCGGATGATTTGATCTCGACGGGCATCAGGCCTGCGGGCTCTTCCAGCAACAAGTCCACCTCCAGCCCCACGTTGTCGCGCCAGAAAAACAGGTTGGATACCAGGCCTGCGTTGAACCTGGCCTTGAGGAATTCGGACACGATCAGGGTTTCAAACAACGCACCGCGCAGCGGGTGAATCGCCAACTGCGTGGTGGTTTGAATGCCCATCAGCGAGGCCGCCAGCGCAGCATCCAAAAAGTACAGTTTGGGCATCTTGACCACCCGCTTGCCCAGGTTGCGCTGGTGTGGCGGCAGCAAAAAAACAATGTAGCTGGCCTCTAGCACCGACATCCAGGCGCGCGCTGTGGTCTGTGCGATGCCCGCGTCCTGTGCCAGACTGCCTTGGCCCCGTGATGGTGATCACGGGGTAGCCTGCACGCAGTTCATCAAGCAGGGGGGTAGCATGTCGTGTGATCATCCAATATCCTTACAATTCGGCTTTTATTTCGTGAAATTGTAAGACTTGTATTAGCACCCATCGGCCTATGCCGACGCAAGCCAGACAAGCGCCAGAGACTAAAAAGATACTTGACTTTTTGGCAATCGCAGCAGCAAGGTCAACGGGTGGACTGGCGAAGCCTGAAAACCGTAGTGTTCATAAAACTGTTTGGCCCGGTCATGCAGCGCGTGCACCAGCACGGCGCGAATGCCTGCATGTTGCGACACCAAGGCACAGCGTTTGACAGCATCTTGCAGCAGCGAAGCGCCCAGCTTGTGGCCTTGGGCGCGCTGGTCAA
>PCUV01000028.1 GCA_002786915.1 Comamonadaceae bacterium CG12_big_fil_rev_8_21_14_0_65_59_15 | reverse complement strand
CGCTTTGGGCTCATTCCTGGGTGGAAATACGCTAGCCGTTCAGGCTCATACCTCGTTGGACAAGGCTAGGGGTTGCAGAAACAGCGTGGCCAGAGCAATAAAGCGCAAGGTGCCATCAGAAAAGGCAGACGCGCCAAAGTATTTGTCGGATGACTTGTGCTTCCAGGCCAGCTTGATCACGTCGCTGTTCAGGTTGTCTGGCTTGAGCAGGAAGTCATCAAAAAACGGGGCCACCCGTTGAACCGTCTTGCGGATGAGGCTGTATGCGCTGGCGAATTTTTCCGTCTCTTTCAGGCGGTAGAGGAACGCGGCCAGGTTGGAGCCGTCAGGCCGTAGGTAGTCGTTGTCGGCCACTTTGGCGGTTTTGCGCAGGGGTGAACTTGGGCTGGTGTCGTGCACGTGGTAAAGACGCCACCGATCCAGACGAGCCCTGACCCAAGACGCAATGCCGATTTTCAAGTTGGCATTGCTGATGCCTGCTTGTTTTCCTGCGTCCATGGCCGTCAAGGGGGTTATCAATGGCCTCGGATAGGAGCTCTTGTCCCAAAAGCTGACGGATTCATTCAGTGGGAAAAGATTGTCTTCAGCGTCACTTTTGAGTGTGAGCGTGTAGCCATTGACATCGTCGCAGAACGACAGGCGAATGTTGATGGTGGGCGTGACCTTCGAGCCAAAGTGCAAAAGTTCGTCAGCACCCCCGGTGGTTCTGACGAACTCATACAAACGCCCTTCCTTGATGGCCTGAAGAAAGGCGAACACGCCGATGAAATTGGATTTGCCCGAACCATTCGCACCAATGACCAGGTTGATGGGCCTCAACGTGACTTGTCCAGTCGACGCAATGCTTTTGAAGCCGTCGATGGATATCCAGTTGAGTTCTTGTTGGGTCATGGTTGCTCGAATTCAAATATTGTCAACGTGACTGTTTACTTCCCCCAACTATCCCTCAACCCCACCGCCAAATTAAACACCGGCTTGCTACCCTGCACATGATCCACACGATCCGCCACAAAGTACCCATGCCGCTCAAACTGAAAGTTCTGGCCGGGCAGGGCGTTGGCCAGTGACGGTTCGACGATGGCCGTGATGACCTTCAGGCTGTTCGGGTTGAGCGTTTCCAGAAAGTCTTTGCCGCCGGCGTCGGGGTTGGCATCCAAAAACAGGCGGTCGTACATGCGCACTTCGGCATTGACGCCGTCGGCCACGCCGACCCAGCTGATGGCGGCTTTGACCTTGACGGTTTCGCTGCCGGGGGTGCCGCTTTTGGTGTCGGGCACCACGCTGGCCAGCACCGCGGTGATGGCACCGTTGGCATCGCGGTTAGCACCGGTGCATTCGATGACGTAGCCGCCTTTCAGGCGCACCTTGTTGCCGGGAAAGAGGCGCTTGTAGCCTTTGGGTGGCACTTCTTCAAAATCTTCGCGTTCAATCCACACTTCTTTGCCAATGGCGAAGTGGCGCACAGGGCTTTCCACGCCTTCGGGCGTGTGGGGCAGGGCGGGCTGGGTGCAGGGTTCCAGGTGGCCCGGCGCAAAGACTTCATCCCAGTTGGTCAGCACCAGTTTCACCGGGTTCAGCACGGCAAAGCCGCGGTGTGCGCTGCGCTCCAGCGTTTCGCGCAGGCATCCTTCCAGCGTGGCGTAGTCGATCCAGCTGTCGCTCTTGGTCACACCAATGCGTTCGGCAAACAGTTGCAGCGCCTCAGGGGTGTAACCACGCCGGCGCAGGCCGACTATTGTTGGCATGCGTGGGTCGTCCCAGCCGCTGACACGGTGGTCATACACCAGTTGTGCCAGCTTGCGTTTGCTGGTGATCACATAGGTCAAATTCAGGCGCGCAAATTCGTATTGGTGCGGCGGCGGGCTGGCCAGCAAACCTCCTTCGATCAAGCGCTCCATCAGCCAGTCGTAAAACGGGCGTTGGTCTTCAAACTCCAGTGTGCAGATGCTGTGGGTGATCTGCTCCAGCGCGTCTTCAATTGGGTGGGCAAAGGTGTACATCGGGTAGAGGCACCATTTGTCGCCGGTATTGTGGTGGGTGGCACGGCGGATGCGGTAGATGGCCGGGTCGCGCATGTTGATGTTGGGTGACCCCATGTCAATCTTGGCGCGCAGCACCATGGCCCCGTCTTCATACAAACCGTCGCGCATCTGGCGAAAACGCGCCAGGTTGTCGGCGGGCGTGCGGTTGCGGTAGGGGCTGTCCACGCCGGGCTTGCCAAAGTCGCCCCGGTTCACGCGCATTTGCTCAGGCGTTTGTTCGTCCACATAGGCGTGACCGGCTTCAATCAGGTACTCCGCAGCGCGGTACATGAAGTCAAAGTAGTCGCTGGCCTGGTACGGCTGGTCGTTACCGGGTTGGCTCCAGTCAAAGCCCAGCCAATTGACTGCGTCGATGATGCTGTCAACGTATTCGGTGTCTTCCTTTTCGGGATTGGTGTCGTCAAAGCGCAGGTGGCACACGCCACCGTAGTCGCGCGCCAGGCCAAAGTTCAGGCAGATGCTCTTGGCGTGGCCAATGTGCAGGTAGCCGTTGGGCTCTGGCGGAAAGCGCGTGCGGATCTTGGCCGGGTCGCTCTGGCCTGCGGCGTGGTGGGCGGCATCACCCGGGCTGCCGGCCCAGCGTCGTGATGCGTAAGTGCCTTTTTCCAGGTCAGATTCGATGATCTGGCGCAAAAAATTGCTGGCTTTTGCGGCCTCTGGTGTGGTTGCCGGGGTTTTGGGATGGCTGTTGGCGGGCGTGGGGGAGGTCATGCGGGCATTTTAGACGGCCAGATTTGGGAGACAGTGCTAGGCGCAAAGCGCGCCGTTTAGCTCTGCTAAACAATCGATTTGCAACGACGCAATGGGCCCAAAGAAGGCTAGGCAAAAGTACAACTTATTGCTTTACAAACCCTGAGCTGGCCCGACATTGAAGATGCCGTGCAGCGTGGTGCCATTGTTCCCTTGGCCGCACATGCCTTGTGGGCTTTGTGGGCCTCGTCAGACAGTGCGCAAAGGGTGGCGGCCGAGCCGCCAGTTGCGGCAGATCAGGCGCCAAAATCCTGCGGCAAGCCGTCGAATTCGATATTCAACCTGTTTTCGTAACGGGCCCGGGCTACGCCAGCAACGACTCGGTAAACGCATTGATGGCGTTGATGTCGGGGGCCAGTTCGGTGTAGGGCAGGTGTTCGCGCTGCAAGATCAGCCGTAGCCCGGCATCCACTTCCTTGGCCTGTTCCTCATCCTGGAAACGACCGCTGCGCACGTACTTCTTGTCGCCACGGCGCACCAGGACGTTGATGTTGTCGTTCTGGCGGTACCACTGCAGAATTTGCTCGCGGGTTTTGGCTACGTCACAAATGTTGTCGGCGTAGTTTTCGTTGTAGAACAACACCTGCGGCAGTGAGCACTCGGTAATCAAAAAGTGGACCTGTCCGTCGATCAGGTTGAGCATTTCATACTGGCGTTGGGCGATGTAGTACTGGTTTTTCAACACTTCAAAGTTCTGTTGCCAGACCAGCGATTTGGCGTAGTCGGGGATGATCTCGACCGTTTTGCCATGCAGGTTCAGGTACAGCACGATTGCTGCTGAAAACAGCGATTTGTCACTGCCCGGACCGCCAATGATGTTGATGACCTTGGTCGGGTACAGCCGCATCTTGGTTTCGGGCAGATGGTTGATGACTTGGGTATAGCGGATCGTCATGGCAGCAAATGATACGGCGTTTTGGTGTCTGTCGCGATCGTCATGGCACGCATTGTCATGGCGCGCGTCTGGCAGGCATGACTGCTATGCTTACGCCCGTGTGTGCGCCCGGTCGGCGCACTGGCTTCAATTTTTATCTGCTGCATGGTCATGGTTCGTTTGAATTTTTTACGATCGGGTCAGCTAGCGCTAGCGCTGGCGCTGCTGGTTGGACTTGGGTTTGCCGGGTACGGCCGGGCGCAGACGACGGCGCCAGTGGTTGAACTGCGCCCCTTGCGCGCTGTTGCCATTGCCCCCTGGCGCGAGGCATCGGCCAGCGTTCTGGCGCGCAACGAATCACGGCTGTCGGCCGAGGTGGCGGGTACCTTGTTGCGCTGGACGGTTGACGCTGGTGCAACGGTCAGGCGCGGTGACGTGCTGGCGCAACTGGACCCGGCTGACTACCAGTTGGCTTTGACGCGTGCGCTGGCGGCGCACGACGCCGCCCAGGCACGCCAGGTCTTGACGCAGTCGCAGCTCAGGCGCGCACAAGAGCTGGTGGCACAGGGCTTCTTTTCAAAAGAAGCCCTGACCCAACGTGAAACAGATGTCCAGCTGGCCGCCAGCGACCTGGCCAGCAGCCGTGCCGCGCTGGCCAGTGCCCGGCGACAGCTGCAGAAAACCACCTTGCGCGCACCGTTTGCTGCCAGCGTCAAGCAGCGCCTGGCCCAGGTGGGCGA
>PCUV01000039.1 GCA_002786915.1 Comamonadaceae bacterium CG12_big_fil_rev_8_21_14_0_65_59_15 | reverse complement strand
TTCCGCATCACTCATCAATGGTTCAGTCATGTCTGGGCTCCTTTGCTGCATGGATGGGGCGAGAATAACTCCACATCAGTTTGAATCACACCCCCTTGTCAATCAAGGCGTCGCGCAAGATGCGTTCTGCGTTAATCTCTTGCTCCAAAAAATTCGAGCCAGGCCAACCCCACCTATTCGGGTCACGATAGCCCGTTTCAAGATAGGTCTGAATCTCGGTTGCGACGAATGTGCTGGTGTCGCGCATGGTCAGAGTTTGAACTCCAACACCTCACGGATGTTGGCAATGGTCTTGGGGCCAATGCCCCGGACCGCTTTGAATTGTTCAGGGGTTGCAGCAAGGACGGCCTGCGCACTGCCAAAGTGCCCAAGCAACTTTCTGGCAGCGGATGGCCCCACCCCAGGGAGCCCTTCAATCAGGAACTGCGCCTGCGGTGCGCGTGACTTTGGCTTCGGGCCTCGAAGTGGCACCTCATAACCCAGACCCTCGATCGCGTGGCGTTGCATGGTGATCATCATCGCGGCCGAGTGCATCGGGTTAACCGTGGCGACAACGGGAATGCCCTCAATCACCGTGATGTAGGACAAAGCACCGGTAATGGCTTCGGGGGCGATGGCCGACTGGGTGTCAAACACATCGCCCTCAACCAGAATGAAAACCTTGGCATAAGTGGCTTTGAGCATGGCGATTTGCAAAAACAGCCGCCGGTCCATGATGGATGCCGCAAAGTCTTCGGCGGTCTTGCGCTCAACCGCCATGCCCTCTGCCAGGATGTAATCAGCGCACGCCAGTTCTTCGACCACGACCTGCGCGCCACCGGCGGTAAGCAGCTCAATCATGCCGCTGGTGGTTTCACGGGAATCAACAATGAGTTTGGCCATACGCTATTGTCTTGAAAGGTTAACCGTCGCGTCCAGTGATCAGTTTTTAGAATCGAGATGCAGTCCATTTGCATCCATCGCTTGCTCAAAAACTGTTTTCAATGCCTGGGTGGAAACACAAATCCTGATGTGCCGCAGAGATGTGCCTTGTTGCTGGTAGTACGCCAAAACCCGTGCCGTCATCTCTGCTGAAAGCTCAGGCGGGCATTTGAAAACACCCGTGCCAATGGCGGGCATGGCCAGAGATTCAATCTGGTGAACGTTGACCAACTTCATCACCGAGTCGAGCGCTTTGGCCAAAATCAATTCAGCCTTGGGTTCATTGATGAACGAGGCAGCTACCGCATGTATGACCCAGGCATTGGGCAGATCAAAGCCAGGAGTCAGTACCGCCTTGCCCGCAGCCAGTGGAGCAAATTGGCGGCAATAGGCTTCCAGCTCAGGTCCGGCTGCACCGTGGATTGCACCGGCCACACCCGAGCCCATGCGCAAATTAGCGTTGGCGCTGTTGACCACCGCCTGCATATCGGTTTGAGCAGAAATATCGGCGATGGCGACTTCAATTCGCATGAACTAACCCGTTCGATGAACCGGCATTCATTGTGCATCAACAAAAATGTTTTTATAAACACTTGACATTGCCACCAATAGTGTGACAATAAATCCCATGCAAGCTCAATCCACCAAAAACCCGGAGGCCTCATCAGAGCCTGAGACCCGCAAGTTCAACCTCGATGACCTCTGCACCCTGAGCGACACCAGCAAACGCACGGTACGCTACTACATGCAGATCGGTCTGGTGGACCCTCCCATCGGGGCAACCAAGGCCGCGCACTACCTGCATCACCACCTTAGCCAACTGCTGACCATCCGCAAGCTCAGTGATGCCGGTGTGTCTCTGGAGCGCATCCGCGAGGTGCTCTCAGGTGAAGTGCCCCCCGTGCCACCACGCCAACGGCAACCCGGCTCGGTCGAAGTGCGCAGCCATCTGTTCATCGCTGACGGCATTGAGCTTGAAATCTCACCCGATCAAGCAGGGCTCAGCCCTCAGCAGGTTCGCACCTTGGTGCGTGCTGTCATGAAAACCTATCAAGACTTACAAGGAGAAACCCAATGAATGCTGTCACACAAGCCGAGTCATCTCAACTGATGAGTCCCGAAGGATTGGCCGCCACGCTGCAATCGGTGCAGATTGACGGCCAACTCGACGGCCTGCTGTTGCGCATGACCACCCGCCAAAACTACAAGAACACCAGAAAAACCAATCTGGAGGCGGTCTACACCTTTCCCTTGCCCTGGGGTGCCACGCTGCTGGGTCTGAATGCCGAAATTGACGGCCACCGACTGCAAGGCACGGTGATGGAGAAAAAGCAGGCCACCCAGCGTTATGAAAAAGCCATTGACGAGGGCGACACGCCCATCATGGTGGAACGATCCGCACGCGGCCTGTATACAGCCAACCTGGGCAACCTCAAACCCGGTGAAGAAGCCGTTATCGAGATCGAATACGCTCAACTGCTGCGTTTTGAGCAGGGCCAGATTCGCATCACCGTGCCCACCACGGTGGGGCCGCGTTATGGCGATGCGCACAAAAAGGGTGGACTGGCCCCGCATGAGTCGGTGTCGGCCAACGTGCTGGCCGAGTACCCCTTGAACGTCAAGATCACGCTGACGGGTGAAGTGGCACTGGCCGCCGTTCAATGTCCCAGCCATGCCGTGGCCATGTCACGTTTGGAAGATTCGTTGGTGGTCACTTTGAAGCAAGGTGGCTTTCTGGATCGGGACTTTGTTTTGCTGCTGCAGGGCTTGCAAGGTCAGTCTTTTGCGAGCGTGTCCCCTGATGGTGAAGGCTTTGCGGTATTGGCCAGCTTTTGCCCCACGTTGCCAGACCAAACCCAGGAGCCGGTACTTTTGAAGATTCTGGTCGATTGCTCCGGCTCCATGGGGGGTGACAGCATTGCCGCTGCACGGCGCGCCTTGCACGACGTGATGAAAGAACTCAGTGACCAGGACTGGATCAGCTACAGCCGCTTTGGCTCCGAAGTGAGTCATGAACTCCCCGGTTTGCAGCCCTGCAACACAGCCACCATTCGACAAATGGCGAAACTGGTGGACAACACCGAAGCAGACCTGGGTGGTACCGAGATGAACGCCGCACTGATCTCCACCTTTGAACTGGGGATGAGCAAAGGGTTGAAGGCATTGTTCACCAAGTCAGAAACTCCAAGCCACAGCAAAGATGTGTTGCTGATTACCGATGGTGACATCTGGCATGTCGAGGCCGTTATTCAAGCCGCCAAGCACTCTGGCCACAGAATCTTTGCCATCGGTGTGGGCAGCGCCCCGGCCGAGAGCCTGTTGCGTGAAGTCGCAGAGCAGTCTGGCGGGGCTTGCGAGCTGGTGTCGCCCAACCAGGACGTGGCTGACGTCATCGTGCGCATGTTTCGTCGTATGCGCTCTACCCGCTGCACGCAGGTCAAGCTCGATTGGGGGCAACCCGTGCTGTGGCAGTCAACCCTGCCCACCACGCTCTACGGTGGCGACACCCTGCACCTGTGTGCGCGCTTGGCACAAGCACCGCAGTTGCCACCAACATTGACATGGGTAGCCAACGAAGTAGCGATGCAGGTAGCAGCCCCGCAACTTCAAAACCAGTCAACCGAGTTGTTACCGCGCCTGGTGGTATCGCGCCAGATCGAGCAATTGGCCAGAGACACCGAGCAGGAAAAGCAAACGCTTGAACTTGCGCTCAAGTACCAACTGGTCACCGACCAGACCAACCTGATCCTGGTGCATGTGCGCGAACAAGACAAGAAGGCCGAAGGCTTGCCCGAACTTGCTAAGGTCAATCATATGCTGGCCGCAGGCTGGGGTGGGGTGGGCAGCGTGGCTGAACATAAGGGAAGCGCCGTATGTTGCAGCAGCATTGCATACGATGAGATCATGTATTCAGCAAGGCACAGTGCGCCAGACTACAGCAGCATGAGCATGCCAACGTTATGGCGTAGCAGGGCCAGCGAAGCCGCAGCCAGAGTTGAAGCCTTGTCCAGTAGCGACATGGATGATTTCGAGATACCCGCTTTCTTGCGCAAACAGCCTGATGACCCTGTTCCCACGCCGCTTGTGAAGAAACTACTCAGTCCGAAGCCACGCAAAATTGCCCCTGGCCCGGTAGCAACGCCACTGACCTTATTGGAGACCTTTGAGACCACTGCGCAAAAAGCACTTGCTCCCATGCGATTCGTGCGTAGACTTCAAGCACTTAACTTGCCGGCCGATTTGGTCAGCATGCTTGAAGAACTGACGGTGATCCTGGGCACCGGGGCCAAGGCCTGGGCAGTGGTATTGCAATGGCTGGCAGAGAGACTGTCTGATCAGATCACCTTGTCACGGCAAAGCGAGCGACTGTTGAGGCAAGTGCTCAAGGATGAAGATGCCGCGCTGTTGCAGGAACTCAAAGCAACCTGGGCGGACAAGATGGATGCGCTGATGAATGCGCAGCAAACAGCAGGGCAACCGTCACAGCAATGGGCGACACGATCAGAGCGCGATCTGACTGTTTAACAGTCACCAACTGATACGCTGATCGGCACAGTATTCGGGGGGTGCTTGTGCTGCCAAATCCTAATCCGGATCGACGCGTGTGACCGCCGACCCGAAACTGCCGGATTTCAGCCGGAATGAACGTGCATTTTCTTCGGCTCCTGTTTTCTTCTAAAAATAGTTTCTAAC
>PCUV01000034.1:1360-23742 GCA_002786915.1 Comamonadaceae bacterium CG12_big_fil_rev_8_21_14_0_65_59_15 | reverse complement strand
ATAAACCGCAAGTCAAGGAGTCCAATCAGCAGAAAATTTAACACCTCAGATTTACAACTTTTTGCGACAACTTACTTGACTTCTATCGAACGCAACGGCAGCGGAGTTGGCGAGTCCATATGTTGTCAACTACCGCAAAAAAAATGGCGTGGTCTTTCCCGGTGAGACCTTGGGAACGGTTATCAAAACGGCCAGCGGCACCTTGCTGGGGTACATCGGCGTCATTCGCGATATCTCCGAGCGCAACGCGGCGCAGACTCAGATCCAGAATCTGGCTTTTTCAGATCCGCTCACCCAACTGCCCAATCGCCGTCTGTTCATGGACCGACTGGAACAAGCGCTGGCGGCAGCCGCCCGCCATCAACGCCAAGGCGCGCTGCTGTTTGTCGATCTGGATGACTTCAAAACCATCAACGACGCCTTGGGGCATGATCAAGGCGACGTATTGCTGCAGCAGGTAGCGCAGCGCTTGCTGACGTGCGTGCGAGACGGCGACACGGTGGCGCGCGTTGGTGGCGACGAGTTTGTGGTGTTGCTCAAGGAATTGAGCCAGGACCTCCAAGAGGCGGCCACGCAGGCCGAAGCGGTGGCAAAAAAAATCATCGCTGCCCTGAACCATCCGTACCAACTGGATGACGTGGTGCAGCACAGCACCGCCAGCCTGGGCGTGACCCTTTTTGGCAGCGATCAGTATGAGCGCCCTGATGAACCACTGCGGCGCGCGGACATGGCGATGTACCAGGCCAAGGCGGCAGGGCGCAACACGCTGCGCTTTTTTGATCCGCAGATGCAGGCGGTGGTGACCGCACGTGCGGCACTGGAGGCGGGCTTGCACGCTGCACTGGAAAATAATCAATTCCTGCTGTATTACCAGGCGCAGGTGGCAGATGATGGCTGCATCACCGGGGTGGAAGCGCTGGTGCGCTGGAGTGACCCCGTGCGTGGCATGGTGTCGCCCGCTGAGTTCATTCCGTTGGCCGAGCAAACCGGTTTGATCCTGCCGCTGGGCAGTTGGGTGCTACAGACAGCTTGCCAGCAGTTGGCGCGCTGGGCGAGCCGTGCCGACATGGCACATCTGACGATGGCCGTGAATGTCAGCGCGCGCCAGTTTCACCAAAGTGATTTTGTCGATCAGGTCTTGGATGTGCTGGCGCGCACGGGGGCGCCAGCGAGCCGACTCAAGCTGGAGTTGACCGAGAGCCTGCTGGTGAAGAATGTGGGTGAGGTGATCGCCAAGATGGGTGCACTGAAAGCGCGTGGCGTGGGCTTTTCGCTGGACGATTTTGGTACCGGCTATTCGTCGCTGGCTTACCTGAAGCGTTTGCCGCTGGATCAACTCAAGATCGATCAGGGTTTTGTGCGTGACATCCTGACCGATGCCAACGACGCGGCCATTGCCAAGATGGTGGTGGTGCTGGCCGATAGCATGGGTTTGGGCGTCATCGCCGAAGGGGTGGAAACGCAGGAACAGCAAGATTTTCTGGTCAGGCTGGGCTGCCATGCGTTCCAGGGATATCTGTTTTCCAGACCGGTTCCATTGCTGGAATTTGAGGCCTTGCTGCGGTAGTTGCGGACCACCTGACGCCATCGCGGCGCATGACACAATGGGCCAAAAAAAGCCAGCTTGCGCTGGCTTTTTTGATGGTTGAAGTTCCGCTTATTTGGCGATATCCACACCGTAAAACACGTGCGTGCCAAACGGGCTGATCTTGAAGTCAACCACTTCCTTGCGCACCGGCTTCAGCGCCACGGCGTGGGCAATGGTGAACCAGGGCGCTTGCTCTTTGAAGATCACCTGCGCTTTTTCATAGAGCTTGGTGCGCTCGGCCTGGTTGGAGGTGACCTTGGCTTTCTGGATCAGGTCTTCAAACGGCTGGTAGCAGAACTTGGCCACGTTGGAACCGTTGGACTTGGCTGAAGCGCAACCCAGCAACACGTTCAAGAAGTTGTCCGGGTCGCCGTTGTCACCGGTCCAGCCGAGCATGCCCATCTGGTGTTCACCGGCTTGCATGCGTTTGCGGTATTCACCCCACTCAAAGCTCTTGATCTCGGCTTTGATGCCCACCTTGGCCAGGTCGGCCTGCATCAGCTCGGCAATACGCTTGGCGTTGGGGTTGTACGGGCGTTGCACCGGCATGGCCCACAGGTCGGTCTTAAAGCCGTCTTTCAGGCCAGCAGCGGCCAGCAGTTTCTTGGCCTCAGCCGGGTTGTATGCGTCGTCCTTGACGGCCTTGTTGTACGACCACAGCGTGGGCGGAATTGGGTTGGTGGCCGGGATGCCAGTGCCCAGGTACACCGCGTCGACAATGGCTTTCTTGTTGATGGCCATGTTGACAGCCTTGCGCACGCGCACGTCGTCAAACGGCTTCTTGGTGGTGTTGTAGGCCAAGTAACCTACGTTCAATCCGGGTTGTTCCAGCACCTTGACCTTGGCGTCCTTGCGCATGGCGGGCACGTCAGCGGGGGCTGGGTAGGGCATCACATGGCATTCGCCTTTTTGCAGCTTGGCCCAGCGCACGGAGGCATCCGGGGTGATGGAAAAGATCAGGTCGTCAATCTTGGCCTTGCCAGCCCAATATTGGGCGAAGGCCTTGTAACGGATCAGCGCGTCTTTTTGGTATTGCACCAGCGTGAACGGACCGGTGCCAATGGGTTCCTGGTCGATTTTTTCCGGTGTACCCGCTTTCAGCATGGCGATGGCGTATTCCTTGGACTGCACGCCGTTGTGCGGCATGGCCATGTTGGCCAGGAACGGCGCCTCGGGCGCGTTCAGCGTGATCTTGACGGTGTACTCGTCCACCTTGTCCACCGACTTGAGCAGCTTGGGCATGTCCATGTCGTCAAAGTACGAATGGTTGGAACTGGTGACCTTGAAGTAGGGATCGTTCTTGACCCATTGGCGTTCAATCGAAAAAATGAAGTCATCGGCGTTGAAGTCGCGCGTGGGCTTGAAATTTTTGTTGCTGTGCCACTTGACGCCTTTGCGCAGGTGGAAGGTGTATTCCTTGCCGTCTTTGGAAACATCCCAGCTTTGCGCCAAGGCTGGCTGCACCTTGGTGCCGCCACGCTCAAACTGCACTGGCGTGTCATAAATCTGCACGCCCGCGTCAAACGAGGTACCGGTGGTGTTGATGCCGGGGTAAAAATTTTCCGGGCTGCCTTCTGAGCAATAGACTAGCGTTTTGGCCGAGACAGCGGACGCTGCCAGCAGCGCCAGTGCACACAGCGCGGTACGCTTGAACGTGTGCCGAGTTTTTTTTGTTGAAATGGTCATCTTGTGGACTCCTGTCATGTGAATGCTGCTAGGCAGCGGGTTGGATAAACTGTTCAGCCAAATGGCAAGCAATTTGCCTGCCACAGAATTCGCGCAAAACCGGTCGCTCGGACTGGCATTGTGCCGCTACATGCGGGCAGCGGGTGGAAAACACGCAGCCGCTGGGCGGATTCAGTGGTGACGGCAGCTCGCCCTTGAGCACCATCCGTTCATTGGGGGCGCCCGCGCCGGTAATGCCCGGCGTGCTGGCCAGCAACGCCCGCGTATAAGGGTGCAGCGGCTGCGCAAAAAGAGTGCGCTTGTCGCCCTGTTCCATGGCGTGGCCGAGGTACATCACCAGCACATCGTCGGCAATATGGCGCACCACACCCAGGTCGTGCGAGATAAACAGATACGCCAGGCCCAGCTCGCGCTGCAAGTCGGCCAGCAGGTTAAGCACCTGCGCCTGAATCGATACGTCCAGCGCGCTCACTGGCTCGTCGGCCACGATCAGCGCCGGATTGAGCATCAGGGCGCGGGCAATGGCAATGCGCTGGCGCTGCCCGCCCGAGAACATGTGTGGATAACGGTCGTAGTGTTCGGGGCGCAGGCCCACCCGGGCCAGCATGGCACGTGCTGCTTGCGCGCGCTGGTCAGCGCTCAGGTCGGTATTGATCTCTAGCGGCGCTTCCAGAATGGCACCAATTTTCTTGCGCGGGTTCAAGGAGCCATAAGGGTTCTGAAACACCAATTGAACGGTGCGGCGCAGCGCGTGGCGCTCGGCGCTGCTGGCACGCAGCACGTCCACCGCGCCCAGCTTCAGCTCTCCGGCTGTTGGTGTTTCGATCAGCGAGACCATGCGTGCCAGTGTGGATTTGCCACAGCCTGATTCACCCACCACAGCCAGCGTCTGGCCCGGCTGGATCGTAAAAGAGACGCCACTCACCGCCTGCAGATGCTCTGCCGGGCGAAACGCGCCGTGACTGATTTTGTACACCTGCTTCAAGTCGCGTGCAACGACCACGGGCTGTTGCTGTGTACTCATGCGATCACCTCAGTTGCCACCGGTGACGTGGCCAGCGGCGTATGGCAGCACACGTTGCCGTCTTGCCAGGCGCGCAGCAGCGGGCGCTGGTCGCGGCACTGAGCGCTGGCGTAGCGGCAGCGCGGTGCAAACAGACAACCTGCGGGGCGGTCATACAGCCCGGGCACCATGCCGGGAATGGTGGCCAGCCGGCTCGCACCGTCGCTGCGCTCGGGCATGGCCGCCAGCAGCGCTTCGGTATAAGGGTGCTGAGGCGCATGAAAGATGTCGTGAGCGCTGCGTTCTTCCATGATTTGCCCGGCGTACATCACCGCCACGCGCTGCGCCATTTCGCTCACCACGCCCATGTTGTGCGTGATCAGCACCAGCGCCATATTGCGTTCTTTTTGCAGCGTGCGCAGCAGGTCCAGAATTTGCGCCTGGATCGTCACGTCCAGCGCGGTGGTGGGCTCGTCGGCAATCAGCAGCTTGGGGTTGCAAGAGATGGCCATGGCAATCATCACGCGCTGGCTCATGCCGCCAGAGAGTTGGTGCGGGTAAATGCCCAGGCGACTTTCAGGGGCCGGAATACCCACTTGCTCCAGCAGTTCGATAGAGCGTTGGTGCGCCTGTTTTTTGCTCATGCCCAGATGCAATTGCAATGACTCGGCCATCTGAAAACCCACCGTGAAACAGGGGTTCAGGCTGGTGGTGGGGTCCTGAAAAATCATCGCCATGTCTTTGCCGATGATGCGCAGGCGCTCGCGCTCGCCCAGGCGCAGCAAATCATGGCCGTCAAACATCAGTCGGTCGGCCTTGATTTCACCCGGGTAAGCCACCAGCCCCATCAGCGCCATCATGGTCACACTTTTGCCCGAGCCCGATTCGCCCACAATGCCCAGGACGTCGCCGGCGTCGAGCTGTAGTGACACGCCATCGACCGCGTGCATCACCGCCGTCCTGGACGGAAAGCGCACCGACAGGTTTTCTATTTCAAGCAATGCCATAGATCGAAACTTTCAGCGCTTGAGCTTGGGGTCAAACGCGTCGCGCAGCCCGTCACCCAGCAGGTTGAAGGCCAGCACCGTGATCAGAATGGCCAGGCCGGGGAAGGTCACCACCCACCAGGCGCGCAGCACAAATTCACGCGCGTCAGCCAGCATGGTGCCCCATTCGGGTGAGGGTGGCTGCGCGCCCAGCCCCAGAAAGCCCAGCGCGGCGGCGTCCAGAATGGCCGACGAGATACCCAGCGACGCCTGCACAATGAGCGGCGCGGTGCAGTTGGGCAGCACCTCGGAAAACATCAGTCGCAGGTGCCCCGCGCCGTTCATGCGCGCTGCGGTGACGTAGTCGCGCGACATTTCTGCGATCACCGCCGCGCGCGTGATGCGCACATAGTGCGGCAGAACAACCACCGCCACGGCCAGCATGGCGTTCATCAGCCCAGGGCCCAAAATGGCAACAATCACAATGGCCAGCAACAAGCTGGGCAGCGTCAGGATGATGTCCATGATGCGCATCACTGCCACTTCAAACACGCCGCGGAAATAACCTGCTGTCAGCCCCAGAATGGTTCCGATCACCACGGACAGTGTGACGACCACCAAACCGATGGCAAGCGACAACCGTGCGCCATGGATCAGGCGCGACAAAATGTCGCGACCGATGGCGTCGGTGCCCAGTAGATACGCGCTGCTGCCGCCAATCTGCCAGGCCGGGGGAACCAGAAACACGCTGGGGTCAGTATCGTTGGGTGCGTAAGGCGCAATCCAGGGCGCAAACGCGGCCAGCAGTAAAACGGCAAGCACGATCACCAACCCGGCCACGGCGCCGTGGTTGGAAGAGAAATAGTCCCAGAATTCGCGCAACGGGTGTTGCGGGGTAAAGGAATGGTCATCCGTCAGCGTGGTCATGATCTTGCTTAGCTTCGGATGCGTGGATTGATGATGCCGTAGGTCACATCGACCAGCAAATTGACCAGCATCACCATGCTGCCTAGCAGCAGAATGCCGCCTTGCAGCACCGGGTAATCACGTCGGCCGATGGCTTCGATCATCCACTTGCCCACGCCGGGCCAGGAAAAAATGGTTTCCGTGAGGATCGCGCCGGTAAACAGTACGCCAATTTGCAGCCCCACCACGGTGACCACGGAAATCAGCGCATTGCGCAGCGCATGCACCGTCACCACGCGCAGGCCCGACAGCCCCTTGGCGCGCGCGGTGCGGATGTAGTCTTCACCCAGCACCTCGAGCATGGCAGAGCGCGTCATGCGCGCAACCACCGCCAGCGGATTGGTGCCCAGCACGATCATCGGCAAAATCAGATGCTTGAGCGCGGACCAGAAGGCATCCCGGTCACCGGCCAGCCAGGTGTCGATCAGCAAAAAACCGGTGACAGGTTCGATGAAATATTCCACCGCTATGCGCCCCGATACCGGGGTCAGGTCCCATTGCACCGAAAACAGCAGGATCAGCAGCAAGCCCCACCAGAAGATGGGCATGGAATACCCGGTAAGCGATACGCCCATGACGCCGTGGTCCAGAAACGTATTGCGCTTGACCGCAGCCAGAATGCCCGCCGGAATGCCAATGATGACGGCAAACAGCATGGCCGCCAGCGCCAGTTCAATGGTGGCTGGAAACAGCGACATGAATTCTTGGAGGACTGGCGCGTGGGTGATGATGGACGTGCCCAGATCGCCCTGCAACACGCGGCCAATGTAAATGCCGTACTGCACCATCACGGGGCGGTCCAGTCCGTACACCTTGAGCAGTTCGGTATGGCGGGCCTCGTCGATGCCGCGTTCGCCCGCCAGGGTTTCAATCGGGTCGCCCGGCACCATCCGGATCAGGAAGAACGCCACCAGGGTCATACCGATGAAAGTCGGAATGATGAGGCTCAGGCGCGTGAGTAAAAAACGCAGCATCAGGAACAGGTGTTTTTGTTGTGGGCGCGATGATGCCACAAACAAAAGGCCGGCTTGACGCCGGCCTTTCAAGGGAAGACTCTAGAGAATTACTTCAGGTGCTTGCCGATCAGGCCGGCCATTTCAAACATGGTGACCTGTGCCTTGCCAAACACTTCCTTGAGTTTGGCGTCGGCGTTGATCATGCGTTTGTTGATGGCGTCCTGCAATTTGTTCTTTTTGATGTAGACCCACATCTGCTTGACCACCTCTGTGCGCGGCAGCGGCTTGCCGCCCACAATAGCGGCCAGCGCTGTACTGGGGGTCAGGGCCTTCATGAACGCGGCGTTGACGGTGCGTTTTTTGGCGGGCGCTTTTTTGACAACTGCTTTCTTGGCGGGGGCCGCCTTCTTGGCTACGACCTTTTTAGCCGGAGCGGCTTTTTTGGCCGGAGCGGCCTTCTTGGCTGGCGCAGCTTTTTTGGCCGGAGCGGCCTTCTTGGCTGGCGCCGCTTTCTTTGCGGGTGCTTTCGTTGCAGTTGCCATAGTGTGTCCTATTGAGAGTTGAACAAGGACCAGCACAGAGAGGGTCCCGGCTGGCTGGAGCGCATCCTAATGGAGAAAACGCACTTTTCCAAGGGGGGAGACGCTAAATTCACAGGGAAACGTTCGTTTTTCATCACGCTTTGCGTCGCCACCTACAATTTTTTCATTTTCAGGAGCGATTCATCATGGCCTTGACCTTTGCGACTTGTGATTTCTGTGACGCCAACAAGAACGCCAGCGACGATGTTTTTCGGGTGCTGCCGTCGGTGTTGCGTGACTTCTCTGCCTGCCGTGTGTTTGCCGGACCGGTGGAAACGGTCAAGTGTTTTGAAGACAACTCGCTCGTCAAGGCTGCGGTGGAATCTTGCGGCACGGTGGACACTGCGCTGGGGCGTGTGGGCAAGGTGCTGGTGGTCGATGGCGCGGGTTCGCTGCGCCGCGCCCTGTTGGGTGGCAATCTGGGTGCGGCGGCGGCGCGCAACGGCTGGGCTGGTGTGGTGATCGACGGCTGCGTGCGTGATGTGGCGGAGCTGGCCGAACTGAACGTGGGCATTCGCGCGCTGGCCAGCGTGCCCATGGCCACCGACAGACAGAACCAGGGCTTGAAAGACGTGGCGGTGCAGATTCAGGGCGTCTGGGTGCATCCGGGCGATTGGCTCTACGCCGACGCTGATGGCATGGTGATCAGCGCAACGCGTCTGGTGTAACGCACACTATCCGAAGCGGGTCTGACGACGCGTTACGCGTCTGTGCGTCGGGCGGGCAGGGTGGCCAGCAGCACGCCCACCAGACACAGGCCAAACGCCAGCAGTTGCAGTGCGCTGAGCTGTTCACCCAGTACCAGTACGCCCACGGCGGCGGCGGCAATCGGCAGCATCACGGTAAATACACCGGCGCGCGCCGCAGGTACCGTTTTCAGGCCCGTCATCCACAGCCACACCGTCCAGACGCTGGCCGCCAGCCCGTAGAAGAGCAGCAACAGCCACAGGCGCGGCGCCACGCCGGCAAAGTCAAACGACCAGGCGGCGTACAGCCCGAGCGGTGTCATCAGCGCAAAGCCCCACAGGTTGATCAGCGCGGTGATGCGCTTGGGCGAGACGCTGCCGGTAAGGCGCTTGCCAATCACCGCGTACGAGGCCTCGCACACCACAGCGGCAAACACCAGCAGGTTGCCCCACAAAAAATGGTTTGGCGCTAAATTGGCTTGTAGTCCTTGCACATGACTGGCCGGTAACTCTGTTTTAGAGATCGAAAACAGGCCAATGCCGAGCACCGCCAGCGCAATCGCCGTGCCCACACGCCAGCCGATGCGCTCGCGCAGAAAGACCCAGCTCAGCAGCGCCACCACTGCCGGAATGCTTGACATGATGATGCCCGCCGATACGGCGGTGGTCAGGCTCACGCCAAACAGCATGCACAGGGTGAACAGAAAGTTGCCTAAAAACGATTCCAGAAACAGCAGCCCGCGCGTGCTGCGTGTCATCGGTGGCTCGTCTGTTGGTTTGACCAGCCAATGCGGTATCGCCAGCACGCCAATACCAAAGCGCAGCCACGCCAGCAAAAACACCGGCAGCGCCGCGACCAGCGGCTTGCTCAGGGCCACGTAGCTGCCGACCAGCGACATGCTCAGTGCCAGCAGGCCATAGGCCAGCCAGCGGGGGGGCTGGTGGTCAGGAGGAGGGAGGTGGTTCATGGGGTGGGTTGTTGCGGCGCAGATTGTCGTTGCTGGCGCAATGCCGGCATGCTGGAAGACTTGGACTTCGACGCACCGCTGGGCGACTACCTCACCAGTGCTGAGATAAAGGCTTGGCAATGGATTGCTGCGGCTAAGAAGAATTGGCCCCAGCGGCAGTGCAGAAAATGGCGAAACTTGCCCGACCTTCACAGGAGAATCCATGTCGCTTGGTCACTTTGCCTACGCCAGCGCCAGTAACCGCTTTCTGGCCGCGCCCCTGTTGCAGAACGAGCCGTTTGCGCTGTGCGGCGTGCCGTTTGACGGTGCCGTCACGCACCGCCCCGGCGCGCGCTTTGGCCCGCAGGCCATTCGCAGCGCCAGCCTGATGCTGTGCGACGGTATCCACCCGTTGTTCAACGTCAGCCCGCTGGGGCAGCTTGGCGACGCGGGCGACATGCACTTGCCCAACGCTTCACCGCTGGCCGAGGTGCGGGCATTGATTCAGGCGCAGGCCAGCGCGCTGATGGCACAGCATCACTGCGTTTTTCTGGGGGGCGATCACTCGGTTACCCTGGCGCTGCTGCGTGCCGCACACGCCCGCTTTGGTGAATTGGCGCTGGTGCACTTTGACGCCCACTGTGACACCTGGATGGACCATTTCGGCGAGCCGTCCGGCCACGGCACCTGGACCTATGAAGCGTTGCAAGAAGGGTTGGTGAGCGCCGCGCACACGGTGCAGATCGGTCTGCGCTCCAGTGGAGATCGTGCCGCGCGCGAGTACGTGCAAGACCAGGGTGGGTTGATATATACGGCGCGCCAGTTGCGCGGCCTGGACGGCGCGGCGCTGCAGCCGGTGGTGCAACAAGTTGCCGAGCGGCTAGGCCAGCGCCCGTGTTATGTGACCTTTGACATCGACTGCCTGGACCCGGCTTTTGCACCCGGCACCGGCACCCCCGAGCCGGGTGGCTTGAGCAGCTCGCAAGCCATGACGCTGCTCGAAGAGCTGAGCGCCCTGAACCTGGTCGGCATGGACTGTGTCGAAGTGGCCCCAGCCTACGACCACGCCGAGCTCACCAGTAACGCCGCCGCCACGTTGGTCTGGACCTATCTGTGCGGCCAGATCGCCAAGCGCGTTTGAACCCTGTCAGGGCCTGCCATGTTGCTCGATTCAGATACCCAACTCAATCAACGCAGCTATTACGAAGCCAGCGTGACCCGCCCGGCGTTGAATCCCCCCCTGCAAGACACCTTGTCAACCGATGTGCTGGTGGTCGGCGCCGGTTTTGCCGGTCTGTCGGCGGCCATCGAACTGGCGCGCAAGGGCTACCAGGTGGTGCTGCTGGAGGCCGACCGGGTGTGCAGTGGTGCGTCGGGGCGCAACGGCGGGCAGGTGCTGGCCGGTTACGCCAGCGGGCAAGAACCGTTTGAGCAGCAATTGGGCCGCGACCAGGCGCGGCTGGCGTGGAACCTGTCAATGGCGTCGGTGGCGTTGGTGGATGAGCGTGTGCGCGAATTTGGTATCGACTGCGACTGGGCGCGCGGCTACGTGCACGCGGCCGACTCGCCGCGCAAAGCGCGTGCCTTGCAACACGAGATGGCCACCCTGGCACGTGACTATGGCTTTGTCACCGACGTGGCCACGGGGGCCGACGTGCAACGCCACATCCACAGCCAGCGCTACTGTGCCAGCGCGTTTGAGGCCACATCCGGCCATCTGCATCCGCTCAAATACGGACTGGGGCTGGCCGCAGCGGCGCAATCGATGGGGGTGCACATTTTTGAACGCAGCGCCGTTTTGCGGCTGGATCGGGGCGCGCAGTTGACTGCCCACACCGCGCACGGCAGCGTGAACGCCCGCTTTGGCGTGCTGGCGGGCAACTGCACGCTGCCCGAATACGGCCCCCAGGTAGCGCCCGACATTGCCGCGCGCATCATGCCGGTGGGCACTTACATCATTGGCACCGCGCCGCTGGCACCCACTCTGTGCCAGCAGTTGCTGCCGCGCAACCCGGCGGTGTGCGACAACAACTTTGTGCTGGACTACTTTCGCTTCAGCGCCGATTACCGCATGTTGTTTGGCGGACGCGTGAGCTACACCACGCGCACACCTGCCAACTTGCAGGCGGTGATGGCAGAGCGCATGGGCAAGATATTCCCGCAGCTAAAGGGCGCGCCCATCGACTTTTGCTGGGGCGGCTTTGTCGATATCAGCATGAACCGCGCCCCTGACTTTGGCCGCCTGGGTGACAACCTGTATTACCTGCAAGGCTTCAGCGGCCATGGCGTGGCGCTGACAGGCCTGGCCGGTCAACTGGTGGCGCAAGCCGTGGCTGGGCAGGCCGAACGCTTCGATGTGTTTGCCAGCTTGCGTCACCGCGAGTTTCCGGGTGGCGAACTGCTGCGCACGCCCAGCCTGGTGCTGGGCACGCTGTACCACCGGCTGCGCGATCTGTTGTGAGGGGCTTCGGAGGCTCACTGGTCTAAATATAAAAACGCCTTTTGCCCTTATTTGATAAGGGCGAAGAGCTATCAAAAAAGGTATTGCGTGTCCGGTCTAAGGAGCGAATTTTGGACTGAGCGCTCTTTGAATGCGCCAAAGCGTTACGGCCCCCGCCAACGCCGCGCAACCCACGGGGAGCCAGAACTCGTGCGCCAACCAGTAGGCGGAACTCAACAAACCGGCTGCGTAGGCAAGCCGAGCTACCCGTATCCGATGGCATGGCGCGACCAGCGTTGGTAAAAGCACCGCCAGCGTGCCGCTGACCAGTGAGCCTGCAGCCAGAAATACGACATCACCGAAACCAGACCACGGTGCATGGCATGTTTGCGAGACCACGTATTCAGCTGGGCATGAGCGTTGAAGACCCATGTGCGCCAGCAACGCCATCACCACGCCAATGTACCAACCCAGAATGGCGGCGAGGATAGTGAATGGCCAGCGTAGCAGATTCATAGTGAGACTTCATACACGAAGCGTGGACTGAGAAGGCTTATTCGGAGGGGCTGGAAGCGATAGTTTGTGATGTCGCCCAAGATCAGATGAGGGGCGCTTAGCTTTTGTCGCATCTCTGCCGTCGCAAGGTTTGTGATGACCCTACGCAAGATGATTCCCGTCTATCCAGGCAACTAATTCGCGGTAACTTATGTTTGCTGCTTCACTAGCCTTTTTTGCAAATGATTTCGATGAAGACTGCACGCTTCTTGATCTTGTTGTATCTGCAATGCCCAAATGCAATTGGCAGCCAAGCTTCAACATTACCCATGACCTATTGGCGGCTCTCTTGATTGGATAGATGGCAGCCATGACCTCATCGACTTCGTTTGAGGCTGAAGATTGATGTTCGATTTCGTCATGCGTCTCCTTGGACAAGGGGATCGGGGGCCTCCCGTCGCGGACTGGATGGTGAAGCTCAATCACGCAACCTTTAGATTCAACTCCGGATACGAGGCAATCATTGGCTAGCTCGCGCGTCAGCTTTCCACACGCGCTTCCGAATATATAGCGGTCTGTTGCTGCCTGCTCCGCAGAAACCCACTGTTTCAGAGCGTTTAATGCCAAACAATAAGCTCGATAGTTTTCCGGTAGAAGCCGATCCATGTCGTGAGGAAGCGCGTTCAAGACAATAAAGTCCCTTACCATCCCATCTCTATGAACGGCATTCTCTGCAAACTCTAAAATTAGTAAACCGATTTGATCGAGAAGTCGATCAAACGCTTGACGCTTGATTTTTGAATTCAGAAGATTAGGATTGTCCGCAGCTACTTTCCTGTAGTGCTCAAAATAGCCCTGCAGAAGGTCTCGCTTCTCAGCCGGAGTCAGCTTAATTTCGCTTTTTGGTCTGACGTAGTTCATGAACTCTTTTACTGGCTACTGTCATTTAGCTGAGCCACTGTCTATGCGGTCAAAACCCAGAAAATCTAAATTCATTTCCGTCCCTTTGTGGTTTACCGCCTAGCTAGCCCAAATTTGGTAGAGGCGAGTTCTTCCTCGATTTTGCTTGGTCAGAATGTAGCGCAAGGCGCTTGACGAATTGAAGTCAGCTCCCATTGCTCACGCCGCTGCTCCGCGCGCAAATCCTGCTAATTCCGAAGCCAGCGCCTTGGCCAGCACCGGCCCAAAGCGCTCAATTTCTGCCAGCGGCGCGTAGCCGTAGCCGATGACGAGACCGCGCAGGTCGCGGCGCTTCAGGCAGTACGCCGACAGCGGACGAACGGTCAACTGTTGTCTGGCCAGTTGCGCGGCCAGCGCCACATCGTCCACCGTGTCGGGCAAACGCAGACACAAATGCAGACCCTGCTCGGCGCCCGAGATGTGTGCCCGCTCACCCAGGCACGGCTGCAGCGCCGTCAGCAGGGCCTGGCGGCGCTGCGCGTAGCTTTGGCGCGACTTGCGCAGCGAACTGGCAAAGTGCCCCATCTCGATGAACTCGGCCAGCGCCGCCTGCACCGGAATCTGCCCCGGTCGGTTCAGGTCGTAATGCACGCGCTTGAAGGCGGCGATCAAGCCCTTGGGCACCACCATGTAGCCCAGCTTCAGGCCGGGGTAAAGCACCTTGGAAAAAGACCCCAGGTACAGCACCCGGTCGCAGCTGTCGTCCAGCCCGGCTAGCGACGCCACAGGCGGGCCGCTGAAGCGGAACTCGCTGTCGTAGTCGTCTTCCAGAATCCAGGCGCGGTGTTGGCGCGCCAGCAGCAGCAATTGGTGGCGCCGCTCCAGCGACATCACCGCGCCGGTGGGGTACTGGTGCGACGGCGTGACGTAGATCAGCCGTGCCGGGATGTCGTGGTCTTTGGCGCGCGGGGCCATACCGTGCTCGTCCACCGGTATCGGGTGGATCGCCAGACCGGTGGCGGTAAAGGCCTTGGCCGCGCCCCAATACGCCGGGTCTTCCAGCCAGACCGTGTGGCCCGGGTCGGCTAGTAGCTGGGCGCACAGGCCCAGCGACTCTTGCGTGCCGCTGGTGATCAGCACCTGATCCACCTCTAACGGCACGCTGCGCGACACGCGCAGGTAGTCGGCCACGGCGCGGCGCAACGGCGCGTAGCCACCGGCGCTGCTGTAGTCGAGCATGTCCGGGTAGGTCATGCGCCAGTGCTTGTTTTGCAGCCGTTGCCACAGCGCCAGCGGGAACGCGCTGAAGTCTGCAATGCCGGGGGTAAAAGGCTGCACCTCCAGTTCGCTGGCGCAAAAGCGCGTGCTGAGTGCCTGGCCGCGTTGTGACAGGCGGTCGCTGGCCGGGTGGGGCGCGCGTGTGGCCGCTCGGGCGCGCTGCGGCACATTCGGGCTGACAAAGGTACCGCTGCCCACGCGGCAGACCAGATAGCCTTCCACGGCCAGTTGGTTCAGCGCTGCCACCACGGTGTTGCGTGACAGTTGCAAGTCGTGCACCAGGTCGCGGCTGGAGGGCAGGCGCTCGTCGGCCGCGAGCTTGCCGTCGAGCATGGCGCGCCGCAGCGCTTCGTACAACTGCCGGTGCAGCGGCAGACGGGTTTGCGCGCCCAGGCGCTGCATTTCCGTCAGCAACAATTCGGACAACATAGGGTGCTCGCTCAGAAGACGGTTAAAGTGGCCAAAGGATGATCGCCAACGGTGGGTTCAAAGTGGCACCTTCTTGCCGATTTAAATGGCACTTATTTTCAACCAATTTCAAACGCACAATGAAACTAACCGCAGCCAGCAGGCCAGCCTGCGCTGCCACAGGAGTCCGTCATGACAGATAAGACAACGATGAATTTCAACGATCTCGAACAGTGGCTCAACGAGCACCATGTGACCGAGGTGGAGTGCCTGGTGCCTGACCTGACCGGGGTGGCGCGCGGCAAGATTCTGCCGCGGGTCAAGTTTACCGAAGACCGTGGTATGCGCCTGCCGCAGTCGGTGGTGGCCATGGGCGTGACCGGGGAGTTCCCTGAAAGCGGCCCGTATTACGACGTGATCGACCCGACCGACAAGGACATGCAGTTGCGCCCGGACCCCTCCACGGTGCGCATCGTGCCTTGGGCTACCGACCCCACCGCGCAGGTGATTCACGACTGCTTTGACCACCAGGGCACCATGGTGCCGTTTGCACCACGCAGCGTGTTGCGGCGCGTGTGCAATCTGTTCGCTGCCGAAGGCCTGCAGCCGATTGTGGCGCCTGAGCTTGAGTTTTACCTGACCGCGCGCAACACCGACCCCAACACGCTGCTGAAGGCGCCCATTGGTCGCAGCGGCCGCAACGAAACGTCGCGCCAGGCGTACAGCATCGACGCGGTGAACGAATTTGACCCGCTGTTTGAAGAGATTTATGACTATTGCGACAAGATGGAGCTCAACGTTGACACGTTGATCCACGAAATTGGCGCAGGGCAGATGGAGATCAATTTTTTTCATGCCGAGCCGCTGGGCCTGGCTGACGAGGTGTTTTTCTTCAAGCGCACGGTGCGCGAATCGGCTTTGCGCCACGACATGTACGCCACCTTCATGGCCAAGCCGATCGAAGGCGAGCCAGGCAGCGCCATGCACGTGCACCAGAGCATTCTGGACAAGACCACCGGCAAAAACATCTTCAGCAACAGCGACGGCACGCCGTCCGAGGCGTTCATGCACTACATCGGCGGCTTGCAGCGCTACATCCCGGCGGCGATGGTGCTGGTGGCGCCGTATGTCAACAGCTACCGCCGCCTGAGCCGCAACACTGCCGCGCCCATCAACATTGAGTGGGGATACGACAACCGCACCGTAGGCATCCGCTCGCCCATTTCGTCACCGGCCGCGCGCCGGGTAGAAAACCGTGTCATCGGGGCCGACGCCAACCCCTACGTGGCGCTGGCCATGACGTTGGCGTGCGGCTATCTGGGGCTGAAAAACAAGATCAAGCCCAAGTCCGAAATGAAAGGCGACGCCTATTTGTCGCCCTACGCGCTGCCGCGCAGCCTGGGCGAGGCGCTGGACTGGTTGCGTCGCGAATCCGAGTTGCACGAGGTGCTGGGCAAGGAGTTCATCACCGTCTATTCCGAGGTCAAGGAGCTGGAGTTTGACGAGTTCATGAAGGTCATCTCGCCTTGGGAACGCGAACATTTGCTACTGCATGTATAGCTATCAGCGCAATGATGCAAAGGGCTAGAGCCACTTTTCTTTTATAAAAGGATGCCATCCATGAACTCCCGGGTTGCCGCTAAAACCTTGTCCACCAAAGAATTGCAGACGCTTGATAGCGCGCACTTCATCCACCCCTTTACCGACCACGCCGACCTGGCCACGCGCGGCGCGCGCGTCATCACGCGCGGCGAAGGTATTTACGTGTGGGACTCCGAAGGCGAAAAAATGCTCGACGCCATGAGCGGCCTGTGGTGCGTCAACGTGGGCTATGGGCGCAAGGAGCTGGCCCAGGCGGCCTACGACCAGATGCTGACGCTGCCGTTTTACAACAGCTTTTTCCAGACCACCAACGAACCCGCCGTCAAGTTGGCGGCACGGCTGGCCGCGCTGGCACCCAAGGTGGACGGGCGCAGTTTTGAGCACGTGTTTTATTCCAGCAGCGGCAGCGAAAGCAATGACTCGAACGTGCGCATGGTGCGCCGTTATTGGGATTTGCTCGGCCAGCCGCAGCGCAAGGTGATCATCAGCCGCCACAACGCTTACCACGGCAGCACCATGGCGGGCGCGTCGCTGGGTGGCATGAGCGGTATGCACGCGCAAGGCGACCTGCCCATTCCGAATATCAAGCACATCGGGCAACCGTACTATTTTGAAAACGGCAAGGCCGGGGAAACCGCTGACGAATTTGGCCTGCGTGCAGCGCGCTGGCTGGAAGACGAAATTTTGGCCATCGGGCAAGACAAGGTAGCGGCCTTTATTGCCGAGCCGATCCAGGGCGCGGGCGGTGTCATCATTCCGCCCGCCACCTATTGGCCCGAGATTCAGCGCATTGTGGATAAATATGGCGTCTTGCTGATCAGTGACGAGGTGATCTGTGCCTTTGGCCGCTTGGGCCACTGGTTTGCCTACGAGAAATTTGGCTACAAGCCTGATCTGGTGACGTTTGCCAAGGCCGTTACCAGTGGCTACGTGCCGCTGGGTGGCGTGATGGTGGGCGACCGTGTGGCCAAGGTGTTGATTGAAAAAGGTGGCGAGTTCAACCACGGCTACACCTACAGCGGCCACCCGGTGTCGTGTGCGGTGGCGCTGGCCAACCTGGACATTATGGAGCGTGAACACCTGCCGCAGCGCGTGCATGGCGAGGTGGGGGCTTACTTTGCCAAACGCTACGCGGAACTCAACGACCACCCGCTGGTGGGTATGGCCGAAAGCTGCGGCTTTGTGGCCGGCCTGGTGCTGCTCAAAAACAAGCAGAAGCGCGAGCGCTTCAACCCGGACGATGCGGTGGGCATGATCTGCCGTGGCCATTGTTTCCGCAACGGCTTGATCATGCGTGCCGTGGGTGACCGCATGATCATTGCGCCGCCGCTGACCATGACGCACGCCGACATTGACGAACTGTTGCGCCTGATACGCCACGCGCTGGACCTGACGCAGCACGATTTGCACCAAAAAGGGTTGTTTTGATCGTTTGCCCTAGTGGTTTTGTGGCGTAATTTTTGCTAGCCTTAAACTTGTCATCTCGTCATTACCTATTTCACAACCGGAGTTCACTTCATGATGAAAAAGTACCTATGGTCGTTTGCGCTGTCTGCGCTAGTTCTGGCCGCGTGCGGCAAAAAAGAGGAGCCACCGGCTCCGGTGGCGGCACCCGCGCCGGCCGTCAGCGCCCCGGCACCGGTGGCGGTCAACACCGAAGAAAAAATGCTCAACATCTACAACTGGCCCGACTACGTGCCCGAGGGCATGATTGCCGCGTTTGAGAAAGAAACCGGTATCAAGGTCAACTACGACACCTTTGAAACCAATGAAGCGCTGCACGCCAAGCTGGTGGCGGGCAACACCGGTTACGACATCGTGGTGCCGGGCAGTGTGTTTGCCAAGCCGCAAATTGAAGGCGGCATGTTCCAGCCGCTGGACAAGGCCAAAGTGAAGAACCTGGCCAATCTGGACGCACCCATCATGGCCACGCTGGCCAAAAACACCGACCCTGACAATAAATATCTGGTTCCATGGGCCTGGGGCTTCACCACCGTGGGTATCAACAAGACCAAAGTGACCAAGGCGCTGGGCAAGCTGCCCATGCCAGAAAACGCCTGGGACCTGGTGTTCAAGCCCGAATACACGTCCAAGCTCAAATCGTGCGGCATTGCGTATCTGGATTCGCCCACCGAGATTATTCCTGTAGCGCTGCACTACATCGGCAAAGACGCTTACTCCAATGATCCGGCAGACTACAAGGCCGCTACCGACATGCTGGCCAAGGTGCGCAAAGACGTGCGGATCTTTAGCAGCACCATGATCGACGACATCGCGGGCGGCAAGGCCTGCGTGGCCATTGGTTGGTCGGGCGACATCAACATCGCTGCGGGTCGCGCCAAAGAGAACAAGTCCAAGGACGAAATTGAAGCGCTGCTGCCTTCTACCGGTGCGTTGATCTTCTTTGACACCATGGCCATCACCAAGGATGCCGCGCACCCCAACAACGCGCAGGCATTCATTGACTTCTATCTGCGCCCGGAAAACGCTGCACGCATGGCCAACGAGATGAACTACCCCACCGCCAACAAGGCAGCCATTGCGCAGATCAAGCCCGAAATTGCGGGCAACAAGACCATTTTTGTCGAGGGCGATTACTTTGCCAAGATGATCGCGCCGAGCAGTTTCACCAACGAAGCGCGTGAAGCCATGGCCACCGCCTACAACAGCTTCAAAAAAGGCAAGTAAGTCGTTGTAATTTCATAGCACAGGGCTGTTTGTACGCTGAGTATGAGCAGCCCTTTTTCTTGGCTTGCATGTTCTGAAATCGAGGCCCAAGCATGGCGGATGCCACACCCAAAGACAATTACCTGGTGACCGAAAAACTAGTCAAACGCTTTGACGAAGCGGTGGCGGTGGATGAGGTCAACCTGTCGATCCGGCAGGGCGAAATTTTTGCCTTGCTGGGCAGTTCGGGCTGCGGCAAATCGACCCTGTTGCGCATGTTGGCCGGGTTTGAGAAACCCACCTCCGGGCGCATTTTGCTTAGCGGGCAAGATGTGGCGCCGCTGGCACCGTATGAGCGCCCGTTCAACATGATGTTTCAGAGCTACGCCCTGTTCCCGCATCTGGATATTTGGGAAAACGTGGCCTTTGGCCTCAAGCGTGAAGGCTGCGCCAAAGACGAGCTCAAGACCCGTGTCGGCCAGATGCTCGATCTGGTGCAACTCACACCCTACGCCAAGCGCAAGCCGCACCAGCTCTCAGGCGGGCAACAGCAGCGCGTGGCGCTGGCGCGCAGCCTGGCCAAAAAACCCAAGGTGTTGTTGCTCGACGAGCCGCTAGGCGCGCTGGATAAAAAATTGCGCGAGCAAACCCAGTTTGAACTGGTCAACATCATCGAAAAAGTAGGTGTGACCTGTGTCATGGTCACGCACGATCAAGAAGAAGCCATGACCATGGCCAGCCGCATTGCCGTCATGAGCAAGGGGCGGGTGCTGCAGGTGGGCTCGCCACAAGAGGTGTACGAATACCCGTCCAACCGCTTTGTGGCGGATTTCATTGGCAGCGTGAACCTATTTGACGGCAAGCTCAGCATCGATGAGCCCGACCACTGCGCTGCGCAAACGGCCATTGGTGAGGTGCATGTGGGCCACAGCGTGAGCGGCACCTTGGGCATGCCGGTGGCGATGGGGGTGCGTCCCGAAAAGGTCAGCATTGGCAAACAGGCTCCGGCCAACGTGCGCCATAACCTGTTCAGTGGGCGCGTCAAGGAAATTGCTTACTTTGGCTCGTACAACACCTACATCGTGGTCACGTCCAGCGGCGTGCGGGTCAAGATCACCGAACCCAACGGCTCACATACCAACACGCTGGACATCACCTGGGAAGATGACGTGTACTTTTGGTGGGACGACACCGACGCCGTCTTGTTGCGCAACTAAGGGGCACTGGTATGGCCTATTCGTTGAAAGCCCCTGGCCGCCGATTTGTCATTGGCGTGCCCTACACCTGGCTGGTGGTGTTTTTCCTGCTGCCGTTTTTGATATTGCTGTACATCAGCTTTGTCGATATGGGCAACGACATCTCGCCGTTCAAGCCCATTTGGGATTCTGAAACCGGCTTGCTGCACCTGAAATACGACAACTATTACACGATTTTTCAGTCGGGCGACGGCGGCGCGTTGTTCCAGACGCTCTACATCGAAGCCTATCTGCGCTCACTGTGGTATGCGCTGTGCACCGCGCTGCTGTGCCTGGTTATCGGCTATCCGTTTTCATATTTCATCGCACGCTCTGCCCCCAGTGTGCGACCGGCCTTGCTGATGATGGTGATGCTGCCGTTCTGGACCTCGTTTTTGCTGCGCGTCTATGCCTGGAAAGGCATCCTGGCCGACCAGGGTGTGGTGAACCAGGTGTTGCTGGCGCTGGGCATCATCAACGAGCCCATTCAAATGCTCTACACCGACGTGTCGATGCTGGTGGGCATGACGTATGTGTACCTGCCGTTCATGGTGCTGCCGCTGTACGCCAACCTGGTCAAGATGGATTTCCGGTTATTGGAGGCCGCCTATGACCTGGGCACCTCGCCGTTCAAGGCGTTCTGGCTGGTCACGGTGCCACTGTCCAAGGCGGGCATCATCGCCGGTTTCATGCTGGTGTTCATTCCTTGCGTGGGTGAATTTGTCATTCCGTCGCTGCTGGGCGGGCCGGAGAACATCATGATCGGGCGTGTGGTGTGGGACGAAATGTTTACCAGCAACAACTGGCCACGCGCCTCTGCGCTGGCGGTGGTGATGATCGGGCTGATCGTCGTACCCTTGGCCATCTACTACCACTTCACCGGTGAAGCGGCTGAGCCCAAGCACTGAAAGGCCCATGATGAAGCAACTTCTGAATCGCTACTTTGGCAAGGCCTGGTTAGCCCTGACCTTTCTGTTTTTGTACCTGCCGCTGTTTTTCATGGTGGTGTTTTCGTTCAACAGCACACGGCAAGACGCGGTGTTTACCGGGTTTTCGCTGCGCTGGTACGAGGCGCTCACGCGCGACACCAAAATCGTCGACGGCTTCTGGCTATCGGTCAAGGTGGCCACGTTTGCCGGCATTGCCTCGGCCGTGCTGGCCACCTTTGCCGCGTTTGTGCTGGTGCGCTACCGGCGCTTCATTGGGCGCACGCTGTTCTCGGGCATGGTCAACGCGCCGCTGGTGATGCCCGAAGTGGTCATTGGCTTGTCGCTGTTGTTGCTCATGGTGGGCATTCAAAACGCGTTTGGCTGGCCGCAGCGCGGTATGTTGACGATTGTGCTGGGGCACACGCTGCTGGGCATGGCTTACGGCATGGTGGTGGTGCAGTCGCGCCTGCTGGAGATGGATCGCGCCATTGAAGAGGCGGCGATGGACCTGGGTGCCAAGCCGTTTCAGGTGTTTTTTCTGGTCACCATGCCCAACATCATGCAAGCCGTTTTTGCGGCCTATTTGCTGGCGTTTACGCTGTCGTTTGACGATGTGGTGATTGCCGAGTTTTTGTCCGGACCGGGTGTCAACACGCTGCCACAGGTGATTTTCGGCTACGCGCGCCGGGGCATTAACCCCACCATTTACGCCGCAGCGACGCTGCTGATTGTGTCGGTCACGCTGGTGGTGATCGGCTACAGCGTGTGGGTGGCGCGCCAAACGCGCAAGCGTGAACGGGAGATGGCTGCGGCGGTGCGGGCGGAGACTGCTGTGTTGTCGGCGTGACGTGTTTGAACCCGCAGCGCACGCTGGGCATCTGACTCCGCGAATGTCCTCCGGCTTGGAGCGTAGCCCCAAGCCTCCTCCTTTATTTCGCTACGTCAGATACCCAACGCACGCTGCTAGTCGGTTGTGATGATTCCATGATCGAGATGGCGGTTTGTGTGGCTTGGTTGAAATGCGCTTCT
>PCUV01000034.1:0-1309 GCA_002786915.1 Comamonadaceae bacterium CG12_big_fil_rev_8_21_14_0_65_59_15 | reverse complement strand
TGTGAACTTTTTGTGAAATTCTGGAAAATTCGATTCTTCAAAATTTCGGAGTTGAGCATGAAAGACACAGCGTTGTATGAGCAGCTTCTTGGTTTGAGTGCGCCGTGGTCGGTCAAAGCTGTAGACCTTTCGCTGACAGAGCAGCGCGTGGTGGTTGAAGTTGTTTTGAAGAAAAGTCAAGTGTGGACAGACCCGATCGATGCGACCAAGCGGGCGCACATCAACGGCTGGAGCGAGCGCCAATGGCGACACCTGGACACCTGCCAGTTTGAGACCGTCATCAAAGCGCGCGTACCGCAGCTCAAACACAGCGACGGCACGGTTGAGGAGTTGGCCGTGCCGTGGGCCGAACGCTACAGCCGGGTCAGCAAGATGATGGCTGGCTTTGTCATCAAGCTGCTTGAGGCCTGCCCGAGCACCCAAGCCGTATGCGATCTGACACGACTGTCTTGGAGCACGGTCAACGCCATCATGGTCAGCGCAGTGGAGCGAGGCATGTTGCGGCGCACCGAAGAAAAGATTACGCACCTTGGCATCGATGAAAAGAGTTCCGAGCGAGGGCACACCTATGCCAGCATCATGACCGACATTGACCGCTCGCGGGTGTTGGATCTGGTGCCAGAGCGAAAGCTTGAAGCGACCGTTGGTTTGTTGGAAACGCTCACACCGGCACAACGCGAATCTGTCGAAGCGGTTGCCATGGACATGTGGCCGGCCTATATGAGTGCTGTCAAGCAGTGCATGCCGCAGGCGGACGTCGTGCATGACAAGTTTCATATTTCCAAGTACCTCGGCGAGGCCGTCGATACGGTGCGAAAACAGGAGCACCGCAGACTGTCGCAGGCGGGGGCGTCGCCATTGGCAGGCTCCAAATGGGCATGGCTGAAAAATTACCCCGATGGACGCAGCGCTGAAGCGGTGTCGTTTCGCACTTTGAACCAGCTCAACCTCAAGACGAGTCGGGCCTGGCGTATCAAGGAGAACTTCAGCCAGTTCTGGAGCTACAGCTACAAAGGGGCTGCCAAACGCTTTTTTAAAGCCTGGTCGGACAACGCGATGCGCAGCAGGTTGGAACCGATCAAAAAGGTCGTCAAGATGCTCAGGCGTCACGAGCAAGGACTGCTCAGCTTCAGTCAACACAAAATCAGTAACGCCTGCGCCGAAGGCTTCAACAGTGCCATTCAACTCATCAAGGCCAACGCCCGTGGGTTTCGTAACTTCACTAACTACCGGGCAAGAATTCTGTTTCATTGTGGAAAGTTGAACTTGGCAGTGGCTTAAAAAGTTCACAGTGAATTCAACGAAGAAC
>PCUV01000090.1 GCA_002786915.1 Comamonadaceae bacterium CG12_big_fil_rev_8_21_14_0_65_59_15 | reverse complement strand
CCAGCCCGCAAATCTGGGGTGAGCAGACCGACGTGCCCGAGTCGGCCGACTGGTACAACTCGTCATACATCATCGCCTGGGGCTCCAACGTGCCGCAAACGCGCACGCCCGACGCGCACTTTTTCACCGAGGTGCGCTACAAAGGTACCAAGACCGTGGCCGTGACACCCGACTACTCCGAAGTGGCCAAGCTGTCCGACATCTGGATGAAACCCAAGCAAGGGACCGATGCCGCCGTGGCCATGGCCATGGGTCACGTCATCTTGAAAGACTTTTACTTTCCGGAAAGCGGCCAGCGCAGCGCCTACTTTGACGACTATGTGCGCCGCTACACCGACATGCCGATGTTGGTCATGCTCAAAGAAAAAGTCTTGCCCAACGGCACCACTGTCATGGTGCCAGACCGCTACGTGCGTGCCAGCGACTTCAACGGAAAGCTCGGTGCCGCCAACAACCCCGAGTGGAAAACCGTGGCCCTGGACATGAGCGGCAAAGTGGTGCTGCCCAACGGCGCGATTGGGTTCCGCTGGGGCGCAGACGGCCGCGCTGACCAAGGTCAATGGAACCTGCAAGCCAAAGAAGCACGCCACGGCACGGATGTCAAACTCAAACTCACCGTGCGCGAAGGCGAGCAGCAAAGCGCAGAAACTGCCAAAGTGGGTTTCCCTTACTTTGGCGGCATCGTATCCGAGCATTTCCCCAACAATGCCAGCGGCGATGCGGCCAACAACGTGCTGGTGCGCACCGTGCCGGTTCAACGCATTGCCCTGGGCAAAGATGGCGACCAGCGAGAAGCCCTGGTCGCCACCGTGTTTGACCTGCAAGTGGCCAACTACGGTGTAGCACGCGGTCTGCCGGGCGAGATGGCGGCCAAAGACTTCAACGACGACACACCCTACACACCCGCCTGGCAAGAGCGCATCACCGGCACGCCGCGTGAGCAGCTCATCACCGTGGCACGCCAGTTTGCCGAAAATGCCGACAAGACGCACGGCAAATCGATGGTCATCATTGGTGCGGCCATGAACCACTGGTTCCATGCCGACATGAACTACCGCGGCGTCATCAACATTCTGATGATGTGCGGCTGTATTGGCCAGTCGGGTGGCGGCTGGGCGCACTATGTGGGGCAGGAAAAACTGCGTCCGCAAACCGGCTGGACGGCGCTGGCGTTTGCGCTGGACTGGATTCGTCCACCCCGGCAAATGAACGGCACCAGCTTCTTTTACGCGCACACCGACCAGTGGCGTTATGAGACAGTTGGCGTGGATGAAATCCTGTCACCGCTGGCTGATAAGGCCAAGTTTGGTGGCAGCATGATCGACTACAACGTGCGCGCCGAGCGCATGGGCTGGTTACCGAGCGCACCGCAGCTCAAAACCAACCCGCTTGAAGTCGTGCGCGCCGCTGAGGCCGCCCACATGGAGCCCAAAGACTTTTTGATCAAAGGCTTGCAAGACGGCAGCCAGGCCATGAGCTGCGAAGACCCCGACCACCCCGCCAACTGGCCGCGCAACCTGTTTGTCTGGCGCTCCAACATTTTGGGCTCCAGCGGCAAAGGGCACGAGTACTTTTTGAAGCACCTTTTGGGCACCAAAAATGGTGTGCAAGGCAAAGACCTGGGAGCTGAAGAGGGCCGTCCGAAAGAGGTGGTTTGGCATGAGCAGGCCCCTGAGGGCAAGCTCGACCTGGTGGTGACGCTCGACTTTCGCATGAGCACCACCTGCCTGTACTCTGACATCGTGCTGCCATCGGCCACCTGGTACGAAAAGAACGACATGAACACCAGCGACATGCACCCGTTCATTCACCCGCTCTCGGCAGCGGTGGACCCGGCCTGGCAATCGCGCAGCGACTGGGAAATCTACAAGGGTTTTGCCAAGAAGTTCAGCGAACTGTGCGTGGGCCACCTGGGGGTTGAAAAAGACCTGGTGCTCACGCCCATCATGCACGACAGCCCGGCCGAACTGGCGCAACCGTTTGGCGTGCAAGAGTGGAAAAAAGGCGAAATCGACCTGATTCCTGGCAAAACCGCCCCCAGCTTCATGGTGGTGGAGCGCGACTACCCGAACGTGTACAAGCGCTTCACCGCCGTCGGCCCGCTGATGAACAAGGTGGGCAATGGCGGCAAGGGCATCGCCTGGGACACCAAGATTGAAGTGACCCAGTTGGGTCAGCTCAACGGCTTGACCACCGATGCGGGTGTGACCTGCGGCATGCCAAAAATAGAGAGTGACATTGATGCCTGCGAGGTGATCTTGCAGCTCGCCCCTGAGACCAACGGTCACGTGGCGGTGAAGGCCTGGGAAGCCCTTGGCAAGCAAACCGGCCTGGATCACACCCACCTGGCGCTGCACCGTGAAGACGAAAAAATTCGCTACCGCGACATTCAGGCACAGCCACGCAAGATCATCTCTAGCCCCACCTGGAGCGGTATTGAGAGTGAAACCGTGTCGTACAACGCCGGTTACACCAACGTGCACGAGATGATCCCATGGCGCACCCTGACCGGTCGTCAGCAGTTCTACATGGACCACCCGTGGATGACGGCGTTTGGTGAAGGTTTCAGCAGCTACCGCCCACCGGTGGACTTGAAGACCACGCACACCATGCAAGACCGCAAGCCCAATGGCAACAAGGAGATTGCGCTGAACTTCATCACCCCGCACCAGAAGTGGGGCATTCACAGCACCTACAGCGACAACCTGCACATGTTGACGCTCAGCCGGGGCGGTCCGATTGTCTGGATCAGTGAAGACGACGCCAAAGCCGCTGGCATTGTGGACAACGACTGGATCGAGCTCTTCAACCTCAACGGTGCGCTCAACGCGCGTGCGGTGGTGAGCCAACGTGTGCGCAATGGCATGTGCCTGATGTACCACGCGCAAGAAAAGCTGGTGAACATGCCCGGCTCGGAGATCACCGGCGGGCGTGGAGGCATCCACAACTCCGTGACGCGCATCGTGCTCAAACCCACCCACATGATTGGCGGCTACGCGCAGTTTAGTTACGGCTTCAACTACTACGGCACCATCGGCACCAACCGAGACGAATTTGTGGTGCTGCGCAAGATGAACAAAGTGGACTGGCTGGATGACGAAGGGAGCGCAGCATGAATTCGACTGTATTGCGCCTTCCCCCTTTAGCCTTTACCCGCAGCGCACGTTGGGTATCCAACGCACGCTGCTAAGCGTTATCGGGGATATCTCGTGGTTAAGGAGTTCAACAGTTTTGGTGAATGAAAGAGAGATTTGAAATGAAAATTCGCGCACAAATCGGCATGGTGCTGAACCTGGACAAGTGCATTGGTTGCCACACCTGCTCGGTCACCTGCAAAAACGTCTGGACCAGTCGTCCCGGCATGGAATACGCCTGGTTCAACAACGTCGAAACCAAGCCCGGTATCGGCTACCCCAAAGAATGGGAAAACCAGGACAAGTGGAACGGTGGCTGGGTTCGCAAGAGCAATGGTTCGATCGAACCGCGCCAGGGAGCCAAGTGGAAGCTGTTGATGAAAATCTTCGCCAACCCCAACTTGCCGCAAATTGACGACTACTACGAACCCTTCACCTTTGACTACGCACACCTGCAAAGCGCCCCGGCGGGCAATAACGTGCCAACAGCGCGCCCGCGCAGCCTGATCACCGGGCAACGCATGGAAAAAATTGAATGGGGCCCGAACTGGGAAGAAATTCTGGGTGGTGAATTCGCCAAGCGCAGCAAAGACAAAAACTTTGATGACATCCAGAAGGACATCTACGGCCAGTTCGAGAACACCTTCATGATGTACCTGCCGCGTCTGTGCGAGCACTGCCTGAACCCGACGTGTGTGGCATCGTGCCCGTCGGGCAGCATCTACAAACGCGAGGAAGACGGCATTGTGCTGATTGACCAGGATAAATGCCGCGGCTGGCGCATGTGCATCAGCGGCTGCCCGTACAAAAAAATTTACTACAACTGGAAGAGTGGCAAAGCCGAAAAATGCATCTTCTGCTACCCGCGCATCGAAGCCGGCCAACCCACCGTGTGCTCTGAAACCTGCGTCGGGCGCATCCGCTACCTGGGCGTGCTGCTGTATGACGCCGACCGCATTGCACAAGCCGCCAGTGTGGAGCGCGACCGTGACCTGTACCAGGCCCAGCTCGACATCTTCTTGGACCCCAACGACCCCAAGGTGATCGAGCAAGCGCGCATTGACGGTATTCCCGACCAATGGATGGAGGCCGCACGCAACAGCCCGGTCTACAAGATGGCGGTGCAATGGAAAGTCGCCCTGCCCCTGCACCCCGAATACCGCACCCTGCCAATGGTCTGGTACGTGCCGCCGCTGTCCCCCATCAGTGCCGCTGCCAATGCCGGTGACATCGGCACCAACGGCCAGATTCCAGACGTGAAGCAACTCCGCATTCCGGTCAAGTACCTGGCCAATCTGCTCACCGCCGGCGACACCCTACCGGTGGAGCGCGCCTTGGAGCGGATGCTGGCCATGCGCGCCTACCAGCGTGAAAAACATGTGGAAGGCCGCGTCAACACCGCTGCACTGGAACAAGTGCAAATGACCCAACTGGAAGTGGAAGAGATGTACCAGGTGATGGCCATTGCCAATTACGAAGACCGCTTTGTCATTCCCAGCACGCACCGCGAATACGCCGAAAACACCTTCGACGTGCGTGGCGGCTGCGGCTTCAGCTTTGGCAACGGCTGCTCGGACGGCGCCAGTGAGCCCAGTCTGTTTGGTGGCACCAAACGGCGCACCATCCCGATTCAGGCAGAGGTATAAACCATGGCGCAACTTCAAAACACTGCCATCAGCCTGCGCGTGCTGGCGCGCCTGCTGGCCTACCCCAACGCGGCGCTGCGCGCTGACCTGGCTGACATGCGCAAGGCGCTGGGCACCGACCGGGCCTTGAGCACCACACGCAAGACCGAGCTGCTGGCGCTGATTGACCACTTGGCCCACGGCACGCCGCTGCAGATTGAAGCCGACTACGTGGAGCTGTTTGACCGGGGCCGTGCTACGTCGCTGCACCTGTTTGAGCATGTGCATGGCGACAGCCGCGACCGTGGTCCGGCCATGATCGACCTGACCAAAACCTATGAGGCGGCGGGCCTGTTTCTGGCTCCGGGCGAGCTGCCGGACTACTTGCCGGTGATGCTGGAATTTGCCTCGACCCAGCCGCCCAAAGAAGCGCGCAGCCTGTTGGGTGAGATGGTGCATATCCTTAACGCCATTTTCAGCGCCCTGCAACAGCGCAACACCGCTTACGCCAGTGTGCTGGGCGCGTTGATTGAACTCAGTGGCGAAAAAGCGCAAACCGTGAAGGTGACCGCCGACGAGCCGCTGGATGCCGCGTGGGAAGAACCCGAAGTATTTGGCGGCTGCTCCGTCAAAGGCCAGGACAAACCCGGCCAGGCACAACCCATTCACTTTGTCAAATCCAACGCAGCCACACGCAAGAGTGCGGCTGCGCTCGCTGGAGCCTAATCATGAACACCCTCAACCACTTATTGTTTGGCGTGTACCCCTACATTGCCTTTGTCGTCTTTTTGGCCGGGAGCCTGCTGCGCTTTGATCGCGACCAGTACACCTGGAAGAGCGACTCGTCGCAACTGCTCAAAATGGGGCAACTGCGCTGGGGCAGCAACCTGTTTCACATTGGCATCCTGTTTCTCTTCTTCGGTCATTTTGCAGGCCTGCTGACACCACACTTTGTCTATGAGCACTTCATCAGCGCCGGCGACAAACAACTCATGGCCATGATCAGCGGTGGCATCGCCGGGCTGCTGGGCTTTATTGGCGTAACGATCTTGCTGCACCGCCGCCTGAGCGAGCCGCGCATCCGCATCAACTCCAAAACCAGCGACATCGTGCTGTTGGTGCTGCTGTGGCTGCAACTGGCATTGGGCCTAGTCACCATCCCGTTGTCGGGTCAGCATCTGGACGGCAGCATGATGATGAAGCTGGCCGGCTGGGCGCAGGCCATCGTCACCTTCCAACCGGGCGCGGTGGACTTGCTGGCAGAAGCTGGCTTTATCTTCAAGGCGCACATGTTCCTGGGCATGACGATCTTTTTTATCTTCCCGTTCACCCGGCTGGTGCATGTGTGGAGCGGCTTTGCCTCGGTCAGTTACCTGGTGCGCCCGTACCAGGTGGTGCGCGCACGGCGCTTGAATGTGCCTACGGGTCAAAACCAGCCACGCCGCTCAGACGCTGCAGTTTAAGGAGCTATTCATGCAAGCAGAACAAGGGCTGGAAGCCAATTTGATTAGTATCAATGGGGTCACGATTGCCGACCCCAACGAGGTGCTGGATGACGCCACCTTGCGCCAACGCGCCTACGCAGAGCTGCTGCGCCAACAGGCGATGCAGGCCGGACTGCTGGCCGGCGACGATCTTCCGGCCACAGACGGGGTGCAAAGCGAAGCTGCCAGCACCGCCATCGAGGCCTTGCTGGAGCAAGCGCTGGACGTGCCCGAACCGTCTGAGCAAGCGTGCAGGCGGCACCACGGGGCGCATCAGGCCACCTACACCACGGGGGAGCGCGTCAATCTGCGCCACATTCTTTTTGCTGTCACCCCTGGTGTTGACCTGAACGCGCTGCGCAAGCAAGCCGAAGCCACGCTGCTCAATGTGCGCTGCCACGACGGCAAGAGCGTTGCAGATGCCTTTGCCAACGCCGCCCGCAGCCTGTCCAATTGCCCCAGCGGGGCTAACGGTGGCCAACTGGGCTGGCTGGTCAGCGGTGACTGCGCACCAGAATTTGCCAAGGAAATTTTCGGCAGCAAGGACGTGGGCGTGTTGCCGCGCTTGGTGCACAGCCGTTTTGGCCTGCATGTGGTCGAGGTGCTTGGCCGCCAGGCGGGCCAGGCGCAAGCGTTTGAATCCGTCCAAGGCGCGGTCCGTATGGCACTCAAGCAGCAAAGTTTTGTCACCGCGCTGCGCCAATACCTGAGCCTGCTGACGGGCAAGGCCGATATTGTCGGAATCAACCTTGAGGCGGCGCAAACGCCATTGTTGCAGTGATGGGATCAGGCACTTTCAGTGAAATCCATTTCTGGCGGCTCCTGTTTGAAACCCTTGGTTAGCACGGCCAGATAAACCAGGCCAGCAACCAGCCAAATCCCGCCCAGCGTGAGGGCATGGCTATCAAGGCTGACCATCAGCCACAAGTCAGCCGCTGCACCCACTAGCGGCGTCAGTAGAAATTTCACATGATCACGTGCCGTGCGAGCGCCTTTTTTGCCAATGTAAAAACGGGCAATCACGGCCAGGTTGACACTTGTGAAAGCCAGGAACGCACCAAAGTTGATGAATGAGACCGAGGTAGCAACGTCCATCAGCAAAGCCAGCAGCGCCACCAATCCACACAGCACAATGTTGCCAACCGGTGTCTGAAAAGTAGCGTGCAATTTGCCAAACAGGCCCTTCGGCAATACGCCGTCACGCCCCATCGCAAACAACAGCCGCGATGCGCTGGCTTGTGCCGAAAGCCCGGATGCAAATTGTCCAATGATCAGACCGATCAGAAAAATGGAGGCAAACACATCGCCCCCAATGTTTTTGGCAATCTCGGTGGCACCGGAGTCCACTGAGGCAAACGCAAATCCCGGGTGCGCCAACTGAACGAAATACGAACTGCCGACGAAGATGCCACCGCCAATCAGCGTGACCAGCAAAATGGCTTTCGGAATGACGCGCCGTGCGTCAATGGTTTCCTCCGTTAAAGTGGTGACTGCATCAAAGCCCAGGAATGAGTAGCAGGCAATGGCGGCACCCGCAGTAATCAGTGAAAGCCCGACTTTTGGCTGGTACAGCGGTGCCAGATCAAACAGGGGGCGGCTGGCATCGCCTGCAACATAATGAATTGCCAGACCAACAAAGGCAGCCAGTACCAATAATTGGATCAGCATCATCAAGTTGTTCACGGTGTCGGCGAGCTTGATACCAACGATGTTGATGGCCGACGTTACGCCAATGAAGATCAGTATCCAGACGTACATGGGTACCGTTGGAAAGGCACCGTTGAGGTAAACCGCGCCAAATAACCAGATGACCATTGGCAGGAACAGATAGTCCAGTAACACCGCCCACCCAATCATGAAACCGAACTTGGCGTTGATGCACTTGCGGGTATAGGTATAGGCCGAACCGGCAGTAGGAAATTCCGCCGCCAGCACACCGTAGCTATGCGCGGTCATGAGCATGGCGATCAGCGCCAATGCGTAAGCCCCAGCGACCACGCCGTGCGTTGCATCAGCCAGCAGCCCAAAAGTGCCCAGCACAATAATCGGTGTCATGTAAGCCAGGCCAAACAGGACGACCGAGCGCAGCGTCAGGGTTCTTTTCAATTGATTCATGTGATGTCTCCAAAATTATGGTTATGAAAGGCGATGTCCGCTCTGGCCGGCGGCCAGCGTGACGACGCTACCTGCCAGTGGCAAGCGGCGTTGTTTTAAATAGTGATAGTCGGTGCGGCTTTTGGCCACGTCAGCCATCTCCAGGGTGACGGTTAATGAGGACTCTTCACGGCCCAGCGATCCAAGCACTTTGCCGATGGGCGAAACCACGGCACTCTCGCCGGCAAAGACCAGATCGCCGCCACTGCCGCAGCGGTTGGTCATCACGGCAAATACCTGGTTTTCCATCGCACGGGCCACGATCAGTGCCCGGTGCACAGGTCCGAACGGGTCCATGTTGGCATTGGTGACCAGTAGCAATTCGGCCCCTTGCGCTGCCAGGGCACGCGCGGTTTCCGGGAACTCAATATCAAAACAGATCATGATGCCAACCCGGATGCCGCGCCACAAACCGGTGACCATGTAGTCGCCTGGCTCAAATACGCCAACATCGGTACCCCACAGGTGGGTTTTGCGATATTTCAAGGCGATGCCATCAGGGCCAATCAGCAGCGTGGTGTTGTAGTAATGGCCAGCATCTACCTCGGCAAAACCGACCGCCACGGAGATGCCCCGGGTTGTCACCAACTGCCTTACCGCACGGATGGTCGGGCCATCTTCCGGTTCGGCTACCTGAGCGAGTTCCTGGGCCGTCGGAAAACCCATCAAACAGGTTTCCGGGAAGACAATCAAATCAGTGTCAGGGTCGCTGGCACGGATCACCGACAGAACACGCTCCAGATTTTCCTGGGTGTGGGCATCATGACAAGGTATTTGTGCTAATTGAACTTTCACATTGTTCCTTTGCTTCTAGGGATCGGTGCCAAGGGCGTTTTGCAGGTGTATAACGCGCCGGACAAAGTGTAGGCAGCAAATTTGATTTAAAACATTCCCCTGATGGGGTAACCAGTTGGGGTTAGCAGCGCATGCTTAAACTTGATGAATTGGCCTGGCATCGGGCCATGGGTAACCTGCTTGAGTCGCTTGATCAGAGTGACTTCTGGTTGCGCCTGACACGTCTATTGGCCCATTACGTGCACTTTGATAGCTGGGTCGCTCTGCGTTTTGCAGAACATGACCGACCCAGGGTGTTGGCTGAAATCACGCTCGATGACGGCTTGCCTGACACGTTGTTTGAGGACTATCTGAACGGCTTGTATTTGCTGGACCCATTTTTTATTGCGGCCTGCGAATATCGACGCGACGGCCTAATCGATCTTGATGATGTGGCACCCGACCGTTTCAAAAGCACCGAGTATTACCAGCGTTATTTTCGGATCAACATCGTGGAAGATGAAATTCAATGGAACTGTCTGGTCGATCACGATGCCACCGTGTGTCTGTCGTTGGGTTCACACCGACGTTTCAAACCATCAGAAAAAGCGCTGATGAAGGTGTTGGGAATCTGGCTTGTCCCTCTGTTGCGCCAACGCTGGCAGCATGAATTGCGCGAACAAGGGCAATCTTTACAGCGACCGGCAACGCATCCCGCTGGAAAAGCGAATTTCCGTTTGAGTGACGCATCGCTGTCGGCGCGTGAATTGGAAATTGCCCGCCTGATGCTGAGTGGTTTTTCTTCCAAGGGAATTTCACAACGACTAGGCATCTCAGCGGAAACTGTGAAGGTGCACCGAAAGCACTTGTATTCCAAGCTGGGTCTTAACGCACAGCACGAATTATTTGCCTTGTTTCTGAAAGATAACGTGCGTGACCCGCAAAGCTAGCAAGACACACTTCCGAGATCACTTCCGACGCCACCCTGCGCAGGAACGTCGAAACGCAAGTCTTGATTCCTACGTACTCCTTCACCCGTCTTTACCATCCAGCCGTGTCTGCATCAGCCAGGGCGTGAACTTAGCCAGGTACAGCGCAAACGCCAGACTCCAGGCGCTGGCGGCCAGCATCAGCGACAGCGGGTAAAACGCGGTTGGCAACAGGGCACCCGCCAGCCGCACCAGCGCCGCCAGCATGACCAGCGCGTAAGCCGTGACTTCTAGTTTGGAGACTTGCAGTGGCCGCCCCGTGTGGCCACGCGCGGTGCGGGTGACCATGCCGATGATCAGCCCACCCGTGGTGCCCAGGGCCAAGGCGTGCACACCCACCGAGGGGGCCAACCAGCCCATCTGGGCCAGCGCCAGACACGCCAGACCCAGCGGCATCCAGGCATACGCGGCGTGCAAAATCCACAGGATCGGTCGATTCAAACTCAAGCGGGAACGCCAACCACGCAGGCGCAGCACTTGCAGTACGGCGGCGCTGCCCAGCAGCATCGCACCCAAGATGTGCGTCGGTGCCAGTACCCACCATGCCAGAGCGACCGCTGTCAGCCCCAGCGTCGACCGCTCCAGCGTGCTGTTGGCAACGATCCGCAGCCCCGGGTTGACCGCCATGGTAAACGCCGGAATCACGCGTCCGGCCATGACACTCTCGATCATGGTGATCAAAGCCAACCCGGCATACAAAGGCGTGAGCGCTGGCACCTCCAGCCAACCCAACGCGGCCAGATGGAACACACCATTGGCAACGGCCAGCAGCAACAAAATGCCCGCCAGCGGTAGGTTGCGATGGTTACCAGCACGCCACAGCAAACGCGCAAGGATCAGCGCCACAACAGGCAACAGTGCTACATCCAGCAGCGCATAGAGCCAGCCTGGCCCAGTCAGGGAGGCCACACGGGCCGCCAGCCACAGCAAGGCCAGCGCACCCAGCGCCGGGCCACGCGGTGTCGCCAGACCAGTCCAGTTTTTACCGGCCGTCATCAAAAACCCGACGATGATGGCCGTGGCAAACCCAAACAACATTTCGTGCGCGTGCCAAAACAATGCCGGTACCGCTGTTGGAACAAGCGGGTGCCCCAGATACAGCATCAGCCACAGTGGCACCCAGATTGCCGCGACCAGCGCACCACCCAGGTAAAACGGTCTGAAACCCAGCCGCAACAACGGCCAGCCTTGCGGCTTTTCAGCGGCGGCCTTGGCTTCAGAAAAAATGGGGAGCGAGACAGATTTCATGGGGCAAGGACATGTGATCAACGACGCATGCATTGTCACCGCCCTGGCACACCCCTGTCCTTGAACTGCATCAAGCCAAAGACCCTACTCCACCCAGGCACACTCGCAGGTAAAGTGACGCAGAAACGGTGGCTGTTTGGTGATGCGCACTCCCCGGATGCCCAACGCCTTGGCCTTTACTTCCGCAATCACTTCAGCGGCGTAATCAAAATGGCTTTGCGTGTACATGCGCCTCGGGAATGCCAGGCGCACCAGTTCCATGCTGTGATAGGTTTCGCTGCCGTCCGCCAGGCGCTTGCCAAACATGACCGAGCCGATTTCCACACCACGAATGCCGCCTTCCAGGTACAGTGCGTTGCACAGCGCCCAGGCCGGGTAATGCGCGACCGGCATGTCGGGCAGCACGGTGCGTGCGTCGATGTATACCGCGTGCCCCCCAGTGGGTTTGACAAAGCTCACGCCCGCAGCGTCGAGGCGTTCGCCCAGGTACTCTGCGGTGCGCAGTCGGTAACGCAGGTAGTCTTCTTGCATGCCCTCTTCCAGCCCTACCGCCAGCGCTTCCAGGTCGCGCCCGGCCATGCCGCCATAGGTGGGGAAACCTTCCATCATGATCAAGCCATTGCGCACCGCATCCAGCCACTCTTCACTGCGCAGCACGATGAAACCACCGATGTTGACCATACCGTCCTTCTTGGCGCTCATGGTGGCACCGTCGGCATAAGAAAACATTTCTTGCACGATCGCCTTGATGGGCGTGTTCTCATAGCCCGGCTCGCGCAGCTTGATAAACATGGCGTTTTCGGCAAAGCGGCACACGTCCATGATGAAAGGCTTGCCGTATTGCTTGAGCAAGGCCGCATAGGCGCGGATGTTGGCCATCGACACCGGCTGGCCACCGCCCGTGTTATTGGTGACCGTGAGCATACCAAAGGGAATTTGCGCGCCGCGCGTGTGCAGCAGGTCCTCCACGCGCGCCAAGTCAATATTGCCCTTGAACGGGTGAATGGTGGCGGGTTGCAGCCCTTCGGCAATCACCAGGTCCAGCGCCTCGACGCCGATGTATTCCAGGTTCGCGCGCGTGGTGTCAAAGTGGCAGTTGTTGGGGACCACGTCGCCCTTTTTGCACACCGCGGTAAACAGCACTTTTTCTGCCGCACGCCCCTGGTGCGTGGGTACAAAAAATTGCATGCCGGTGATGTCCTGAATCACCGCTTCCAGTCGGTAAAAACTGCGCGCACCGGCGTAGCTTTCGTCGCCTTCCATGATGGCTCCCCACTGGCGGCTGGACATGGCACCCGTGCCCGAGTCGGTGAGCCAATCGATCAGCACGTCGTCGGCGCGCAGTTTGAAGACATTGAGCTTGGCGGCCTCCAGCAGTTCAATGCGCTCGGCGCGCGTGGTCATGCGGATGGGCTCGACGCTTTTGATACGAAACGGTTCAATCAGGGTTTTGGGCATGGTGTTCTCAAGTCACAAAAAAGTGGCGCAAAGGTAGCACCAACGGGTCATGCGTGGTGTCGGGTTGGGGCAACAGAGGCCAAAAATGCGTTGCCTTACCGCTACTAAGACCGGCATGGCGATGAATTTGGTGGTGCACTCCAGTCATGTCAAAATGAATTCATGAACAACCACATCAAGCATCTCATCGCAGCGGATGGTCCCATCGTCTGTGCGATTCGTGCGCGGTTCCCTCAAGCGATTGCCTTGTATGCATTTGGTAGCCAAGTCAGGGGCCAAGCCAATGCCTGCAGTGATCTTGACCTGGCGCTGTTGGTGGCGGGCTATGCCGACCCTTTGCAGCTGTGGGACTTGTCGGCTGACTTGGCCAACCTGGCGGGCTGCCATGTTGATCTGCTTGACCTGCGCGCGGCATCCACCGTGATGCAATACCAAGTGCTCACCACCGGTGTTCGACTGTGGGCGGTGGGCGTGCAAGCCGGGTTGTTTGAGTGTTTTGTGCTCAGTGAAAAAACCGAATTGGATGCAGCCCGCGCCCCTTTGCTGGCCGACATCGAACGCAGCGGGCGGGTCTATGCCAGATGACGTGTTGCTCAACAAAGCCGCTACGGTGGAGCGCTGTGTCGCCCGTGCACGCGAAGAATACGCCCGCGACCCCAGCACCTTTGCCACTGACTACACGCGTCAAGACGCAGCCACCATGAATGTTCAGCGCGCTTGCGAAGCGGTGTTGGACATGGGCCAACATGTGGTGCACCGAGACCGTTTAGGGGTGCCGCAAAGTGCCCGCGATGTGTTTGACCTGTTGGTGCGCAGCAAATGGCTGCAACCGGCGCAGGCTGATGCACTCAAGCGTATGGTGGCCTTTCGCAATATTGCCGTGCATGACTATCAAGCCCTATCACTTGCTATTTTGGTGCGGATCATTACCGAGCGTTTGGATGAATTTACCGACTTTACGCAAACGCTTTTACAACGCGATGCGGCGCAGTGTGGCCGAAGTGCCGGGCGGCTTCGTTAAAAAATATGACAAACGTCGCGACTACTGGTACGACCAACAAAAGCAGCCTGATGGCAAAGTGCAACAAATTTTTGTCGGTCCAGATGACGAGCGAACCCGCACGCTCATTGCGCGGCGCGGCACAGCGCCTGCCGCGCTGGGTGGCATCGGGTTACAAAAGCAGGCCAGAGCGGCCATCGCGTTGGGATGTGCCGAAATTCCATTGAAGCATGGCCGGGTCATCGAGCGGCTGTTGGATCATAGGTTTTTCAGGGCCGGCGGGTTGGTGGTGGGCACACACCCATGCCTATTTGGCTTATCAAAACATGTTCGGCGTGCGCTGGGGTACCGGGGCCTTCACCGTGGACCCGAACTTTCCGCACGCAGGTAAAAGTATTTCTCTGGCCATTGCCTCTAACATCACCATCGACACCGCCAAGGCCATCGATTCATTAGAGATGGGGTTTATTCCGGTGGAACGATGTCACCCACCGAGGCCCCGGCTGGAAGCAACGGCTCAAAGAAGGTTGGGCAGGGCTTAACGCCCATTACCCAGCGCAACGGTTTGCACAACGGTTTAAGTGTGCCGACAGATGAAGACTGACATAGTGACTCAGCCAGCGCCGTCAACCTGCACGCTGCCATCGCCATCCTCAACATGATCGTCAAACATCCAGAGCTGCCAGCCATGGTGCCGCATCCCGAACTTGCAGACGGCCGATGTCCGCCTCGGCCTTGCATTCACGCAGCAGTTGAATCGGGTGCGCTTGCGGCCATTGCTCGGCAAAACGCATGAGGGCTCGGTGCGGTTTGGCATCCGAAAGTTTGCATTCCACCAAATGGGTTAAGGTGTCGCCCGCACTTAAACAAAAATCGACCTCGGCACCGTCCTTGGTTCGGACGTAGTGCAGATCAACCGCTTGGCCAGCCGTGTCTTGCTGCCATTGAACCATTTTTAACAAATGGCAAGCCACCAAGTTTTCAAAGCGGATACCGTCGTCACCTTGCACCAGCGCCGTATCGTAAAAATAAACCTTGGGTGCTTGCAGCGTGGCGCGGGCGATGTTGTGGTGCCAAGGGCGCACTACAAAAACAATGAACAAAGCCTGCAAAATATCGAGATACTTGCTCAGCGTGACCGACGAAAGGTAAAGATCACGCGCTAGCGAGGCCAGCGACAAGGGCGAACCCACCCGCGAGCGCAGCATTTCGGCAAACAGCCGCATGGCGTTGACCTCTTGCAGCCTCGAAAACTCCAGCACGTCCTCACGCACCAGTCCAGCAAAATAGTCATTGCGCCAGCGCTGCGCGTCGGCATCGGTCGCCGCCAGCGCAGGCTCGGGGAACCCGCCGCGCACCAGCAAATGGCTGAGCGCGGTGGACGGTAGCACCGACATCTGTTCACACCATTCGCGCACCGATAACGGATGCAGACGCAGTCTGTAATAACGTCCGGCCAGCGACTCACCCGACTGACGAAAGGTGTCCATGCGTGCGCTACCAGTCACCAAAATCTGTTGGTCGGGCGCGCGCCCATCCACCACACCTTTGAGCCAGCTTTTCCAGTCACGCATTTTGTGGATTTCGTCAAACACCAACAGCGGCGCACTCTGGCGCCAGCGCTGCGCCATGATCACAGCGCGGTGCGCGGCCACATCAAAATTGAGATATTGGACACCCGTTTGTTCGCTCGCCAATTGCAGGCTGAGGGTAGTCTTGCCGACTTGGCGTGGCCCCGTCAGGATGACCATCTTTCGGGCGAGATCTTGCTTGACACGGTCGTCGATATAACGTTTCATGCAACAATTTTAATGTTGTATAAAATTTAGTCGCGACTTTATTTAAATTTCAATTAATAAAGTCGATTTCAACTCGCTTTGCTGCGCCCCAGCTTTCTTGTTAGGGCTTGTCCACGAATAAGCTGCGCATTTGACCGTCAGAGTTGGGCGAGCTAGGCGCAAAGCGCGCCGTGCAACTTGGTTGCACAAGCGGTTTGCAACGACGCAATGCGCCCAAATCTGGCGAGACAAATGTGCATGTAATTTGTGGACAAGCCCTTAGCCCGAAGGCGCAGTAAAGGTGTCTTGCAACGGATTGATAGGCATTGGAGGCGAGTACGCAGCCATCGAACCTCACGTTTCGGGTCGGGGCGGGGCGCCTGCCGTAGTTATGGAGCTAAAGGGATACCTCATGCAAAAACCCAGATGGTTGTTGAAATGCTGGTGGCACAGCCCCAAACTTAACAGCCCAACACCTCAAAAGACCTGACGGCAGTCAGACAAAGGGTACAAAAATACTGTTGCGGGGAAAGACCCCAAGCGCAAAGAAACAAAGCCAACAAAGACTTGATGCAAGCGGCTAGCCTTTTGAGCCTTTTGGACTATTTGCTGGGAAACGACCGCAATTTGCTAAGTGAAGTATGGGACGATGTCACCTATCGGGGCCCCGGCTGGAAGCAACGGCTTAAAGAAGGTTGAGCAGGGCGCAACGCCAATTACCCAGCGCAACGGTTTGAGCGTGCTCAGTCTATGAACTTTTGTGACATCAAGCAACTGATCGCAACCGATGGGCTAGTCGTGCGACGGTTTGAACTAGGCCAAAAGCACACAGTGCCTGTGCCGGTTGGCAGTGTTACAGCAGCTTGATCAGGGCAATCGTAGTTCCGGCGGCCACGGTGATGAATGCACCCAGCTTGATCGTCAGCCGTTGTTCCATTGTCAATATTTCCCGGCGCAGATCATCAATGTCGCGCCGAGTAGCAACGTCAACCTCGCCAATGGCAGCCGCAACAGCACGCGCCTGCGCCTCGGCTTGCTTATCTGGTATGCCAGACGCTTTGAGCGTATCGGCAAATTTAAGGGTGTCAAAAGTAATCGATGCCATGCTGTCAAGTGTACTTCACAGCCGCAAAATGGAAAATCTTTTGGGCTATATCGCCGCACCTGAAATGGTCGTTGTAACGTCCGTCTAAATCCAGGGTTAATTGCACCCTGCCTGCCTGTCCCCGCCTGTCATCCAGAGATTGACCCGGGATTCAGTCAACCGTAGCCCACGTCAAGCAAAGCGGCAGCCGGGGATGCCCTGCATACAAACCAACGGTGAACGCCTCAACGCGTTTTCATGTTGATTTTTGCTCCTTGTCAAACATAATCGTGCGCCCATTCGGTTACGATGTGTTAAGAGGTTGCAAAAACCCGCTGTGCCATGGCACAAACTGATTGTTTGCGGGGAAAGGCCCCAAGAGCAAAGAACCAAAGCCAACAAAGACCTGATGCAAGCGGCTTGCCTTTTAGACTATCTGTTGGGAAACGACCGCAATTTGCTAAGTGAAGCCTGGGACGATGTCACCCACCGAGGCCCCGGCTGGAAGCAACGTATTAAAAAAGGTTGGGCAGGGCTTAACACCCATTACCCAGCGCAACGGTTTGCACAACGGTTTGAGCGTGCCGGTCTGTGAACTTGTGACATCAAGCAACGGATGGCCCGTCGTGCGGCGGGTTGACCGCCGCTGCGCCTGCCCTGACACACATTTGCAGCGTAGTTTTTGACACACGTCAAACATGACCGTGGGCGAACATGGTTACGATGCGCCAAGAGGTTGCAAAAACCCACTGTGCCGAACCACATCGTCGTTGAAATGCTGGCGGCACAGACACAAATTTCACAGCCCAACAGGTCATAAGAGCTGACGACTGGATCATGTCACGGGAGAGCACATGACAAACACAAGCATCACCTTTGTCGATTCACGGGTAGCAAATTACCAGGATTTGATCGACAGCCTGCCACATCACGCAGAAGTTTTTGTACTGAACAGCGCGTCTCACAGTGCCGGCGACGACGCGATTTATTTATTTACCAACACACACTCACCATGTCTCAAATCAAGCACATTTTTGCTGACCGTCTGACAAACATCACCGTCACTGGCAACCTCATCCGACTGGCGATGGGCACCCTCCAGCCACCGACGGAACAAGGCCAAAAACCTCAACTGATGCTCTCCCAGACTTTGGTCATGCCGATTGAGGGCTTCTTGCCATCTTTCGGAATGATGCAAGCCGAGCTGAAGCAGCTTGTGGATGCGGGCGTGCTCACGCTGCAGTTGCCAGCGCAGCAGGATGAAGCGTCAACGGTTCAATAGTGCTGATGAATTCTGGATTGGATACGACATGTTATCGGGCAAGTACCCCATATACGGCAAGGGCTGGAGCGTGTTTTCTGTAATAAATTTCACAGTGACTTTTGCAGATTTCTCCTGAGCTGAATGTTCTAAAAATGTTCTAGGAGTTTGAATGTTCAAGATGTGTGTGGCCCACAGCCTAGCCAGCGACCCCCAGCTTGCGGCTGCATCGCTGGTGCGCAAGGTGCGTGCCGACCTGGCCGGGGTGGAACCCGCCGCCGCGCTGCTATTTACCACCTTTGGCAATGACCATGCCACTTTGCTACGCGAGTTGGTGGCCTTGCTGCCCAACTGTCCCATTGTGGGCGGCAGCTCGCATGGTGAGGTGTCCAACGAACTGGGTTACCGGGTTGGCTCGGCGGTGTTGGTGGCCTTTGCCAGCGACCACATCAAGATGCAAGCCGGTGTGTTGCGCGGCCTTACTTTTGATGACGAGGCCACCAACCATCGCACAGCCCTTACACAATGGTTACCCTTGCCGCAGACCCATGCTTTTGCCAACCGGGCACCAGCCCTGGGTTTGCTGTTTCCGGATGGCATTGGTTTGGACGGTGGTGCGGTATTGCGCCTGTTTGCTGCGCAATACCCCAAGACCCAATTCTTTGGCGGTGCTGCGGCCGAAGACTTTCACTTGCAACCCACCGCTCAGTTTTTTAACACCGAGGTACTGCACAACGCCGTGCCCTACTTGTTGTTTTATGGGCCTGTGCGCTACCACTGGTCGGTTACAGAAGGCCTAAGCAGCGGCTGGCAAGCCGTGGGCGCGCGGCTAGATGCCCAGTGCCAGGGTAAATTCATCCGCACAATCAACGGCCACCGCGCCACCGACCAACTGGCCGAGCGCTACCAGCTTGAGGGCGGCCTGCTGTCGGTTGTTCATCCGTTTGTGATTTACCCCGACCGCAACAGCGACGAACACTATTTGCGCGATGTGGTGCGTTACCACGCAGCCAGCGGGGCCGTGGAGTCGATGCAATCCTTGCCCGACGCCTGCCAAATCCAGCTTACACAACCCAACATTGAGGCTATTTTGACCGCCTCACGCCAGGGCATGCACCGCGCGCTGGCGCTTTACCCCGGCAACGGCGCACCGGCGGGTGTATTGTGCTTTTCGTGCGCGAGCCGCGCCTTGGTGTTGCAGCAAAACCCCGCTGCCGAATTTGAAACCGCCACCCAAGGCCTGCAAAGCAGGCTGCCCATGGCTGGCTTTTATGCCTATGGTGAAATCGCCCCCGGCATATCCAGTGGCGATGCCACGTTTCATAGCGCAAGCCTGGTTACCTTGGTGCTGGGCAAAGAGCCCAAGCCTACAGCCGGTATTTTTAGCGCCCAAGCCGCCTTTACCCAAGCCAACCTGGAGCGCGACAAACAAATGCTGTCGGCCGAACTTGCCGAAGCCCAGGCTGCGCTGGCTGCCGTGCGCTACGAGCTGTCGCAATACCAAGCCCGCGAGCGCATAGCCGCCCACAGCAAAACCGAGCAACACGCCGTGCTGAAAAGCCTGGCCTTGCGCTTGGTGTGTGAGGTGCTAGACACCCGCTTGAATGACTTTAAGCGCCTGGCCATCAAAGGCGACCCGCCCAGACTCAACAAAACCGGCTTGGCCCGCATGGTGAACGACTTGCACTACCGCCACTATGGCACCGACTTTCCGCTCACACTCAATGCGCTCGCGGCGCTGTTGACCGAAAACGGTGACGGTAAGTTGTTGATTTAAATTGACTTTGTTTGATGAAATGGCAAATCGTTAACAAGTTAAGAAAAAAGAGTTCAAGTGTCAATAACTGCGTGCCAGCGTGTTTAATTGCAAAAAATCTTTAAAGTCAAGGTGGTTCATATGAGCAGCAAAATCGTATTCATCGACTCACGCGTCGCCGACTATCAAACCCTGATTGACGGTTTGGAAGTGGGTACGGAGTATTACCTGATTAATGAAAATTCTGATGGTATTGAGCAGATGCAGACCTATCTGAAAGGTCGCACCGGTATTGATGCGCTGCATATTATTTCACATGGTAGTGTGGGGGCGGTGTATTTGGGTAATTCGGTGTTGAATGGCGAAAACCTTGAGGACTACCGGACGCAGCTTGCTGCTATCGGATCATCGCTTTCAGATACCGGAGATATCTTACTTTATGGGTGTAATTTAGCTCAGTGGAATGTGGGGGTGCAGTTTGTCAATGCTTTGGCATATGTCACTGGGGCGGATGTAGCGGCTTCCAGCGATGTTACAGGTGCCTTTTCGATTGGCGGGAATGCAATCTTAGAAATAACTCATGGAATGATCGAAGCAGTTCCGATACTAAAGCAATCTGATCTTGACTACATTTTAAATCCACTGGGTACAACGAATGCCGGTGGGTTTCTTGCTGACTTGTTCATGCAGTCTATCGTCAAAGACTATGCAACTTTGGTTGAATCGAATAGTTGGAATATTGAAAACATTCTAAACTATATGTATGCCAACGGAAAAAAAGTTCTCTTTTATGCCAATGCTCAGTTAAACGGTGGACTATCCTTACTGATTGATATGCATGACCTTCTGAGGCTTACCCCTGAAGGGCAGTCTGGATGGGTGAGTACATGGGTGCAGGGTAGTCTTTCAGCAGGCGGAGGCGGAGGCATCGGCTTTCTTGTGACCGATATGGATACTGCTAACCCTGATCCTCAGCGAAATTTAGAGGCCAGTGGATTATCGCTAACAATACCGAGCGGGCAGTTTTCAGTGGTAAAAGCGTCGGTGGAACGCGGTGTATTGGGACTAAATTCGCTTAGCTCTGATGCTTTTGTTGGCGTGGGATTTGACGCCGGTTTTGCCAGTATCGAATTGAATATCTACCGTGGGGAGATCCAAAAAGATAGACTGATCCAGATTCTTGATAGCTCGCTCGAAATACTATCTCCTGCCTTGGGAACAAGTAAAGATGTACTGGCAGGCGACTTTGCCCAGGTTATTGTGCCAGGCTCAATTGAGTTTATTTTTGGGATTTTTAACGGTGTTATACAGGGTGAATTTAGGCAGTTGACTGCTGGTGATGGCATCACAAATGCTGCCGCTTCGGCGGTTGACATAGGTATCATTGCAAAGTTGGGGGGTGCTGATTTTGATGGCGACGGACATTCCGACCTTATATTTGATTTAACCGGGAATGACATCCAAAATTTATTAAGTTTGCAGGTTAAGAATTTTGGTACTACAGAGCTTTCAGCGGATTTTACACTTGAGTTTTTACCCGACCAATCCACACCCGGATGGCACATAGATGCATCCGATATTTTGTTTGATATCCCTTTTGTATATGACTATACATATAACTTTAGCAGTGTGCTCGCGCCTGGTGCAACTGCTATGTCGTTCTGGGATCTTTCTAAGGATGCTGGCGCCGCAAGAGAAGGTGTATTAAATTTTGTTTTAAAGTATCAAGGCAATGTTTATGCAACTATCCCCGTTAATGTCGCTGAAAGCGACATTCATAGTTTACTTACCAACCCGGATATAGGAGGTAACGAACAAGGCAACAAATTAGTGGGTGACGCAGGCAATAACACTATTTTGGGATATGGTGGTAATGACTATTTAGTAGGGCGGGGTGGAACCGATTCACTCTTTGGTGGTGCCGGAAGCGATTTGTATGTATATGATACTGACGCTGTCAACTATATTATTGACGAAGAGGGACTTGGCGGCCTTGATGCCATAGTTATTGCTGGCAACTACTCAGGTAATATAAATGATGCATTTTCTTACTCACTAGAAAACAACAGTGCAGATTTAAAAATTGGTCTATTTGGTTCAACAAATTATATTCTTATCAGAAATCAGGGTGTTAGCAGTTGCGCAATCGAAGAACTCCGATTACTAGACGGCAGTGGAAATCCATTTCCGACAATTGACTTGGCTTCGAAATTTGAGATGCTCAATGCAATCGCTGGGGCACCGGTGATTACAAGTGGTGGTGGCAGCGCTGTAGCAAACTTGCGAATCTTCGAGAATCAGAAGGCAGTCACTACTATCACAGCCACGGATGCCAACGGTGAAATGGTCTCCTACACGATCAGTGGCGGTGAAGATGCAGCTAGGTTTGTTATAGATAATGTTTCAGGTTTTCTGACTTTTGTAACTGCACCCGACTATGAAAATCCAACAGATTTTGATGCGAACAATACCTACTTAATACAAGTTTCTGCCAGTGATGGTCACGCATGGCCTGGATCGCAAAATCTCACCATAGTAGTTTCTGACGTTGCAGACGGTAATCCAGTTTTTGGTACCTCGACCAATGACTCACTGGTAGGTGATGACCTTGACAACGCGATTTATGGCAATGAAGGCAATGACTCAATCGACGGTCTGGCAGGAAATGACTGGATTGATGGCGGGCCTGGGTCTGACACACTTGTGGGCGGTACAGGTGCCGACACGCTCTACACCGGCACGGGGGGCATGGACTACCTGAACGGCGGATTGGGGTCAGACACCTATGTGGTGGACAAGACCGACGGCCCGACGACGATCCAAAATGACACCAACGG
>PCUV01000024.1 GCA_002786915.1 Comamonadaceae bacterium CG12_big_fil_rev_8_21_14_0_65_59_15 | reverse complement strand
CTGCGGGTGAACTTTGGGCCGGTGAACAAAACGTGATGGCCATGAACCCACGCCGGTTGCGACTGTTCCGACGTGAGCGCACCGCCATGGTGTTCCAGAACTTTGCCCTGTTTCCGCATTTGACGGTTCAGGAAAATACCGAATACGGCTTGCAGGTGCAGCATGTCGCCCAAAAAGTACGCCGGGATGCCGCCATGCGCTGGATTGAGCGCGTCGGCCTCAAGGGCTATGAAGACAGTTACCCCAATCAACTCTCAGGGGGCATGCAGCAGCGTGTTGGTTTGGCGCGTGCGCTGACCAACGATGCGCCCATCTTGCTCATGGACGAAGCCTTTTCGGCGCTGGACCCCATGATTCGCAGCGACATGCAGTCGGTGCTGCTGGACTTGCAGCAGGAATTGGGCAAAACCATTGTCTTCATCACGCACGACCTTGAAGAGGCGCTGCGCTTGGGTGACCGCATTGCCATTCTGCGCGACGGCGAGGTGGTGCAGCAGGGCACTGGGCAGCAAATTGTGCTCAAGCCTGCCGACGACTACATCAGCAGCTTCATCAAAGACGTGAACCGTGGCCGGGTCATCCGCTGCCGCACGCTGATGACGCCCGGCGTCACGGTGGACGGCCCCAACGTGGATGCCAGCCTGGTGCTTGAAGAAGTGGCGCGCGTGCTCAGTGCCGCGGGCAAAGAAGCCGCCAATGTGATCAACAGCCGCGGCAAGCTGCTGGGCAGCATCACGATGAGCGACCTGATCGCCGCCATGGTGCCGCCCAAGGCGGATGCGGCAAGCGAGCCTGCTTGATCGCGGTCAGCCATTGACCGTTGCGCCAGCGGCCAGGCCAGTTCGAGTGACAGCCGCTTTGGCAGCGGCATGCATCCCAAGCCCATTCCAGCAGAGGAAACCATGAAAAAATACCGCAAAGGATTGCTTGCCATCCTGTTTTTCGCACTGGTTCTGGCGAGCATCGTCTGGTGGTCGCAACACACTGGGGCGACCGGCCAAACAAGCGCTGAGGCAACGCCCCCGATGCTTGTAACGCTGCCAGTGCCGGCCGCTCCGCCGACCGCGCAGGCAGTCAGCGCGCCTGACAACCCGGATCCAATCAAGGGGACTCAGATGCCGATGCCAGCACCACAAGATGCGCGGCCGGTGCGAGGCAACGCCGACCATGACGTGCGTGAGGCGCTGGCGCAACTGATGGCGGCCAATGACCTGCTGCACTTTGTTCAGACGACAAATTTTGTCCAGCATCTGGTCGCCACGGTGGACAACCTGCCACGCCAGCACGCGCCCATCGCTGCTTGGCCAGTCAACCCCATGCCGGGGCGATTCAGCGTTGGCGACACGACCCACCCAGCGCCCTTGGGGCCGAACCCCATCAGTCTGGCCAACGCCGCACGGTATCGCCCTTTTGTCGCCTTCGTTGAGTCAGTTGACACAGCCCGAGCGGTGGCGCTTTACACCCGGCTGTATCCCTTGTTCCAGCAGGCCTACGTCGAGTTGGGCTACCCCAAAGGCCACTTCAATGACCGCTTGATCGCCGTCATCGACCATTTGCTGGAGGCACCCGTGCAGCTGACTGAGCCCAGCGTCAGTCGCATTGAGGTGAAGGGGGCGTATAGGCCGCTTCGACCCTGGGTCACGTACGAATTTACGGACCCGACCTTGCAAGCCATGTCGGCCGGTCAAAAGATGCTGTTGCGCACGGGTGCGTTGAATCACCAGCGTTTGCGCACCAAGTTAATGGCCGTCAAGGCACAGCTTGCCCTGATCAGCCCGACCCGGTTGATTGATTCGGTGACGCGCTAGTACCGTTGCGCACCTGATTTTTTTGCCATCCTGCAAACCATCTCCTGAAGGAAAAGTTTTATGTACTTGACGCGACAACAAGCCACACCGATCCATCCTCACCAACTGGTTTTGGCCACCGACCTGGACGGAACCCTGTTGGCCGGCACACAAGAGGCCAGGCGACGGGTACGTGACCTGTTCAGTGGTGGCCTTACTGGGGCGAAGCTAATTTATGTGACGGGGCGGGGGTTGGAATCAATTCTGCCGCTGCTCAGCGACTCCACTCTGCCGCGCCCCGACTACATCATTGCCGACGTGGGAGCGACCGTGGTGCATGGCGACCTGAGTCCGGTAGATCCCCTGCACCACGACATCGCTGCCCGTTGGCCAGGGTCGCAGGCGGTGCTGCAACAATTGGCAGCCTTTCCGCTGCTGGAACGTCAGGCCGTACCACAAGAGCGACGTTGTTCGTTTTTTATCAGCGAAGGTCGCATCAGCGACGAGCTGCGCGCTGCCGTGGAGGCCCTTGGTTGCGATTTGTTGTTCTCGGCTGGACGTTATCTTGATGTGTTGCCGCGTGGCATTGCCAAAGGCAGCACGCTGCGGCAACTGGCTGTGGCTGAGGGCTTTAACCTGGATGCGGTGGTGGTGGCCGGGGATACGCTCAATGATTTATCGATGTTTGATGCCGGTTTCAAGGGCGTTGTGGTCGGCGGAGCCGAACCCGAACTGATCCAAAAAGTGCGCAAAATAAAGCGTGTCTTTATCGCCTCGGCCGAGGGGTGTGGCGGCATTTTGGCGGGCCTGGCGCACCACGGCATCGAGGTCGAGAGCACCCCGAAAGCGATGCAACGCATGAATGAACGCGGCACTGCCGACCTGGTCATGGTCTATCACCGCCCGCCGTTTGACGAAGTCATGGAAGCCGGTGTACTCAAGCACAAACGACCCAAGAGCCCGAACGGCATTATTCCGACGCTGCTGGGCTTTTTTGGCGGCGAGCAGAACGGTTCATGGGTTGCATGGTCGTTGCAGGAAAGCCGCACCCCGGACAATTTTGTCCGGCATGTTCCTGTTGATGCCAAGCTCTACCCGCACCTGAAAGTCGCGCGCATTGCATTGACCGCTGATGATGTGGACATTTTTTACAAGAAATTTTCCAAAGAGGCGTTCTGGCCCATCATTTTTTCGTTTCCTGACAAGGCCGAATTCAACCAGACCCACTGGGAGCGTTATCTTGAAGTGAACCGCATTTTTGCCGAGCAAACCGCGCTGGAAGCGGCTGAGGGTGCACTGGTGTGGATCCACGACTACAACCTGTGGATGGTGCCTGCCTTTCTGCGCCCGTTGCGTCCTGATCTGCGCATCGCGTTCTTTCACCACACATCGTTTCCCTCCAGTGATATTTTCAATATCTTGCCCTGGTACCGTGAAATCATTGGCAGCTTGCTGCAGTGCAACTATGTCGGATTCCACATCCCGCGCTACGTGGAAAACTTTGTTGATGCGGTGCGTTCCTACACGCCGCTAGACGTGCTCGAGACAGCCCCCTGCGCGCCGCGTTTCATCACCTATGGTTGCGCGTTGGGCGTGGACACCATGACCACAGCGATTGACGTTGCCGGGCATCGGGTGGCGTTGGGTGCACACCCGGTTGGCATTGATGTGGACTTGATTACACAGATCGTCAAAAAACCAGCGGTGCAAAAGAAAATCGCCCGTATCAACGCGCTGCTCGACGGGGTCAAAGGCATTGTCTCGATCGAGCGACTGGACTACGTCAAGGGCTCGCTGGAGAAGCTGCAGGCGTTTGAGCGTTTGCTCGAAGAGCACCCGGAACTGTTGGGCGGTGTCACCCTGCTCAACATCATCACCCCGGCGGCACCAGGGATGGAAATTTACGAAACCTTGCGCACCGAAGTTGACCGCATTGTGGGGCGTATCAATGGGCGCTTTTCAACGCTTGAGTGGACACCCGTGCGCTACTTCTATCGTTCCCTGCCCTTTGAGGATGTGGTGGCGCACTACGCCGCCTGCGACATCGCCTGGATCACGCCGCTGCGCGACGGCCTGAACTTGGTAGCCAAGGAATTTGTTGCCACCAAAAAAGCGACTGAGTCGTCGGGCGTACTGATTCTGTCGGAGTTTGCCGGTGTGGCAGTGGAGTTGCACGGCGCACTGCTGACCAATCCGTACGACGCGAATTCCATGTCCAAAGTGCTGCACCAGGCACTCACCATGGGCGCTGATGAAGTCGCTTACCGCTGCCAGCGCATGGCGGCCATCGTCGCTGATAACGACATCGCGCGTTGGGGCCAGGATTTCATGCACGCGGCGAAAAGCGCGTCACTGGCACAGTGAAGTCAATCATTGATCAAGGGGTAGGCAGGGTGTTGCGCTTTAACAAATACGTCCGTGGTATTTTGGTTTTGTGTCTTTTGATGCCGGTTGTGGTGTTGCACGCGCGGGAAATGGTCAGTGTGGCCAAGCCGCAGATCAACATACGCGCCGGTGCGGGCCTCCAGCACGATAGGCTTTGGGTCATTCTGCAAGACTATCCACTGCAGGTCACGGCGCACCGGGGCAAATGGCTCAAGGTGCGCGACTTCGAGAACGATGGTGGCTGGGTTTATGCGCCGCTGGTCGGTAAGAAACCGCATGTCATTGTCAAGGCCAGTGTCGCCAATGTCCGTAGCACGGCGAGCACTCGGGGGCGCATCCTTGGCAAAGCTGAATATGGAGACGTCTTACGCACACTGGAGCACCGCAATGGCTGGGTCAAGGTGCGGCGCGACAGTGGTTTGACGGGTTGGATCGCGCGCCGTTTGCTCTGGGGGTGGTAAGGACATGACCGACCTGGTGGTGGTAGGTTTGGCCTACCTTGAGGTTCATGTACCGGCGCAGGTGCGTCCGGTAGCCGGAGAAGAGGTGTTCGTCCAAGGCATGCAACTGACGCTGGGTGGGGCGCTCAACACAGCCAGCGTGGCTGCTGCGCTGGGTCTGACTGTAACGCTGTGCCTGCCCATGGGGAACGGCCTGGCAGACCAAGCGGTGACTTTGTTGGCACAGCGATTGGGCATTACTTTGATACCGTTGGCAGCCCCTGACAACCCGGCCATATCACTGGTATTTTCTGATGCACACGACCGCGCGTTTGTCAGCACTGCGGCGCTGGATGTGCTGACAAGCCTCAAGCGTTTGCCCCCCAGCACCTGGGTGCACGTGCCCGGCCTGGAAGAAGCGGCACGCCTGCAAGACCCGCTGACACAGGCGCAAAGAGATGGTGCCAAGATTTCCGTTAGCGCCAGTTGGAGCGCGCAGCAGCTGCGTCAACTCTCTGTGCGCCAAGGCTCGCCCTGGGACGTTCTGGTACTCAATGAAAAAGAAGCGCAAGCCGCCTGTGGTCTGGCGCACAGCGCACCGCAATGCCTGGCCCACGCTGCGCATTCGGTATTGGTCACGCGCGGCGCGCAGGGTGTCATGGGGCAGCTCAACGGATGGCCGGTGGATGTGGGCGCAGCCCCGACCCCAGTGGTCGACACCACTGGGGCTGGCGATGCCTTTTGCGCCGGTTTGATCGCCGCGCTGACGCGCGGTTTGACCGGCGACGCTGCCGTGCGCATGGGAACACGCGTAGCGGCAAAAATTTTGGCCCAGACCGGGGGCGTGGTGACCCGGCCTGACCTGTTTGCCGATCTTGGCATGGAGACCTGATGAAAATTTTGACGATTCTGGGCGGCGGCAGTGCCTACACCCCGGGCTTGCTGCAAGCCCTGATTGCGCATCGCGCTGAATTACCCCTGACAACCGTGCGGCTGTACGACATCGATCGTGCGCATCTGGCCGTCGTGGCACGCCTGACCCAGGCCATGGCACAACACGCCGGGGCGTTCAAGGTGGAAGTGGCTGACACGTTGGAGGCTGCCATTACGGGCGCTGATTTGGTGCTCAACTCAACGCGTCCCGGCGGGCTGGCAGCGCGGCGCATTGATGAAACGCTGCCGCTGGAATTTGACATTCCAGGGCAAGAAACAGTTGGCCCGGGCGGGTTTTTCTTTGCCCTGCGCTCGGTTCCAGAAGCGCTGCACGTGGCCACCCTCATGCAAGCGCTGGCACCCCAAGCCACGCTGCTGAACTACACCAACCCGAGCAACATCGTTACCCAGGCGCTGGTGGATCATGGCGGCATCCAGGTGATTGGCTTGTGTGACCAGTCAGATGAAGACTTGCTAGCCTTGTGCCACGCACTGCAGCGCCCCGCGCGCTACGACTTTCGTTGCAATGGCTTGAACCATGCCACCTGGTACAGCGACATCACACTCGACGAGCAAGCGCTGGTGCTGCCCGCGGCCGACCTGCCTGCGCCTGACGACTATGACGACGAGCACAAATTGCGCTTTGACCTGTCACTGAAGCTGGCGCGCAAAAACCCGGGGTTTTGGCCCAACTCGTATCTGCCGTATTACCTGTGGCCCAAGCTGTTTGTGGCTCAAGCCCGCCGTGTTGGGCCGCGCAGTGATGTGGTGGCCGCCTCACTAGACACCTTTTACGCGCACTTCGAGGCTGAAGGGCGAAACGCCGCACCGCGGTTGCGTTTTTACCGAGGTTCTGCCGGGTTTGGCGATCTGGCCGTGCGTGTCATCCGCGCACTGAACTCGGCCACGCCGCAAGACTTGGTGCTGAACCTGCCCAACCATGGCGCCTGCCAAACCTTTGCCCACGACACCGTCATTGAAACCCGCGCGCGGGTCTCATGCCGTGGCATTGAACGGTTGCCGGCACCGTCGTTGCCAGACTCTGGTTTTGGGCTGGCCAAGCGATTGGAACGTTACCAGCGCCTCACCGCCCGCGCCGCAGATGGTGGCCACGAGCAAGCCCGCATGGCCGCGTTGGCGGCCAACCCGTTGGTCACGCATGCGTCACTGGCCGCACGCATGCTGGCACGTGCCGACGACAGCTACGGCAACTTGCTGCCGCAAAGCACATGAAAACACGCGACCTGTTGAGTACCCTGGAGTGGGATGATTTTGAGCGGGTGGTGATTCTGTCGCCGCATCTTGACGATGCCGGCCTGAGTTGCGGCGCCCTGTTGCACGCTTTGCGCGATCGCATCTCGACCTTGGTGGTCAGCATCAGTTGTGGCACGTCACGGCGCACCTCCAGCGACGGCAACCGCAAGGTCATTGAGCGACGTCAGGGGCATGTCAGTGCCCGCACCAGGCGTGCCGAAGACATTGCGGCCATGCGTTCGGTGAATGCTGACTTTGTTCATTTGAGTTTTGCCGACGGCATATTCCGGCGCAGCCCGCTGACGGGCAAACTGATTTACCGCAACGCGCGCGAACGTTGGGTGTCGCCGCGTGTGGACGACATGGCGCACATTGAAGAGTTGTATTTGGTGCTGCGCCGACTCTGTCTGGATCTGGGGCGCATATTGCTGATCAGTCCGATGGGTATCGGCCACCATGTCGATCACCAGATTGCGGCGCAAGTGGCGGTGCGCCTGGCGGCGACGGCAGCCGGTGCCGAGTTGCTGTTTTACGAAGACTTTCCTTACGTGGCCGACCCTAAAGTGGGTCGCGGCGACCAAGATGACCCGCTGCAGGCATTGCAGCGCCTGCGTTTGACCCCCGGACAGCGTTTTGCCGTGCCGGTTGATGTCGATGCCAAAGTAGCCATGCTGCGGCACTACGACAGTCAAGTACCTGCGCTGTTTGGCAATGAAGACAACATGCGCTGCCGTATTGCCAGTCATCAGCACGCGACGCTCGCCAGCGAGCTTTATTGGCAGGCCACACCAGCCAAAGCCTCAATTTCACCGGAGAAATAACATGTTGACCAGCCACATGGCAAAAGAAGCTGCGGCCACGCCGCACATGCTGCGCAGCCAGGCAGCGCGCTGGCAGCTTGAGGCCACGCAAATTCGCAGCCTGGTGGATGGGCGCGCCAGCACGGTGCTGCTCGGGCGCGGCAGCTCGGGCAATGTATGCACCTTCGCCACTTATTTGTTTGCCTTGCAAAGTGGCCGACAACCGATTGAATTCCGTCCCTGGCTGAGCACGCAAACCGTGCCAATGGCTGACTGGAGCGATGCTGTGGCCTATGCGTTTTCTTATTCCGGCCAATCCACCGATATTGCGGCCAGCGCCGAATGGCTGCATGCACGCGGTGCGTTGGTCGTGGCAGTCACGCAGGCAGACGCCGCCAGCGACGCGTGTTTACTCAAACCAGCGCAGCAGATGATCCACCTGGGGTGCGGGCAAGAGCTGGCCGTACCCGCCACCAAGAGCGTCATTGCGCAGCTGTTTGTCGCCGCAGCACTGGCCGGTTACAACATCACGCAAGCAGCCGAGCAAAGCGCCGACTGCATGTTGCAAATTGAAGTCCAAGCGGTGCCAGGCCAATTGGCCACTTTTTTGGCCGGTGCCCGTACGGTGACCTGGCTGGCCCGAGGCCCGTCATATGGCGGCGCACTGGAGGCGGCGCTCAAGTTGCAAGAAAGTGTGGGCATTCCGGCCTTCGGCTATTCCACCGCGGAATACCTGCACGGCCCCATTGCGGCGGCCAGTCCGGCCGACCGGGTGGTATTGTTTACCGCCTCAGACGAGCCGATGGAAACCAAGCAGGCGGTTGTCGCTGCGCTGCTCGCACGCGGCGTACCGTTTTTGTGTCTGGGCTGTGACCAAACCCTGGATGCGCAAATTCCCTTGCCGTTTCCAGCGGCACGTTGGGCGCGTACCGCCGTGCTGGCTTACATTGCGCAGCGCACCTGCGCCACCCTGGCCGAGCGCTATGGCATCAACCCTGACCTGCACCCATCGTTGCGGAAAATCACACAAACCATCTGACACCACCTCTTTATGCTGCGCGAACTGATCACTCAAAATACCCTGCAACACTGGACCTACGCGTTGCTCACAGCAGTCACCTTTATTGTGGTGCTGCACCTGCTGCGCCGACTGGTACTGCACCGTCTGCAGCGCGTGGCCCAAAACACCGAGACGGTCATAGACGATTTTTTGGTGGACGTGCTGTCAGCCACGCGTGTGCTGCTGGCCACCGCCCTCGGGCTGTATGCCGGAAGCCAGTTTTTAAACTTGCCGTCAGGCCTGGAGAAATGGGTCGATCGCATTTTCATTACCGCGCTGATTCTGCAAGTCGGGTTCTGGTCAACGCGGGGCTTGATTTTTTGGCTCCGCCACCACTTTTCGCAAGGGAACGAAACCGACGAAGGCGCGCGCCGCATGAGTTTGTCGTTGCTGACATTCCTGGGGCGGGTGGTGATTTGGTTGCTGGTGCTGCTGGTCATGCTCGACAACCTGGGTATCAACGTCACCGCGCTGGTGGCCAGCCTGGGCATTGGCGGCATTGCGGTGGCGCTGGCTCTGCAAAACATTTTGGGCGACCTGTTTGCCTCGCTGTCCATTGCCATCGACAAGCCCTTTGTCATCGGTGATTTCATCATTCTGGGTAAAGAAATGGGCACGGTGGAGCACGTCGGACTCAAGACCACGCGCATCCGCAGCTTGGGTGGCGAGCAAATTGTTTTGTCCAACAACGACTTGCTGCAAAGCCGCATCCGCAACTACAAACGCATGCAGGAGCGGCGCATTGAGTTTGCTGTAGGCGTTACTTACGACACGCCAGCCGACCAGCTCGAGCGCATCCCGGCACTGATCAAGCAGGCCGTCGCGGCGCAAGACAAGGTACGTTTTGACCGCTCCCACTTCAAGGGGCTGGGAGCGTTTTCACTCGACTTTGAAACGGTTTATTACGTGCTTTCGCCGGATTACGGTGTGTATATGGACGTGCAGCACGCCATCAATTTGCAACTGGTGCGCAGCTTTGGCGAACATAAGATCGAGTTTGCCTTCCCGACCCAGACCCTGCACTTGAATCACAATGCCAGCACCCAACCGGCCGCTAGCCAATCGCCTTGCGTGTGACCCAGCCAATGCTCAAGCCCTGCGCCAGAATCGAGAATGCCACCACGCAGTAGGTCAGCCCGAGCACCGTGTCACGCGCGGGCCCTGGTGGTAGCGACAAGGCCAGCGCCACCGAAATGCCGCCGCGCAAGCCGCCCCACGTGAGCACCTTCCAGGCCCCCGGTGGCAACTGAAACAGGCGCGCACTCCAGCGCACCGGTAGCCCCACTGTGACCAGGCGTGCCAACAGTGTCACGCAGCCCGCCAGGGCGGCCGCCACCAAGATCTTGCTATTAAGGGTAATCAGCAGCACCTCCATGCCAATCAACACAAACAGCACCGCGTTCAGGATTTCGTCCAGCAGCTCCCAGAACATGTCCACATAGCGCCGCGTGGTGTCCGACATGGCCAGGGCGCGACCGTGGTTGCCAATGATCAGGCCGGCTACCACCATGGCCAGTGGTCCCGATACATGCAGGTGATGCGCCAGTGCGTAGCCACCGATCACGCCGGCCAGTGTCAGCAGCACTTCGACCTGGTAGCTGTCCACACTGCGCAACAGCACAAAACAGGCCGCACCTAACGCAAATCCGAGCAGCAGTCCGCCGCCCACTTCATGCAACAGCAAGTTGCCCGCTTGCGCCAGCGTGGGCGCGCTGCCGCTGGCCAACATGCCCAGCAGCAGCGTGAAAATAACCACACCCACACCGTCGTTGAACAGTGATTCGCCGGCAATCATCAGCTCCAGCTCTTTGGGTGCCCCGGCAGACTTCAGAATGCCCATCACGGCAATCGGGTCAGTGGGGGAAATCAGTGCACCAAACAACAGGCAGTAGATCAAGGGCAGCGGGAGCCCGACCCACGGCAGTGCCCAATACACACCATAGCCCACCACCAAGGTCGACAGCAGCGTGCCGACCACGGCCAGGGTGGCCACCTGCCAGCGCATGGTTTTGAGCTCACTCAAGTCAATGTGCAAGGCACCGGCAAACAGCAACATCGACAGCATGCCCTGCATCAACACTTCAGAAAAATCAATCGACTGCACCAGAGAGACTTCATAGACCCGCAACGTGTGCACCACGTCAATGGAATCAAGCAGCACCAAGCCCAATGAAAACACCAGCGCTGTCACCATCACCCCAATAGAGGTTGGCATCTTGATGAACTTGTGGTTGACATAAGCCAACAAAGCGGTGATGACAAGACAGGTGGCGGCAATATTGAGCATGGAGAGAAATTTGGACAATTGGAAAATCAGCACAACCGGGTGCGCAAGATGCCGCTCATTTGCCACAAAGCAAATGCGGCCCGATAGGGTGACGTGTCATCCGGTAGCGCAGGCGCACCTGATCATAATGGCGTGCATGAGCTTGCCTTGCTTGCGCCCCATCCCACGCCGCCATTGGCTGGCTGCCTGCGCGGGCGCGGCGCTGCTGCCTGCGGCCGCGCTGGCCCACCCGCGCGCCGACATCACGCTGCGGTTTTCACATGTGGTGGCCGAGGAAACCCCCAAGGGCCTGGCGGCCAACCGTTTCAAGGTGCTGGTGGAACAGCGCAGCGGTGGGCGGATTGGCGTGCAGGTTTATCCCAATGCCAGCCTCTATGGCGATCACGACGAGATGCAGGCGCTCCAGTTGGGTGCGGTGGACATGGTGGCTCCTTCTCTGTCCAAATTTAGCCGTATTGGGTTACCTGAATTCGAACTGTTTGATTTACCGTTTTTGTTTGACAACCTGGAAGCTGTGCGGCGAATCACACTGGGGCCCTTGGGGCAAAAATTGTTGGCAGGGTTACAGCCTCAGGGTCTGGTGGGTCTGGGCTTTTTTGACAATGGTTTCAAACAGATGAGCGCCAACCGCCCGCTGCTGGAGCCCAAAGACTATATTGGCCTGCGCATGCGGGTGCAGGCGTCCCAAGTGATTGCCGCGCAAATGCGCGCGCTCGGCGCTCGCCCGGTGACGCTGGCCTTCAGTGAAACCCGCCGCGCGCTGGCCAGTGGCGTGGTGGATGGCACGGAAAACCCGGTCTCCAACTTCTGGACGCAGGCCATGCACCAGGTGCAGAGCGACTTGAGCCTGACCGATCACGGCTATCTGGGCTACGCCGTGGTGACCAACCAGCGCTTCTGGCAAAGCCTGAAGCCGACCGACCGTGAACTCATCAACCAGGCGCTGCAAGAAGCACTGGCCTTTGCCAACCAGATCGCCGACACGCAAAACGACCAGGCGCTGCTGGCACTGCGCCATGCCGGCACCACCCGCATTCACACCCCCAGCGCCACGCAACGGGCCCGGTTGCGTCAGGCGGTGCAGCAAGTGCAGCAACAATTGGTGGCGCGCATCGGCCCGAGCTGGATCAGCGCCCTGCAAAAGGTCATGCAGTAGCACGCTGCTGCTGGTGCCGCCCAACCGGGACTGCTCCCGAGTTGGTACATTGCCTAGGGAAAACCCTAGCTGTTGAACGCCACAGTTGCCACTGCCGCGAACAGCTTTTACAGTCCACCCCGTCGTAAACAAGTTCGACATTTTTTTAACCGAGGAGACACGCATGAAATTGAAACTGGTTGCCGCTGGCTTTTTATTGGCTTTCGGTCTGGCTGCACAAGCCGCCCCCATCATCATCAAATACAGCCACGTGGTGGCTGACGTGACCCCCAAGGGCCAGGCCGCCTTGAAGTTCAAGGAACTGGCTGAGAAGAAGCTGCCTGGCAAGGTAGAGGTTCAAGTATTTCCCAATAGCCAATTGTTTGGCGACGGCAAAGAAATGGAAGCCCTGCTGCTGGGCGACGTGCAAATCATTGCTCCGTCGCTGGCCAAGTTTGGCAAATACACCAAAAAAGTCCAGATTTTTGACTTGCCATTCCTGTTCAACGACATCCATGCCGTGGATCGCTTTCAGGCCAGTCCAGCGGGTCAGGGTTTGCTGAGTTCGATGGAGAAAAAAGGCATCAAAGGTTTTGGTTTCTTACACAACGGCATGAAACAACTCTCGGCCAACGTGCCGCTGGGCATGCCCTCTGATGCCAAGGGGCTCAAGTTCCGCATCCAGGCCTCTGACGTGCTCGAAGCCCAGTTCAAGGCTGTGGGTGGTAACCCGCAAAAGCTGGCCTTTGCCGAGGTTTACCAAGCGCTGCAAACCGGCGTGGTCGATGGCACCGAAAACCCCTGGTCCAACATCTACAGCAAGAAGTTTCACGAAGTGCAAAAGTACATCATGGACAGCAACCACGGCGTGCTGGACTACATGATCATTGGCAACGCCAAGTGGTGGGCTGGCCTGCCGCCTGACGTGCAAAAAGGTTTGACCGAAGCCATGAACGAGTCAATCAAATTTGGCAACAAAGTGGCGTTTGATGAAGATGCTGCATTCCGCGAAAAAGTGGTCAAAGACAACAAAGCCAAAGTATTGCCCATGAGCAAAGAACATCTGACCGCCTGGCGCACCGCCATGCAGCCAGTGTGGAAGAAGTTTGAGGGCGACATTGGCAAAGACCTGATCGACGCGGCTCAAAAAGCCAATCAGTAAAACGAGAAGCTGCGCAAGCCGTTTTTGCCACGGTTTGTGCACCTGAAACCACCCCGGCTGGCCCGGGGTTTTTTTGGAGTATTTCCATGAAAATTCTGGACCACCTGGAAGAGTGGATCATCGCACTGATGCTGGCCGCTATGACCGGTCTGACCTTTGTGCAAGTGGTGATGCGCTATGTGTTTAACAGCGGTTTTTCTTGGGCGCTTGAGCTCACCACCGTGTTTTTTGCCTTCATGATCTTTGTTGGCATCTCTTATGGTGTGCGCGTGGGCTCGCACATTGGCGTGGACGCATTGGTGAAGATGATGGGGCACAACACGCGGCGTGTGGTGTCCATCATTGCTGTGCTGCTGAGCCTGCTGTATGTGGGCTTTGTGCTTACCGGGGCCACCACCTATGTTTTGAAGATGAAAGAGGCTGGCATTGAGTTTGAAGACATGTCGATTGAGCGCTGGCAGGTACTGGCGGTGATGCCCGCGGGCTATCTGCTCACGGGCTTTCGTTTTGCGCAAATTTTGTGGGGGCTGGTGTCTGGCAAAACAGACAGTCTGCGTCTGGCTGACGAAGCGGCAGAAGCCATGAAGCTCAAATCTGACGAGGCCCAATCATGAATACCGTTGTTTTATTTGCCACCCTGTTCTTTTGCATGGCCATCGGCATGCCGATTGCCGTAAGCCTGGGTTTGTCGAGCCTGGTCACGATCTTTTTCTTCTCACAAGACTCGCTCGCGTCGATGTCGATCAAGCTGTTTGAAACCAGCGAACACTACACGTTGATGAGCATTCCGTTCTTTGTGCTGGCCGGGGCCTTGATGAGCACCGGTGGCGTGGCCAAGCGCATGGTGACGTTTGCCATCGACGCGGTGGGGCATCTGCGTGGCGGGCTGGCCATTGCGTCCATTCTGGCGTGCATGTTGTTTGCGGCGGTGTCGGGCTCCAGCCCGGCCACGGTGGTGGCCATTGGCTCGATCGTGATTGGCGGCATGGTCAAGAACGGTTACCCCAAGGAGTTTGCTGCGGGGGTGATCTGCAACGCGGGCACGCTGGGCATCTTGATTCCGCCTTCCATTGTGATGGTGGTGTATTGCGCTGTGACCGAAGAGTCGGTGGGGCGCATCTTTATGGCCGGTGTCGTGCCTGGCTTGCTGCTAGGCTTCATGCTGATGTTTGCGGTTTGGTGGCGAGCCGGCAAACTGGCTGTCAAGCCTCCGCCCAAAGTCAGTTTTGGCGAACTCATGCGCAGTTTCAGGGAATCCATGTGGGGGTTGGCGCTGCTGGTCATCATCATGGGTGGTATTTACGGTGGCATCTTCACCCCCACTGAAGCGGCGGCGGTTTCGGCCGTGTACGCGTTGGTCGTGGCGGTGTTCATTTACCGTGATCTAAACATGAAGCAACTGCCGCATGTGTTTCTGGATGCGGCGCGCACCACCGTGATGCTGATGTTCATTGTCTGCAACGCACTGCTGTTTGCCCATGTGCTGACCACCGAGCGCATTCCGCAGACCATTGCCGAGCAAATTGTCAGCATGGGCATGACACCCTGGATGTTCCTGCTGGTGGTCAACGTCATCTTGCTGGTGGCGGGCAACTTCATGGAGCCCACCGGCATCATTTTGATTCTGGCACCGATCTTCTTCCCGATCTCCAAGCAGCTCGGCATTGACCCGATTCACCTGGGCGTGATCATGGTGGTGAACATGGAAATTGGCATGGTGACACCGCCGGTGGGGCTGAACCTGTTTGTCACCAGCGGCGTCACGGGCATGAACCTGGTGCAGGTGACCAAGGCGGCGCTGCCGTGGCTGATGGTGCTGCTGACCTTCCTGGCGATGGTGACTTACATCCCGGCGATCACGCTCACGCTGCCGGATATGATTTTTGGCAAGGCGCTTTGACGCCACAGGCCTAGCAGGACGTACTACCCTACCGTCAAAAGCCCGGTCGCGACCGGGCTTTTTTTATGCTTTTTTGGCCTCTGACCCTTATGAATACTGCCTAAGTAGCTACTTAATAAGTAGCGCTAAACATCAGTCACATAAGGGTTGGTGCGCCGCTCACGCCCAAAAGTACTCTCGGGGCCGTGGCCGGGAATGAACACCGTGTCGTCGCCCATCGGCCACAGGCGCTCCCGGATGCTGGCCAGCAGCTGTTCGTGGCTGCCGCCCGGAAAGTCGGTGCGGCCAATGGAGCCAGCAAACAGCACGTCACCCACAAACGCGCGCTTGGCTTCGGCGCTGTAAAACACCACATGCCCTGGCGTATGCCCTGGGCAATGACGCACGTCCAGCGTGCAGCTGCCTAACGTGACCGTTTCGCCGTCGTGCAGCCAGCGCGTGGGTTTGAACAGCAGGGCGGGCGGGAAGCCAAACATCTGGCTTTGCTGTGGCAGGCCGTCGATCCAGAACTGGTCGCCTGGATGCGGGCCGATGATGGGCAGGCCCAGACGTTGGGCCAGCTCACCCGCGCCACCGGCGTGGTCGATGTGCGCATGGGTCAGCCAGATTTGTTCCAGCGACAGGTGCAGCCTGTTGACCTCGGCCAGCAGCGCATCCAGATCACCGCCGGGGTCGATCACGGCGGCTTGGCGGGTTTGATCGCACCAGACAAATGAACAGTTCTGGGCAAAGGCGGTTACGGGTAGGGTCAGGTAATCAAGCATGCGAGATCTTCGATGGGTTCATGGGGTAGGGCGCTTGGGATGGACGCTGCCTGCGCCTGCGTGCTATGCCGATGGCGGGCGATGCGCACAGGTGTCGCGCGTGCAGCGCGCGTACAGGCTGAGTGCGTGCTCGGCAATGACAAAGCCCTTGGCACGTGCCACCTCGGTCTGGCGGCGTTCAATTTGCGCGTCAAAAAATTCTTCCACGCGGCCGCAGTCCAGGCACACCAGATGGTCGTGATGTTGCCCTTCGTTGAGTTCGTACACCGCCTTGCCGCTTTCAAAGTGGCTGCGGCACAAAATGTCGGCTTGCTCAAACTGCGCCAGCACGCGGTACACCGTGGCCAGCCCGACGTCTGCGCTTTCCTGAAGCAACACGCGGTACACGTCTTCAGCGGTCATGTGACGCTGCACGCCTTTCTGGAAAATTTCCAGAATTTTCAGGCGCGGCAGAGTGGCCTTCAGACCGGTACTTTTGAGGTTGTCAATCTTGGTCATGCCGCGGTTCGCCCCTGAAAGTTGCTGCCGATACAATGCACCGATCATATCGTTTGGTCCACTCCATGTTTGAATTGATTGCCCGTCGCACCCCTTGGACTGTGGTCTTGGCTACCTGTGCCGCCGTGTCGGCTTGCAGCAGCGTGGACAGCGCCAGCAACCGCCTGGTCAGCGTCGTCACCCCCTACAAGATTGACGTTGTGCAAGGCAATTTTGTCTCGCGCGAACAGGCGCAGGCGCTCAAGCCCGGCATGAGCCGCAACCAGGTCAAGAACATTCTGGGTACGCCCTTGCTCACCAGCATCTTCCACGCCGACCGCTGGGACTATGTTTTTACCTTCAAGCGCCAGGGTGTTGCGCCGCAGGCGCGCCGTGTGAGCGTTTTCTTCAAGCAGGATGTGCTGGATCGCGTGGAGGCCGACGAGCTGCCCACCGAAGCCGAATTTGTTGCCTCGCTCGACTCCGGTCGCCCCGTTGGCAAAATACCGGTACTGGAGATGGCGCCAGACACCACCCCCACTGCCAGCGCGCCGCCGATTGCTGTAGCACCCAAGCCCGCGCCAGCGCTGCCCGCCAGTTACCCGCCACTGGAAACCCCCGCCCGTTAATAGCTGAGACCATGCCTGCATCCCCTGTTCATCGTATTTGTGTCGCCGGTGCCAGCGGCCGCATGGGCCGCATGCTGATCGAAGCCGTGTGCAAGACCACCGACTGCCAGCTCAGCGGCGCGCTCGACGTGGCCACCAGCCCGGCCGTCGGCATGGACCCAGCCGCTTTTCTGGGCCACAGCAGTGGCATTGCCATCAGCGCCGACATTGCCACCGGCCTGAACCATGCCGATGCCCTGATCGACTTCACCCGCCCTGAGGGTACGCTCGCGCACCTGAAGTTCTGCCGCGAGCTCGGCGTCAACGCGGTGATTGGTACCACTGGTTTCAATGACGCACAAAAGCAGCAGATTACCGACTTTGCGAAAGACGTGGCCATTGTGATGGCGCCCAACATGAGCGTGGGCGTCAACGTGACCCTGAAACTGCTTGAAATGGCCGCCAAGTCGCTCAACACCGGCTACGACATCGAAATCATCGAAGCGCACCATCGGCACAAGGTCGATGCCCCGTCGGGCACCGCGCTCAAGATGGGCGAAGTCATCGCCGGTGCACTGGGGCGCAACCTGAAAGACTGCGCGGTTTATGCGCGCCAAGGCGTCACCGGTGAACGGGATCCGTCAAGCATCGGTTTTGCCACCATTCGTGGTGGCGACATCGTGGGCGACCACACGGTGCTGTTTGCCGGTACTGGCGAGCGCATCGAAATCAGCCACAAATCCAGCAGCCGTGTATCGTATGCCGACGGCAGCCTGCGCGCGGTGCGCTTTTTACAGGGTCGCCCGGCGGGTCTGTACTCGATGGCCGACGTGCTAAACCTGGCATGAGCCTGGCCCAGCTGTTCTGGCAAGGCGACGCGCTGACGCGGGGCGTGGCCTTGCTGCTGCTGGCCATGTCGGTGGCCAGCTGGGTCGTTATTTTGTGGAAGTCGTGGTTGCTGCAACGTGCCAGCGTCGACGTGGCGCGCTGTGTGGCGGCTTTCTGGCAATCCAGAAACGTTGCTGAGGCTCTGCAAAAAATTCAGTCTTTTGACCGTGAAGCCCTTGTTCTGCCTATGGTAGTAGCTTCTAAAATTGAAGCAAGCGACACGCTCGCTGGCGCCGGCGGGGTGCCCACCCAGCTCACGCGCGTGCTGCGCGGCGCACTACAGACTACCTTGATCAAGCTCCAGCACGGCCAGGTGTTGCTGGCCACGGTAGGTGCCACCGCGCCGTTTGTCGGACTACTGGGAACCGTGTGGGGTATCTACCATGCGCTGATCGGCATCGCCAGCGCCGGGCAGGTCACCATCGACCGCATCTCGGGGCCGGTTGGTGAGTCGCTGATCATGACCGCTGCCGGGCTGGCGGTGGCCATTCCCGCCGTGCTGGCGTACAACGTGATGGGACGCGTGGTGGCACGCATCGAGGCCGAGCTGGAAGGCTTTGCCCGTGATCTGCGCGAACTGCTGGCGCACAAGGAGTCGGCGTGATCCACCCGCGTCAGCGGCGGAGCGTGGGGGCATGAGGCGATTCGCCGCAGGGCCGCCCCAAGGCGAATCAGCCCCCTCGGGGGGCAGCGACCCGCGTCAGCGGCGGAGCGTGGGGGCATGAGTTTCGGCCGCCTCGACCACTGCTCTGGCTCGCAGCCGATGAGCGACATCAACATGACACCGCTGATCGACGTGATGCTGGTGCTGGTGGTGATCTTTATCCTGACTGCGCCCTTGCTCGCCAGCTCGATCCAACTTGACTTGCCACGCAGTCAAGCCGCGCAAGCGGGCAGCGCACCCGCAGCCGTCGCCCTGGTGGTGGACGCCGCAGGCGTGACCTACATCGACGACCAACCGGTGAGCGCTGAAGTGCTGGCGCAGCGCCTGCAAGCGGCCCATCAACGCGCGCCCGATACCGAGGTGCAGTTGCGCGCCGACCAGACGGTGCCCTATGGGCGCATCGTTGAAGTGATGGGCGTGGCGCAGCAAGCCGGCCTGAGCCGCATCGCCTTTGTGGCCGACAACCGCAGCGCAGCGGGTTCAACCGCTGGCAAACCCTAAAATCTGCCGATCCGGCCGCAGCGCCTGCGTTGCGACCAGAAACCGGCATCCTCTTCGAACCCACGCACAGCGGTACCGCGCCGCCACAACGACCATCATGCAAGAAAAATACGAACATCTTCAGGTTGAACCCGCCGCGCAGGCCCACTGGCAATCGGTGGACGCTTACCGGGTGCGCGAAAACGCCATCGACGCGCAGGGCAAGCCAAAGAAAAAGTTTTACGCCTGCTCCATGCTGCCCTACCCCAGCGGCAAGCTGCACATGGGCCATGTACGCAACTACACCATCAACGACATGCTCACGCGCTACCTGCGCATGAACAGCTACAACGTGCTTATGCCGATGGGCTGGGACGCGTTTGGCCTGCCCGCTGAAAACGCCGCGCTCAAAAATGGCGTGCCGCCGGCGCAATGGACGTTCGAGAACATTGACTACATGAAGCGCCAGATGCAGGCCATGGGCCTGGCCATCGACTGGAGCCGCGAGGTGGCCACCTGCACGCCTGAGTACTACAAGTGGAACCAGTGGCTGTTTTTGAAAATGCTTGAAAAAGGCATTGCCTACCGCAAGACCCAGGTGGTCAACTGGGACCCGGTGGACATGACCGTGCTGGCCAACGAGCAGGTGATTGACGGCAAAGGCTGGCGCACCGGTGCCGTGGTAGAAAAGCGCGAGATTCCGGGCTACTACCTGGCTATCACCCAATACGCCGACGAACTGCTGGCCAACGTGACGGGCGACAAGATGCCCGGCTGGCCCGAGCGCGTGAAGCTGATGCAAGAGAACTGGATTGGCAAGAGTGAGGGTGTGCGCTTTGCCTTTACCCATGACATCCGGGGTGCTGATGGCAAGCTGATTGGCGACGGCCGCATGTACGTCTTCACCACCCGTGTGGATACCATCATGGGCGTGACCTTTTGCGCAGTGGCGGCTGAGCATCCGATGGCAAGCTATGCCGCCCAGACCAATCCGGCCCTCGCAGCATTCATCGAAGACTGCAAAAAAGGCGGCACTACCGAGGCCGAGATGGCTTTGAAGGAAAAAGTGGGCATGCCCACCGGCCTGTTTGTCACGCATCCGCTCACCGGCCAACAGGTGGCCGTGTGGGTGGGTAACTACGTGCTGATGAGCTACGGCGACGGCGCGGTGATGGGCGTGCCCGCGCACGACGAGCGCGACTTTGCCTTTGCGCTGAAATATCAATTGCCGATTCAACCTGTGGTAGCTGTAGCGGCACCGGCCGGGGCAACGCCCGCGCCGGGCTCCTCATGCTGCGAGCAGAAATCGTCACCCGACTCGGGCGTTGCCCCGGCCTACCGGGTGTTTGACACGTCTGTCTGGCACGACTGGTACGCCGAAAAAGGCGCGGGCGTGGCGGTCAACTCGGGCAAATACAACGGGCTGAAGTTTCAGGACTGCGTCGATGCCGTGGCCGCTGATCTGGTAGCCCTGGGCCTGGGCGAAAAAAAGGTCACCTGGCGCCTGCGCGACTGGGGCATCAGCCGCCAGCGCTACTGGGGCACGCCGATCCCCATCATCCACTGCGACGCTTGCGGCCCGGTGCCGGTGCCCGAGCAAGACCTGCCGGTGGTACTGCCCACCGACCTGGTGCCCGATGGCTCGGGCAACCCGCTGGCCAAGTGCGAGGCGTTCCTGAAAGTAGCCTGCCCGTGTTGCGGCAAACCGGCGCGGCGCGAAACCGACACCATGGACACGTTTGTCGATAGCTCGTGGTACTTCATGCGCTACTGTGATCCGACCAACACAGAGAAGATGGTGGCCGAAGGCGCCAACTACTGGATGCCGATGGATCAGTACATCGGTGGCATCGAGCACGCCATCCTGCACCTGCTGTACGCGCGCTTCTGGACCAAAGTGATGCGTGATTTGGGCCTGGTCAAGATCGACGAGCCGTTTACCAAACTGCTCACGCAGGGCATGGTGCTCAACCACATCTACAGCCGGCGCAACGCGCAGGGTGGCAAAGACTATTTCTGGCCAGCGGACGTGGAACACGTGTTCGACGACGCGGGCAAGGTGATTGGGGCCAAGCTCAAGGTCGAAGTGGATGGGTTGCCGGTGGGTACGGCCATCGACTATGAAGGTATCGGCACCATGAGCAAGTCCAAGAACAACGGGGTCGATCCGCAAGACCTGATCGAACGCTACGGCGCCGACACCGCGCGCCTGTACACCATGTTCACCGCCCCGCCCGAGGTCACGCTGGAGTGGAACGACGCAGCAGTGGAAGGCAGCTACCGCTTTTTGCGCCGGGTGTGGAACTTTGCCGTGCGCCTGAGTGCTCTTGATTTTGAAGCTGCCAGTGCAGCAGCCATAGGCGCTATAGGGCTTAAAGATATAAAATTCGCGAAGGAAGCGCAGGCCCTGCGGCGCGAGATCCACAGCGTGCTCAAGCAGGTGGACTACGACTACCAGCGCATGCAATACAACACCGTGGTGTCGGGGTGCATGAAGATGATCAACAGTCTGGAGGACATCAAAGACACACACGGCGCCGATACACAGGTAGCGCTGGTCGAAGGCTTTGGCATTTTGCTGCGCTGCCTGTACCCGGCCACGCCGCACATTGCGCACACCCTGTGGTCTGACCTGGGCTACGCGCGCCAGCTCGGCGACTTGCTCGATGCACCCTGGCCGAAGCTGGACCCGGACGCGTTGGCGCAAGACGAAATCGAGCTGATGCTGCAGATCAACGGCAAGCTGCGCGGCTCCATCGTGGTGGCCAGCAGCGCTGATAAAGCCACCATCGAGCAGGCGGCGGTAGCCAGCGAAGTGTTCCAGAAACTAGCCAGTGGTGCGGAGCCCAAAAAAGTGATCGTGGTGCCCGGGCGCCTGGTGAACGTGGTGGTGTAGGTGCCATGCCACAACACAGCATCCCCACACGCCGCTGCATTAGCCAGACGCTTTTGGCTGCACTCAGTCTGTCGGCATTGACGGCGTGCGGCTTCAAGTTGCGCGGTAGCCAGAGTTACGCTTTCTCCAGCATTGCCATCACGCCCCACCCAGGCGGTGCCATCGCGAAGGACTTGCGGCGCGCGCTTGGCGGCGCAGTGCAGGTGGTGCCGCCCGACGCACCGCTGGCGCAAGCGCAGGTGGTGCTCAACGTGGCGCAGGAGCAGCGCGACAAGGTGGTGGTGGGCACCAATGCATCAGGCCAGGTACGAGAGTTCCAATTGCGCTTGAGCGTTCAATTTGGTTTGACCACGCCTGCAGGCAAGGAACTGCTGCCGAGCGACCGCCTGGCGCTGCAGCGCGACTTCAGCTACAACGAGTCTTATGCACTGGCCAAAGAAACCGAAGAAGCGCTGCTGTACCGCGACATGCAGACCGATATCGTGCAACAGATTCTGCGCCGGCTGGCCACCGTGCGCCTGAATCCGTAACCAGGGTCGCCTCCAGCGTCACAGCACCCATGGATGGAACCGATCAGCAACTGCTTGCGCTGCTGCGTCAGGACGCGCGCCTGACCGTGGCCGCGCTGGCCAGCCGGCTCAAGGTATCGCGCGGCACGGTCACCAACCGCATCCGCAAACTTGAGGACGAAGGCGTCATCGTGGGCTACACGGTGCGCTTGCGCCCGGACGTGCAGCACAACCGCATCAGCGCCTGGATGAGCATTGCCGTGGAGGGCAACCAGACGCGCGCGGTGATCGCCAACCTGCTGGGCGAGCCGGGTGTGGCCACCTTGCACGACACCAACGGGCGCTGGGATTTGCTGGCCGAGTTGCGCGCCGAAAGCCTGCAAGAGCTGGGCAAGGTGCTCGAGCGCATCCGCCTGCTCAAAGGCATCAGCAACACCGAAACCAGCATCCACCTGGAAACCTACCGCTTGTCGTAGCGACTCAACGATGCAACTGCAACCCGCGCAACTCGACGCACACCTCAAAAAAGGTCTGGCCAGCCTGTACACGCTGCACGGCGACGAGCCGCTGCTGGTGCAGGAGGCGGCCGACGCCATTCGGGCCTGCGCCCGCGCGCAAGGCTTTACCGAACGCACCTCGCACACCGTCAGTGGCGCGCACTTTGACTGGGGAGAGGTGCTGGCCGCCAGTGGCAGCCTGAGCCTGTTTGCCGACAAGCAAATCGTCGAAATCCGCGTGCCCAGCGGCAAGCCGGGCAAGGACGGCGGCGCTGCACTGCAACAATTGGCCGAACAGTCGCGCGGTGAAACTGCCACGCTGACACTGGTGCTGTTGCCCCAACTGGACAAGCAGACGCAAGCCAGCGCCTGGTTTACCGCGTTGCAGGCAGGCGTAGTGATTGAACTGGCCCCGGTGGAACGCGCCGCGCTGCCGCGCTGGATTGCGCAGCGCCTGGCCGTGCAGGGTCAGCGCGTGGCCGACGGCGAGGTCGGCCAGCGCGCGCTGCAATTTTTTGCCGACCGGGTGGAGGGCAACCTGCTGGCCGCGCACCAGGAAATTCAGAAGCTCGCCCTGCTGTACCCGGGCGCTGAGCTGAGTTTTGAGCAGATTGAAGCCGCCGTGCTGAACGTGGCGCGCTACGACGTTTTCAAATTGTCCGAAGCCGTGCTGTTGGGCCAGACGCTGCGCGTGCAGCGCATGCTCGACGGCCTGCAAGCCGAAGGCGAGGCCGAGGTGCTGGTGCACTACACCCTCAGCGATGACATGCGCGCTCTCAAGCGCGTGCGCCAGGCCATGGATCAGGGTAAACCGTTGCCCATGGCGCTGCGCGAGCAACGCGTGTGGGGCAACCGTGAGCGCTTGTTTGCGCGCGTGCTGCCACGGCTGGACGACGCCACGCTGGCGCGCCTGCTGGTGGCCGCGCAACAGGTGGACGGCATCGTCAAAGGGCTCAAACGCCCTGACTGGCCCACCGACCCCTGGCAAGCGCTGGCGCGCCTGGCCATGATGCTGTGCAAGCGGTGTGCGGCGTCACCCCATGCTGCCACCGCGCGCCGACCTGCGTAACCCAGACCGCTAGCGGTTGAACCCGCAGCGCGCGTCGCGAGCGCGTGCGCTCATACGAGCATGGTCGCCAACGCCACCAGCGCGGCTGTTTCGGCGCGCAGCACGCGCGGACCCAGCGTGACCGGCGCAAAACCCGCTGCCAGCGCGGCGTCTTCTTCCTGCGCGCTCAAACCGCCTTCGGGGCCTGAGACAAAGGTCACCTCGTCGCCACAAGACACGCCCCGCAACCCCTGCGTACCGTCGCGCAACGACAACAGCAAACCGGTATGCTGCGCGCGCCCGGTCTGCACCAGCCACGCCGTGAACGGTTGCACTGGCCAAATTTGCGGCACCCGGTTGCCGCCGCATTGTTCGCACGCCGCCTGCGCAATGCTTTGCCAGTGCGCCACTTTCCTGTCGGCGCGTTCACCGCTCAGGCGCAGCACGCTACGCTCGGTCATCAGGGGTTGAATAGTGGCCACGCCCAGCTCGGCCGCCTTTTCCACCAGCCAGTCCATGCGCTCATTGGCCGGCACCCCCAACGTCAGATGCACCTGCCGTGCTGGCTCACGCGTCGCTGCGGCAAATGCGCCCACGCGTACCTGCACGTTGCTGCGCCCCATCTGGGTCACCGTGGCTTCATATTCACCATAGACGCCCGGCGCTTGCGCCTGACCATTGAACAACGTGATGACTGCCCCGGGTTGCAAACGCAACACCTGCGCATGCCGCGCCGCGCCCGCGGGAAGCTCCAGCACAGCGCCGGGCTGCAAGTCAACGGGACAGTAGAAGCGAGGCATGATTTCAGTTTCTTATTGCTTTACAAACCGTGAGGTTGTGCCAAATCGATCTTGCAATGCGGCGTTTGTCCGCAAACCTGGTCTTATTGTCGCGCTGAAGTTGTTGATGGCGCTCTACCTTCAGCGGTTGCCAGTCGCCGCAACAATCAACGCGCCTGCCGGATTTGCATCTTTTACACGTTTGCAGAAAAATGCAGACATGCGTACCAGTTTAGATCTTCCCGACCCCTTGTTCCGCCACCTCAAGGCCCGTGCGGCGCTGGCGCACAGCAGCGGCTTGCGGCTGGTCACGTTCGACCGCGACTTGGAACGCTTTGGCCCGGCGCGCTGGCGCGTGTTGCCGCTGGTGTGAAATCGTCTTTCCAGGTCACCGTCCAACTGCCCCGCTGCACCGGTTGCGGCTGGTGCGTGGGGGCTTGCCCGCTGAACCTGCTCAGCCTGCAACCGCAAGGCTGGCGCAAACATTCGGTCATCAGCAACATGGCTGCCTGCACAGGCTGCAAAAAGTGCGAATTGCGCTGCCCCTTCGATGCCATCCAGATTGTCCGGCCCAAACAGGACAAAACCCCGCCGTGCTAAGCTGATCGCCATTGCCAACCCAGAGGAGACCCCCATGCCCGGACTGCTGCCCCACATCGACCCCGACGGTCTGCTTGAGTTTTCGGTGGTCTACACCGACCGCGCGCTCAACCACATGTCCAAGCGCTTTCAGGGCGTGATGACCGACATTTCGCGTATTCTCAAAGAGGTTTACCACGCACAATCCGCCGTGCTCGTGCCTGGCAGCGGCACCTTTGGCATGGAAGCCGTGGCGCGCCAATTTGCCACTGGCAAGAAGACGCTGGTGATTCGCAACGGTTGGTTCAGCTACCGCTGGACGCAAATTTTTGACATGGGGCACATCCCGGCCGAGCAAATCGTGTGCAAGGCACGCAAGACCGGCCCCGGCCCACAAGACCCGTGGGTGCCCTGCCCGGTGGAAGAAGTGGTGGCCACCATCCGCGTGCGCAAGCCCGACGTGGTGTTTGCCCCGCATGTGGAAACCGCTGCCGGTATGCTGCTGCCCGACAACTATTTGAAAACCGTGGCCGATGCGGTGCACGAGGTCGGCGGCCTGATGGTGCTGGACTGCATCGCCAGCGGCGCCATGTGGGTGGACATGCAAGCCACCGGTGTCGATGTGCTGGTGAGCGCGCCGCAAAAAGGCTGGAGCGGCTCACCCTGCTGTGCCATGGTTGCATTGAGCGAGCGCGCCCTCAAAGCCATCGACGCCACCACCAGCACCAGCTTTGCCTGCGACCTGAAAAAGTGGTTGCAGATCATGCAAGCCTACGAAGTCGGCACCCACGCCTACCACACCACCCTACCCACCGACGCCTTGTTGCGCCTGCGCGAGGTGATGCAAGAAACGCGCGCCTATGGCTTTGCCAAGATCAAGGCCGAACAGGTGGAACTGGGCCGGGCCGTGCGCAAACTATTTGAGAGCCGGGGCATTGCCAGCGTGGCCGCGACCGGTTTTCAGGCACCTGGTGTGGTGGTGAGCTACACCGACGATACGGATATTCAGAACAGCAAAAAATTTTTGGCACTGGGTCTGCAGACCGCTTCGGGTGTGCCGCTGCAATGCGACGAGGGGCCAGACTTCAAGACCTTCAGGGTCGGGCTGTTCGGGCTGGAAAAGCTGCACAACGTGTCACGCAGCGTGGCACACCTGGCCGCCGCGCTGGACGCCATGGGTCTGAAGGCCCAGACCCAAGCGGGAGGACATTGACATGCACCAAGGCCAATTCGCTGAGCGAACCCAATGGCTGCGCCCCTATACACGCTGGGCGGCGCGCTTTGCCATGACCGCGCCACGCTGGCTGCCCGCGCCGCTGCGCAACACACCACTCAAACTGTCGTCACTGGTGCTGCGCGCTTACCACTTGGCTATGCGGTGAAAAAAGCCGCACGATGGACCATTTTTGACCTGACTTTTTCTGCGATATCGTCTAGCTTGGTGGCTGCCTTGGGCGGTTGACGATTTCGGGTACCCCCGCATGAGGAGACCGCCCAAGGCAGTCGCCGAGCGGGTATGACAACTACAACAACCAAGGTAAAAAGCGTTTGCTGCGCTGGCAGTAGTGGGTGTAGTGCGGATAAATTTGCGCAAGCCAACGTTCTTCCAGCAAGGCCTTTGACAACAGCACGCCCCACAACATGGCCCACAGTAACCAGGCCAACACACCGGGTGCCGCAGCCGCCAACGCCGCCGCACCCAGCAACACCGCGCTGTACATGGGGTGGCGTATCCATCGGTAAGGACCCGTGGTGATGAGTCGCCCGTTTTGACGCGGTTGCGGATGAATATTGAAATTGCCGAGGCGGTTATGCAGCAGCGTCCATGCGGCGAGCAGCACCGATAAGCCCGCCAGTGCCAACGCCAGCGTCGACACGCCAACGCTGCGCGCCAGAGCTCGCCAGAACAAGGCCGCCAGCAGCCCAAATTGTGCCGCCACCAGCGCGCTACCGAGCCAGTGCCGTGCGCGACCCTGCTGAGCGGTCATGCGGACAATCGTCTGGCACGCCCTGCCAGCTCCTGGGCAAAACGTTGCTTGGCTTCGGGGTAAATCAATGCTTCTTCCAGTGCGATGTGGTCGCTGCACAGGGCCACAAAAACATCGATGGCGTGTTGCAGTTCGGCGGGGTCCACCCAGTCCTCGCCCTGCGCCAGCGCACGCAGCATCGGTGCAATCTCGGACCAATTGAGCTCAATCCAGAGGTGGTCTTGCTGCAAGGTGGAAACGGCGCGGACCAGTTCCGCGTTGTCGCTGGCCAGCACAGCGGGGAACACTTTGTGCTCTTCCTCAACATGATGTCGGCGCGCTGTGTCAGAAAAAAAGGCCTCAATGATGCCAGCACGTTGTCGCAAATGCGGGCTGTCTTCACCAGCACGTAGCTGGACCAGCAACGTGCCCAGCTCCGCCAGATATTGCTGTATGTGCTGATGACATAGGTCTAGTGCACTGAATTGATTTTTGGTTGCAGCGTCGGCCATATCGTTCTCCTACATTATTTTGGACCAATGTCTGCAAACGAAAGCGCAAACATTGGCGTCAAATCAAATTTCAACACATTTCCAAAGCCTGAAAATATCTGATGTAAATCAATGAATCTTTAGTTTTCAGCGAACCAGGCAAAACCCAAGCCCGGCCCGAGCGTACCATCGACCCCTACCTGCAACGGCACCCTTTTTTGACCGCGAGCAGGGTGAGGAGACTACTTTGCAAGCTACCAATACAGCCAACCCGGCCTATTTTCACAAGGTCGTTGATTGCCAATGGGCCTGCCCGGCCCACACCCCCGTGCCCGAATATATCCGCCTGATTGGTCAGGGGCGCTATACCGACGCCTACATGATCAACTGGGTCAGCAACGTGTTTCCGGGCGTGCTCGGGCGCACCTGTGACCGTCCGTGCGAACCCGCCTGCCGCCGCGGCCGGGTGGAAGAAAACAACGCCGGCAAGCCCGAACCGGTGGCCATTTGCCGCCTGAAACGCGTGGCGGCAGATTTCAAGGACGACATCGCCGACCGTATGCCAACCATTGCACCGCCCAACGGCAAGCGCATCGCGTGTGTGGGTGCTGGCCCCGCGTCGCTCACCGTAGCACGCGACCTGGTGCCGTGTGGCTACGCCGTGACGGTGTTTGAAGGCGAGTCCAAGGCTGGTGGTTTTGTGCGCACGCAAATCCCCAAATTCCGCTTGCCCGAATCGGTGCTGGACGACGAAACGAACCGCATTCTGAATCTGGGGGTTGACTTTCAGTCTGGCAAACGCATCGACTCCATGAAAGCATTGCTGACCCAGGGCTATGACGCCATCTTTGTGGGCAGCGGTGCACCACGCGGCCGTGATCTGGTGGTACCCGGGCGCAAGGAAGCGGCGGCGCACATCCATATCGGCATCGACTGGCTGATGTCGGTATCGTTCGGCCACATTACCAAAACCGCCGAGCGCGTCATCGTGCTCGGCGGCGGCAACACTGCCATGGACTGCTGCCGCAGCGCACGGCGCATGGGCGGCAAGGACGTGAAAGTGATTGTGCGTAGCGGCTTCGAAGAGATGAAAGCCTCGCCCTGGGAAAAAGAAGACGCCGCACACGAAGGCATCCCGATCCTGAACTACCACGTGCCCAAGTCGTTCGAGCACAGCAACGGCAAGCTCACCGGCATGACCTTCGAGATCGTGCGTGCCGAATACGACGCCAAGGGCAAACGCAGCCTGATCCCGACCGGCGAGCCCGACGTGCTGGTGCCGTGCGACGAGGTGCTGATCGCCGTCGGCCAAGAAAACTCGTTCAACTGGATCGAACGCGACCTTGGTATTGATTTTGATAAATGGGGATTGCCGGTGCTCAAAGAGGGCACGTTCCAGTCCACCTTGCCCAACGTCTTTTTTGGCGGTGACGCAGCCTACGGCCCCAAGAACATCATTACCGCGGTGGCGCACGGTCATGAGGCGGCAGTGTCGATCGACCGCCTGCTCAACGGTGAAGACGTGAGCCGCCGCCCGGCACCCACGGTGAACCTGATGTCGCAAAAAATGGGTATCCACGAATGGAGCTACCGCAACGCGCCGTCCAACGACATTCGCTTCAAGGTGCCATGGACCGCCGCAGAAAAAGCCCTGGCCAGCATCAAGGTCGAAGTGGAACTCGGCTTTGACGCCGCCACCGCCTTCAAGGAAGCCAGTCGCTGCCTGAACTGCGACGTGCAGACGGTGTTCAACCGCAACCTGTGCATCGAGTGCGATGGCTGTGTCGATATCTGCCCGATGGACTGCATTACCTTTACCCACGCCGGCGACGAAGCCGACCTGCGCACGCGCCTGAAGGCACCGGCCAAAAACACCGCACAAGACCTGTATGTGTCAGCCGAGCTCAAAACCAGTCGCATCATGGTCAAGGACGAAGACGTCTGCCTGCATTGTGGTCTGTGCGCCGAACGCTGCCCCACGGGGGCCTGGGACATGCAGAAGTTCTTGCTCAATACCGCTCACGCCGGTTCCAAGTGTCGCGACGCCAAGGCCGTCGCCCAACCCCAAGTTGCTCAAACGGAGGCTGCATGAAGCGCATCGAAGCTGTCAATGACTTTGTCATCAAATTTGCTAACATCAATGGTTCGGGCTCGGCCTCGGCCAACGAATTGTTCTCGCGCGCGGTGATGCGCATGGGGGTGCCGGTGAGTCCGCGCAACATCTTTCCGAGCAACATCCAGGGCATGCCCACCTGGTACGAGGCACGGGTGTGTGAAAAAGGCTACCACGGCCGTCGCGGCGGTGTCGACATGATGGTCGCCATGAACCCGCAAACGTGGGACGCCGACGTGGCCGAAATCGAGCCCGGTGGTTACCTGTTTTACGACAGCACGCGCCCCATGCCGGCCAGCAAGTTTCGCGACGACGTGCTCACGCTGGGCATGCCACTGACCGAAATCACCAACGCCGCCTACACCGACCCACGTCAGCGTCAACTGTTCAAGAACATTATTTACGTCGGTGCTTTGTCGATGCTGCTGGACCTGGAAGCCGCCGTCTTTGAAAAATTGTTTGCCGAACAGTTCAAGGGCAAAGAGCGCTTGCTCGACTCCAACATCAAGGCGCTCGAAATGGGGCGCGACTACGTCAAGCAGCACATGCAGTACCCGCTGGGCATCCGCGTGCGCCGTAGCGACAAGGTCGGCAACCAGATCTTTACCGACGGCAACAGCGCCGCCGGTCTGGGCTGTGTCTATGGCGGTGCCACCGTGGCGGCGTGGTACCCGATCACGCCGTCGTCCTCGGTGCCCGAAGCGTTCCAGAAGTATTGCGACAAGTTCCGCGTTGAAGAGGCCACCGGCCAGCACAAATACGCGATCGTGCAAGCTGAAGACGAGCTGGCCTCGATCGGCATGGCCATTGGTGCCGGCTGGAACGGGGCGCGCTCATTTACCGCCACATCCGGCGCGGGCATCTCGCTCATGACCGAGTTCATTGGCCTGGCCTACTTTGCCGAAATTCCGGTCACGCTCATCAACGTGCAGCGCGGCGGCCCTTCTACCGGCATGCCCACGCGCACCCAGCAGTCCGACCTGCTGAGCTGCGCTTACGCCTCGCACGGCGACACCAAACACGTGATGCTGTTTCCGCAAGACCCGTACGAGTGTTTCACGCATTCGGCCGCTGCGCTGGACCTGGCCGACCGCTTGCAGACGCCAATTTTTGTCATGTCCGATCTGGACATCGGCATGAACCAGCGCCTGTGCAAGCCGTTTGAATGGGACGACACCAAGGAATACGACCGCGGCAAGGTCATGACCGCTGCGGAGCTCGAAGCTGGTAAGGACTTTGGTCGCTACAACGACGTCGATGGTGACGGCATTCCGTGGCGCACCTACCCGGGCACACACCCCACCAAGGGCAGCTTCTTCACCCGCGGCACCTCCAAAGATGCCTACGCGCGCTACTCGGAGCGCGGGCCGGACTACATCTACAACATGGAACGGCTGCTCAAAAAGTTCAAGACCGCCGCCACATTGGTACCCCAGCCCCTGCTGCGCAAGGCGCAACAACCGACACCGTATGGCGCTATTTACTTCGGTTCTACCGCGCCGTCGATGCGCGAGGCGCTGGACGTACTGGAAGCCGACGGTGTACACGTGGATGCCATGCGCCTACAGGCGTTTCCGTTCCCGCAGAGCGTGCTGGACTTCATCAACGCGCACGATCAAGTGTTTGTGGTCGAGCAAAACCGTGACGCGCAGATGCGCACCCTGCTGATCAACGAGCTGGAGGTGAACCCGGCGAAACTGACGCGGGTACTGCACTATGACGGCACGCCCATTACCGCCCGCTTCATTGTCGCTGCTGTTCGCAAGAGCCTGGCTGCTCTCAAGGAGACCGTATGACCTTCATCGCCAAACCCCGTCTGCATCACCCATCGCTCACGACCAACAAGGTCGGCTACACCCGGCGTGACTACGAAGGCCCCGTTTCCACGCTGTGCGCCGGCTGCGGGCATGATTCCATTTCAGCGGCCATCATCCAGGCCTGCTGGGAACTCAACATTGAGCCACACCGCGTGGCCAAGCTCTCGGGCATCGGCTGTAGCTCCAAAACGCCCACTTACTTTCTGGGTGCCTCGCACGGTTTCAACACCGTGCACGGGCGCATGCCCTCGGTACTGACCGGCGCCGCGCTGGCTAACCGGGACCTTCTGTATCTGGGCGTTTCGGGTGACGGCGACTCAGCCTCGATCGGTTTGGGTCAATTTGCCAACGCCATGCGGCGCGGCGTCAAGATGGCCTATTTGGTCTTCAACAACGGTGTTTATGGCCTGACCAAGGGCCAGTTTTCAGCCACCGCAGACCGTGGCTCCAAGAGCAAGAAAGGCGCTGTCAACAACGACAGCCCGGTCGATCTGGTGTCGCTGGCGCTGCAAATGGGTGCCACCTACGTGGCGCGCAGTTTTTCGGGTGACAAAGAACAACTGGTACCGCTGATCAAGGGTGCCATGGCGCACGGCGGCGCGGCGTTCATCGACGTGATCAGCCCCTGCGTCACCTTCAACAACCATGGTGGCAGCACCAAGAGTTACGACTACGTGCGCCAGCACAACGAGGCCGTCAGCCGGATCGAATTTGTACCCCAGGGCCAGGACATCACCCCCACTTACGCGCCGGGCGAAGTGGTGCAGGTGGAACAAAACGACGGGTCGGTGCTGAATTTGCGCAAGCTTCACGCCGACTATGACCCCACCGACCGTTACTCTGCCATGGCGTACATGCAGCAGCATCTGGCGCGCGGCGAGATTGTCACCGGTCTGCTCTACCTCAACCCGCTGCCCACCGATCTGCACACGGCGCAAAATACCTGCGCTGCCCCGCTGAACTCGCTCAACGCCGCGCAATTGAACCCAGGGTCTGCTGCGCTGGAAAAAATCAACGCGGCCTTGCGTTAAACGTTTATCTTGCTGTTTTTGTCATAGGAGTCCGCATCATGCCTGAACGTACCGTTTTTCAATCGATGGCCCAACGCCATGTGGTCAACGTCGGGCCGAGTGCGACGATTTATGACGCAGCCTGCGTCATGACCCGTGCCAACTGCGGCAGCGTGCTGGTGATCGATACGACCAACACCTTGCTGGGTATCGTCACCGAACGTGACCTGATGACGCGCGTGATCGCTAAAAAAGTGGATCCCGCCAAGGTGCAGGTGTCGGACATCATGACGCGCAACCCGCGCTGCGTGCCGCCAGAGACCAAGGTGGCCGACGCGGTGCTGATCATGATCGAGGGTGGCTTTCGCCACCTGCCGATCGTCACCGCTGAGAGCAAGATCATGGGTGTTTTTTCGGTACGCGACGCGATGCCGCGCGAGGTGAACGCCGCTGTCAGCATGGCTGAATTCAACGAGCAGGTGAACGACGCGCTGGGTTGATCGCTGCTGTCGACGAACGCCTTTGCAGGCGGATCATCTGTTCATCGACCCCTTTGTTGCCGCTTTGAGCTGGGCCATCACCGACGATGACGCGCCGCTTGAATGCGCCCAAAGGCGTCATGCCGACAGCAGAGGCCGCGTGTCGTCCGAGCTGATCTCTGGTACCCCAGTCTGGTACCCCAGCGAGGAGCGCTCGCTTGTGGGCACATCCGCCGGATCGTCCAAAAACGCTGTTGATCGAGGATGACTCCTACTGACGCCGTTCGGGTTCAAGCTGACACTGTCGGCAGCAAACTGTCCAGCGCAGACGGCGGTTTATGATGCGTCTCATGAAGAAACGTGATGTTTTAAGAAAAATAGCTGCTGGTGTTTATTTTGTATGGGCCACAGGCCAATTGGCCGCTTGTTCTGAAAAGGGTCCGGCGTTTACCGCGATTGACCTGACGGGTGCCGATTACGCCAAGGACTTTGCCCTGACCGACCATAACGGCCAGTTGCGTACCCTGAAAGACTTTCAGGGCAAGATCGTCATGATGTTCTTTGGCTATACCCAGTGCCCTGACGTGTGCCCCACCTCGATGAGCGAAATGGCCACCATTCGCCAATTGCTGGGCAAAGACGGCGACCGCGTGCAGTGCCTGTTTGTCACCGTGGACCCAGAGCGCGACAAACCCGAGATGCTCAAGGAATACATGCAGGCCTTTGACCCCACTTTTCTGGCGCTGGTGCCCACGCCCGAACAGTTGGTGCCGCTGGCCAAAGACTACAAGGTGTATTACAAAAAGGTGGACGGGCCCACGCCCACCAGCTACACCATGGACCATACCGCGGGCAGCTACGTCTATGACACGCATGGCAAATTACGCCTGTTCACCCGCTACGGCACCCAACCGGAATTGACGGCGGCCGACCTGCGTATCTTGTTGCAGCAGGCAGGTAGTGGCGTATGAAAAAGTGGCTGCTGCTGGTTGTGCTGGGCGTGGTCGTGTTGGCGAGCTTTGCCAAGACGCCAGGTGAGGTGGAAGTGGGTGCCGTGTTGCGCCCGGCGCTGATGCGCGGTCTCAACGGCCCGGACCGCAAGCTGTCCGACTTTCTGGGCAAGCCGCTCATCATCAACGTTTGGGCCAGCTGGTGCCCGCCGTGCATTGCGGAAATGGGCTCGCTGGAGCGCTTGGCCTGGTCAGTGGATGGTCAATATTTCAATGTGATTGGTATTTCGACCGACGACTACCCTGAGCGCGCGGTGGCTTTTTTGCAAAAGAGCCAGGCCACGCTCAACCATTACATTGATCGTCAGCTCGAACTCGAAAACATGCTCGGTGCAGATCGCCTGCCTTTGACCCTGCTGATCGACGCCCAGGGGCGGGTGCTGAGCAAGACAGTTGGCGCGCGCGAATGGGACAGCGCCGCTTCGCGCGCCCTGATCCGCCAGACGATGCGGCTGCCTTCGGCCAAGGTGGTGTTGCCGCGCAAGTCGGCGACGCCATCCGTTTCCCGATAGATTTTTACTTTGATGCACGCCATGCCACTACGCAACCAACCTCCCGGCGATATCCAGTTTGAGGATGAATTCATCGACGGAGTGCGTAAGATTTTTGAGGAGATGATCGTCTTCAACCGTGTACTGGGCCTGAAGGTGCTCGAGGTGTCGCCCACGCTGGCGCGCGCGCGCATCGACATGCGCAACGAACTGGTCGGCCACTATGCCTACAACCGGGTGCATGGGGGTGTGATCAGCGCCAGCCTGGACGCCTTGGGTGGCTTGGCGGTGATGGCGGCCATTGGCGCGCGTCACATGGACGAAACCCCCGCCCAACGTTTGCAGCGCTTTGCCAAACTGGGCACCATTGACCTGCGTGTGGACTACCTGCGCCCAGGCATCAGCGACTGGTTTGAACTGCGCGCTGTGGTCATGCGTCTGGGCTCGCGCGTGGCTTCTACCCGTATGGAATTCATGGGTGCAGACGGCAAATTACTGTCCACCGGCTCGGCCGCCTACATCGTGTCCTGAACATGGGGTGATGTGGGGTACCGCGTACGGTGGTAGGCGTACAATTTTTCCCATAAAAACACGTCTTGGAACCAGCTATGCATCATTTGGTCAGTGTGCTCATGTCATGGACGTTGTGGCAGCCGGCGGTTCGATTGATGCGCCAACTTACTTTCCCTCTGAAGTTGTTGCTCATTGCAAGCACTGTTTCGGTGTCGCTGGTGTGGCTGCTCTGGGTCATGGTGGACGGCAAGTTGCAGGCCATTGAATCCGCCGGGCAGGAACTCAGTGGTGTGCGCTATGCCAGTGCCATTTATCCCGCCATGTATCTGGCAGGCGTCTGGCGCCAGCAGTCCCGTAATGCGGCATTTGGTGAAGGTGGCGAGCAGTTGCCCCAGGCGCGTCAGGCGTTTGACGCTGCCTTTACGCAACTTGAATCCATTCAGAACGAAGAGGGTTCCTCGCTGGGCATCAGCAACAGCTTTGAGGCCTTGCGCAGTGCGGTGCAAGCCGCGCGCTCGGTGCAACCGGGCGCCGGTACGTCGGCTGATCCGGAGGTGGTGTACCAGGGCATGATGGGTGTGTCGCGCAGCTTGGCGGGTTTGCTGGATGCGGTGACCGATGGATCCGGGCTGGCGCTTGACCACGAGTTGGCTACTTACCACTTGATGAGCGCCGTGCTGTTGCGCGCACCCGACGTGATTCAAACCACAGTGGAGATCCGCGGTCTGGTACGAAGTGCGCTTAAGGCGGGCCAGATGACACCCCAGAATGCGGCGCGCCTGGAAGGTTATCTGGCCACTTTGTCGCGTGACACCGCGCTCGCCAAGATCGCGCTGGACAAGGTTCAAAAGGCGTCCCCTGAAGATGGCGTCAGACTCACGCGCGGCGCCATTCAGGCAACGGACGAATTTGTCAAAGTGGTGCGTCAGAACGTGCCCGTTGGAGCGACAGCGTTGCAGGGCGATGCATCGGCTTTTGTGCAACTGACCAACAAGACGCTGCAAGTGCAGTTCAAGCAGGTAGAGGACAACCTGGCCGTGTTGCACGGTATGCTGAGTGATCGGCGCAGTGAGTTACAACGCGACCTGGGGTTGGCCCTGGGGGTGACGCTGCTCAGCCAGTTGGTCGCCATGTATCTTGGGATGGGTTTCTTTATTGCCATGCAGAGTGGTTTTACGTCCACACGGGAACACCTGATGACCATCGCCATGGGCGATTTGCGCAGCACCATTGCGCAAAATGGTCGTGATGAGGTCACCTCGATGCTCAAAGAACTGGCCAACATGCAAGTGGCGCTGGCCCAAACCGTCCAGCAGGTACAGCGGGCCAGTGACGAGGTGGTGGGTGCAAGCCAGGAAATTTCGCAGGGCATGAACGACTTGTCGGCGCGCACCGAATCGGCCGCTGCTGCGCTGGAGCAATCTTCCGCTGCGTTAGAGCAGACCAATTCCACGGTAGCCATGACGGCTGATTCGGTGGCGGAGGCAGCCAAGATTGCCGGCAACAACGCCAACACGGCCAGTCAGGGCGGTGCGGTCATGCAGGACGTGGCCGACACCATGGGCCGTATTCAGGCATCTTCCCAAAAAATCAGTGACATCATCGGCGTGATCGACGGCATCGCGTTCCAAACCAATATCCTGGCGCTCAACGCCGCGGTGGAGGCAGCGCGCGCCGGTGAGCAAGGCCGTGGTTTTGCCGTGGTTGCTACTGAGGTAAGAGCGCTTGCAGGCCGCAGTGCAGCGGCGGCCAAAGAAATAAAGACGCTCATCACGACCAGTACGGATGAGGTTGCCAAGGGCACAGAGATCGTACGCCAAGCCGGCGAACACATGCACCAGATTGTTGATAACGCTGCACAGGTCAACAGATTGCTGGGCGAGGTGACCAACGGTGCCAAAGAGCAAAGTCTGGGCATTGGGCAGATTGGTGAAGCGGTACACGAGCTGGACCGCAACACCCAGGCCAACGCCGCGTTGGTTGAACAAACGGCCGATTTGGCCAACACCTTGCGTACCGCTGCGGTGCGCATGGCCGCTCAGGTGGACGAATTCCGCCTGCCGGGTGCTGCCGCATCACCGTTGATCGAAGGCATCGACGTGGATGCCATCATCGACGGCCACCGCCAATGGAAGGTCAAGCTGCGCGATGCCATTGACAAAGGTGATAAGGTGGATGTGGCTACCTTGTCACGTGACGACTGCTGTGGCTTGGGCAAGTGGATTTATGGTGACGGTCAGCGCCTGCGCGAGCGCAGCAGTTTTACCGCGTTGGTGAACCACCACGCGCACTTTCACCAGGTGGCTGGGCAAGTGGGGCAGCTCATCAACGAAGGCCGCTACCACCAGGCCGAAGACGCGCTGGCGCCAGGGACACCGTTTTCAGAGGCGACTTCGGCGGTGGTGCAGGTGCTGTCCGCCGCCAAGCGCATGGGCTTTGATTAAGCGGTGGTTTGGATGGGCGGTTTCGGCACCACGCGCGGCTTGCCTTGGTCGTCAATGGCCACGTAGGTGAGTAGCGCTTCAGTCACCTTGGTGAAGTCGCCTTGCGCACGAAAGTGTTCTGCATACACCTCGATCTTGATCGTGATGGATGTGCGTCCGATGCGCACCAGCTTGCCATAAAAACTCAATATGTCGCCCACGCGTACGGGCTGCTTGAAGATGAATTCATTCACCGCCACGGTGGCCATACGCCCTTCGGCGTAAGGCGCGGCAATGACCGCGCCGGCCAAGTCCACCTGCGCCATCACCCAGCCGCCAAAGATGTCGCCGTTGGCGTTCACGTCGCGCGGCATCGGAATCACCTTGAGCACCAGCTTTTCGTCGCTCGGAGGTGGGGTCGTGTGAGGGTTTGAAGACATAGGCACAATCCTGTGATGTTTGCAGGCAGTCGTTATTGCGCCGGATGCGCTTTGCACTGTCTGCTTGATTTTCAAGTCAGCGAGATTGTCCCCCATGCGCCGTCATTCCCACGCCTTTTCTGGCGCCATGCCTTCCGAGCCCAAAACAACGGTGCTGCGCTCGGACTGGGCCACCTTGCAGCGCCTGTTTCCCTACCTGTGGCAATACAAATGGCGTGTGATTGCCGCGCTGGTGTTCATGGTGGGCGCCAAATTGGCCAACGTAGGCGTGCCGATCTTGCTCAAGGAACTGGTGGACACCATGAACCCCAAGGCGGGCGTGGGGGTGCAGGCGTTGTTGATCGTGCCGCTGGGCTTGTTGGTGGCTTACGGCCTGCTGCGCCTGTCCACCACCGTGTTTGCCGAATTGCGCGAGCTGATTTTTGCCAAGGCGACCGAGGGCGCGTCACGCTCCATCAGCCTACAGGTGTTTCGCCATTTGCACGCCTTGAGCCTGCGCTTTCACCTGGAGCGTCAAACCGGCGGCATGACGCGTGACATCGAGCGCGGCACGCGCGCGGTGCATTCGCTGATCAGCTTTTCGCTCTACAGCATCTTCCCCACGCTGATCGAAGTGGCGCTGGTGCTGGCCGTGCTGGCGGTCAAGTTTGACGCCTGGTTTGCCTGGATCACCATTGCTGCGCTGGTGCTCTACATCATCTTCACCGTCATCGTGACCGAATGGCGCACCCAGTTCAGAAAACAGATGAACGACCTGGACAGTACCGCGCACAGCCGCGCCATCGATTCGCTGCTGAATTATGAGACCGTCAAATACTTCAACAACGAAGAGTTTGAAGCCAAACGCTACGACGACAACCTGGAACGGTACCGCTTGGCGGCGCTGAAAAGCCAGACCACCCTGAGCGTGCTCAACACCGGCCAGCAGTTCATCATCGCCGCCGGGTTGGTGCTGATGCTGTGGCGCGCCACGCAGGGCGTGGTCGATGGCCGCATGACGCTGGGCGACCTGGTGATGGTCAACGCCTTCATGATCCAGCTCTACATTCCGCTGGGTTTTCTGGGTGTGCTTTACCGTGAAATCAAGCAGGGCCTGACCGACCTGGAAAAAATGTTCACCCTGATGGAGCGCGAGCGCGAGATTGCCGACTTGCCGGGTGCGCAACCGCTGCAGCTTGGCAGTGCCAGCGTGCGTTTTGAAAATGTGTACTTTGCCTACGACCCGGCGCGCCCGATCCTGCACGACATCAGCTTTGATATTCCGGCTGGCAAAACGGTGGCGGTGGTGGGCCCCTCCGGTTCGGGTAAATCGACGTTGGCGCGGCTGTTGTTCCGGTTTTACGACGTGCAACAGGGGCGCATCCTGATTGGCGGGCAAGACATCCAGCAAGTCACGCAGGCCAGTGTGCGGCAAGCCATCGGCATCGTGCCGCAAGACACGGTCTTGTTCAACGACACGGTGGAATACAACATTGCCTACGGCAAGCCAGGTGCGACACGGGCGCAGGTCGAAGAGGCGGCCAAGTCAGCGCATATTCACAACTTTATTGCCGCCACCCCCAAGGGCTACGACACCATGGTGGGCGAGCGCGGTCTCAAATTGTCGGGCGGGGAAAAGCAGCGCGTGGCCATCGCCCGTACGTTGCTGAAAAACCCGCCGATTTTGATTTTTGACGAGGCCACCAGCGCGCTCGATTCCGCCAACGAGCGCGCCATTCAGGCCGAGCTGCAAAGCGTGGCGCAGAATAAAACGACGCTGGTCATTGCGCACCGCTTGTCCACCGTGGTCGATGCGCACGAGATATTGGTCATGGAAGCCGGGCACATTCTGGAGCGCGGCACGCATGCCGCGCTGCTGGCGACCAACGGCCGTTACGCCGAGATGTGGGCGCTACAGCAGAGCGCCGAATAGCATTGCTGATCTCTGGTGGTACAAGCCAGATGACAGTTAGTCAGCCTGTGGCGTTACCTTGGTCTGCAAGGGCAGATTCAAGGTTTGGCAAGTACCGCGTCCAGCTGCATCTTTTTGATCCGCGCGATGGCGGCGTTTGCCTTGGCGCGCGATGCAAACGGCCCGGCACGCACCCGCGTCACTCGCTGACTCTTGAAGAGTAGCACCTCACGTTGCGCTGGCAAGCCTGCCTTGACCAGCTTCACGTAAGCAAGACGTGCATTGTCGGGGTCGGCGAACAGGCCGACGTTGATCAAAAAGCCCTTGTCGGCCCGCGTGGATGTCGCGGCGCTGGCAGCAGGCTCGCGCGCTTGCAGCGGTGGGGTAGGTGCTGTCACCGCCTGTGTCGCAATGGCTGCCGACGATGGCTCAGACGCTGGCAAAGGCACCGGTGTGAGTGCTGACACGCTGGCGGAAGCGGGCGCAGATGCCGCGATGGCTACTGGCGCTGAGGCTGCTTCAGATGTGAAGGCGGCAACAACCGCCACCTCTGGTGTGGTGCTTGCAGCGGGCATCTTTGGCGTTGCCGGTTGAATCGGCGTCGGCGCAGCGACTGGCTCTTGTATTTCAGGTGCAGCAGGCCAAACCAGATAGCCAATAACAACAAGCAACCCAAGCCCCAGCGCGTTGATCACGATCTGGCGCTGTAGCCAAACCCTGCTGGGGGCGCGCTGGCGCAGCACACTGCAAGCAACTTCCAGCGTGGGGGACATCTCCAGTGCGCGTGTGATGTTGGTGCGGCACAGCCGATACAGCAGGGCGTCGCCCAGTACAGAGGGCACAACAAAGGCCAGTGCGGCGCAGCCCAGAAGCGTGGCCAACTCAGTCGTTTCAGACCATTGCAGCAACAAGCGCCCCACGCCCACGAGCAGCAGGGGTACGACGAGCAGCACGGCGGCGTACAGCGCAGCGGGCAACCACAGACGCCTGAAGAGCATCCAGTTGAAGGTGCACAGGCCGGCGGCCCAGTTCCAGCTCGGCCTGCTTTTGCCGTCTGCCTCCCACTGGGCAAACAGTGGCAAGTAGCGCCCTGCGCCCACAACGCCAATGGCGGCACCAAACAGCGCTGGCAACGCCGGCTCGGGCGCAACGTCCAGCGCAATGGGCGCGGGGTCGGGGGCAAGGGGATCGTCCATGCCTTATTTTGACATTGGCGATGCACTGCATCAGGCGGGTTGCGTACTACACTTTGCGCTCTTTGACTGCCTGCCCTCTTGCCGGGTGTTTTGATGGAACCACTGATCGTCGTGCTGGTGGCCCTGGTTGGGTTGCGTTTGCTTGCCATGCGTGAGCAACGCGCGCGTATCGCCCTGCTGGGCGAGCATCTGGCGCACCACCAGATCGAACAACTGATGGAAAGCGTGGTGCAGGGGTCTTTGCGCGCGCTGGGGGAGTCTGAGTCCGAGCGCCAGGCCTCCATCTGGAGCATGCTGCAAGCGACCCAGACCGAACTGGCCGAACAGGTGGGTGCGTTGGCGTTGGCGTTTTCGAAGGTGGCTGAGCCCGACGCACGCATCAGCAAACTGCCACTGGCGCTGCCCTTTGCCACGCGCTGGTGGCCTGCGATCTGTGTTGATGCGCGCAAGTTGATCAGTCTGCATGCCCACGCTCTGCGCGACGCGGCGCAGGGTGCGCCCGACGCGTCACCCAAGAGCCGGGCCTTTACTTTTATGGCCGAGTTGTTCCTGTTTCAGCACACTTGTCACTGGTTTTGTCGCTCGCAGGTGGTCGCCTCAGCGCGCCTGTTGGCGCGTCACCAGACCGCCTACACGCAAGTGCTGGCGTCGGTGGCGGCGCCCACACGGCAGGCGTATCGGGCGCTCATGGCCTAACCCCCTTATTGGCGCACCCTGATGGAAACCAAGTGGCTGGAAGACTTTGTCAGTCTGGCTGAAACGCGCAGCTTCAGCCGTTCGGCGCAGTTGCGCCATGTCACGCAACCAGCGTTCTCCCGGCGCATCCAGTCTCTGGAAGCCTGGGCCGGGTCGGATTTGGTGGACCGCAGCAGCTACCCCACACGTCTGACCCCCGCTGGGGAAACCCTCTACACCCAGGCGCTGGAGGTGCTGCAGGCGCTGCAAACCACGCGCGCCATGTTGCGCGGGCACGCCACCACGGCGCAAGACGTGATCGACTTTGCCGTGCCACACACCCTGGCGTTCACCTTTTTCCCGGCCTGGGTATCGGGGCTGCGTGAGCAGTTTGGCCCCATCAAGAGCCGCCTGATTGCGCTGAACGTGCACGACGCCGTGATGCGGCTGGTAGAAGGTAGTTGCGATGTGCTGATCGCTTACCACCACGCCTCGCAGCCCAACCAGCTCGATACCGCGCGTTACGACATGGTCACCTTGGGCGAAGAGCTGTTGGCTCCCTACGTCAAACCCGACGCCCACGGGCAGCCGCTGTTTGAGTTGCCTGGCAAGGCGCGCCGCCCGCTGCCCTACCTGGGTTACGCGCAAGGTGCGTATCTGGGACAAATGGTGGAATTGATCCTGAAGCGCAGCAGTGCGCCGATCCACTTTGACCGTGTCTATGAAACCGACATGGCCGAAGGCCTGAAAGCGATGGCGCTGGAAGGGCACGGCATTGCCTTTTTGCCCATGAGCGCGGTGCAGAAAGAGGTGCGCGCCAAAAAGCTCGTCAGCGCCGCGCCGCCTGAACTGAAAGACTTGCAGATCACGATGGAGATTCGGGCTTACCGCGAGCGCCCGGCGCGCCGCGACACGCTGCGTGGGGGTGCTGCTGCCAACGCGCCAAAGGTCTCGCAGCATGACGCACAGGCGCTGTGGGATTACCTGACAGCCCGGCACAACGCCTTGTAGCTGCGGCTGGCTGTGCCGCTGGCCTGATGGGCGCATCGGGTTTGGCGACAATCGTGCCATGACTGCAACGACCCCCCCCCTCAAGACGCTGACTCTGACCCGCCCCGACGACTGGCACCTGCATGTGCGCGACGGCAGCGCACTGGTCACTGTGGTGCCTCACACCACCGCGCAATTTGCCCGCGCCATCATCATGCCCAACCTGCGCCCGCCGGTGACCTCCACCGCGCAGGCGCTGGCCTACCGTGAACGCATTCTGGCCGCCGTACCTGCAGGGGTGCGTTTTGAGCCGCTGATGACGCTGTACCTCACTGACAATTTGCCTGCGGATGAAATCGCCCGCGCCAAAGCGGCTGGTGTGGCGGCGGTCAAGCTCTACCCGGCGGGTGCCACCACCAACAGCGACGCGGGCGTGACCGATCTGCGCAAGACGTATAGCACGCTGGAGGCGATGCAGCGCGCGGGCCTGCCGTTGCTGGTGCACGGTGAAGTCACCGCCCCAGAAATTGACCTGTTTGACCGCGAGGCGGTGTTCATCGACACGCAACTGATCCCTTTGCGGCGCGATTTCCCCGAATTGAAGATCGTTTTTGAGCACATCACCACGCGTGAGGCAGCGCAGTACGTCACCGACGCCGACCCGTTTACTGCGGCCACACTCACAGCGCACCATCTGCTGTTCAACCGCAACGCCCTCTTTACCGGCGGCTTGCGTCCGCATTACTACTGCCTGCCGGTGTTGAAGCGCGAAACACACCGTCTGGCTTTGCTGGCGGCGGCTGCCAGCGGTTCAGCAAAATTTTTTCTGGGTACCGACAGCGCCCCTCACCCGGTGCACCTCAAAGAGCACGCCAGCGGGTGCGCCGGTTGCTACACCGCTGCGACCGCTTTGGAACTGTATGCGCAGGCGTTTGAGTCTGCCGGGGCACTGGACAAGCTGGAGGCCTTTGCCAGCTTCAACGGGGCCGACTTTTACGGTTTGCCGCGCAATGCCGGCACCCTCACGCTGCAGCGCGTCCCGTGGACCGTGCCCGATCGTTTTGCCTTTGGCGACGCCATGCTCAAACCGCTGTGCGCTGGCGAAACGCTAAGCTGGCGCGTGTTTAACCATGTAATATAAGGAATATTATCCGTATAATGCATGGATGATAGATCGCCGCCTCTACCCCACCCTTAAGACTGCTTTGTCAGATTACCCGGCGGTCGCTCTGCTGGGTGCGCGCCAAGTCGGCAAGACCACGCTGGCCCGGAAAATCGGGGATGCGCATTCAGCGGTGTATCTGGACATTGAACGCCCCAGCGACCGGCAGAAGCTCACCGACCCTGAAGCTTATCTGTCGTTGCACCGTCAAACTTTGGTAATCCTGGACGAAGTGCAGCACATGCCAGAGCTCTTTCCCGTGCTGCGCAGTCTGATCGACGAAGGCCGCCGTGCCGGGCAAACCACGGGCCGTTTCCTGCTGCTGGGCTCAGCCACGGGCGAACTGCTGCGCCAGTCGGGGGAAAGCTTGGCTGGGCGTGTGGCCTACCTGGAGTTGCCTGCACTGCAAACGCTGGAGTTGACGCAAGATCAGCAAAACATCCTGTGGCTGCGTGGCGGATTTCCCAACAGCCTGTTGGCCAGCAGCGATGCCAAGAGCTTGGACTGGCGACAAAACCTCATCAGCACCTACCTGGAGCGTGACCTACCCAGCTACGGGTCTCGCCTGCCGACGCAAACCCTGCGCCGCCTGTGGAGCATGCTGGCGCACTTGCAGGGCTGTTTGCTCGATGTGTCACAGCTCGCCAAAGGTCTGATGATCGATGCCAAAACCGTGCATCGTTACCTGGACATGCTGGGCGACCTGATGCTGCTGCGCAAACTCCCGCCTTGGCATAGCAACCTGGGCAAGCGCTTGGTCAAGTCGCCCAAACTCTACGTGCGCGACAGTGGCTTGCTGCACGCCCTGTTGGGACTGACCACACATGACGCTCTGCTCGCGCACCCGGTGGTGGGCAACAGTTGGGAAGGCTTTGTGATCGAAACCTTGCTCAATGCCGCGCCTCGCGAGGCGCAGTGCGGGTTCTACCGCAGCAGCAATGGGGCTGAGATCGATTTGCTGATTCATTCCCCGGGTGTCGGGCTAATGGCCATTGAAGTGAAAAAAAGTAACCATGCCAAACCGTGCCGAGGTTTTTACAGCGCCTGCGAAGACCTGCAACCGGCCCACCGGTATCTGGTGCACAGCGGGGCAGATGGCGAGGCTTACCCGATTGGAGATGGAGTGATGGCTGTGGGCTTGAGAGGCTTGGCACAGCGTCTGTCGCTGGGCCCAAGCCCCTAGCTGCAGGCTTGGATCGTGGTCATTCGGGGTGCCGTTGAGAGTACGGTACAAGGCGCTTTGGGCATCCTATTCGTCAATCGCTGTGGGGAATTGCGCCCGGTTTGACTTGAATTTGTCGCATTCACCACTACCATTCGCATCCTCTCGCGGCCATGCCGCTGGCTATTTGAAAAGGAAACCATGAAGCGCATTCTTTTATTTGTGTTGACCAACGTGATGGTGGTGGCGGTGCTGGGCATTGTGGCCAGCTTGCTGGGCGTGAACCGCTACCTGACGGCGGGTGGATTGAACCTGGGCGCACTGTTAGGCTTTGCGCTGGTGATGGGTTTTGGCGGTGCCATTATTTCATTGCTGATCAGCAAACCGATGGCCAAGTGGACATCTGGCGTGCGTGTCATCGACCAGCCGACCAATGCCGACGAGGCCTGGATTGTGGAAACGGTGCGCAAGCTTTCCGAGCGCGCCGGTATTGGCATGCCTGAAGTCGGTATTTTTGAAGGCGCACCCAACGCGTTTGCCACCGGTGCGTTCAAAAATTCGGCATTGGTGGCGGTCAGCACCGGCTTGCTGCAAGGCATGACGCACGAAGAAATCGAGGCCGTCATTGGCCATGAAATTGCCCACGTGGCCAACGGCGACATGGTCACCATGACGCTGATCCAGGGTGTGATGAACACGTTTGTGGTGTTCCTGAGCCGGGTCATCGGCTACGCCGTGGACAGCTTTTTGCGCAAGGGTGACGACCGCAGCAGCGGCCCCGGCATTGGCTACATGATCACCACGGTGGTGCTGGACATTGTGCTCGGTTTTGCCGCTGCGATCGTTGTGGCCTGGTTCAGCCGCCAGCGCGAGTTTCGTGCCGACGCCGGTTCGGCCCAGTTGCTGGGGCGCAAGCAGCCGATGATCAACGCGCTGGCGCGGTTAGGCGGCATGCAGCCCGGCGAGCTGCCCAAGAGCGTGGCTGCGTTTGGCATTACCGGCGGCATCGGCGCGCTGTTTTCCACCCATCCGCCGCTGGAAGACCGCATCGCGGCGCTGCAAAACACGCAAGGTTAAAGGATGTCGAGGTGTCGCTGTTGGCGATAGGCGCACAATTTGACATCCGGTGGCGTTGACGCAGTCAGGTCTTCTTGCTGCTGAACGGCAAACGGGGCTAACAAGACGGGCAAGCAGCGTGGCATCTTTCAACGGCCAAACCGCGCAGCAGGCTTACCTGTCGGACCAGCAGGAGAAAGAAAGCGCGACCGAGCCGTTGCTGGTGGCACTTAATGGTCTGTTTCAGCAGATCAATGAGCGCAACCGTGAACTGCGCGAATTGAACCTGTCGCTGGAAGCCAAAGTGGCGCAACGCACGCAGGCATGGCAAAAGGCCAACGAACAACTTGAGCAAATGGCTATGACCGATTTGCTTACCGGTTTGCCCAATCGGCGTTTGCTCAAAGACCGACTGCGTCAAGTGATGGCCGCAACCCAGCGCAGTGGGCGCTGTGGCGCGGTGATGTTTATTGACTTGGACAACTTCAAGCCACTCAACGACGCCCACGGCCATGAGGTGGGCGATTTGCTGCTGATTGAAGTGGCGCGCCGTCTGGGCGCGGGGGTGCGCCAGGCTGACAGCGTGGCGCGTATCGGTGGCGATGAATTTGTTGTGCTGCTGAGCGAGCTCGATACCGACACCGCCCGTTCGCAAGCGCAAGCGCTCAGCGTGGCAGAAAAATTACGCAATAGTTTGGGCGAACCGTACCACCTGACCGTGCAGCACGCGGGGCAGCAAGAAGTTTGTGTGGAACACCATTGCAGTGCCAGCCTGGGCGTGCTGGTGTTCGGCGGTACAGAGCAGAGCCAGGAAGATATTTTGAAACGCGCGGATGCGGCCATGTACCAGGCCAAGGCGGCAGGCCGCAACCGCATCCAGTTGGCAACTGCGATCGGGGTGGCTTCCAATGGTCCACGTTAAACTTGATTCATCAACTACCAAGGATCATCATGGGATTGCAATGGCGTGACCAGTTCAGTGTCGGCAATGACCTGATCGATGCTGATCACAAGTATCTGATTGATATCGTCAATCGGGCCGAAGTCAGTTTGAAGACGAACTACAGCGCCCAGTTGACGGCGGTGCTTGAAGAGCTGGCGCATTACGGCCAGTTGCATTTTGAACGCGAAGAACTGGTTGCCAGGGCCGTCCACTAACCCGGTGCCGACAAGTTGCACGACTCACATGCCAGGCTGGTGAACACATTGGGTAAATTCAAGACCGAAGTTGGAGACGATTGGTCCGAGGCTGCCGTCGCTCGGCTGACCGCCTTTTTGCGTGATTGGTTGATTGGGCACATCATCAAGGAAGATCTGCTCATGAAACCCTGGATGACCAAACATTCCCCGCGCTTTGACCCACGGGTCTAGGTCATCCCAACCTGGTTCTGGTGCGGTGGGCTGGTACGCGTGCCCGGCATTGTTTGGCCTTCGGGCTTAGCGTACACTCGCGGCGCTCAGCAGGGGAGTCCCTTAACCCAAAGACCTGCATGGCACTGAATTTGTCACCGTTGCGCTCCATCAAAACGCGCATCGCGTTGTTGATGCTGTCGCTCTTTCTGGTCAGCGTCTGGTCGCTGGCGCTCTACGTGGGTCGCACGCTGCGCCAAGACATGCAGATGACGCTGGGGCAACACCAATTGAGCATCGCCACTTTTCTGGCGACAGAGGTGCAGCAACACCTGGCGGACCATCTGCGTGCCCTGGACGTTGCGGCCGATTCGCTGGGGCCAACCATGACTGCCAATGCCGCCAAAGTGCAGTCGGCGCTGGACCAGCGCCCGGTGTTGTTTCATAGTTTTAACGCCGGGGTGGTGGTGGTGGATGTGCAGGGCAAGGTCATTGCCGAGGCGCCAGCACTGGGGCGCATGGGTGCCAACTACATGGACCGCGACCACATCGCGAGTGCCCTGCGGGAAGGTAAAACGACTATTGGCAAACCGGTGCAAGGGCGCACGGTGAAAGCACCTCTGCTGGCCATGGCAGCGCCGATTCGAGACGCACAAGGGCAGGTGGTGGGGGCTATTTCGGGTCTCAATCGACTGGACAAGCCTGGCTTTCTTGACCAGATTTCAAGCGCTGGTTATGGTGCCACAGGCGGCTACCTGCTGGTGGCGCCGCAATATGGCTTGGTGGTAACTTCGTCCATCAAGAGCCGTATTTTGGCGGCGTTGCCGCCCGAAGGCACCAGCCCGCTGGTGGACCGCAACCGCCGTGGTTTTGAGGGTACGACGATTGACGTCGATCCCTTGGGTGACGAAGTGCTGACCTCGGTCAAGCAGGTGCCGCTGGCGGGTTGGTTTGTGGCGGTGCGCATGACCACCGCCGAGGCGTTTGCACCGATTGCGGTCATGCAGCGGCGCTTGCTGCTGGCAACGCTGTTGTTGACACTGCTGGTGGGCGTGCTGGTCTGGTGGGCATTACGGCGTCAGTTGGCGCCCATGATGCGCAGCGTGCAAACCATGTCGCAAATGACCGACGGCCAGTTGCCGCTGCGGCCTTTGGCTGTCGAGCATGACGATGAGGTTGGCCGCATGGTGCGGGGTTTCAATCAATTGCAGGCAACGTTGCAGCAGCGCGAGGCCATGTTGCAGCGCATTTTTGATACCGCCAGTGTGGCGATTTTCTTGATCGACCAGGGAAAATGTGTGCGCCAAGCCAACCAGCGCATGGCCCAGATGTTTGCTTGCCAGCCGCACCTGCTCGAAGGCAGTGCCTACCTCGATCTGGTGCACCCCACCGAGCGCGAGGTGGCCGCCCAGAACACCATCGCGCTGATTGCCAGTGCCGTGCCTTCAGTGGATCTGGAGCGGCACTATCTGAGGGCAGATCAAAGTGATTTTTGGGGGCACCTGACCTGTCGCAGTTATGTGGACGACGCCAGCGGTGAATCGATGTTGGTGTGTGTCATTGCCGACATCACCGAGCGCCGCCAGGCACGGTCCAGAAACCAGCGTTTGACGCAGCTTTACGCGGCTTTGAGCCAGTCCAACGACGCCATTGTGCATAGCCGCGATGAGATCGCACTGTTTCAACAGGTGTGCCGGGTGCTGGTGGAAGTGGGCGGCATGAGGACCGCTTTTGTTGGACGCGCTGAGGCAGATCAACTACGCGCGGTAGCGAAATTTGGTGCGGGTATCCAGTTGTTGGCGGACGTGTTGCTGCCCTTGACGCCGCTGGCGCCACAGCCCCGTGGCCTCTCCGCCAGTGCCTGGTGCAGCGCCGAGCCGGTGTGGTGCCAGGATTATCTGAACGACGCGCGCAATGAACCCTGGCTTGCCACGGCGGCACAACTGGGGTGGGCGTCTGCGGCGTCGCTGCCGCTGTTTCGCGACAAACAGGTGGTCGGGGTGCTCACCTTGTTCGCCACCAATGCGCATGTGTTTGACGACGACATGCGTGGCCTGTTGCTGGAGATGACAACCAACCTCAGTTTTGCACTGGCCGGTTTTGCGCGCGAGGCGGCGCGCCGCGCAGGCCAGCAAAAAATGTCGGCCTTGCTGGAGTCGGTGCACGACGCCATCATTACTTCTGACAGCACGGGCCAGATCGTGGGCTGGAATCACGCGGCAGAGGCGTTGTTTGGCTACCCGGCGCAAGAGGCGCTGGGGCATCCCATGACCTTGCTCATGCCGCAGCGCTTCCGGGCCGACCACGAGGCGGGCATGCAGCGCGTGCGCGCGGGTGAACCCCTGCGCAAGTCTGGCAAATTGCTGGGGCTGGCGGGCTTGCGCAAGAACGGTGAGGAGTTTCCGCTCGAGTTGTCGCTGGCGCGCTGGGACAGCGCCGAAGGATGGTTTGTGACGGGGGTGATACGCGACATTACCGAACGCAAGGCGCAACAACAGCGCATGCAACTGTCGCAGCGCGTTTTTGCGCAGGCGCACGAAGGCATTGTGGTCACCGATGCCGGCGGGAACATTTTGATGGTGAACCATGCGTTTACTGATATCACCGGTTATGCCCAGGACGACGTATTGGGCCACAACCCGCGACTGTTGCAGTCCGGGCGGCAAGACCATGCTTTCTACCTGGCCATGTGGCAGGCGTTGACCACGCTGGACCATTGGGCCGGTGAAATCTGGAACAAGAAAAAGATGGTTCGATCTACCCCGAGTGGCTGGATATTTCGGCGTTGCACGACGCCGCTGGCCTGACCACCCATTACGTGGCCAATTTCACCGACCTCAGTGGTGTCAAGGACGCCGAAACGCGCGCGGATTGGTTGTCGCATTTTGATTCAATGACGGGCTTGCCCAACCGTACGCTGTTGCAGGACCGGACCCGACAGGCATTGAGCATGGTGCAGCGCGCCCAGCAGCCGTTGACGTTGATGCTGGTGTCGATTGACCATTTTGGTGCCATCAACGAAACGCTCGGCCATCAGACGGGTGACCAGGTGTTGATCGAGGTGGCCCGGCGACTCACTCGGTCGGTGCGTGAGCAGGACACGGTGTCGCGCCTGGGCGGAAAGGAATTTGTCATGGTGCTGCCCGGCACAGACGGTGCAGGTGCTGCCCATCTGGCGGGTGAACTCCAGACCGAACTGGCGCAGCCATGTACGCTGCAGGCCCAAGAGGTACGCGTGACGGTGTCGATCGGCATTGCCTGCTACCCGCAAGACGGACACGATTTTGACGCGTTGCTCAAGGCGGTTGAACTGGCCATGCGCCGTGCGCAGACCGAGGGACATAACCAGTTTCAGTTTTACAGCGCCGAGATGTATCAGAAGGTGCTTGAACGTGAGTCGATGACGCAGGCCTTGCGCCAGGCCATGGCGCTCGAACAATTGCATCTGGTCTATCAGCCGCAGGTGGATTTGCAAAGCGGCCAGGTGTGCGGGCTGGAGGCGTTGCTGCGCTGGACGCATCCACAATTTGGCGCCGTCTCGCCAGCGCAGTTCATTCCGATGGCAGAGCAGGCGGGTTTGATCGTGGGCATGGGCGAGTGGGTGTTGCGGCGTGCCTGCGGTGACATTCGCAGGTGGCTCGACCACGGTATGGCGGTGCCCACCGTGTCGGTGAATGTGTCACCGCTGCAATTTCGCAATAACGACTTGCTGGCTCAGGTGAGGGCAGCGCTTGACGACACTCAAGTGGCCCCCGGCTTGCTGTACATTGAGGTCACCGAAGGTGCCCTGATGGACGACGTGCCGCGCAACGAGGCCATGCTCAGGGAGCTCAAGAAGCTGGGCACCAAACTCTCGCTGGACGACTTTGGTACCGGCTATTCATCGCTAAGCTACCTCAAGCGGTTTCCATTTGACCAGATCAAGATCGACCAGTCGTTTGTGCGAGACATCACTTCGAATGTCAGTGATCAGATGTTGGTGAAGGTGATTGTGTCGATGGCCCACGGGTTTGGCATGCGGGTGATTGCAGAGGGTGTTGAAACCGAGGCCCAATGCGAGATCATGCGCAACAGCCTGTGCGAAGAGATACAGGGCTACTTTTTTTCCAGACCGATCAGTTTCCAGGACATTGAAGCCCTGTTTTTGCAACACCGGCAATTGCCTGAGCATTTGTTGCGCTTGCAAAGACCCCAGCCCACCTTGCTGGTGGTGGACGACGAACCCGGCATCCTGGCAGCACTCAAACGCCTGTTTCGCCGCGATGGCTATGCCATCCTCACCGCCAACAGTGGTGACGAAGGCCTTGCGGTGCTCGCCAGGCAACGTGTTGACATCATCATTTCCGATCAACGCATGCCGGGCATGACAGGGGTTGATTTTTTGCGTTCGGCGAAGAAACTCTATCCAGAAACGATTCGCATCGTGCTTTCGGGCTACACCGAACTGCAGTCGGTCACGGCAGCTATCAACGAGGGTGCGGTCTATCGTTTTTTGACCAAGCCTTGGGACGACCAGGCGCTGCGCGAACAAATCAGGGAAGCGCTCCAGCATCGCCAGGTTGTTGAGGAGAATCGGCAACTCGAAATGCAAGTGCACAACACAAACCGGGAACTGATGGCCGCCAATCGCCAGTTGCAAGACCTGCTGCAGCAGTTCAGACCAGGCGGCGTTGCGCGGCCAACACAGTCATGATCAGTGGCGCAGCGGTTACCTTGCCCGTGGCAGAACTGCGCGTTGGACATTACATTTACCTGGACTTGAAGTGGTTTGAGCACCCATTTTCGTTCAACCATTTCAAAATCAGATCCGAAAAACAGCTTGATGAACTCAGGGCGCTCGGACTCAAAAACATCCGGGTCAACCCCGAATTGAGTGAGCCAGCAGTGTTGATGCCGCAGGCCGCGCCGCAACCCGTTGTGGCTGCCGCCGCCGCCGCGCCTGAGAATACGTCCCTGTCGCCCATTCTTCAGGCCAAAAAGGCCATGATGGCGCGCATGCGTGAGCAGCGCGCCAAGGCAGAGCGTGTCGAAAATGCTTTTGTCAATACCGTTTCGATCATCCGCAACATAGAAAAAAGCATTTACAGCCAACCCAAAGAAACGCTCACGCAAGCGACCCGGTTGGTACAAAACATTGCTGATTCCATCTTGTCGGTGCCCGAACTGGCGATCCAGGTGATGGGCGACAAGATGGGCGGGGAGGACTTGTACTTTCATTCGCTGAACGTGACCATGTTGGCCCTGATGATGGCGCGCGATTTGCGTCTGCCACTCGAGGTGGCCGGGGTGCTGGGCTTGGGCGCGCTGCTGCACGACGTAGGTCGAAAAGAGGTGCCCGCCAAAATCCTGCTCAAGACCGAGCCATTGACGCAGGCTGAGCGCGGTTTGTTCGAGCTGCATTGCCAGTTTGGCGTTGACATCGGGCGGCGCATGCAGCTTGCCCCGGCGGTGCTGGCCATCATCGGCCAGCATCACGAGTGTGCTGACGGCAGTGGCTATCCGGACAAGCTCAAGGGTGAGGCGGTGAACCCGTTGGCGCGTCTGGTGGTGATCGCCAATTTTTATGACAACCTGTGCAATCCCCTCAACTTGGCCGACGCGCTGACCCCGCATGAAGCCTTGTCACTGATGTTTGCCAAGCTGCGCAGCAAATTTGACGCCAAATTCCTGCAAGTGCTCATTCGCTGTCTGGGTGTGTACCCGCCGGGTACCATCGTGCAGCTGTCCAACGGTTCGATCGGCATGGTGGCTACGGTTAACACCGCCAAGCCGATGAAACCGGTGGTGATGTTGTATGACGACGAGGTTCCCAAGGAAGAGGCGATTCTGTTGGACATGGAGTCCGAGCTGGATGTGAATATTTCCAAAGCGATACGCCCGAGCCAGGTATCGCGTGAGGTGTACAACTACCTGAGTCCACGCAAACGTGTGAGCTATTACTTTGACGCTTCTGTCAAGCATCATCCAGAGGGCAAGCTGTGACCGAGCGCGCGCAGTGGATGCTGGACAATTGCCCCGAGCTGATGCTGCTGGTCAACCCCGGCACGCTGCAAATTGAACTGGCCAACGCTGCGGCACACACGCTATTGGGCTATGCACCAGGCCAGTTACAGGGCTTGACGGTGACCGATGTCGAAGCTGATCTGCAAGACCTTTTTTACTGGCAAGATGCCCAGACAGGCCAATTGCACCCCATTGCTGATCAGCAAGCCCAGTACCGGTGCTTCAATGGGGAGTTGCTGGCGGTGCGCAAATCGGTGTATGTGCTGACGTCGCCGGATGTACCGTTGCTGATGGTGCGCGCCGTGCCTTCGCAAGACGAGCGCGTTGCCGAAGAGGCCCTGGCGCACACCCTGTCGCAATTGCGTGCCACGCTGGAATCGACCGGTAACGGCATTCTGGTGCTGGACTGGCACGGCAAGGTCAGCAGCATGAACCGGATGTTTGGCCAAATGTGGCAACTGCCTGATGAGCTGGTGCATGTTCAGGATGACGGCCGCATGCTGGACTTTATCGTACGCCAGGTGCTTGAGTCTGAAGCGCTGCGCCAACTCCTTGACGCGGTGCTCGACAGTGCGGAAACCAAGGGCCTGTGGCATCACCATGATGGCCGTGTTCTTGAGGTGGGTTCGCGGCCCCAATTTCTGCACGAACAAATTGTCGGGCGTGTGTTCAGCTTTCAGGACATCACCGAACGGGTGCTGGCTGAAAAAGCATTGCGGGAGTCGCGGGACTTTCTTGAAGAGCGGGTGCTCGAGCGTACCGCCGATCTGCACGCGCTCAATGAAAAGCTGCAAGCCGAAAAGCAACTTCAAGCCAAGCTGATCGAAAAACTTGAGGCGGCGCAAAATCAATTGCTTCAGTCCGAACGCATGGCTTCCATTGGCCAGTTGGCGGCGGGTGTGGCGCACGAAATCAACAACCCGGTGGGATTTGTCAGTTCCAATCTGAGCAGTTTGCAGGGCTATGCAAATGGCTTACTCAAGTTGGTTGCCAGTTATGAACAAGCCAAGGACGCTTTGCCGGACGCAGACCGGCAGCAGGTGGAGCAGGTTGAAGCGGCGGTTGATCTGTCTTTCTTGCGTGAAGATTTACCCAACTTGCTCAAAGAGTCCATTGACGGGCTCCAGCGTGTGACGCGCATCGTGCAAGACCTTAAAAATTTCTCCCACGTGGACGAGGCTGAACGCCAGTGGGCCGACATCGAGGCGGGGCTGGAAAGCACGCTGCGTGTGGTATGGAACGAACTCAAGTACAAGGCTGAGGTGGTCAAGGTGTATGCGGGCATACCGCGCATTGAGTGTTTCCCCTTTCAACTCAACCAGGTCTTCATGAACCTGTTGGTGAACGCGTCGCACGCCATCGAAGCACACGGCACCATCACCCTGCGCACCGGGCAGGCGCAGGATCGGGTCTGGATCGAGATTGCGGATACCGGCAGTGGCATCCAGCCCAAGCATCTGGGGCGCATTTTTGAGCCTTTCTTCACCACCAAGCCCGTCGGCAAGGGCACCGGTCTGGGTCTGTCGGTGGCCTACGGCATCATTCAAAAGCACCACGGCAGCATCGAGGTGAAGTCCGAGCTTGGCAAAGGCAGCACGTTCAGAGTGACTCTGCCCTTGCGCCAGCCCGAGCCACCCAGTGACCATGCGCCGGCCTGAGCTTGCCGCCCCACGACCTGCTTGCTGGCTAACAGGCCTAAGATACCTGCATGGACCTTAACCTGCCACCGCTGATTCAAGCCTTGCTGCAGCCGCAGGCTTATCCGCACAAGCCGGTGCAGGTGGAGCTGGTGCAAACGCATATCTCGTGGGTGCTGCTGGCAGGCAGCTATGCGTACAAGATCAAAAAGCCGCTCAAGCTGTCGTTTCTGGACTTCAGCACGTTGGACTTGCGCCATGCGCGCTGCCTGGACGAACTGCGCCTGAATCAGCGCTTTGCACCGCAGGTGTATCTGGACGTGGTGAGCATTTACCGTGGTCCCAACGGGCCGTGTTTTGAACCTCTTGGCGAACCCGTTGAATACGCCGTGCGCATGCGCCGCTTTGACGAGTCGGCGCGGCTGGACCACGTGTGCGCGCGCGGCGAACTGACGCCGCAGCATCTGAGCGCGCTGGCGCAGACGCTGGACGATTTCTACGCACACGCAGAGCGTGTAGCGCCCGTTTCGCAGTGGGGTACGCCGGCGCAAGCGCTGAACTACGCGTTGGACAATTTCCCTGATCTTCGGCGTGTGCTCGACGCCGCCGCGAGTCAGGCCACGCTGAATGCCTTGCAACACTGGACGCAGCAGCAGTTTGACGCGCTACAGCCCTTGATGCAGGCGCGTCGGCAGGGTGGCTGGGTGCGTGAATGTCATGGTGACCTGCACCTGGGCAACCTGGTGCTGTTGGACGATCAGGTTTGCCCGTTTGACTGTATCGAGTTCAGCGACGCGCTGCGCTGGATCGATGTGCTCAGCGACCTGGCGTTTACCTATGAGGACCTGTTGGCGCACTGTCAGCCGGGGTTGGCGTGTTGGTTCATCAACGAGCTGGCCAGTTGCCTGGGCTTCTACCCAAGCGCGGCACTGCTGCGCTTTTATGCGGTGTACCGCTGTCTGGTGCGTGCCAAGGTGGCCGCCATACGGGTGCAGCAAACCGGGGAAGACGCATCACCTGTGCGCGCGCAAGTGGCGTTGGCGCAGCGTTTGGTGGCACCCCCGGCGCTGCGCCTGACCGTCACCCACGGCTTGTCCGGCTGCGGCAAGACCTGGCTGACCGACAGACTGCTGCAATCGAGTGGGGATGGAAATACCTTGCGCTTACGGGCAGACGTACAGCGCAAGCGCTTGTTTGGGCTGGAGCCGCTGGCGCGCAGTAGCTCGGCCTTGAACAGCGGCCTGTACGCGCCCGACGCGCATCGGCGCACCTATGACCATCTGCGCGAGACGGCGGCATCCCTGCTTGGTGCTGGTTGGTCGGTGGTGGTCGATGCGACGTTTTTGCGCCGCACCGACCGTGACGCCTTCCGAAATCTGGCGCACGAGCGGGGTGCACAGTTTGGCATATTGGCGCCACAGGCCAGCCCCGAGCAACTGCGCGCACGCATCCAGGCGCGCCAAGTACTGGGGCGCGACGCGTCAGAGGCCACACTGGAGGTGCTGGCGCAGCAGATGCGTCAGCTGGAACCGTTGACCGACGACGAGAAGCGGATGCTGGTGTCGGTCAAGGGGTGAGCGGATTACCTTAAACCAACAGCGTGTTGACGCGTTTGACGTAAGCCGCCGGGTCGTCGGGCAACCCGCCTTCGGCCAGCAGCGCCTGGTCAAACAGGATGTGCACCAGATCAAAGAAGTTGGGCGAACCGTCGAGCTTTTTCACCAGCGGGTGGTGCGCGTTCACTTCCAGAATCGGCTTGACCTGCGGCGCCGTCTGACCGGCCTGCTTGAGCATGCGCGCCAGTTGCGTGCTCATGCCTTGGTCTTGCACCACCAGACAGGCTGGGCTGTCCACCAGACGCGTGGTCACGCGCACGTCTTCGGCTTTGTCTTTCAGCGCTTCCTTGATCTTGGCCAGCAGCGGCTTGAAGGCTTCGGCAGCTTCTTCTGCCGCTTTCTTTTCGGCCTCGTCCTGTAGCTTGCCCAGGTCCACCGCGCCCTTGGCCACGCTTTGCAGCGGCGTGCCGTCAAAGTCGTGCAAAAAGCTCAACGCCCATTCATCGACACGGTCGGTCATCAAGAGCACTTCAATGCCTTTCTTCTTGAACACTTCGAGCTGCGGGCTGTTCTTGGCCGCCGCCAGCGTGTCGGCGGTGATGTAGTAAATGGCTTCTTGCCCTTCTTTCATGCGCGCCTTGTAGTCAGCCAGGCTCACGCTCACCGTGTCGGTGGTGCTACTGGCAAAACGCAGCAGTTTGGCAATGCGGTCCTTGTTGGCAAAGTCTTCGCCCAGACCCTCTTTGAGCACGGCGCCAAATTCGGTGTAGAACTTGGTGTACTTGCCAGCGTTCTTTTCTGCTTCGGCCTTTTCTTCGGCGGTCAGGACGTCGGTGACCTCTGCGGCGGCTGCGCCATCGGCTGAGGCCGCGGTCTCGGGCAGCTTGTCGTGTTTGGCCAGGTCTTCGAGCATGCCCAGCACGCGCTTGGTGCAGCCTTCGCGGATCGCTTTCACGTCGCGGCTTTCTTGCAGCAGTTCACGGCTCACATTCAGCGGCAGGTCGGCTGAGTCCACCACGCCCTTCACAAAACGCAGGTAGGTGGGCAGCAACGCCTCAGCGTCGTCCATGATGAAGACGCGCTTCACGTACAGCTTGACGCCCGCCGATTTTTCACGGTTGTACAGGTCAAACGGCGCCTTGCCGGGGATGTAAAGCAACTGCGTGTATTCGGTGCTGCCTTCGACCCGGTTGTGGGTGTGCGCCAGCGGCGCTTCAAAGTCGTGACTGATCTGTTTGTAAAACTCGTCGTACTGCTCTTGTGTGATGTCTTTTTTGGCGCGCGCCCAGATGGCGTTGGCCTTGTTGACGGTTTCCCATTCTCCGGTCTTGACCATGGAGCCGGGCTGGCGGCCGCCTTTTTCGTCCTTGGGGTCGATCAGCTCGCCGTCTTTCCATTCTTCTTTTTCCATCAGGATCGGCAGGCTGATGTGATCCGAGTATTTGCTGATGATGCTCTTGATCTTCCACGCCGACAGGTAATCTTGCGCGTCGTCATTCAGGTGCAGGATGACGCTGGTGCCGCGCTCGGGCCGGGTGATGGCTTCCACCTCAAAGTTGCCCGCGCCACCGCTGATCCAGCGCACGCCCTCTTCGGGCTTCATGCCCGCGTGGCGCGACTCCACCGTGATCTTGTCGGCCACGATGAAACCGCTGTAAAAGCCCACGCCAAACTGGCCGATGAGCTGCGAGTCGGCCTTTTGGTCGCCGCTGAGCTTGCTCACAAAGTCTTTGGTGCCGCTCTTGGCAATCGTCCCCAGGTGGTCGATGGCCTCTTGCGTGCTCATGCCGATGCCGTTGTCGGTGATGGTGAGCGTTTTGGCGTCTTTGTCGAACGTGACCTTGACCTTGAGTTCGCTGTCGCTCTCATACAGACCGCTGTCGTTGATGGCTTCAAAGCGCAGTTTGTCGCAGGCGTCCGACGCGTTGGAAATCAGCTCGCGCAGAAAAATCTCTTTGTTGGAGTACAGCGAATGCGTCACCAGGTGCAGCAGTTGCGCCACTTCAGCCTGAAAGGAGAGGGTTTGTTTGGTCATGTTGGTACAGGGGTTTGACGAATGAAAACGCGGCAGGCAGGCACACGCCGCAGTGGGAACACCGCCGCACATGGTGGTGGAGTTCAGGAATTCAAGACCCGGCAGGTGCCGAAGTGGGGGTGGCTTCCTTGGCGAGCTGATAACCCTGGTACAGGCGCTGATACACCGGGCCGGGCTTGCCCGCACCGACCGGCTTGCCGTCGATGCGCGTCACCGGCAGCACCTCTTTGGTGGCAGACGACAGCATCACCTCGTCGGCGGTAAACACCTCGGCGCAGCGGATCGGGCGCAGTTCAAACGGGATGCCCTGGGCTTGGCAGAGTTCTTCGATCAAGCCGTAGCGGATGCCTTCGAGCACCAGATGGTCTTTGGGCGGGCCGATGACGACGCCGTTTTTGACCACCCAGACGTTGCTGGCGGCGGCTTCGCTGCGGTGGCCGTGGCGGAACATGATGGTTTCTGTGGCGCCCACATCAAAGCTCATCTGGCGCGCCAACACGGCGCCGAGCAGGCTCACGCTTTTGATGTGCGCTTTTTCCCAGCGGAAGTCGTCGGCGGTGATGCACGCCACACCCTGCTGGCGCTGCGCGTCATTGGCGGGTTTGAGTACGTTGCTCATGGCAAACACCGTGGGCGTGATGTCGGTGGGCATGACATGGTCGCGCAGCGCCACGCCCCGGGTGATCTGGAAGTACACCATTTGATCGGTATTTTCGACCTTGGACACCGTCTGTTCTGCGTAAGAAGCTACTAATTTAAGTGCAATTTCAGCCCATTCCCCGGCCGTGAACGGGTTGTGGATGCGGGTTTCCTTGAGGCTGCGCGTGAGCCGGACCATGTGCTGGTCAAAGCGAAACAGCCGCCCACCATAGACCGGCACCACCTCATAAATGCCGTCGCCAAAAATAAAGCCATGGTCCATCACGCTGACCTTGGCGTGCGGCAGTGTGGTGTAGTCGCCGTTGAGGTAGCAGGGCAGGTCGGGCAAGGTGTTCATGGGCGGGCTGGGGGCGCGAGTGGACGTGGGCTGACAGTTTACGACTGGCTTGACCACGCATTTGGCGCACCCTGACGCGATGGCCAGAAGCGCGGGGCTACGACCCCAACCAGCGCAGCAGTTGTTGCGTCACCGCCGGGCTGGCGAGCAGTTGCAGGTGGCCGGTGCGGTACAGCAGCAACTGGCGCTCAGGGGCAAAGTGCAGCTGGTGGCGCGGGTCGTCGTGCTGGCCCAGCGCGCTGCGCAGCGGCACCAAGCTGTCACCCAGCAGACGCTCTGCCACCACGCCACGGCGCGCGGCCAGTGTGGCCGCTACGGTAAAGCAGGCTACATCAGCTGGCAGCGGCAGGGGGGTGCGCGGGTCGCCGTGGTGGTCAAAACGGTCGCGCCCTTGCCAGTCTTCGCCTAGCACCACGCCGTGGCGCAGATCGGTCACGCCAGCGCTGCGCAGTTGGCCGAGCTTGGCAAACGGTCGGCTGTAAGGGGTGCTGCCCAATAGCACATCGACCCAGTTGCCCGCGCGCTCCAGTGGAGCGCCGTGGTGCGGTGTACCCAGGAAAATGATGTTCTTCAAGTGCTGCGGCCAGTGCATGCCTGCCAGGGTTGCCTGATGCAACGCGCTGCGCATCACCAGCCCACCCATGCTGTGCGCCAGCACGCTGATGCGTTCCAGCGCCATGGGCCAGCGCGCCACCAGGTTCTCCAGCTGTGCAGCCAGTTGCTGACCATTTTGCGAGATGTGCAGCCCCGTGTTGTAGCGCAGGTAAACCGGCGTGTAGCCCAGCGCCTGTGCCAGCGCCGTGGCGTGGTTCACGGGTCGGCCGGCGTGCTGAGCGTCGAACTGCAGATCGTTCATGCACAGGCCGTGGATTACCAACAGCAGCTTCGGTGTTGCGCTCGGGATCTGCTGGTTGATCGCTAAATTAGCTTCCAGCCCTTTAGAACATTGGGCAGATAGCACTTTAAAACGCATCGTCATGGGCAGCGCCAGCGCGTTGCCGCTGGCGGCCAGGCGGTCGCCCATGACACCGTTGAGTGCCGCGATGAAGGCCACCCGCTCGGCGGACTCGTCGGCTTGGGTCTGAAGGCGTCGCAGCGTTGGCTCCAGTTGCGACAGGGCAGATTCCAGCGCCCGACCCATCAAATCTGTGGCGCTGTGGATGCTTTGGTAAATCAGCCCGGTCAGACCGCGTGTCTGGTCTGCTCTGGCGCCGCCGGGCACGCCCAGCGTGCGCCAGACCGACTGGTGCACGCCTTCGCTGATGCGGGTGATGGCGTGTGTCGCCTGTGTGGCCAGTTGCGCTGCCGCGCGCAGGTCAGTGGCGCGCAGGTGGCGCGCGATCTGCTTGATTCGCGTCATCGGCGCGATCGGCGAAGTCGGTAAAGTTGCCATGCCGATCATTGTGGGGCCAGCGCCACGGCAGCGGTAGGGGCGGCGGTCTAGGGCTTCTTGTCAATGTGAGGTCATCAAGGTCACCTTGCCTGGTGCAAGCCGTCTTGCCGGTGCAGTCGGTACAACGCCGCTGGTTACGTGGCGCGGGTGAAATAGCTGAAACGGTTGCGCCCGGCGTCTTTGGCTACGTACATCGCTTGGTCGGCGGTTTTCATCAGGTCTTCCAGACGGGTGGCGTCACTCGGGTAGAGCGTGATGCCAATGCTGGCCGACACGCAGCAGGGGCCCGGTGCCAACTCGAACGGTTGCGCCAAGCTGGCCAAAATATGTTGCGCCACGCGGTCAATGCCAGAGCGCTCGGCCAGCTCGGCAAAAATCACCATGAACTCGTCACCGCCGATGCGCGCCACGGTGTCAGATTCACGCGCACAAGCGGCAATGCGTGCACCGGCCTGCCGGAGCAGCGCGTCGCCGACGTCGTGCCCCAGGGTGTCGTTGATTTCCTTGAAGTGGTCCAGGTCAATAAACATCAGCGCCAGTTGAAAGTCACCGCGATGGGCTTTTTTTAGGTCGTGCTCGAGCCGGTTTAAAAACATGCGCCGATTCGGCAAACCGGTCAACGCATCAAAATTGGCTTGCGTCCAGACCAGCTCTTGGGCGCGCTTTTTGTCGGTGATGTCGCTGAACAGCGCGACCCGCCGGTGCACGCTGGCATCATCGTTGTAAAGCGTGTTGATGGTCAGCCACTCGGCATAGATTTGGCCGTCTTTGCGCCGGTTCCAGATCTCGCCCTGCCAGCTTCCGGTGGCATTAATTTGCGCCCACATGTTCCGGTAAAAGGCCTTGTCATGTTTGCCAGAATGCAAAATTCCTGGGTCTTTGCCGGCTACTTCGGCTAACGTGTAGCCGGTCAGGCGGGTGTAAGCCGGGTTGACATCGATGATGTGGTTATTGGCATCTGACAGGACAAGTGCCTCGCTGCTGTTGGCCAGCACGGCGGCGGCGATGCGCAGCTTTTCTTGCGTGGCGCGCTCTACTGTCACATCGCGGGCAGTGCCTACCACACCAATGACCTGACCGTGTTCGTCAGTCAGCGGCGCTTTGCGCACATCCAGATACAGCGGCTGGCCGCACACATTGCCAAATTCGTCAAACTGACCGGCTTGACCGCTGGTCAGAGTGAGGGCATCACTGTCCTGGCACAGCTCACCAAAGGTGTGCCAATGGGGGTTGTCTGGATGGCTGGCGCGCTGGCGCTGGGCAAAAAACAGGGCGTTCTTGCCAACCGGTTCGTCGGTGTCTTGCGCCAGCAAGAGCTGTTCACAGATCGCTTTGTTGGCAAACAGGTAGCGCTTGTTGAGGTCTTTGGCCCAGATCATGTCGGGCACGTTGTCTGCGACCAGGCGCAGCAGTCTCGACAGCGCCTGGCTACGCTGCTCGCTAGTGTGCAACGCCAATTCGGCCTGCTTGCGCTGGTTGATATTGATCGTGCTGCCGACAGCCAGCACCGGTATGCCCTGCCTATCGCGTTCCTTGACACGCCCTCGGGAGTGCACCCAGCGCCAACTGTCGTCGGCTTGCCGCATCCGGTAATCAAAGCGGAAGTCGGGTGCACCTGGGGCCAGCGCCGCCTGAAAATTTTGCATGAAAGAGGCGTGGTCATCCGGGTGCACCAAGGCCAGCCAGTCTGTGAAAGTATTGGCCGCAACATCCAACGGCAAGCCTAGCCGCACCAGGCTACTTTTGTCGTAGTAGAACTCGCCGCTGACCAAATTGAATTCCCAGAAAATCATTTGGGCCGACTCAATGGCCAGCGCCAAGTGGCTTTGCGCGCGCTCAATGCCAAGCTCGAGTTGGTGCTGGTTGGCCGCCGCAATGCGCGCGCGCAGCTTGCCGGTCACGCTCACCACCAGGGTGGCAATGATCAGCCCGGAGAGCGTGCTGACCTTCAAGGTGTCTGACGACACCCGAGCCAGCAGCAACCAGTCCACCAGGGTCACCACCACGTTGGTCAGGATCACCGTGCTGACGATGATCAGGGCGTTGAGCTGCCAGCCGCTGACGCGCTTGAGTGTCTCGGATGAATGACTTGTCATGGCGGCAGATTGAACAAGGTCAGGGCTTGACCAGAATCATACGCCACGGGGTTTTGCAAGGGTTAAAACCGCTCATGTGGTTGCAGGTAGCGCCACTGCCCCAGCGGCAAATTGCCCAGCATGACACGGCCGACGCGCACGCGCTTCAAACCGACCACTTTCAGGCCAACCTGCTCGCACATGCGGCGAATCTGGCGTTTTTTGCCCTCGGTCAGCACAAAGCGCAACTGCTCGGGGTTTTGCCATTCCACCTGGGCCGGTTGCAGCGCCTGGCCGTCCAATTTCAGGCCGTGGCGCAACAGCGCCAGCTTGTCTGCGGGGAACACGGACTGCACGTCCTGACTCACCGGGTCATCGTCGTCGATACGGCTCAGTTGCGTGACCTGGCCGGTCCGCGCTTGCTGTGCCGCCTGTGCCATGCGCGCCGCGGCACCTGGCGCAGCGGCATAGGTGGCCGCCGCCGAGTCGGCTGCCGCAGCATTGGCCACGCCGGTGTAGAGCACGCGCACCAGGTATTCTTTTTCCATGCTGGCGTCTTCACCAATCAACTGGCGCGCTACCCGGCCGTCTTGCGTGAGCACCAGCAGGCCGGTGGAATCGATGTCGAGCCGCCCGGCGGGCACCAGGCTTTTGAGCTGGCTGGGGTGAAAGAAAAAACGCGCGTTGTCCTCATCCCAGCGGTTTTGCGGCTGCACCAGCGTGATGGCGGGTTGGTGGCCGTCTTCGGCTTGGCCGCTGACCAGACCCAGCGGCTTGTTGATCAGTACCGTGACCTGTTTGGCTTGCTGGCCTTTGGCCTGCGCGTCGATGTCGATGCGCACGTCGGGCAGCACCTGCATGCCCATCTCGGCCACCCGACCGTTGACCTTGACCCAGCCTTTGGCAATCCAGTCGTCGGCCTCGCGGCGCGAAGCCAGACCCAGTTCGGCCATGCGTTTGTTCAGACGCAGCGTGCCGCCCGCGCCATAGGCCGCCGTGTTGCTTTGGCCAGCGGGGATCGGTGCCTTGCCAGTGGCTGGCGCGGCACGACGAAAGACAGGGCGTTGAGGTGCGGTCATAGTATTGAAATTGTAGCTAATTACGCTTGAATGGTAAGGGCTTGAAACCAAATTTGCTTCAAAAATCAAACCAGGCGCAGACGCCGACCGGTAAAATGCAGCGCATGCAAAATGCGCCGCCGTCCTGCTGGGCGTGCTGAAATTGCGGTGGTCACCGATGCCCGATGCTCGTATTGCCCTATTGACGATACCTCGATTCAGTGTATTTTCTGAGTACGCTGGGTTCTCCGATATCCAACCCTACACCGTGCAAAAACGTTTTTGATCTGGGTACGCAACGCGGTGGCGGCTAAATTCACATCATGGGGTCAACATGCAAGTCAGAGCACTCACATTCGATACCGGTGGCACCATTCTGGACTGGCACAGTGGTCTCTGTAGTTCTTTTCAAAAAGCGGGACTCCATCACGGTATGTCACTGGACTGGCACGCAGTCACCAACGACTATCGCCGTCTTGCCATGAAGGGTATTGTTGGGCAGATTCAACCGGCCTTCAACATGGACGATGTCCATCGCACTGCGCTCAATGAAGTGTTGGCGAAATACAGTTTGCTGCAATTTGATACCCAAGAACGCTGGCAGATTTTTCATGCCTGGCACGAACTCGCTTGTTGGCCGGACTTCCCGCCCGCCCTGGCGCGAATCCGGCAAAAGCTTCCGGCCATTTCTTTTACCATGTTGCCGGTGTCCTTGGTGCTGGACGTGTCCCGAAAAAACGACCTGGATTGGGATGTCGTGATTTCATGCGAAATGATCGGCGTTTATAAACCCAACCCGCAAGCCTATTTGAAAACGGCACAATGGCTGGGAATAGAGCCTTCCGAAATTTTGATGGTCGCCTGTCATAACTTCGATCTGACTGCCGCCCGAGCTTGCGGTTTTAAAACTGCCTTTGTTCGCCGACCGGAAGAATGGGGCCCCGAGGGACCGCCCGACCCCACCCCCCACCCGGATTGCGATATCGTCGTCGATGGGTTTGACGCATTGACAAAAATCCTGGGGGCTTGAGGCTACCCGTCTGGTGACTTTTACCGAGAAAGTTCATGAGGGCACAGATGGATGGTGAGGCGAGTTGCGTGGCAGTTTGATCTTGGTTTTCTAAAATGTAAGTTCTGCGATTTTTCAATAAATCGAGGCTTCTGCCAGGTGCCCTATAAGTCTGCGTTCCTGCGAAAAGCGTCTGGCACGTGCAGGATCAGGATCACAGTCGGCTTTGACACCCAGTCTGCCGAACCGAACAAGCCAAAATTGATGAACCCGGTCTTGCACGACCAAAGTCTTCGCACGATTTACCAAAACTTGACTTTTTAGTGACTAAAAAATTCCCGTGCGCAGCGCTTGCAAGTCGGTCACGCGCAGGCCGCCGTATTCAACTGCGATGGCGCCTTGTTCCGTCAGCGTGGTCAGCGCTTGATTGACGCGCTGGCGTGACAGGCCCACCAGATACGCCAACTCCTGCTGGGTGATGCGCAGTATGGTGCCCAGGCCGGGGTACAGCACCGGGTTGAACAGCGCGGCCAGAGAGCGCGCCACGCGAATGTCGGGGTTGGTCATGCGGTCGATCTCGCGCGCGGCGATAAACTGGCCCAGGCGCTCGTTGAGCTGGTTCATGACAAAACGGTTAAAACCGATCGAATGGTCCAACAGCCAGTGGAACGTATCAACGTGCAGCCCTGCCACCATGCTTTTACGCAGCGCCTGGATGTTGTAACGATAAGCCTCGCGCTTTAATGCCGTTCCTTCGCCAAACCAGCCACCCGGCGGGATGCCGGTAAAGGTCATGGTCTGGCCCTCGGCGTTATCGGTACTCATCTTGAGCAGACCATCAATCACGCCAAACCAGTACGTCACCGGGCGGCCGGTGCGGCAAACGTAGTCGCCCGGTTTGGCGTCAGTCACCTTCAAATCCGAAGCGGCGCGTTCACGCTCGTCGGGCAAGAGCAATTTGAACCACGGTATGACGGCCAATTCTGCGCTTGTCAACGACCGTCTGCGTTGAAACAGTGATGCTTCTTGTGTCATCAAACATCCTCGAACAATTGACGCACGCCGCATGAAGCGGCGACGCCAACAGGGAAAACACCTAGTTGGATTACGTCAAATTGTCGTCCAAACGACAACATAACGTCAAATCAATCCCTATCATCGCGCCCATTGGTTGGTGCATGTGCTTGGCACGTACACCGTGTTTTGAAGACAAGGCAACTCAATGCAAACAACTTTTCCGCAACTTTTGTTGCAGCATGCCAGCCAGCGGCCCACGGCCACGGCGATGCGTGAAAAAGAATACGGGATCTGGCAGGCCCTCTCCTGGGCCGACCTGGCGCAACTGGTCGAACAACTCGCCTGTGGTCTGTACCAGGCGGGCTTGCGTCAGCACGACCACATGATTGTGATTGGTGCCAATCGCCCGCGCCTGTACGCCACCATGTTGGCCGCACAGTCGATCGGTGCGGTGCCGATTGCGTTGTACCAGGACGCGGCGGCGCTGGAGTGCACTTACCCCATCAACAACGCCGAAGCCAAGTTTGCCTTTGCCGAAGACCAGGAGCAAGTGGACAAGCTGCTCGAAATCCGCGCCGACTGCCCGCAACTGGCGCACATCTACTTTGACGATCCGCGTGGCCTGCGCAACTACGAAGAAACGGGCCTGCAGTCGATGGACGAATTGCTGGCCGAGGGTCAGTCTTACGCTGAAAAATCCCCGGGGTTCTTCAAGGCCGAAGTCGCCAAAGTCAAGCCCGACGACGTGGCGTCAATGTTCTTCACCTCGGGCACGACCGGCAACCCCAAGGGCGTGGTGCACACCCATGACAGCCTGCTCAACCGCGCCCGCGCCGGGGCCGAATTTGACAAGCTCACGACCCATGAAGACGTGCTGGCCTATTTGCCACCGGCGTGGATCGGGCAAAACATTTTTTCCTACGCGCAGTGGCTGTCGTGCGGCTACGTGGTCAACTGCCCCGAAGACGCCACCACCGTCAACATCGACCTGAAGGAAATTGGCCCCACCTATTACTTTGCGCCGCCGCGCGTGTTTGAGGGCATGCTCACCAGCGTCATGATCCGCATGGAAGACGCGGGCAGCCTCAAGCGCACGATGTTCAATTACTTCATGGAAGTGGCGAAAAAGGTTGGCCCCAAGCTGATGGACGGCGAAAGCGTCGGGCTGGGTGACCGCATTTTGTACGCCTTTGGCAACGCCTTGGTGTATGGTCCGCTGCGCAACAATCTGGGCTTCAGTCGGGTGCGCGTGGCCTACACCGCAGGCGAAGCGATCGGGCCGGATCTGTTCAGCTTTTACCGCTCCATCGGCATCAATCTCAAGCAGTTGTACGGCTCCACCGAAACCGCCGTGTTTGTCTGCTTGCAGCCCGACAACGAAGCACGCGCTGACACCGTGGGTGTGCCATGCAAGGGGGTCGAGATCAAGGTGGCCGACAACGGCGAGGTGCTGATCAAGTCGCCCGGCCTGCTCAAAGGTTATTTCAAGAACCCCGAGGCCACCGCCGAAGTGCTCACGCCCGACGGCTGGTACCACACCAGCGACGCCGGCTTTCTGGACGCGCACGGCCACCTGAAGATCATCGACCGCGTGAAAGACGTGGGACGCGTCAAAGGCGGGGCCTTTGACGGCGCCATGTTTGCACCCAAGTACGTCGAAAACAAGCTCAAGTTTTTCCCGCACATCAAAGAGGTGGTGGCCTACGGCGACGGCCGCGAAAAAGTCTGCGTGATGATCAACATCGATTTTTCTGCGGTGGGCAACTGGGCCGAGCGGCGCAACCTGCCGTACGCCGGCTACACCGACCTGGCGCAAAAGTCTGAGGTCTATCAACTGGTCAAGGAATGCGTCGAAAAAGTCAACGCCGACCTGAGCGCCGACAAGCTGCTGGCGGGCTCACAGATCAGCCGCTTTCTGGTGCTGCACAAAGAACTTGACGCCGACGACGGCGAACTGACGCGCACCAACAAGGTGCGTCGCGGCTTCATCGCCGACAAATATGACGTGCTGATCGACGCCCTGTACGGTGGCAAAACCGAGCAATACGTCGAAACCCAGGTCAAGTTTGAGGACGGCCGCACCGGCAAGGTCAGCGCCACGCTGCGCATTGACGATGCCAAGACATTTGCCCCGGTCAAGGCTGCGGCCTGATGACCTGTCTTTGAGAAGAAACCATGGCAACTAAACAAATTGGCGATGTGATCCTGGATGTGCAAAACATCTCTTTGAGTTTTGGCGGCGTCAAGGCACTGACTGACATTTCATTTGACGTGCGCGAGCACGAGGTGCGTTCCATCATCGGCCCGAATGGTGCCGGCAAGAGCTCGATGCTCAACTGCATCAACGGCGTCTATAGTCCGCAGCAAGGCGCCATAACGTTCCGGGGCCAGAAATTCAGCCACATGGACAGCCACCAGGTGGCCACGATGGGCATTGGCCGCACGTTCCAGAGTCTGGCGCTGTTCAAGGGCATGAGCGTGATCGACAACATCATGACCGGGCGCAACCTGCGCATCAAAAGCAACCTGTTTTTGCAAGCCTTGCGCATTGGACCGGCGCAGCGTGAAGAAGAACAACACCGCGAATTTGTCGAGCACATCATCGACTTTCTGGAGATTCAGGCGCATCGCAAAACCCCGGTGGGGCAGTTGCCCTACGGCTTGCAAAAGCGCGTGGACTTGGGTCGGGCACTGGCCATGGAGCCGCAGTTGCTGTTGCTGGACGAGCCCATGGCCGGCATGAATGTCGAAGAAAAGCAGGACATGTGCCGCTTTGTGCTCGATGTCAACGAAGAGTTTGGCACCACCATCGTACTGATTGAACACGATATGGGTGTGGTGATGGACATCAGCGACCGCGTAGTGGTGCTCGATTACGGCAAGAAGATCGGCGACGGCTCACCCGACGAGGTGCGCACCAACCCGGATGTGATCAGCGCCTACCTTGGCACCGGACATTAAGGAAGATCAACATGGGATTCTTTTTAGAAACGCTTTTGGGTGGCCTGATGGCCGGTATGTTGTATTCGTTGGTGGCGCTGGGCTTTGTGCTCATTTACAAGGCCAGCGGCGTATTCAACTTTGCCCAGGGCGCGATGGTGTTGTTTGCCGCGCTGGCGATGGCGCGCTTTGCCGAGTGGTTGCCGCTGTACGCGGGCATCGATAACGCGATCGTTGCCAATCTGATCGCCTTTGTTGCGGCGGGTGCGGTCATGTTCATCGTAGCCTGGCTGATCGAGCGCCTCGCGCTGCGTTATCTGGTCAATCAGGAAGGCACTACGCTGCTGATGGCCACGCTGGGCATCAGCTACTTTCTTGACGGCATGGGCCAGACCATTTTTGGCAGCGACATTTACAAGATTGACGTGGGTATGCCCAAAGACCCGGTCATGGCTTTTGAGAGCGTGTTCGACGGCGGTGTGATGCTCAACAAGGAAGACTTGTACGCGGCCGTCATTGCTGCCGTGCTGGTGGGCTTGCTGACGCTGTTTTTCCAGAAAACCGTGACCGGTCGCGCACTACGCGCGGTGGCTGATGACCACCAGGCCGCGCAAAGCATCGGTATTCCGCTGAACCGCATCTGGTTCATCGTCTGGTGCGTGGCCGGTGTGGTGGCGCTGGTGGCGGGCATGATCTGGGGCAGCAAACTGGGCGTGCAGTTTTCGCTGACCACGGTGGCCATGCGCGCGCTACCGGTGGTCATTCTGGGTGGACTGACCTCGGTACCGGGCGCCATTGTGGGCGGCCTGATCATCGGGGTCGGCGAGAAACTCTCAGAAGTTTATTTGGGCCCGTACGTCGGTGGTGGCATTGAAATCTGGTTCGCCTACGTGCTGGCTCTGGTGTTCCTGCTGTTCCGGCCGCAAGGCTTGTTTGGCGAGAAGATTATTGATCGAGTGTGAAACCTTGCGGGACAGACCAAGATTTGCGTAGCAAATTTGCTCTGTCCTCAACTGATTGTCGGATGTGGGATGTTGACCTTGCGGGACAGATCTTTAGCTCTGTCCCCAACTGATTAGAGAAACCTATGTTTTACAGAGAAAATGGCCAGTTCAAAACCAGCTACCGGGCAGATCAGCAGATCTTTGCCATCACGCAAGACCGCATTGCCATTGTGTTGCTGATTGCCGCGGCCTTTCTGGTGGTACCGATGGTTACCAGCGAATACATGTTCCGCGCCATTTTGATTCCGTTTGTCATCATGTCGCTGGCCGCTCTGGGGGTGAATATTCTGGTCGGTTACTGTGGCCAGATCTCACTGGGCTCGGGCGCCTTCATGGCCGTGGGCGCGTATGCAGCGTTCAACTTCTTTGTGCGCGTGCCAGGTATGCCGTTGTTGCTGGCGTTGTTGTTAGGTGGCGTGTGCGCTTCGGTGTTTGGCATTTTGTTTGGTCTGCCGAGTTTGCGCGTGAAGGGCTTGTACCTGGCGGTGGCCACGCTGGCGGCGCAGTTTTTTTCCGACTGGATGTTCTTGCGCATCAAGTGGTTCACCAACGACGCGCCTTCTGGGTCGGTGCAGGTGTCTGATCTTCAGGTATTTGGCATGCCCATTGCCAGCCCGATTTCCAAGTACCTGTTTTGCCTGACGGTGCTGGTGGTGCTGGCGCTGGCGTGCAAAAACCTGGTACGTTCGGCCATTGGGCGCGAGTGGATGGCGATCCGCGACATGGACGTGGCCGCTGCGGTGATCGGTATCCGCCCGATGTACGCCAAGCTGACCGCTTTCGCCGTCAGCTCGTTCATTGTGGGCGTGGCCGGGGCCATGTGGGGCTTTGTGCACCTGAGCGCGTGGGAGCCGGCGGCGTTTTCCGTCGATATCTCGTTCAAGCTGCTGTTCATGGTCATCATTGGCGGCATGGGCTCGATCATGGGCAGCTTTTTTGGTGCTGCGTTCATTGTCGTGTTGCCGATCTTTTTGAACCAGTTCCTTCCGTTTGTCGGCAATCTGGTGGGCGTTGAAATTTCTACCTCGGGTATCTCGCATACCGAGTTGATCATTTTTGGCGCGTTGATCGTCTGGTTTTTGATTGTCGAGCCGCACGGCCTGGCCAAGCTGTGGTCCACCGGTAAGCAAAAGCTGCGTTTGTGGCCGTTCCCTCACTGAGATTTTCGTTTCGTCAACCCAAGCACTTCGGTGCATTACTACTTCAGGAGACTTGTATGAAAGTGAAACACATCGCCCTCGCGGCACTGATGGCAGCGGTCGGTGCCAGCACATTCGCCCAGCCCAAGGAACAATTTTTCCCGGGCCTGCCGTACCGCACCGGTGCCTACGCCCCCAACGGCGTGCCATGGGCCAACGGCTACGCCGATTACCTCAAACTGGTCAACGCCCGTGGTGGTATCAATGGCGTGAAGATCATCTATGAAGAGTGCGAAACCGGCTACGCCACCGACCGCGGTGTGGAATGTTACGAACGCCTGAAAGGCAAACACGGCGGTGCTACGGTGTTCCAGCCGCTGTCCACCGGCATCACCTTTGCCTTGACTGAAAAAGCCCCGGTTGACAAGATTCCGCTCATCACCGCAGGCTATGGCCGCAGCGAAAGTCAGGACGGCACGGTGTTCAAGTGGAACTTCCCGCTGGTGGGCAGCTACTGGCTGGCGGCCGACGCCTTGGTGCAAACCATTGCCAAGAAGGAAGGCGGCTTGGATAAGCTCAAGGGCAAGAAACTGGCGTTGGTTTATCACGATTCACCGTACGGCAAGGAACCTATTGCGCTGTTGCAAGAGCGCGCCGCCATGCACGGCTTCAGCCTGCAATTGTTGCCGGTGGCACACCCTGGCGTAGAGCAAAAGGCCACCTGGCTGCAAATTCGCCAGGCACGGCCAGACTATGTGTTCCTGTGGGGCTGGGGTGTGATGAATTCGACCTCGCTCAAGGAAGCGCAAGCCACCGGTTACCCGCGTGAGAAGATGTACGGCGTGTGGTGGTCGGGTGCTGAGCCGGACGTGAAAGACGTGGGTGAAGGGGCCAAGGGTTACAACGCGGTGACGTTGCAGCACGGCGCCGAGCCCAATTCCAAGGTAGTCAAAGAAATTTTGGAAAAAGTGCACGCCAAGGGCCAGGGTACCGGTCCAAAAGAAGAAGTTGGGCAGGTGTTGTACATGCGCGGTGCTTTAAGCGCCATGTTGGCGGTCGAAGGGGTGCGTAAGGCACAAGAGCGCTATGGCAAGGGCAAGTGGGTGTCGGGTGAACAAGCACGCTGGGGTTATGAAAACCTGGATCTGACGCAGAAAAAGCTGGATGCACTGGGCTTTGCTGGGGTGATGCGCCCGGTTAGCACCAGTTGTGCCGACCACATGGGTGCCAACTGGGCGCGTATCCACACTTGGGATGGCAAGAAGTGGAACTTCACTTCAGATTGGCTGCAAGCCGACGAGCAGGTGCTCAAGCCGTTGGTCAAGAAAACCGCTGCCAAGTACGCCGCCGACAAGAAGCTGACACCGCGCACGCCGGCCGACTGCCAGAGCTAAGCACACCCCCAGGCTTCGCGCACTGCGTGTGTCCGCCCATCGTGCCAGCCAGCAGAGCTGGGGCTCTTCGGCCAGTCCAAACCTGCGCAGGCAGGTTTGGAGCCGCTGGCCTCAGCCCCTCAAGGGGGCAACACCAGCGGACTGGCAAAGCCAGATCTGCGGTGTTTCTGGCGGGGGGCATCAGTGCACAAGCGGTCAGTGTTTTTGGTGCGGTGTTGGTGCGCCGGAAGGTGGCAGATCTCCGATCTGTATGCGCATTCATTGCACTGGTTTGGTGGCTTGCTTTGCTTGATAGCCATCAGATGAAAGTGTCGTTAAACGGTGCTTTCATCTGGTTTGAATGGAATGAACACTATGAGTGAATCAAAAAACATCGTTTTGAATGTGAATGGCATCGAGGTCATTTACAACCACGTGATCCTGGTGCTCAAAGGCGTGTCGCTGAATGTGCCCGAGGGCAACATTGTGGCCATCCTGGGCGGTAATGGGGCCGGCAAGACGACCACGCTGCGCGCGGTGTCAAATCTGCTGCGTGGCGAGCGTGGCGAGGTCACCAAGGGCAGCATTGAGTTGCGCGGCCAGCGCATCGAAAACCTGTCACCGGCTGACCTGGTCAACCGCGGCGTGGTGCAGGTGATGGAAGGCCGACATTGTTTCGCCCATCTGACCATCGAAGAAAACCTGCTCACCGGCAGCTATACGCGTAAAGACAAAGGTGAAATTGCCGCCAATCTTGACAAGGTTTATACCTACTTCCCACGCCTGAAAACCCGGCGTACCAGTCAAGCTGCCTACACCAGTGGCGGCGAGCAGCAAATGTGCGCCATTGGCCGCGCGCTGATGACCAACCCCAGCATGGTGTTGCTCGACGAGCCGTCGATGGGCTTGGCGCCACAGATTGTGGAAGAAGTGTTCGAGATCGTGAAAGACCTCAACACCAAAGAAAAAGTCACGTTCTTGCTGGCCGAGCAAAACACCAACATGGCCCTGCGCTACGCCGATTACGGCTACATCATGGAATCGGGCCGGGTGGTGATGGACGGTGCCGCCAGCTATCTGGCCAGCAACGAAGACGTGAAAGAGTTTTATCTGGGTATGGGTGGCGCTGAGCGCAAGAGTTTCAAGGACGTCAAGAGCTACAAGCGGCGCAAACGTTGGCTGGCTTGAGTCTGGTCAAGGCGCAGAGTTTGTCATTGCGAGCCAGGCCATGCACCTTGGAGCCCATGGATCGTACTGCCGTTGCACTTCTGGTGATGGTGCTCTGATGTCGGTGCTTGCCTGGACATGAATCTTGGTTTTTCAGGAATATAAAAATGAGCGATTATTTTGATGCGTTGGAAACGCGTGACCCGTGCGAGCGCGAAGCCGCGCTGCTCAAGGCCTTGCCCTTGCAGGTGGCGCACGCCAAGCTGGCGTCACCGGCGTTTGCGGATATTTTGAAGGACGTGAACCCGGCGCAGGTCAGCAGCCGCGCGGCCTTGGCGACATTGCCGGTGACACGCAAGCACGAGCTGCTGGAGCTCCAACTGTCCAGCCGCGCGCAGGGCGGCAGCGCCTTTGGTGGCTTTTGCGCTTCAGGCTTTGGCGCGACCTTGCCACGCGTCTTTGCCAGCCCGGGCCCGATCTACGAGCCCGAGGGTACGGCGCGCGACTACTGGCGTATGGCGCGGGCCATTTTTGCCGCCGGTTTCCGGCCCGGCGAGCTGATTCACAACAGCTTCAGCTACCACTTTGTACCGGCCGGCTCCATGATGGAAACCGGCGCCCACGCATTAGGCTGTACGGTGTTTCCCGGCGGCACCGGCCAGACCGAGCAGCAGGTACAGGCCATGGCCGAGCTCAAACCCGCAGGCTACATTGGTACGCCCAGTTTCTTGCGCATCATCCTTGAAAAAGCCGCCGAGATGGGCACGGCGTTGCCCAGCGTGACCAAGGCCATGTTTGGCGGTGAGGCGTTTCCACCGAGCCTGCGTGACTGGTTTGCCGCGCGCGGTGTGGCCGGTTACCAGTGCTACGCCACCGCCGATCTGGGACTGATCGCTTATGAGACGACCGCGCGTGAAGGGTTGGTGCTGGACGAAGGTGTGATCGTTGAAATCGTGCGCCCGGGCACCGGCGACCCCGTGCCCGAGGGTGAAGTGGGTGAGGTGGTGGTGACCACGCTCAACCCGACTTATCCGCTGATCCGCTTTGGCACCGGTGACCTGTCGGCGGTGTTGTCCGGGCCTTGCCCAACCGGACGCACCAATTTGCGCATCAAGGGCTGGATGGGGCGCGCCGACCAGACCACCAAGATTCGTGGCATGTTTGTGCATCCCGGGCAGGTGGACCAGATCGTTAAACGATTCCCCGAGGTGTCCAAGGCGCGCCTGGTGGTGACGGGTGCCATGGCCAACGACGCGATGACGCTCAAGGTCGAATCGGCGTGTAGCGGCCCGGACAGTCTGGTGCAAAAAGTGACCGACGCGATCCGCGATGTGACCAAACTGCGCGGCCTGGTTGAAGTAGTACAGCCCGGCACCTTGCCCAATGACGGCAAGGTGATTGAAGACGCGCGCAGCTACCAGTAGGCAAAACGGACTGCGCTCAGACCCCCCAGACGATCGGCTCCTGGGCTTTCAGACAGCGCTGGATCATCTCGACCAGCGGCAGCGCGCGCTGACGCAAGCCAATGGCATCAAAGCGCGGTGGCGGCGCGCCGTCTTGCTGTGCCTGTGCAACTGCTGCGCGCCGCGCCGCCTCTTCTTGCGTAATGGCCGCGTCGATGGCCGCCAGCGCGTGCGACATCTGTTCGGGCAGCAAGATGCCTTTGACAGCGGGCTCGTTGGCGTCGCGTTTGCCGATGATCTCCAGCAGCCGCTCGCCGTTGGGCTGCAACATAATCACGTTCCCGGTGACTTTGGATTTGAACTTGTACAGCATGGCGGGCCTTCGCGTGTGGGTGAGTCGGATGGTGCCCCATCGTAGCCTCTGGCGGGCACGGTGGGCACTGGTGCTGCTGTTACCGCTGGTTTTGAGTGCCTGCGCCGATGTGAGTTACCTGGCCCAGTCGGTTGCTGGGCACGTCAAGCTGATGGCCGCAGCGCGACCGATTGACGACTGGCTGGCTGACCCAGCCACTGTGCCTGCTCTGCGGCAGCGCTTGCGACAGGTGCAGTCGGTACGGCGCTTTGCCGTGGCGGATTTGCAGCTGCCAGACAACGCCAGCTACCAGCGCTACGCAGCGCTGGAGCGGCCCTATGTGGTGTGGAATGTGGTAGCTGCGCCCGCTGACTCACTCACGCTCAAGACCTGGTGTTTTGCGGTGGTGGGGTGTGTGGCGTACCGAGGCTATTTTGCGCAGGCGGATGCACAGGCACTGGCGGCGCAACTGCAAGCGCAAGGGCTGGAAGTGAGCGTTTATGGCGTGCCAGCGTATTCGACGCTGGGCTGGAGCAACTGGTTGGGTGGCGACCCGATGCTCAGCACGTTTGTGAACTACCCGGACGGCGAGCTGGCGCGATTGATGTTTCATGAGCTGGCGCATCAGGTGGTGTTTGCGCCCGACGACACCGCCTTTAATGAATCGTTTGCCACGGCAGTGGAGCGTCTGGGGGGTGCGCGCTGGCTGGCGCAGCAGGCGACAGTGGCGCAGCGCGAAACCTTTGAGGTGTTGGACATGCGCCGTACCCAGTTGCGTGACCTGACCCGGCGCACGCGGCAGAACTTGCTTGCGATTTATAAAGAAAATAGCCGTTCAGCCCTTACCGAACAAGCGCTGATAGCCATGAAAAACAAAGCGTTTTCTGACTTCCGTGCTGGCTATGCGACGCTCAAAAGTGGTTGGGGTGGTTACGGTGGCTACGACGATTGGGTGGCACACGCCAACAACGCCGCGCTGGCCGTGCAAGGCAGTTACGACGAGTGGGTGAGCGCATTTGAGGCGCTGTTTGCGCGCGAGGGCCGCGACTGGCGCAGGTTTTATGATGCGGTGCGTAACCTGGCGCAGTTGGATGCGCAACGACGACAGTTGGTGCTGAAGGCGCTGACCCCCGGCCTGCCAAGCCAGGAACAGTTTCGCAGTGACAGCCAGGCATTTTTAGCCGAGGAAATCCATTAGGGCTTGGGACGGCCGCAAATGCACCGCTGACACCCAAGCAGCACCAAAGGTGCGCCTAACGGATTTTTTCGGATTGGTATTTTTCAACAGATTGATATGGCAGAACTACACATCGTGCGCAAGCACACGCTGGGCCTGGCCAAGGCGCGCAGAATCGCCTTCAAGTGGGCCGAGCAGGCCGAGGCCGAATTTGGCATGGACTGCGTTTACCAAGAAGGCGACGCCGCCGACGAGGTGACGTTTTCACGCGCAGGTGTCAACGGAACTTTGCAGGTAAGCGCGGCGCATTTTGACTTGCGCGCGCAGTTGGGTTTTCTGGTGGGCGCCTTCAAGCACACCATCGAAGCCGAGATTGTCAAAAACCTGGACGCGCTGCTGGCACCCCAGGTGAAAAAACGTACTCAGAAAAAAGCAGTCTGAATTTCAGGCTGCTATATCGGTGCTGGCGTCAATGCGTCAGGAAATCAACTCAGCTCAGTGATTCAATCAGATCAATGTACTGCTGCATCGCGGCGTCAGAAGTGGTGCCTTTGAGCGCGCTCCAGGCGTCCCATTTGGCGCGGCCGACCATGTCGCCAAAGCCGGGTTTTTTGTCGGCGTTGTCGCCCACGCTGCCCTGTTTGTACAGCGCGTACAGTTTCAGCAGTGTCATGTTGTCAGGGCGTTCGCTCAGGTTTTTTGAGTTGGCAACGGCGGCTTCAAAGCGGGCTTTCAGATCAGACATGGTGCAGTCTCCAGAGGTGGGTAAGTGGGGTTTGTGCGGGCTATCTTACGGGGTGAATTGAAGTCAAAATAGAGTTCATGCCCCAATCAAGTACTGCTATGGCGACCAAACCCCCATTCCCTTTTGTTGTTGAACGTATGAGCAAGGTGGACACCGCCTGGCTGCGCATGGACTGCCCCACCAATCTGATGATGATTCTGGGGGTGTGGATCATCAAGCCGGCCATCCGCTACGCGGCGGTGTCTGAGCGCATTGCGGATCGACTGTTGAAATACCCGCGCTTTACCCAGCGCGTGCAGTTGGATACCACCGGTGCCAACTGGATCACGGATACCGAATTCGACATCCGCCGCCATGTGGTGCGAGAAAAATTGCCTTCCAGTGCGCGTGCCCAGCCGCAACAAGCTCTGCAGGCACGGCTGGCCGAGCTGGCCATGCAGCCGCTGGACCAGCGCCACCCGCTGTGGGAGTTTCGGTTGATCGAACACTACGACGGTGGCTCGGCCTTGCTGGTACGAATTCACCATTGCATTGCCGATGGCCTGGCGCTAATTGCGGTGATCCAGTCGATTGTCGATGGCGGTGCCGAGCCGCCGCGCAGGCGCGTCAAGCCGCCACCAGCGCAAGGCTGGGAAGCGGCCGAAGAATGGATGCAGCACACCCTGATCGAGCCGCTCACCGTGGCAGCGGTCAAGGCCATTGGCGCGGCCGGGGTAGGTGCAGCGCAGGCTTTTGGTGCCATGGCCGATCCGCGCAACGTGCTGGAAAAGTGGTTTGCCGAAGGGCTGGGCAAGGGCAAAGTCACCTCCACCGAGGCCGCGCGCATGGCTTACCAGGTGGTGCGTGACGGTGCGGCGCTGGCGTTGATGGCAGACGACTCTCCCACGCGCCTCAAGGGTATGCCAGGGCACACCAAGCGTGTGGCCTGGTGCGAACCGTTGCCGCTGGACGAGGTGCGCGCGGTCAGCAAGGCGCTGCGCTGCTCCATTAACGACGTGCTGCTGGCCTGCGTGGCCGGTGCCATTGGCCGCTACCTGCAGTCCAAGGGCGACAGTGTGGCGTGCAAAGAAATTCGCGCCATGGTGCCGGTCAACCTGCGCCCGATGACAGAAGCCTACAAGCTGGGCAACAAATTTGGCTTGGCACCCGTGGTGCTGCCGGTGGGGGTGGACAACCCGGTGGCGCGCTTGTTTGAGGTGCGCCGGCGCATGAGCGACCTCAAAGGCAGCATGCAGCCGCTGCTGGCGTTTGCGCTGCTGGCGGTGGCCGGCGTGCTGGTGAAACCGGTGCAAGACGCCATGCTCAACCTGTTTGCCAAAAAGACCACGGCGGTCATGACCAACGTGCCCGGCCCGCGCGACAAGCTTACTTTTTGCGGTGGCACGCTAGAGCAAACCATGTTCTGGGTGCCGCAGTCGGGCACGGTGGGGCTGGGCGTGTCGATTTTGAGCTACGGTGGCGGCGTGCAATTTGGCGTCATCAGCGACACCACCCTGTGCCCCGACCCGCAAGCCATCATCGACCAGTTTGCGCCCGAGTTTGAAAAGCTCAAACTGCTGACGCTGATGTTGCCCTGGGGCGAATAGCCTGCGGGTGTCAGTCCTTCAGCTCGGCTTTGGCCATTTCCACCTCAAGCCGCTCTGGAGCGTCTACTGGTTTGGCGCGTGCGGCCAGCTGGTACATGCGGCTGGCTTCTTTCATCATTTCTTCACCGCCGAGCATGAGCATGGCGTGCGCGTATTCAAGCATGCAAAAAGCCGACTGCATGTTTAGCTGCACTGCCTTGGTGAACAGGTTCAGGCCAATGTCTTTGTTGGCGCCGTAGGCCATGGCGCCAATCAGGTTGCCCACCTTGTCGATGACTTCGGCATGAAAACTGCCCAGCGCCACATGCGCGTCCAGGTGCTTGGGCTGCTGACGGATCACGTCTTCCAGGTCGGCCTTGATCGTGGCGCCCAAGCCTTGCGCCAGCGCCTTGGCCACGCTGATGCTCTGGCTGTAGCGGCTTAGTGCGTAGGCGCGCAGGTAGCGCGCGTTGAAGTTGGTGGCGTCTTGTTCAAGCTGTTTTTCAGCTTGCTCGGCTACCTCTTTGAACAGCGCCTGGCGACGCGACTCATGCTTTTCAAGGTAGCTGGCATACACGCACATGGCCTTGTTGGCCACGTTCAAGCCGGTCAGGCCCAAGCTTTGCCCCAAAGTAACGGCTTTCTGGAAATCCCCGTTGTGAAAGTGCGCCCAGGCTTGCAGCAGCGCACGGTCTTTGGGCAGCGGTTCCAGGTCGCCTATGTGCAGTCTGGCCCAGTTCTTCTTGACGCTATCGCTATCAAAATTGTAATCGCCCGCGTACGGAAAGGCGGTCCACGTGGCCATGACGGTCTCCTCTAACCTGGTGATTTTGGCTAGGCTGGATTGTAGGCGTCTGCCAAACCGATCAGATGGGCGCGCTGGCCGGGTTCTAGGTAAGGTGAAATCAGGTTCAAAACGTGTTTGGCACCGCGCAGCAGCGCCGACTGCGCGTTGGCCGGCTCCAGCGCATTACGTGGGTCGCGCACGTATTCAAAGCTGAGCCAATATGTGAGCACCACCACCATGCTGGTCGCGGTGGGGTCCATCTCACGCGAGTCCATCTGCAGCGCACCACCGCGGCGCAGACCGTCCAGCAGCGCGCGCACCGCGCGTGTCTTGTTTTTGACGATGCTCTGAAAATGCGTTTCAAGGCGCCGGTTTTTGCTCAGCAGATCGTTGAGGTCACGGTACAAAAAGCGATACTGCCAGATCAGTTCGAATAGCGTGTGCATGAAGAACCAGGCGTCTTCCACGTTGCGCACGTCGTCGCTGGCACCCAGCAGGTCGTTCAGGCCGCGTTCAAAGCGGTCAAACAGCGCGTTGATGAGCTCGTCTTTGGCCGGGTAGTGGTAATACAGGTTGCCTGGGCTGATGTTGAGTTCGTTGGAGATCAGCGTGGTGGATACGTTGGGCTCGCCAAAGCGGTTGAACAGCACCAGCGTGACTTCAAGAATGCGCTCTGCTGTGCGCCGGGGTGCCTTTTTTACCATGAGGGGTCGGCCTGCGGTTCGGCGGCCTGCACCACCTGGTTGAGGTTATCCATCAGGTTGTGCAGCTTGGTTAGCGCCTGCCCGATGCGCGCGGGCGAGCGCTTGGGCGCGCACAGGTGGCGCTGCACATCGTCCAGCGCGGCGTGATCCAGCGTGATGCCGTGGTAGGCCAGTTTGTTGGCCAGATGCGTCTGACGCGCGCGCAGCGCCTGGCGCGTTTGCTGGTAGGCGTGTTCGGCCAGCTGGCGGCGCTGGCTGTAGCTGAAAGTGTTGGCCAGGTACAGCTCGGGGTCACGGTGGTTGGGTTCGAACAGCACGATGTCGGTATTGGGGTAAGTCTGCTCATAGCCCTTGATGCCCAGCAGCAGCCGTGAGTGGATCAGCGAGCGGAAGGTTTGGCTCAGCACGGCGGGCAAGCCGCCGTCTGCGATGTGCGGAATCGGCTCGGGCGCGGCCCACGGTGTGGCCCCCTGCGCCGTGTGCGTTGCTACTGAGGCGTCAAAAGGCACCAGCGGGTTGACGCATAGCATCAGGTCCACGCCTTCGTCCAGCGCAATGGCAGCATGCATGGTTTTGGTGAGCGCACCGTCGACAAAATGCTGGCCGTCAATTTCCACCGGGGGGAACAGCCCGGGGAGCGCGGCGCTGGCCTGGATGGCCTTGGAGATGGGCACATGGTCCCAACCGGGGCGGCCAAACGACACGGCCTTGCTGCTGTCCAGATGCGTGGCTACTAGCGTCAAGTGGCTTTTGAGCTGGCGAAAGTCGTTGGTGCGGCCGTGTCGGCTGAACAGGCGCGTGATTTCCACGTCGATCTGTGCATTGGAAAAAATTCCGGTGGGCAGGCAGGGGCTCAGGCGCTCGAGTGTGCGCATGAACGACTTACGCCCCAGTGCGCCGTGCCAGGCGCCTTGCAACAGCAGTTGCGGCAACAGCAGCGAGCGCGAGAAAAATTCAGAAAAGGCAGGACGCAGCAACCACGCCGGGTCAAACGCCTCGGTTTGCCGCTTGCGGTCTTCAATGAACAATGAAAACAACTGGCGCGGCGTGATGCCGTTGGCCAGACCAGCGGCAATGAAGCCCCCGGCGGACACACCCACATAGTGCTGTAGTCGGGTCAGGTCGATGCCCTTGAGCGATTCCTGTAGCGCACACAGTGCGCCGATTTCATAGATAGCCCCCAAGGGGCCGCCGCCGGCCAGTGCCAGTGCAATTTTTGGGGTTGGCCGAGTGGTCTCTTTCATGGATAAACAGTTTACGACCGACCGTGCTTTTTTTAGCTAGGGTTTACCTTTGTCTCACCGGCCTGCACCGCTGCGGGCTGTTTGGCGGAGGCTGCTTTGCGTGGCGTGGCCTTTTTGACAGCCTGCTTGACAGCGGGTTTGACTGTCTTTTTTGCAACTGTTTTGGGAGCTGCTTTGACAGGCTCAACGACCTCTGCAACCGCTTTTGGTGCGGATTTTCCGGCGGCTTTGGGCGGCTTGGGGGCAAGTTTTTGCACACTGGCGTTGAGCGCGTCGATGCGTGCAATCAGCGCGTTGATGTCTTTGGCCGACGGCACGCCCAGCTTGTTGAGTGCCTTGGCCACACGGTCTTCAAAGATGTTTTCAAGCTTGTCCCACTGGCCCGAGGCCTTGCTGGAGATGTCGCTGGCCATGCTGGTCATTTTTTGCGTGGCTTCGGTGATTTTTTCTTCTGCGGCGGATTGGGTTTTGCGCTGAAAGCTCACGCCTTCTTTCACCAGCGCCTCAAATGCCTTGGTGCCTTCGGTTTGTGCCTTGGTAAAGGCGCCCAGGCCAGCCTGCCAGATTTGCTGCGCAGAATCTTTGACCGAATTGGCTAGCGGCATACCCGCGCGGGGCGTGGCGGTGGGTTTTTCGGAAGGGGAAGACTTTTTGAGTTTGGTGACCATGGTGTGACTCCGTAGCTTAAGGGGTAAGGAAAGCTCGCACTGTAGAGGTCAAAATGCGGTACGTGTAGGTGTGGCTTTCTAATCTGTTGCGGGGTTGCCCCGATGCGGGTTTACGCTGAGGCCGCGCACTGCAATTCAAGCAAAAATCGGGCGCTTATTTGAAGGAGTCAAACATGCATTATTTTGTGACCGGTGCGACCGGCTTTATTGGCAAACGGCTGGTCAAAAAACTGCTGGAACGCAAGGGTACCGTGGTGCACTTTTTGGTGCGTGAAGCCAGCCAGGACAAGGTCCGGGCGCTGCGTGACTTTTGCGGGGTCAGCGCGGCGCGCCTGCTGCCGGTGCAAGGTAACTTGATAGAACCCAAACTGGGCGTGTCGGCGGCCGACATCAAACAGCTCAAGGGTCAGATCCAGCACTTTTACCACTTGGCTGCAGTCTATGACCTGGGCGCAGACGAGGCCAGCCAGACCCAGATCAACGTGGAAGGCACGCGCAACACGGTGGCGTTTGCCAAAGCCATCGAGGCCGGGCACTTTCACCACGTGAGCTCGATTGCCGCCGCTGGCCTGTACGAAGGCGTGTTCCGCGAAGACATGTTTGACGAGGCCGAAGGTCTGGACCACCCGTACTTTTTGACCAAGCACGAGAGCGAAAAAATCGTGCGGCAAGAATGCAAGCTGCCCTGGACGGTGTATCGCCCGGCGATGGTGGTGGGCGACAGCCAAAGCGGCGAGATGGACAAGATCGACGGGCCGTATTACTTTTTCAAGCTGATCCAGCGCATGCGCCAGTTGTTGCCGCCGTGGATGCCCTCCATTGGACTGGAAGGCGGGCGCGTCAACATTGTGCCGGTGGACTTTGTCGTGAACGCGCTGGCTGCCATCAGCCAGCAAAAAGACATCAGCGGCAAGTGTTACCACCTGGTGGACCCGGTCGGCTACCGCGTGGGCGACGTGCTGGACATTTTCAGCAAGGCCGCGCACGCGCCCAAGATGAACGTGTTTGTGAACGCCGCGTTGCTGGGCTTTATTCCGCGCAGCATCACCAAGGGGCTGATGGCGCTGGCGCCGGTGCGCCGGGTGCGCAACGCGGTCATGAAAGACCTGGGCCTGCCCGAAGACATGCTGACCTTTGTGAACTACCCCACGCGCTTTGACTGCCGCGACACGCTGGCAGCGCTCAAAGGCAGCGGCATTGAATGCCCTAACCTGCGCGACTACGCCTGGCGGCTGTGGGACTACTGGGAACGCCATCTGGACCCCGAGCTGCACATCGACCACAGCCTGAAAGGCACAGTGGGCGGCAAGGTGGTGCTGGTGACCGGCGGCAGCTCTGGCATTGGGCTGGCCGCAGCGCACAAGTTTGCTGAGGCGGGTGCGATAACTTTGATATGCGGACGGGACCAGGACAAGCTTGACGCCGCGTGTGCCGAGGCCAAGGCCAAGGGCTACCGCTTTATCGCCTACGCGGTGGACATTGCCGAAGAAGCTCCATGCAAAGCGTTTGTGCAGCAGGTGATGGCCGAGCACGGCGGAGTGGACTTTTTGATCAACAACGCCGGCCGCTCCATCCGCCGTGCCATCGAGTCCAGCTACGACCGCATGCACGACTTTGAGCGCACCATGCAGCTCAACTACTTTGGTAGCCTGCGCGTAACGATGGGGTTTTTGCCTGGCATGGTGGCCAAACACAAGGGGCACGTGGTCAACATCAGCAGCATTGGTGTGCTGACCAACGCACCGCGCTTTAGCGCTTATGTGGCCAGCAAGGCTGCGCTGGACGCCTGGACGCGCTGTGCCTCCAGCGAATACGCTGATCAAGGCATCAGCTTTACCACCATCAACATGCCGCTGGTGCGCACGCCCATGATTGCGCCCACCAAGATCTACAACAACGTGCCCACGCTGGCCCCCGAAGAAGCCGCCGACATGATCGCGCAGGCGTGCATCTTCAAACCGGTGCGCGTGGCCACCCGGCTGGGCATTTTTGGCCAGGTGCTGCACGCGCTGGTGCCGCGCGTGGCGCAGATCGTGATGAACACGAGCTTCAGGATGTTCCCTGACTCGACCGCCGCCAAGGGCGCCAAGCCAGGTGACAAGGCCGATAAACCCAAATTGTCAGCCGAGGCGGTGGCGCTGCAGCAGATGATGCGGGGGATTCATTTTTAACGGGTGGGCTGCGGGGATAATCCGGCCATTGTTTTTGCATTGACCGACCTGACCCTTATGCCCTCAAAAATTTATGTAGCAGGCCACTGCGGTATGGTGGGCTCTGCCATCGTGCGCCAATTGGTGCAAAGCGGCCTGAGTCCTGAGTCCTTCGTCTTCAAAACTCATCAGGAGCTGAACCTGACCAACCAAGCCGCTGTGCGGGCATTCTTCGAAGCAGAAAAACCTGACCAGGTCTACCTGGCCGCTGCCAAAGTGGGTGGCATCCACGCCAACAACACCTACCCGGCCGACTTTATCTACCAAAACCTGATGGTGCAGGCCAATGTAATTGAAGCGGCTTTTCAGAACGGCGTAAAAAAACTGCTGTTTCTTGGTTCCAGCTGCATCTACCCGCGACTGGCACCCCAGCCCATGCGTGAAGACGCCCTGCTGACCGGCCTGCTGGAGCCCACCAACGAGCCCTATGCCATTGCCAAAATTGCCGGCATCAAACTCTGCGAGAGCTACAACCGCCAATATGGTGCCAGCCACGGCATTGACTACCGCAGTGTCATGCCCACCAACCTGTATGGCCCCGGCGACAACTACCACCCGCAAAACAGCCACGTCATCCCTGCGCTGATCCGCCGCTTTCATGAAGCCAAGGTCGCCAACTTGCCCAGCGTGGCCATCTGGGGTAGCGGCACGCCCAAACGCGAGTTTTTGTATGTTGATGACATGGCGGCGGCCAGCGTGTTTGTCATGAACCTGCCCAAAGCCGTGTATGACCAGCACACCAGCCCGATGCTGAGCCACATCAACGTGGGCTACGGCAGTGACATCACCATCGCCGAGCTGGCTCAGGCTGTGAGCCAGGCGGTAGGTTACAGTGGGCAGATCACCTTTGACCCCGCCCAGCCCGACGGCTCCCCGCGCAAGCTGATGGACAGTAGCCGACTGAATGCATTGGGATGGCAAGCCAAGGTGAATCTGCAACAGGGTCTGGCGCTGGCGTACCAAAACTTCCTGGATTGCCACATCGACTGCGGCTCCTTGACAAGGTTATGATATACATTTTTTAGATGTTTATCTAATTGAGGTCCATCATGCAAGTTTCAAAGTGGGGCAATTCACTGGCGGTGCGGTTTCCTGCGGGGTTGGTGCAAGCACTTGACCTGAAAGAAGGTGAAGAAATTGACTTGCACCTTGTTGGCAGTCGGTCTTTCGAGGTGGCCAAGAAACCATCCGTGACCAAGCTGCTTGATCGCCTGCACCAGTTGCGCGGGCGCTTGCCTGCCGATTTTCACTTTGATCGACTTGAGGCCAACGCAAGAGGCGACGCGCCGTGAGCAGGCCTTTTTTGGATAGCAACGTTATCCTGTACCTTTTGTCGGGAGATGTAGCAAAAGCTGATCGGGCCCAATCACTACTGGCAGTGGGTGCGGTCATCAGCGTCCAGGTACTCAATGAAGTCATCTCAGTCTGCCAGCGCAAGCTGAAAATGCCGTGGTCAGAAATTGACGCCCTGATGCTGGCCGTTAAAGCTGCCTGCAAGGTGGTGCCGCTCACGGTGGCATCACATGAAAAAGCGGTTGAGCTTGCCAAGCGATACCAGTTGTCGTTTTATGACGCGAACATTGTTGCCAGTGCCATCATGGTGGGTGCACCTGTGCTGCTGACTGAAGACATGCACCATGGCTTGCTGATTGACGGTTTAACACTCCAAAATCCTTTCAAAGAATGACCACTCCTCAAAAAACCGCCCTCATCACCGGCATCACTGGCCAAGACGGCTCCTACCTGGCCGAGTTTTTGCTGGAAAAAGGCTACATCGTGCACGGCATCAAGCGCCGGGCCAGCTCGTTTAATACTCAGCGCGTTGACCACATTTACCAAGACCCGCACATCACAGGAGCCAACTTCAAGCTGCACTACGGCGACCTGACCGACACCAGCAACTTGGTGCGCATCGTGAAAGAAATCCAGCCGGACGAAATCTACAACCTGGGTGCGCAAAGCCATGTAGCGGTGAGCTTTGAGAGCCCCGAATACACGGCCGACGTAGATGGCATGGGCACGTTGCGAATTCTGGAGGCTATCCGCATTCTCGGGCTGGAAAAGAAAACCCGCTTTTACCAAGCCAGCACCTCGGAGCTGTTTGGCCTGGTGCAAGAGGTACCGCAACGTGAAACCACGCCGTTTTACCCGCGCAGCCCCTACGCCGCCGCCAAGCTGTATGCCTACTGGATCACCGTGAATTACCGCGAGGCCTATGGCATGTACGCCTGCAACGGCATCCTGTTCAACCACGAAAGCCCGCGTCGCGGCGAAACCTTTGTCACGCGCAAAATCACGCGCGGCCTGGCCAACATCAGCCAAGGCCTGCAAGACTGCCTGTACATGGGCAACATCGACGCCCTGCGCGACTGGGGCCACGCCAAAGACTACGTGCGCATGCAATGGCTGATGCTGCAGCAAGACCACCCCGAAGATTTTGTCATTGCCACCGGCGTGCAATACACCGTGCGCCAGTTCATTGAATGGACAGCGGCAGCCCTGGGCATGGAACTGCGCTGGGAAGGCACAGGAGTGAACGAAGTCGGCTATTGGTCCCCCACTAAGTCCTCAGTCCCAAGTCCTCAGTCCTCATCCGAACCTGTGGTTCGGATAGACCCCCGCTACTTTCGCCCCACAGAAGTCGAAACCCTGCTGGGCGACCCCGCCAAAGCAAAACAAAAACTCGGCTGGTTTCCGGAGATTACGGCGCAGCAAATGTGCCATGAGATGGTGGCCCATGATCTACAGCAAGCCAAGCAACATGCTTTGCTCAAGCAGCATGGCTACAGCGTGAACGTGAGTCTGGAATAGTCCCAGTGAAAACGCTACACAACCCGCTCCGATTGGGCGAAGACAGCATGCGCAGTCCAAGGTTGACGTGCGCAATGCAGAATCTTTGGCCGCAGAAATGGTGGCTTTTTCTAACGCTGAAGGCGGTATCATTTCCAAAATCGGTGCTGACAAACGCCGAGTCAATTCCAAAGAAGAACTGCGCCGCCTGTTCCAGATGTCGGACCAGTTCCATGCTGATGAACTGCCTACCAAAGCCGGTATTGACAGGCTGCGATTTCGCGACCTGTTGCGTGATGCCCATCAGTAATTGATGCCAGAAACATTGCCAGAACTGAGGCTACTTTTTGTCGAGTGCTGGGCGAAATGAAGTCAACCGCAATTACATCTGGCACCAGGAGCAGGAATAGGAAAGACTGGAACAGCTTTCGCTTTGGAAATAGCCGCCACCGAATCGGTGGCACCAAGAGTGGGGGCCGCGTAAGCGGCTCCGTTTTGCCGCTTTGAGCGACTCACAAAAAAAGATAAGCCCATCAACTTCAACGCCACGTTCAACGAGCAAGAAACCTACGTCGACGCCAGCTAGGGCACCATCGCTTCCCATCTGGCCATTACCCCCCCGTTCACTATTTCAACACCAAGTTCATCAAGTTGGCAATGCAAGTCAGAAAATTGGAGCGATGCAAGAATCTCGTCCTGGTTATGAACCACTGTAAACGAGTGAGTTCTGATTGGTTCGGGCTGATTGATTGCCCAGACATGGAGGGGTTTTTTTGAAAGATTCATTGTGGAAAAGAAGATTTTAATTACCGGCGCCGACGGATTTATCGGCTCTCACCTAACTGAAACGTTGGTGCGTGCAGGATACGATGTTCGTGCGTTCGTGCTCTACAACTCGTTCAACTCCTGGGGTTGGCTTGACCACTGCGGTGCGGACGTCAAGGGCAAGTTCGAGGTGTTCGCTGGCGACGTGCGCGACCCCAACGGAGTGCGAACTGCCATGAAAGATTGCGGCGCGGTGCTGCACCTTGCAGCTTTGATCGCCATCCCTTATTCGTACCATTCGCCAGACACCTACGTCGACACCAACATTAAGGGCACGCTCAACATCGTCCAGGCGGCGCGAGATCTAGGTGTGAGCAAGGTAGTGCAAACATCGACCAGCGAGGTGTACGGAACGGCGCGCTTCGTGCCGATAACCGAAGATCATCCGCTACAAGGTCAATCCCCTTATTCGGCTAGCAAGATTGGCGCAGATCAAATTGCCATGTCGTTTTATTCGTCATTTGGTACGCCAGTTACGCTACTGCGGCCCTTTAACACCTACGGCCCGCGCCAGTCCGCTCGCGCCGTCATTCCAACCATCATCATACAGATCGCCCATGGGCAGCGCCAGATCAAACTTGGCGCAGTGTCACCCACACGCGACTTCAACTATGTGGCCGATACAGTCGCTGGCTTTATCGCCGCCCTGGAGTCAGACCGTGGCACCGGTGAAGTCATCAACCTTGGCAGTAATTTCGAAATTTCCATTGGCGACACTGCACATGCCATCGCAGAAGCCATGGGCACTTCCGTCGAAATCACCACAGACGAGCAACGGCTGCGGCCCGAAAAAAGCGAGGTCGAACGCCTTTTGGCATCCAACACCAAAGCTCGAGAAATATTAGGTTGGCAGCCGCAATACGGTAGCCGTGAGGGCTTCTTGCGCGGCCTAACCGAGACTATCGAATGGTTTCGCAAACCTGAAAATTTGTCCGCCTACAAAGCCGACATTTACAACATCTAAGCAACATGGATAGAAATAGCAATTTGCCGCAGGACATCGTCCGCGCTATTCGGTCTGTAGTAGGTGATGGCCCACTGGCCTTGCATGAGCCCCGTTTTAATGGGAACGAATGGGTTTATTTAAAGGAATGCCTTGATTCAACCTACGTATCGTCCGTCGGTAAATTTGTTGACCGGTTTGAGTCCGACCTGGCGGCCTTTACCGGTGCCAAGCGGGCGGTTGCTGTCGTTAACGGCACCGCCGCGCTCCACGTTGCGCTGCGCTTGGCTGGCGTGGAGGCTGGTGACGAAGTGTTGTTGCCAGCGCTCACTTTCATCGCCACCGCCAATGCTGTGGTCTATTGCAAAGCAACACCGCATTTTGTTGACAGCGAAGATCGTTCGTTTGGCATGGACGCAGTTGCTCTGCGCGATTACCTCTCAAGTGCGACCGAGTTGCGTGATAACCACTGTATCAGCCGTGGCACAGGGCGGATTATCCGTGCCATGGTTCCCATGCACACATTTGGGCATCCCGTTGACATCGAAGCACTGCTAGCCGTGGCGCATGACTTTCACATGCAACTTATTGAAGATGCCGCCGAATCCCTAGGTAGCACTGTGGGCGGGAAGCACACCGGCACCTTTGGCCTAATGGGCACCTTGAGCTTCAACGGCAACAAAACCATCACCACCGGCGGCGGCGGTGCCATCCTGACCAACGACCTCGAATTGGGCAAGCGCGCCAAGCACCTGACTACCACGTCCAAGCTGCCACATCGCTGGAACTTTGTACATGACGAGGTGGGTTACAACTATCGCTTGCCCAACCTGAATGCCGCACTGGGCTGCGCGCAGCTTGAGCAGTTACCCAGCTTCTTGGCTGACAAGCGCCGCCTGTTTGAGCGCTACCAAGCGGCGTTTGCCAGTGTGCAGGGTGTGCGCCTGGTCGTTGAACCGGCGGGGTGCCACAGCAACTACTGGCTACAGACGCTACTGCTGGACGAATCGCAAGCCAACCAGCGTGATGCAGTGCTGACCGTCACCAACGACGCTGGCTTGATGACACGCCCGGTCTGGGCGCTGATGAATCGCCTGTCGATGTACAGCAACGCGCCTAAGGCACCTTTACCGATGGCCGAATCGCTGGAGCGGCGTTTGATAAATATTCCGAGCAGCTCGGGTCTGCTTTCTGTCGCGCCATGAGCAAGCCAAAACTGATCCTGATCGGGGCTGGCGGACACGCCCATGCCTGTATTGATGTGATTGAACAGCACGGCGACTACCAGATTGCTGGACTGGTCGGCATGCCAGAAGAAATGCATACTTGGCAACTTGGTTATGAAGTCATCGCCACGGATGATGATTTGTCGGCGTTGGCCAACGACTACCCATACGCGTTGATTACCGTGGGCCAAATTCAGACACCTGAGCACCGCATTCGCCTCCACCAGCAAGCCAAAAAACTCGGTTTTCAATTACCGGTCATCATTTCGCCCAGTGCGCATGTATCTCGTCACGCTACTGTTGGCGCAGGCAGCATTGTGATGCACGGTGCCATTGTCAATGCTGGCGCCAGGGTGGGTAGCAATTGCATTATCAACACGCGTGCGCTGCTCGAGCACGACGTAGCGGTGGCAGACCACTGCCATATCTCTACTGGTGCCGTCCTCAATGGCAACGTGACAATTGGCCCCGGTAGCTTTGTCGGCAGTGGTAGCATCATTAAAGAGGGTCTTACGCTTGGGCAAGGCTGCTTGGTGGGTATGGGGCTTGCTGTGCGGCACAACCAGTCAGATCGCGCCCATTTTTTTGGTAATAAAAAATCATGAATACCCGAGTTCTCATCATCGCCGAAGCTGGTGTCAACCACAATGGTGACATCGGGTTAGCCGAGCAACTCGTTGATGTGGCCGCAGAATCTGGGGCTGATCTTGTCAAATTTCAAACCTTCAACGCCAAGCGCCAAGTCACGCGCGTTGCGAAAAAGGCGGACTACCAATCCAAAACCACGGACAGTAGTGAATCCCAACAGGAAATGCTGCGTCGCCTTGAACTCAATGAGGATATGCACCGCGAACTCATCGCGCACTGTGCTGCGCGAAATATAGGTTTTTTCTCAACTGGCTTTGATATTGAAAGCATTGATCTGCTGCTGAGCCTGGGGCAGGACCATTTCAAGATTCCTTCCGGCGAAATCACCAACCTGCCGTACCTCCGCCATATTGGCAAACTAGGCAAATCAGTCATCCTCTCCACCGGCATGTCAACACTGGGTGATATAGAAGCAGCGATCGGCGTGCTAGAACAGGCTGGCACAGCGCGTGCCCAAATCACAGTACTCCATTGCACCACCGAATACCCAACGCCCATGAATGAAGTCAACCTGCGTGCCATGCAGAGCATTCATGCCGCCTTTGGTGTGGCGGTGGGCTATTCCGACCACACCCGGGGCATTGAAGTGGCAACTGCTGCGGTTGCCATGGGTGCAACGGTGATTGAAAAGCATTTCACACTGGATCGCAACCTGCCCGGACCCGACCATCAAGCCAGCCTGGAGCCAGCAGAGCTCAAGGCCATGGTGGCAGCCATTCGCAACGTCGAAGTCGCATTGGGCGATGGCATCAAACGTCTGACCCCGAGCGAAGCCAGGAACCAACCTGTTGCCCGCAAGTCACTGGTCGCCAGCCAAGCGATAAAGGCGGGCGAGGTCTTCAGTGCAAATAACATCACCACCAAACGACCCGGTACCGGCATCTCGCCAATGCGTTGGGATGAAGTGATAGGACAAGTAGCCCAAAAAGACTACAAAGAGGACGAGTTGATATGAAATTGACTTACCCTAAGCTGGACGAGCTGGAACCAAACAAGTAATACGTTGTTTTAACTAGACAAAACCAATACGCTTTCCCGAGCTACCATGATCCTTTCCATCCACCAACCTAGCTATTTTCCGTGGCTCGGTTTACTCGACAAGATTGCAAAAAGTGATGTCTATATGGTGATGGACGAGGTGCAGCTATCCGATAGTTCCTTCCAAAATCGCAATATTTTTCTCAGCTCCGATGGTAAAACAAAATATCTGACCATAGGTTTCAACAGAAATGGCTATATGTCGCGCCGTTTCTGTGATTTGGAAATTTCTCAGCTGGACTGGCAAGAGAGACACATGAATATGCTGAAAGCCTATTATGGCAAGCACCGTTTTTTCCCCGAAGTGCAACCTATCATTGAGCCCATATTCCGCAATTCCTACACCTTTCTGGTTGAACCAGTTGTGGAATCCATGCGTATCAGCATGCAGTTGCTGGATATACCAACTGGGATTATCAGCCAGCATGAGCTGGCCTACGACCGTACGACCAGAAAAAATGACTTGGTACTAGCGCTGGTGAAATCCATCGGAGCAGGTGTTTATCTAGCGGGAACCGGCTCCAAATCATATATGCAGGTGGATACCTTTTCGGCACAAGGCATTCAAGTCGAATTCAACCATTTCGTACACCCCGAATATCCGCAACGGAACATGCAGAAGTTCGAGCCTGGTATCAGTTGCTTGGATTTGCTGTTTAATGTGGGAGTTGAGCGCGCGCGCGAAATTTTCTGGCAAGCGGTGCATAACAAGGACAAGCGTGTCTGAATTGATTCGCCACTCTTCCAGTACAGTGTGTTCTGCCGATTTTCGCTATGTCAAGAATCTAGCGATGCGGAACTATGTTGGCTATGGCGACTTGTGTAAAGAGCTAGCGCGACAGTTACCGAAATGGTTTGGTCGTTCCGGTGCGGTATTGACCGACAGTGGCGAAGGCGCCTTAATGCTTGCTTTGCAACACCTCAAGAGTCTTAATTCGGGCCAGAGCGAAGTCATCGTATCGGCCTATGTTTGCCCGTCTGTGGTGAACGCTATTCTGGCGCGAGGTCTGCGACCGGTATTTGCTGATGTTGCTGCAAACTCATTGAATCTGGACATGGGTGATGTTCGAGATCATAGACTCACGCAACAAACCCTTGCAGTGCTTTGCACGCATATCGGCGGATTGCCGGACGACATACATGCCGGGATGCAATTTGGTATTCCAGTCATTTCCGACTGTGCCCAAGCGCTTGGCACCAGTATTGCAGGTTGCTCCCTGCTCGCGTTCGGAGATATGGCCATCACCTCGTTTGGTCCGACCAAGTTTCTGACGGGTGGTTTGGGTGGCGCAGTGCTCTGCGACGAGCGAGACGAAGGACCAGTACGACGCCTGGCGATGCCGGAACTTCCGGTAACTGAATATCAAGAGCAAGGATTCGTGCAAACGCTGGGGCAGCATGTCAGCGAGATGAATGCCGGTCTAGTTCTGGCCCAACTACAGCACTTGCAGAACTTCGTGCTGAAGCGGCAACGGATTGCACAAAAATACGACGAAGCGCTACGGGCTATTCCGGGTGTGACTTTGCCAAAAATGCTTGCCAACGCCGAGCCAAACTGGTTTCGCTATTACTTCTTTAGCGACCAGGCAAACGAATGGCAGTGGCGCTTGCAGCAATCCGGCGTGGATGCGCGCACCTCGATTTCGCACGTGATGACGGATTATTTTCCAAACGCTGGAACGAGAACAGAACTTGCCAGGCAAGCGCGACGGGTCGTTTCACTGCCTATTTATCCGGGTCTAACAGCGGCGCAAGTTGCTCGGATAGTCGTGGCATTGCAACGCAGCGCATCCGACCAAATGGGAGCAGCATGAAAAAAATATTGGCGATAACCGGCATTCGCTCAGACTACGATTTAATGAGCGGACTCTTCCGCCGGTTGCAGGCGGACGCGGGCATAGACCTGCGACTGCTGGTGGGCGGTGCGCACATGTCAGAAACTTACGGACACACTATAGACTTGATCCGTCGCGATGGTTTCACCATCCTGCATGCGATTGAAAGCCTCATAGATTCTGACTCGCTCTCCTCGCGTTTGAAAACAGCCAGCATCATGCTGCAAGGCGCCGTGGATGCGGTAGCAAACTGGGAACCGGATGTCATCATCTACGCGGGTGATCGGGAAGAAGTATGGATAGGCGCCATGCTCGGAACCTATCTGGAAGTTCCCACTGTGCATTTTTACGGCGGCGATCATACCGAAACGGGGCATGTTGATAATCCGGTGCGTCATGCCGTGTCCAAGCTTTCTACTGCGCATGCGGTGACCGTGGAAGAACATCGTCAACGCCTGCTGTGCATGGGTGAACCGGCTTCGCGTATACGCGTGATCGGCAATATATCGCTTGATAATTTTGTGCATCACCAGGCCTTGTCACGTCAGGTACTGGAGAAACAGATGGGCTTGCCGACGCACATCACGCACTATGCGCTGGTTTTGTTCCACCCCGATCCGTCGGAAAAAGGTATAGCGGCAGAGATTTTTGAGCGTATTTTGCTTGCATTAAAGACGCAAGGTATTGCCGGTTGCGTCGGCTACCCCAACACCGATCCATCCAACCGCGAAATTATCGACATCATTGAAAAATATCGCGGAGATAAAAACTTCTTCTTTTATCGCAACCTAGATCGGGATCAATTTATATCCATGTACAAGCATGCGAGTTTCATCATTGGCAACTCGTCTTCAGGAATACTTGAGGCGGCAAGCATTCCCATTCCAGCCATCAATGTGGGATTGCGGCAGCGAGGGCGCATGGCTGGAGAAAATGTCATATTTTGTAACTCGGATGCACAGTCTATTGCAGTGTCCATTGTGAAGGCGATTTCGCAGCCATTCCTGGATCTGGTCACGTCAATGCGCAATCCCTATGGTGACGGAGACTCGGCAGGCAAGGCTTACCGCATGCTGAAGGAAATGGATCTGCAATCCATGCGGCTCAAAACAGAAGATGCACTGAAACTTGAAAGAGCGGCAAAACCATGAGCGCGGTTCAGAGTAATTCGAAAGTGTGGGAAGGCATCTATAGTCAGGGTAAAGGCCTCCTGTCCTACCCCAACGAATCCTTGGTCAGGCTGACTTATGGTTTGCTGAGGCCCGAGTTACACAAACAAATTCTCGACTACGGCTTCGGCGCAGCAGCGAACCTGATCCATCTTGCACGCCGTGGTTTCGCCATGAGCGGAGTCGAAGTCAGTCCAAGCGCAAATGACATCGCTAAAAAACGCTGTGCCCAAGAGAATATCCAGGTCGATCTTCGATTGTTTGTAGGAGGAACACTCCCTTTTGATGATGCCAGCTTTGATGCGGTGATTGCCTGGCAGGTGCTGTATTACAACAACTGGGAAAGTTTTTTCACGGCAATACGGGAAATTGAGCGAGTACTCCGTCCGCGAGGCGTTTTTATTGGAACCATGGCCGGAGTAGGCGATATATCTCACCAGATGGGTAAGCCGCTTGGCGACTGCGAATATATTTCGGGAGTGCCCGGTCAGGAAGGAGCACATCTGCTCATCGTGGAAAAGGAAGATTTACAGCGCTGCTTCCCCAACCGTTTGATTACCGTGGGGGAGTTCTACTATCAGTTTGATGCCGCCCAAAGCCGTCACTTCATTGTCTCCTATCAGAAACCGGAGTGATTGAATGAATCAGTCCATTCTAGTAGTTGCCGTTCATCCTGACGACGAGACGCTCGGTTGCGGCGGGAACTTACTGCGACTGCGTGAAGAAGGAGCAAAAATCCATTGGATGATCGTCACCGCGATGACGGAAGATTGCGGCTTTAGCCATGACGCGATAGCTCGGCGTGCTAGTGAAATTGCAGCGGTGGCGCAAATGTATGGTTTCACAAGCGTGCATAGTTTGGGTTTTCCTGCTACCCGGCTGGATGAGGTTCCACTGTCGCAGTTAGTGGCAGCTATGTCCAAAGTGTTTCAGCGCGTACAGCCCAATCAGGTGTTCTTGCCTTTCCTGCACGATGTGCATTCTGATCACCAACATGCCTTTGCCGCAGCTTACAGCTGTACCAAAACCTTCCGATACCCTTCGGTGCGCAAAGTGATGATGATGGAAACATTGAGCGAAACCGATTTTGCCCTGTCTGCAGGTTGCGGTTTTGTGCCAAATATGTTTGTCGATATATCCGGACAATTTACTTGCAAAATGCAGATATTGCGTGTATTTGAGAGCGAACTGCGTCCGCATCCTTTCCCGCGCAGCGTGGAAGCCATCGAGGCATTAGCCTTGTTGCGCGGCGCTGCGGCGGGCTGTCGTTATGCCGAGTCATTTGTCATCCTTAAAGAAATCCAATAATCGAGAGTCGCATGTCCTGGAGACGTTTAGCTATCTTGTCCAATGCGTCTGTAAAGGATGCGCTGAAACAATTAGATCTCACTGCCGAAAAAACCCTCTTGGTCGTAGATGCGGTCGGTGTATTTCTTGGTGCAATTTCGGATGGAGATATTCGTCGCCATCTGATTCGCGGCAATGGACTTGATGAAAATATCGGTTCTGTTTACAACCCTCAAGCACATTCCGTTAAAGCGGGACATTTTGAGATCGATGACGTGCGAAGCATGATGCTTGATCTGAAAATCCTAGTTGTTCCGGTTGTGGACGATCAAAGAAAAATCCTAGATGTCGTGCTCTTTGATGAAGTGGTCGATCGCAAGGAATCGGCTAATCGTTTTTCTGTGGGAAGTATCGATGTGCCGGTGGTTATCATGGCTGGCGGCAAAGGGACGCGCCTCACTCCTTTCACGCAAGTGTTACCCAAGCCGCTGATTCCGATAGGTGAGAAGACCATTTTAGAGATAATCATTGAAGGGTTTGAGCGATTTCATGTATCCCAGTTTTATTTCACGGTGAATTATCGCGGCGCAATGATCAAGGCTTACTTTGACAGTATTGAGAAAAAAAACGACATTACATATTTGTGGGAAAAAGATTTTTGTGGCACGGCTGGTAGCTTGGAATTGTTACCTGTGGATATGGCAGATACCTTTATCGTGTCCAATTGCGACATCATTGTGAAGGCGGATTACGCTGAGGTGCTGAAGTTCCATCGGGAGAGTCATGCAGACCTGACGGTCATCGCCTCTATACAACATCATGTGATTCCCTACGGTGTGGTGGAATACGGCGCGCATGGGGTGGTTTCCGGCATCAAGGAAAAGCCGGAATTTTCCTTCTCTATCAACACTGGGGTTTACGTGGTGAACAAATCTTGTCTGAAACTTATCCCGCACGGCGAAGTGTTCCACATGACTCAAATGATGGAGGCCGTGATTGCCAAGGGTGGCAAGGTGGTCACTTATCTCGTCAACGAAAAAGATTACATCGATATTGGTCAGTGGGAAGAATACAACAAGGCTCTTGAGCGTTTGAAGGGGGTCGCCTGATGAAGGCGCTTGTCCTTGGACATGGCTCCATCGGGAAGCGACATGCCCGCGTGCTATCGGAGCAGTTGGGGCTTGAAGTCGAAGTGGTGACGCGTGCATCGGAGTGCGCTTATCCCCATTACTCAACGCTGATTGAAGCAGGTCATTTGGAGCGTTTCGATTATTTTGTAATTGCAACCGAGACTAATCGCCATTACCAGAATTTGTTTGATTTGAATGCGGCCGTTACAGATCGAATCATTTTGGTGGAAAAGCCCCTGTTCTTTCGGAAGTCTGATTTTACCAATGTGCGCAATCGCATCTTTGTCGGCTACAACCTGCGTTTTCATCCCGCATTAGCGAAAGCACACGAGTTATTGCAGGGTAAGAAAGTGTTTGCGGTAAATGTACAAGTGGGCGAATACCTGCCGTGGTGGCGTCCGGGAACCGATTACCGCATCTGCTACAGCGCAAAACGCAACGAAGGCGGTGGCGTGGTGTTCGACATTAGTCATGAAATTGATTACATACAGTGGCTTTTCGGCGCGATGGAAAAGCTGGTTTCATTGACGGAGCGCTTGTCTAATTTGGAAATTGACTCTGACGATTATTCATCAGTCATCGGCTGGACTGAACGGAAAATTGCGGTTAATTTGAGCATGGATTACCTGAGCATGTTGCCCGTGCGCTCCATGCTTGCCAGGGCGAGCGATGCCTCGGTGCTGCTCGATCTGGAGCATGGCCTCTTGACTTCTTGCGACGAGAATCGCATCAAGCAGACGTGGGATTTCTCGGTTCTAGAACGCGATTACACCTACCGTGAAATGCATCGCGCGGTGTTGGAACGGCAAGGCGGCGAGGCGTGTACTTTGCAGCAGGGCTTGGAAGTGATGCGCACGATACAAAATATATATGCAAGTAATTTGAAGGATGAATGGCATGAAGCGTGAATCGGTATTGGCGATCATCGGTGCGCGCGGTGGCTCCAAAGGCGTCAATAACAAAAACATCCGCCCTTTGCTTGGCAAGCCGCTTATCGCCTGGACGATTGAACAGGCTACAGCATCCCTGCTGTTTGACCATATTGTGCTCACCAGCGATTCCGAAGAGATCATGCGGATATCGGCTGAATATGGTGCGGATGTGTTCTTTAAACGTCCGGACGAATATGCAACAGATACTGCACCAAAGATTCCGGCCATCCGGCATGCCTTGGTGGAATCTGAGAAGCATTTCGGAAAGCAATACGATTGCATCGTTGATCTGGATGCGACCGCACCGCTACGCATTGTTCAGGACTTGATTGATGCCCTGCAGCAATTCGAGCGAGAAGGTTATGAAGCTCTCATCACCGCCATGCCAGCGCGACGTTCGCCCTACTTCAATCTGATTGAACAAGATGCCCACGGGCGAGTGGCTTTGTCCAAGAAGCTGGATAGACCCATTGTCCGCCGTCAGGATTCCCCTAAGTGCTTTGATATGAATGCCTCGTTCGATATCTGGAAGAGAGAGGCCCTACTTAATAACAACACATTATTTACAGGCAATACCGGACTGTATGTAATGCCAGAAGAACGATCCATCGATATAGATAGTGAACTGGACTGGCGCATGGTCGAGATGCTGATGGCAGAACGAACGGAAGAGCAAGTGAAATAATGTTCGGCTTACTTCAGGAAACACTCAATCGCATCAAGTGGATGCGGCAGCAGGACCGCATCGGGCCGGACCTACCCATCACACATTGGAGACTGCACCTAAAATCTGCGATGAATGAGCTTTGCCGGGCTAAATTTGCCCACTTTGGTGAAGATGCCGAGGTGCGTCCTGGCGCATATATTATTTTTTGTTCCAGAGTGCATTTAGGCAGTCGTGTCGTGATCCGTCCAGGTTGTATGTTGTTTTCTGATCCGGAGGGATTCATCACTATCGAAGATGACGTGATGCTTGGTTCGGGAGTGCATGTTTATGTATCCAACCATGAATATTCCAATCCTTCGATCCCAATAATTGATCAAGGCTCACGCAAGTTCAGCCATGTATATCTGCGCAGGGGATGCTGGATTGGCGCCAACGCAATCATTCTTCCAGGGGTCGAAATTGGTGAGAATGCCGTTGTCGGCGCGGGTAGTATCGTGACCAAGAATGTCCCAGCAAGGACCGTGGTGGCGGGCAATCCGGCTAAACATGTGAATAGCATTGAATAGAAAATCAAGGCCACCGTTAGCGGGCATTGCCGACGGCATATCAATGATATCTCTCTAATTCCTAAAAAATTGATCCTGACTGCCATCAAATCAAGATTTCTTGCATCAGTTATAGCGAATTTACTTCGTGCGGGGATTACTTTTGCTTGCGGAATACTGATTGCCAGGGGATTAAGCCCGGCTGGATATGGTGAGCTGACATTTTTACTTGGCAGCTTTATAGCGATTCGAGCGCTAGTTGATTTGGGGAGTTCCAGCGCTTTTTACACATTCATATCCAGACGCCCGCGCGGAGACAGGTTCTATCTGTTCTATTTCTCGTGGTTGATGCTGCAATTCGTAATCACACTGGCACTGGTCGCATTGATTATTCCTTCGAGCCTGTTTGAAAACATCTGGCTTGGTCACCTTAGGGAAACGGTTGCACTGGCATTTGTTGCGGTCTTTTTGCAGCAACAGGTATGGCAGATGGTGGGGCAAGTTGGGGAGTCAGCCCGGAAGACAATTAAGGTTCAATCGTTCAACATTGCCGTAGCAATAACGTATCTGTTGATAATTTACTTGTTGTTTTGGCTCGGTGACATGAGTGTTAAAAATGTCCTTTGGGTAATGATCTTTCTTTACAGTACTGCGGCGATATTGAGTTATCAGTTTTTGAGAGCACGAAGCATCCAACGCGTCGAAGAAGAAACGTACAGACAGATGCTGGATGAATACTTGGCATATTGCAAGCCGATGATATGGCTTGCTGTGGCTGGATTCCTTTATGCGTTTATTGATAAATGGATGTTGCAGAAATTTGGTGGTGCGGCCCAGCAAGGCTATTTCCAGATCGCCTCGCAATTCGCTCAGATCAGTCTTCTTGCTACGGTATCCATATTGAATATTTTTTGGAAAGAGATCGCCGAGGCACGTGCAAGAGGTGATCACGGTCGCGTTGCCGTTTTATACACAAAGATAAATCGCGGCTTGGTGATGTTAAGTGCAGTTATCGCCGGGCTATTGCTGCCTTGGGCGAAGCAGATTGTGGCGCTCCTGCTAGGCCCAACCTACGTGGAGGCGTGGCCGGTTCTGGCGATCATGTTCTTATATCCTATTCATCAGTCGATGGGTCAAATTGGTGGCACCATGTTTATGGCTGGTGGAGATACTCAAAAGTATGTCGTGCTGAGCATCAGTTTGATGCTTTGCACACTGCCGATATCGTATCTTGCCTTGGCCCCATTATCCGGAATGTTGATTCCCGGATTGGGGCTTGGCGCCATCGGCATGGCAGGCTACATGGTGCTGACCAGTATCGTAGCGGTCAATATACAGGCGTGGGTTATTGCACGTCACAATGGATGGCGGTTTGACTGGCACTATCAAGCAGTCGGAATCCCGTTGATGATCGCTCTGGGTTATGCAGTCAAGCTATTGGTGGGTTTGGTTTGGAAACTCGATGGTGTGAACTGGCTTGAACTGTTGCTCCCGGTGGCGGTTGCCAGCTTCATTTATGGCTGTTCAGTCGTTTTGGCGGTCAGGGCTCTGCCATGGCTGATCGGAATGAGCAAAGAGGAGTTGCACATGATGTTTTTACAATTTCACAAAGGATTCCGGCATGTCGGCGCTTGATGCCGGAAAGACTTATCGCGACATTCTGATTCTGGAAGACAGAGATTGTTGGGAAAGCTGCAAGTCTCAATTCGATTTGCAAAGAGATCTGGTGCTTACGTATGACCTTGGACTTCATCGTGAGGTGGAGCAACTAGGCGGTCACGCTTGCTACGTCGATCATTTGGTGGATCGGCAAACGATGCAGGAGAATAATTTTCTGATCTATCGTTTCTTCCGTGAATGGCATTTTGATGCTGAAGGAAAAGATATCTTCGAGTATCGAGGCGTGCCATTTGGTTTTTCATTTCGTCTGGAGATATGGAATGACTTCGTGTTTTACGCACGCACCCGGATCTGTCTGGACATATTGTGTGGACTGAAATACGAAAAACTTGTTGTCGGAACCCGACTAGGTTTGATCGAGTCGGCTCTGAGCGAGATGGGGCTGGCTTTTGTGTCAGCTTCGGCCAACACAGGCTCCCGCAAACCAACATATTACTTTCCGATCCATGACTGGATGGATGAAAAGGTTCGCTTCAAAGGTATCGGTGGAATCAAATACCGGCTTAGGGACATCGTGAGCTCGTTGCAGGGTTCGATGATGTCATGGGCGGATCGCTTGTTCGGTGGGGGTGAAAAGAAACCGACAGTCTTTATTCAGGAATATCACCCAACCCGCAAGCTCATCCAGCGCTTGCAGCAGGAAGACAGAGTGCGGCTGCTGTTGGCCACCTTCTCCAGGAACAAGGGTGCGTTCCGATACATTCCTATTTGGGGAGCGACCAGCAAATTCCAAGACGAGGCGGAAAACTTGATGAGTCGCTTCCGTGACAGAAGGTGTGCGAAGCTAGTGGTGTCCAGCGGAATAGATATTTCAGACGGGCTCTATCGGATTATCGAGGCGCGAATAGAGAACCGCATTGCAGGGGCCTTGCTTGATCTTGATTGTGTAATTCGTTACTTGGATGCCAATCCATTTTCATTAGAGGTATTGATCGCCAACCTTGGCCATCTCGCACCCTTGGTAGATAGCGTATGCAAGACACGCGGTATTCCCAGTTACTTCATCATCAACGGTATGTTGGGAAATGAGTTTTTGGATGAGGGGAAATACGCTACCGTTATCAACGCCTATTCGGTCAGTATCAAGGAGCATTATTTCAAGGGCATGAACAACATAGTCTGTCTTGGCGATCCGCGTATGGATGCCTATGCGGGGTACGCAAATGCTGAACGCATGATAAACAGGGCTTCACCCACCATTACAATAGGCGCCTCGGGGCATAACAACACGGATCTGAATTCGTATCTGGCGGTGGAATTCGACTTTCTATACGATGTGTTGTATGCGTTGAAGACGATCAAGTCGCGTGGTGTTGCTTTGCGTGTCATTATCAAAGTCAGGGCAAACGGATACCGAAAGCAATATGTGGAGTTCGTGCAAGAATATTTTCCGGGATTGGTCGATGAGATATTGGACAACGTGCCTATATTGCAAGTGCTACAGCGCACCGACTTCTTCATTTCAATTTACTCGCAAACGCTATTCGAGGCATCGTGTTTGGGTATTCCTTCTCTTTACTACAAAAAAGACACTGAGATCATGGATCCGCCTTTTGACGGAAATTCGGAATTGGTCACTGTGAAGAATGTCGACGACTTGATTGTTGCAATAGAGGATTACCGCGCGGGACATACGCGCTACGACGCATTCCTTAAAAGGACGGTGATGGAGAAATACATCGGTTTCTTGGATGGGGGCAATCTGGAGCGGAACCTGAACTTTATCTATCAGCTTCTTGAGCAGGAAAAAAATGGGGAGACACATTGAGCCAGTTATTTTCAGAGCTTAAAAACGGTTTGCGCAGAATGCTCTTGCGCAGAAAATTTCCGACGAGCGTTATTCACGCTGGGGCAGTGCTGGACCAAGCCAGCATCCTGGATCGGTATTCCGTGATCTTTCGCGATGTGACGCTGGTGAATTCGATACTGGGCGCATATAGCTACGTACAGTCCGCAACGGCCATATACAACGCCGAGATCGGTCCATTCTGTTCCATTGCTGGAGATGTCACCATCGGGCTGGCGATGCACCCGACCCATATGGTAAGTACTAGTCCAGTGTTTTACGACAATGAACAACCGTTACCCCGTTTCTTCACCAAGAGCAGGCAATTTGCCAACAATCTGCCTCGCACTACGATAGGCGCGGATGTGTGGATCGGACAAGGCGCGATGGTCAAGGCGGGGGTGGCGATCGGGGCGGGTGCGGTCATTGGAGCAGGGGCTGTCGTGACCAAGGACATCCCGCCGTATGCGGTGGTTGTAGGCTGCCCCGGCCGCGTTATCCGGCAACGCTTCCCGCAGGAGATTTCCGAGAGATTATTGGTATCTTGCTGGTGGGATATGGACGACAAAGAACTCGAGCGATTGGCTCCATTCTTGGCTGATCCCACGCAGTTTTTTGATAGATTGGACGCAGTCAAATGAGCGAACTTTTGACGCGTCTCTTTTCCAAACTGTACAGGATGTGTTTCGCTTTTTGTCATGGCTGGAGATTTCAAAACATTGGCGCAGGTACCGCCCTGTTTCGACCATTCCGGGTTGACGGTGGCAAGGGGATCAATATCGGCGAAAAGACGGTATTTCAACGCGGAACATGGCTTTATTGTTGCGGCGTAGAGGGACGAAAAGCGGTTTTGTCGATAGGTGATGGGTGCGCGTTCGGGTATAACAACCATATCACAGCTGTCGGCCAAGTGACGATCGGGGATCATGTACTTACCGCGAACAATGTATATATCTCCGACAATCTTCATGACTATGAAGACATCTCTGTCCCCATCATGCATCAGAGAGTCAGATTCAAGCGAGAAGTGAAGATCGGTGAAGGCAGTTGGATTGGTGAGAGTGCCTGCATCATCGGCGCGCGCGTTGGGAAGAATTGCGTGATCGGGGCCAACGCTGTCGTGACTTCGGACATCCCGGATTACTCGGTCGCTGTCGGTGTGCCCGCAGTGGTAATTAAACAGTTCAATCAGCAAGTGAAGAAGTGGGACGTCCTGAAAACTTGAGCTTATCAAGTAGCAAGAAATTCACATGAATATTCTAATTTCCGGCGGTGCGGGTTTCATCGGCTCCAGGCTTGCCAACTTCTTGATTGCCAGGGGACATCGCGTCGTCGTTCTCGATAATCTGTCGCCGCAGATTCACGGGGCAGAGTCGGAGTCTTCGCCCCTTTTTTGTAGCCTGGATAGGCAAGTTGAATTCATTCGTGGCAGCGTCACCCAACGTGCGGATCTGGTGCGCGCGCTGGCTGGCGTGGATACGGTGGTCCATCTGGCTGCGGAAACCGGCACCGGACAATCCATGTATGCGATCCAGCATTATTCCGATGTGAATATCGGTGGGACTGCACTCTTGCTGGACGTGATCGCCAACGAGCGGTTGCCGGTCCGCAAGATCGTAGTGGCATCTTCGCGTGCCGTTTACGGCGAAGGCAAGTATTCATGTCCGTTGCACGGCAATGTGTATCCGGCCTCGCGTGTCGCCGAACGGATGGAAAAGGGAGATTTTTCCGTTTATTGTCCTCGTTGCGGCGCAGCGGTGGAAATGATTCCGACGGATGAGGAAACACCTGTGCATCCCGCCTCTGTTTATGGCATCACCAAACTGACGCAGGAGCAGATGGTGCTTACCGTGGGAAAATCATTGGGTATCTCCTCGATCGCATTCCGCTACCAGAATGTCTATGGCCCAGGACAGTCCCTTTCCAACCCCTATACCGGCATTCTTTCCATTTTCTCCACCCGGATCCGTAACGGGAGTGGCATCAACATCTTCGAGGACGGGAAAGAGAGTCGTGACTTTGTGTTCATCGACGATGTGATTCGGGCAACGGCGAAGGCTGTCGAGTATGAACAACCGTTGGTGGACGTGTTCAATGTGGGTTCGGGTGTGGCAACCGATGTGTTGACCATTGCCAACACCTTACAGACCTTGTTGGGTGCGGCGGTGCCAACGCAGGTGACCGGACAATTCCGTTTGGGCGACGTCCGCCACAACGTGGCCGATCTTGCCAAGGTGCGCCAGGTACTTGGCTTCGAGCCAAGTGTCTCCGTCGAGGAAGGACTGCGCCAATTCGTGGCTTGGGTCAAAGGCGAGCAGATACAAACGGACCGTTATGAAGAGAGCCTGAAAGAGCTCGAGGTGAAGGGGCTGTTCAAGTGATCAAGCAGACGATTCCGGGATTGGTCAGCGTGGTCGTGGCCAGTTACAACCACGCCGAGTATCTGATTCGGCGCATGGAGAGTCTTATCAATCAGACCTACCCGCATATCGAGATACTTGTGATCGAAGATTGCTCGCCGGACAACAGCCTTGAAGTCTTGCGCAAGTATGAGTCGCATCCCAGGGTCAAATTGATTGTCCGTCAAAAGAATGGCGGCTGGGTCGCTGTTAGCAACCAGGGGGTCGAAGAGTCTTCCGGCGAGTTCATCCTGTTCGCTAATTGTGATGATGATTGTGATCAGCGTATGGTTGAGCAACTGGTCGGCGCGATGCAAGTGCATCCCACAGCCGGAATCGCGTTCTGCCGCAGTTTGCTGGTGGATGAGGGCGACCAGGTGATTGGCGATGACTTTGCTGGTCGTGAGCGCGCGTTCCAAGAGAGATGCGCGACCGATACTTTGATAAGCGGCGCGCAGATGGGGCGCTTCCTGCTGCACTCCTGCGTCATTCCGAATCTGAGCGCGGCACTGATCAGGAAAGAATGTTTTGAAGCAGCAGGAGCGTTGTCTGCTGAGTACCGCGTTTGCAGCGATTGGGACTTATTCTTCCGAATTGCGGCAAATTTTGATGTCGCCTACGTGGCGAAACCGCTGAACAAATTCAGACAGCACCCAACCACTATTCGCAGTATGACCAAAGGGCGAGCCACCTACGAAGAGTTTTTTCGCTTGCTGCTCAGTCAGATCAAGTTGTTGAACCTGACTTTTAATGAGCGTTGCCGTTTTCGGTCTCGGACGATGTATTTGTGGGGAACACATCTGTTTTCACAGCCCTGGGTAGGGTTACGCAACTTCCCGTATCACTTGAGGAGAATCCTTCAGCTTGATCCTGTGGCATTGATATTCCTCGTTCCTGGTTTGTTTCTGGGAATTTGCACAGCGGGTAAAAAAGTTTGTGGACGGCTGAGCCACACTAAGACCGGTTGCTAGAAAATTTAGGTGTGATGACATGCAATTAACAAACAAGGTAATAGTTGTTACTGGTGGTTCTGGTTTTCTTGGGAAAAAATTCTGTGCCGCAATCGCAGAGCAGGGTGGTATCGCTATCGTCGCTGATATTGATGTGGCTGCCGCTGAGCGTGTTGCAGCACAAATTACTTCAACTTACCCGGGTCGGGCCGAAGCGGCCGCTTTAAATATAACCAGCACGACCTCCATCAATGCGCTTATCAACGAGGTACAGCGAAGACATGGTCGTATTGACGCATTATTGAACAACGCGTACCCGCGCAACCACGATTATGGGAAGAAGCTGGAAGAAGTCAGCTACGAAAGTTTTTGCGAGAACGTAAGCCTGCATCTGGGCGGATATTTTCTGACTGCACAACAATTCTGTCTTTATTTTCGCAAGCACGGTGGTGGCAATGTCGTCAATATGTCTTCGATTTATGGCTTGATGCCGCCGCGTTTTGAAGTTTATGCGGATACCCCCATGACTATGCCAGTCGAATATGCGGCGATCAAATCGGCTATCAACCATCTGACCCGATATTTCGCGCAATATTTCAAGGGGGATGGCATACGAGTGAACAGCCTGAGTCCTGGTGGGATACTGGATGGGCAACCCGATCTATTTCTCAACAAGTACGATGCACATTGCAATATAAAGGGAATGCTTGATCCGCAGGATGTATGTGGTAGCTTGGTGTTCCTGCTATCAGACTCGTCGTTGTATGTGACCGGGCAGAATTTGCTGGTTGATGATGGTTTTTCACTTTAGACAGTAAAACGAACAAGTGCACCAAATGTGGTAAACATGAACATATCCTTCAAAACAGTCATTCTTTGCGGCGGTCAGGGAACGCGCATTCGTGATGTGAACGAGAACCTTCCCAAGCCGATGATTCCAGTGGGTAACTTGCCCATCCTGTGGCATATCATGAAGTATTACGCCAGCGCCGGCCATAAGGATTTTGTGCTGTGTCTGGGGTACAAGGGGCAGGTCATCAAGGATTTCTTTCTGAATTACGAAGCGCACACGCGCGACTTCTCACTGCAATTGGGCGCTGCAAAAGGCATCGAATACCACACAGACCATGAAGAGGCTGATTGGCGCGTGACGCTGGCCGATACCGGTCAAGAAGCAATGACCGGCGCGCGGGTGCGCAAGATTCGCAAATACATTGGCAACGACGAATATTTCATGCTGACGTATGGTGATGGCGTAGGGGACATCGACATCGCCAAGCTGATCCATTTTCACATCGCGCATGGCCGGGTGCTGACAGTCACTGGCGTGCGCCCGCCCGGTCGGTTCGGCGAGCTGATGATCTCTGCGGATGGCCGCGTGACCGAATTCAACGAGAAACCGCAGGCAATTGCCGGTCGCATTTCCGGCGGTTTTTTCGTGTGCAGCAAAAAGATATTTGATTATCTGGATGAGCGGGAAGACCTGGTCTTCGAACAAGAACCAATGCGCAAATTGGTGGCAGACGGACAGATGATGATGTATAAACACGACGGTTTCTGGCAGCCGATGGATACCTATCGCGACTATGCATATCTAAATGGATTGTTTGCAAAAGGCGAGGCGCCGTGGATCAAATGGTGAACAAACAATCGTTAGAAATCTTCCGTGGCAAACGGGTTCTGGTAACCGGTGACACGGGTTTTAAAGGCTCATGGTTATGCCTGTGGCTGCACCAGCTGGGCGCGCAGGTTTATGGTTATGCGCTCCCCCCGAAAAATGAGGATGATCACTTCAATCTGCTGGGGTTGAATAACCTGATTGAACATGTCACGGGTGACATCCGCGATCTGGCGGCGGTCAAAGCTGCGTTCGACAAATTCCAGCCGGAGGTCTTGTTCCACTTGGCGGCACAACCGCTGGTGCGTTTCTCGTACGCCGAGCCCAAGCTGACCTTTGATACCAATGTTGCAGGCTCAGTCAATATTCTGGAAGCGGCGCGCCAGTGCGAGTCGCTCAAGGCCGTGGTCATTGTGACCTCGGACAAGTGCTACCGCAACAATGAATGGGTATGGGGTTATCGCGAGAACGATGAGTTGGGCGGGCACGATCCCTATAGCGCGTCCAAAGCCGCCGCCGAACTGGTGTTCTCCTCTTATCAGGATTCGTTCTTCCATGCGCGCCCCGGTTTCGGTGCCGCAACGGTGCGTGCGGGCAATGTTATTGGCGGCGGCGACTGGGCGGCGGACCGCATCGTGCCGGATGCCATCCGAGCGTTGCGCAACGGCGAAGAGATCTTTCTGCGCAATCCCAATTCGACGCGCCCCTGGCAACATGTGCTGGAACCCTTGTCCGGCTACCTGCTTGTCGCCGCCAATCTGTTGCAAGACCCCAAATGCTATTCGGGAGCATGGAATTTCGGCCCGAACGCGCAATCGATACGCACCGTGAAAGATTTGGCGGAGATGATCGTTGCCGCTTGGGGAAGCGGGCGTGTCGAGAGCGCACCGCAGCACAACGCACCGCATGAGGCGAACCTGCTGCATCTGAATTGCGACAAGGCGCACCAGTTGTTGCATTGGCAACCCAAATGGGAAGTGGCACGCGCCATCGGCGAAACGGTCGCCTGGTATCGCGGCGTGCATCAAGGGCAAAACGCGCTGGAGATATCCAGCAGGCAAATCACGCAATACATGGAGTCGTAAATGATCGAAGGCGTAAGAATCACCCCACTCAAACAGATCCTTGACGAGCGCGGCAAGATCATGCACATGCTGCGCAACGATGCGGAAGGTTTTGCCGGGTTCGGCGAGATATATTTTTCCTGTGTGCACCCCGGAGCGATCAAGGGCTGGCACATCCATAAAGAGATGGTGTTGAACTATGCGGTGCCGCACGGCAACATCAAGTTCGTGCTGTATGACGACAGAGCGGGTAGCCCCACGCGCGGCGAACTGCAGGAGATATTCATGGGCCCGGACAATTACTGTCTGGTGACCGTGCCACCCATGGTGTGGAACGGTTTCAAAGGCATAGGCAGCGAGATGGCCATCGTGGCCAATTGCACCACCATCACCCACCGTGGGGACGAGATCGACCGTCTCGATCCGTTTGATCTGTCTATTCCCTACAACTGGGAAATCAAGCATCGCTGATGAATAAGCGCGTTTTGATCACAGGTGGCCTAGGTTATGTGGGCGGCCGTATAGCCCAATATCTGGCCGCTGATTCAAGTTTGAGTCTGCGGCTGACATCGCGCCGAGCCGATACGCCAAAACCGGACTGGTTGAACGACGGCGAGATCGTGCAGTGGGACATCGCCCAGGATGACAGTGTGATCTGTGCCGGTGTCGACGCTGTCATCCATCTGGCCGCGTTGAACGAGATTGACTGCGCGCAGGATGCGCTCGCCGCTTTGCAAGTCAACGGCATGGGCACCCTGCGCCTGCTACAGGCCGCCCAAAGCGCGGGAGTGCGCCGCTTCATCTATTTTTCGACCGCACACGTGTATGGCGCGCCCCTGGCTGGCTCCATCTCCGAGCAAACGGTTCCCCGCCCCATCCATCCCTACGCGATCACGCACAAAGTCGCCGAAGACTTCGTGCTCGCGGCACGCGATTTGGGAAAGATCGACAGCATCGTGTTGCGTCTGTCGAACGGGTTCGGCGCGCCGATAGCCACCGATGTAAACCGCTGGACCTTGCTGGTCAACGACTTGTGCCGTCAGGCGGTATCCACCGGCAAACTGGTGCTGCGATCGAGCGGCCTGCAACAGCGCGATTTCATCACCCTGCAAGACGCGGCGCGTTGTGTGGCGCACTTCATGGCATTGCCAAAAGCAGACTGCCGGGATGGCCTGTTCAATCTCGGCGGCGAATGTTCGCGCAGCATCTTTGCCATGACGCAGCTGGTTGCGTTCCGCTGTCAGGCTGTGCTTGGCTTCACCCCACCCATCGAACGCGTCGAGCCACAGTTGGGCGAGCAGGCCGCTGCTTTAGACTACAGCATTGCCAAATTGAAAACGACGGGCTTTGCGCTGCAAAGCCGGTTCGAAGACGAGATTGATGCCACGCTGAGCCTTTGTCAACAGGCATTCCGGAAAAATTGATGACCACGGCGTCTGTCCTGCAAGGTAAGTCGCCTTGTGTTTCCGTGATCGTCACCACCTACAAGCGGGCAAAGTTGCTAGCACAGACGCTGGATTCAATTCTGACGCAAACCTACACTGACTTCGAGCTGATCGTCGTCGATAACCTGTCCGAAGACGGCACCTACGAATTTGTGAACGGCATCCCTGACCCGCGCGTGCGCTATTTCAGAAATGCGAATCATGGCGTCATTGCCGTTAACCGAAATTACGGTATCCGCCAGGCCCGGGGGAAATACGTCGCGTTCTGCGATGACGATGATCTTTGGCGGGCAGACAAACTGGAACAACAGGTGAAGCTGCTGGAACAGCATGTCGAAGTTGCCCTGTGTTATACCCAGGCGGAATCATTCCAGGGTGACAATATTCTTGCGGCACGGATGAATCGCCGCCAAGTGCGCGCCAACCATTTCTTCCAGCTGTTGCGCGGCAACTTCTTTCCCAATTCCAGCGTGCTCATTCGGCGCAGAGTCTTTCGGGAACTGGGCATGCTGACTGAAGACGCTTCCTTACGCGAAGACTACGAGATGTGGCTCAGGATCGCCAAGCGGCATCGGTTGATGGGCATCGAAGCCTCGCTCATCCGTTATCGCGTTCATCCGAGCAACGTGGCGGGGAATCGGGCCGCAGAGACCTTACGCGCGATCCGCACAGTCAGGAGCATTGTGAACAAGTTGGATGTTCCGCTATATCTGATCTGGCCCAATATCGGGTTCCAGTTCCTGAAATATTTTTATTACCGCGTGCTTGCAAGATGATCGTTGCAATCACAGGTGGCACCGGACTCATCGGCCGCAAGCTGGTGGCGCGCCATCTCGCGCACGGGCACGAAGTGCGTGTACTTTCCAGGAAGAATGCCGTCGAACCCGGCGCGAAGCTATGCTCCGGTGATCTGTCGAACCAAGATGTGTTGCGCTCGTTCATCGACGGCGCTGATATCCTTTACCACTGTGCCGGCGAGATTCGTGACGAGACGCGTATGCATGCGGTTCACGTGGCAGGAACACAGCACCTGATCGATGCCGCGAGCGGCCGCATCAGGCGCTGGGTCCAACTCAGCAGCGTGGGCGCGTACGGCAGGCAACGCGCAGGGTTGGTGACCGAGCATACCGAGCTGCATCCGATCGGGAACTATGAGGTCACCAAAGTGATGTCGGATGACCTGGTGCGGGTTGCTGCGCACGGCGGTGCATTCGAATACGCGTTCTTGCGACCCTCAAACGTGTATGGTGCAGAGATGAGTAATCAGTCGCTGTTTGGCCTGATCCGCATGATTCAACGCGGGCGCTTTTTCTTTATTGGCACTCCCGGCGCGTCCGCAAATTACATTCATGTGGATAACGTGGTGGAAGCGCTGATGCTTTGTGGTAGTAAACCGGAGGCGAATGACCGCCTCTTCAATTTGTCGGATCATCGCACGCTTGAAACTTTCGTTGACGTGATCGCAGATGAACTTGGCGTGTCTGCGCCGCAGCTCAGATTGCCAGAATGGGCGGTCAGATTGCCCGCTGCCCTGCTGAGTGGCATCCTGGGTTTTCCGCTGACTGGATCGCGTGTCGATGCCCTGACCGGCCGGGCGATCTATTCCACTGCCAGAATTGAGCAGGAACTGGGTTACTGTCATACCGTAGCCATGGAAAATGGACTTAAAGAACTGGTGCACGTCTGGCAACAGCGCGCCAGAGCATAGGATGAGCATGACCCAACGCCTTTACGGCATCCGTATCGCTCGTATCTCCACCGTCCCGTTCTTCGTGGTGGCGCAGCTCAAACATCAGATCGCCACGCTCGGTGCGCAGGGTGCACAGGTGACGGTGGTGGCAAGCGATGAGCCCGAAATGGCTTTGTTGCAAGGGCTGGAGGGAGTGCGCTGCGTTCCTATCGATATCCCGCGCTCCATCTCGCCTTGGCGCGACCTGATCGCGCTGGTTCGCCTGTACCGATTCTTACGGCGCGAACGCATCCAGATCGCGCATTCGACCACGCCCAAAGCCGGGCTGCTGACCGCATTGGCGGCGTTCCTGGCTGGAGTGCCCGTGCGGCTACACACCTTCACCGGGCAGCCTTGGGTGGACATGCGCGGCGCCAAGCGCTGGTTGACACGTGCCAGTGACAGGTTAATTGGGATTTTGAACACACGCTGCTATGCAGATAGTGCCAGTCAAAGAAAATTTCTGATTGAACAAGGGATAGCGGATGCCAGTCGATTGTTCTGTATCGGAGCTGGCTCCCTCGCTGGTGTGGATGTCCAACGCTTTGATCCCAACTGTTTCTTGCAAAACCAGCGCGAGTCGATGCGACAGTTACTTGGAATACCGTCTGCTGCACTCGTCTTGTTGTTTGTGGGCCGCATCACAGTTGATAAAGGCGTGCGCGAGTTGTTGGAGGCTTTTCAGCGGCTAAAAGCTACCGGAAATGGTGTCCATCTAGTGCTTGTTGGTTCTTTCGATACTGGCAGCGGTGTTGCGGGGTCAATTTTGCTAAGTCAGATTGATCACCTTTCAGATGTGCATGTTGTCGGATATACGGACAGCCCGGAGTCATATCTATCGATCGCCGACATTCTTTGTTTACCCAGTTACCGTGAGGGTTTTGGGACGGTCGTCATTGAAGCCGCCGCGATGGGTGTCCCGACTGTTGGAACCGAAATTTATGGTTTATCGGATGCAGTAGTGCATGGTGAAACAGGTTTATTAGTACCACCGAGAAATGTTGAAGAATTGACGGGTTGCCTAGAAAAATTACTGGCGGATAAATTATTGATGAAAAAAATGGGTGAAGCCGCTAGGCAACGTGCGTTGACTTTATTTGATGCCAGAAAGGTCAATAGGCAATTAGTCGACGAATATTGCAACCTGCTACGAAAAAAGCGGATGATGGAATGAGTGCCGCACTCTTGGTTACGGGAGCCAATGGCTTTGTCGGACACGAACTTTGTAGGGGATTGATACGCAGGCAATATTCTGTAAGAGCGATGGTGCGCGGTAAATCGACAACCGAGGTGCCAGGGTGTGTGGATATCAACATTGAGGACATTGGACCGGGGACAAATTTGGTTGATGCCTTGCAGAATGTAGATGTGATCATCCACCTCGCCGCCCGCGTCCATGTCATGCACGACACCGAGACCGATCCATTAACTGCATTTCGCTCCGTCAACGTGGCAGGCACCTTGAACCTGGCTCGCCAAGCAGCGGCGGCAGGGGTCAAGCGCTTTGTGTTCATCAGCTCGGTCAAGGTCAACGGCGAAGCGACGTTGCCAGGGCGGTCGTTCACTGCTGACGACGTTCCCGCACCGCTTGACCCTTATGGCATCACCAAGATGGAGGCAGAGCAGGGGCTACGCCAAGTGGCTACAGACGCCGGCATGGATGTCGTCATCATCCGCCCGCCTTTGGTCTATGGCCCCGGCGTCAAAGCCAATTTTGCCGCCCTCATGCGTGCTGTGCAGCGCGGCTGGCTGCTACCGCTGGGCGCCATCCACAACCAGCGCAGCCTGGTGGCGCTGGACAATTTAGTCGACTTCATCGTCACCTGCATCACTCACCCAGCCGCCGCCAACCAGACTTTTTTGGTCAGTGACGGGCAAGACCTGTCCACCACCGAGCTGGTGCGCGGCATGGCACGTGCGGCCGGTGTGCCTGCGCGTTTGCTGCCGGTGCCGGTGTGGGCCTTGCAAGCGGCCGGGCGCATGCTGGGCAAGGGCGACGCGGTGCAGCGCCTGTGCGGCAATCTACAGGTGGATAGCTGCAAGGCGCGCCAGGTGCTGGGCTGGGTGCCGCCGGTGTCGGTGGCAGAGGGGTTGCGAAGGGCGATGCATGGTCATGGAGCAATTTCATAAGCAAAACTGACGATTCTGAATTCGCAATGAAAAGATTTTTTGACGTGTTGCTGGTGGCGCTGGCTGGTTGTTTTTTGCTGTTGCCTATTATGCTTGTGGCGCTACTGGTGCTGATCACTTCCAAAGGTCCGATTTTGTATTGGTCAGACCGTGTAGGGCGCAATAATCAGCTATTCAAAATGCCCAAATTTCGTAGTATGAAAACAGGAACGCCTGCACTAGCGACGCATTTATTGAGCAACCCGGACGCTTATCTGACACCTATTGGAAGTTTCATTAGAAAAACCAGCCTCGATGAATTACCCCAACTGTGGAGTATTTTGGTGGGCGACATGAGTTTTGTTGGCCCACGCCCGGCTTTGTTCAACCAGCAAGATCTGATCGACCTGCGTACCCGTGCCGGTGTGCACACATTGGTGCCGGGGTTGACGGGTTGGGCGCAGATCAACGGGCGAGATGAGCTGCCCATACCCACCAAGGTGGCGTTGGATGTTGAATATTTACACCGCCAATCGCTCTGGTTTGACTTACAAATCATTTTTTTGACAGCATGGAAAGTGCTCAAGCAGGATCACATCACGCATTAATTAAGTCATAATCAGCACCTCTTTCATTTTCCTCCTAAAGGTAATTCACATGACCAGTTTGACAGAAATCCAGAACCAGATCGCCAAGTTGCAAAAACAAGCGGAAGACATCAAGGCGCAAGAGCTTCAAAAAGCTGTGCAAGATATCAAAGACAAAATGGCTGCCTATGGTATTACCGTGGCAGATCTGGAAGCTGGCAAGAGCCGCGCGCGCAAGTCAACGGCTGGCAAAACCAGCAAGGCCGGCACGCCTGCTGCCATCAAATACCGTGGCCCCAATGGTGAAGCCTGGTCCGGCCGTGGCCTGATGCCGCGCTGGCTGGCCGCTGAGGTGGCGCAGGGTAAAACCAAAGAATCGTTTGCTGTCTGATAACCCAGCTGATTACTTTCACCCGTTGCAAGTGCCGTATGAAGGGCTGGTCAAGCCCTAAATCGGCATTTGCTGTTTTCAGGGACCATTATTTGCGAGCACGCCCTTGATGCAAAACAAGGTATTGGGGTGGTCGCGGCCGCTCAAGCAGGCTGCCGTGATGGCGCTGGATGTATTTCTGGCGCTGCTGGCCACCTGGCTGGCTTTTACTTTGCGGCTTGACGCATTGCACCGACCCAGTGGGACGCAGTGGTGGGTGTACGGCTTGGCGCCTGTGTTGGCGTTGCCGGTTTTCCTGCGTTTTGGTTTGTACCGTGCCATTTTTAGGTATTCCGGGCAAGCCGCCCTGTACACCACAGGAAAGGCGGTCGGGTGTTATGCCATTGTGCTGACTGCGGTGCTACTCTGGGCGCGTTGGATCGGCGTGCCTCGCACGCTGGGCGTATTGCAACCCCTTATTTTTTTGTTCCTGGTGGGGTCAAGCCGTGCCCTGGCACGCGTCTGGCTCATTGAAGAAGGCCATACCAGCGCCAGGCAGTCGGGGCGTTTGCTGATCTACGGCGCCGGCACGGCTGGTGCGCAAACAGCATTGGCGCTGCGGCTGTCCAATCAGTACGCGGTGCTGGGGTTTATTGATGACGACACCGATAAGGTCGGGCGCAGTGTCAACGGGCTGGGCGTTTACGCACCGTCAGATATCAACCGGCTGATAGCCTCCCAGGGCGTGACAGATATCTTGCTGGCCATGCCCAGCGCGTCGCGCGAACGCCGCAACGCCATTCTGGAGAGCTTGCGTTACTTGCCGGTGCACGTGCGTACCTTACCGGGTCTGTCAGACCTGGCCAGTGGCAAAGTGACGGTACAAGACTTTCATGAACTCGACATCGAAGACCTGCTGGGCCGCGAACCGGTGTCCCCGCGCCCCGACCTGCTCGCACGCGACCTGGCGGGCCAGACCGTGCTGGTCAGCGGCGCGGGCGGCAGCATTGGCAGCGAGCTCACGCGCCAGATCGTGTTGCAACAGCCCAGCCAGTTGCTATTGCTCGACCACAGCGAATTTAACCTGTACGCTATCCACCAGGAACTGCAGTCACTGTGCCAGGCCAAGGCGTTGGCGGTGCAACTGGTGCCGCTGCTGGCTAGTGTGACCAACCCGCCGCGTTTGCAAGCCATTTGCCAGCAGTACCGCCCCGTCACGGTGTACCACGCAGCAGCCTACAAACATGTGCCCATGGTGGAGGACAACCCGGGCGAAGGCATCTTGAACAACGTGTTTGGCACGCTCAACCTGGCGCAGGCGGCGCAGGCCAGCGGCGCGCGCCGCTTTGTATTGATCAGCACCGACAAGGCGGTGCGCCCCACCAATGTGATGGGCGCCAGCAAGCGCATGGCTGAAATGGTGTTGCAGGCCTTGGCCGCGCAACATCCCACCACTTGCTTTGCCATGGTGCGTTTTGGCAATGTGCTCGGTTCCAGCGGTAGCGTGGTGCCGCTGTTTCGCAAGCAGTTGGCCGCGGGTGGGCCGCTCACGGTGACGCACGCCGAGGTCACGCGCTACTTCATGACCATCCCCGAAGCCGCGCAACTGGTGCTGCAGGCGGGTGCCATGGGGCAGGGCGGCGATGTGTTTTTGCTGGATATGGGCGAGCCGGTCAAGATCATGCATCTGGCGCGGCGCATGATCGAGTTGTCTGGCCTGCGCGTGCGCGACGCCGCCGCGCCCGACGGCGATATTGCGATTGAGGTGACCGGTTTGCGCCCGGGCGAAAAGCTGTATGAGGAGCTGCTGATCGGTGACCACCCTGAGCCCACCGCGCACCCGCGCATCATGAAAGCGCATGAAGACTTTTTGCGCTGGGACAGCCTGCAACCGCATCTGCAAGCCTTGCAGCAAGCCGCCCGGCAAGACGATGTGCTGCACATCAAGACCATTTTGCAGATGTGCGTGCACGGGTACCAAGCCAGTTCGCGTGACTGAAAGTTGGTTTGCGTCGCCCGACATGCGGCACAATTTGCACACGTTTACTTTTGCTCTGTCCGGGCTGATTCCCTCATGACCGCTGCACCCGCCATCACCCCCGCCGCGCAGGCCCAGATTCTGGCGCAGGCGCTGCCCTACATCCGCAAGTTTCACAGCAAGACCATGGTCATCAAGTACGGCGGCAACGCCATGACCGAACCCGCCTTGCAGCAGGCATTTGCCGAAGACGTGGTGCTGCTCAAGCTGGTGGGTATCAACCCGGTGGTGGTGCACGGCGGCGGGCCGCAGATTGAAGGCTTGCTCAAGCGTCTGGGCAAGAAGGGTGAGTTCATCCAGGGCATGCGCGTCACCGACGCCGAAACCATGGAGGTGGTGGAATGGGTGCTGGGCGGCGAGGTGCAGCAAGACATTGTGGGGCTGATCAACCACGCCGGTGGCAAGGCCGTGGGCCTGACCGGGCGCGACGGCGGCCTGATCAGAGCGCAAAAACTCAGAATGCTTGACAACGCCGACCCCAGCAAAGAGCACGACGTGGGCCAGGTGGGCGACATCATCAGCATCGACCCTGCCGTGGTGAAGGCGCTGCAAGACGACGCCTTCATCCCGGTGGTCAGCCCCATCGGGTTTGGCGAAAATAACGAAAGTTACAACATCAACGCCGACGTCGTTGCTGCCAAGCTAGCTATGGTTTTAAAAGCAGAAAAGCTGATGATGCTCACCAATATCAGCGGCGTGCTCGACAAGGCCGGGCAATTGCTGACCGACCTGACGGCCAAGCGCATTGACGAGTTGTTTGCCGACGGCACCATTAGCGGCGGCATGCTGCCCAAAATTGCCGGGGCGCTGGATGCCGCCAAGAGCGGCGTTAACTCGGTACACATCATCGACGGCCGGGTGCCGCATGTGCTGCTGCTTGAGATTTTGACGAACCAGGCCTTTGGCACCATGATCCGCTCGCATTGAGCGGCGTTTAAAGGCTATGTTCCATTGCGGGCCACGACCCGCAATCCATGTCTTTGGATCAGGGGTGTTGGTATAAACCCGCCCCTTTGCTAGAACAACTTCCCTAGAAAAGGTGGGCAAACTGCCCCAGACGATACGTAACACCTGAAATTGCTGCAAAATAGCACGGTCGTTCTTTTTAACCGTGCCATGTCCGTTTCATCCATCCACGCCAAATCTGCCAGCCGCACTGGCACCGCCAAGTCCAGGGGTGACCGCGCGTTGCAAAAAGGTCAGCAGACCAAGCAGCTCATCGTCAACGCCGCGCTGGGCCTGGCCGAGCAAATCGGGCTGGAGGGCCTGAGCATCGGCGCGCTGGCCGAGCTCACGCGCATGAGCAAATCAGGCGTGTTTGCCCATTTTGGCTCGCGCGAAGAACTGCAGATTTCGGTCGTGCGCGAGTATTACCAGCGCTTTTCAGACGAGGTGTTTTTTCCGGCCATGCAGGCACCACGCGGTCTGCCGCGCGTGCGCACGCTGTTTGCCAACTGGATGAAGCGCGTGGCCGTCGAAATCCAGTCGGGCTGCATCTTCATCAGCGGCGCGGTCGAGTTTGACGATCGCCCGGGCCCCGTGCGCGACGCGCTGGCAACCTCTGTGCAGACCTGGCTGAATGCCATGTACCGCGCTATTTTGCAAGCGCGCGATGAAGGCCATCTGGTGGCCGATGCCGATGCGCAGCAGATGGGCTTTGAAATCCACGGCCTCATTCTGGCGCTGCACTACGAAGCCCGCTTTTTGAAAAACCCCGGTGCGGTGGAGCGCGCCAACACCGGGTTCGAGAACATTTTGCGCTGTTACACCAAGCCGCTGGCACGGTAACAAAGCCAGTCATTGACGCGACCAACCCTTTACTTTCAACAGGAGAGAACCATGCCCATCTATACCCCGCCGCTGCGCGACATGCAGTTTGTGATGCACGAGTTGCTGAACGTCACCGCCGACCTGCGGGCCATGCCGGTGCACGCCGACATCGACGCCGACACCATCAGCGCCGTGCTGGAAGAAGGTGGCAAGTTTGCGTCTGAGGTGTTGCTGCCCCTGAACGTCAGCGGTGACGAAGAAGGCTGCAGCATCGACCAGTCCACCCACGCCGTGACCACGCCCAAGGGCTTCAAGGAGGCCTATGCCAAGTATGTGGAAGGTGGCTGGCCCGCGCTGGCGTGCGACCCCGACTTTGGTGGGCAAGGCTTGCCGTTGATCGTCAACCAGTGTTTTTACGAGATGATGAACTCGGCCAACCAGGCCTGGACCATGTACCCGGGCCTCACGCACGGCGCTTACGCGGCGTTGCACACGCACGGCACCGACGCGCAAAAGAAAACCTATCTTCCCAAGATGGTCAGCGGCGAATGGACCGGCACCATGTGCCTGACCGAACCGCATTGCGGTACTGACCTGGGGCTGATGCGCACCAAGGCCGAACCGCAAGCCGATGGAACCTACAAACTCACCGGCAACAAGATTTTCATCAGTGCAGGCGAGCATGACGTGGCCGAAAACATCATCCACCTGGTGCTGGCACGCCTGCCCGACGCGCCCCCCGGCATCAAGGGCGTGAGCCTGTTCATCGTGCCCAAGTTCAACGTCAATGCCGACGGCACGCTGGGTGCGCGCAACGGTATCTACTGCGGTGGGCTGGAGCACAAGATGGGCATCCACGGCAACTCCACCGCGCAGATCGTGCTCGACGGCGCGGTGGGCACGCTGGTGGGCCAGCCCAACAAGGGCATGCAGGGCATGTTTGTGATGATGAACGCCGCGCGCCTGGGCGTGGGCAACCAGTCGCTGGGCTTGACTGAGGTGGCTTTCCAAAACGCGCTGGCCTACGCCAAAGACCGCATCCAGATGCGCAGCCTCTCTGGCCCCAAGGCCAAAGACAAACCGGCCGACCCGATCATCGTGCACCCGGACGTGCGCAAGATGCTGCTCACGGCCAAGGCGTATGCCGAAGGCGGGCGCGCGCTGCTGTGCTTTTGCTCGATGTTGCTAGAGAAAGAACTCAACGCCACCGACGAGCAGGTGCGCAAGGAGTCCGCCGAATTGCTGGCGCTGTTGACACCCATCGCCAAGGCGTTTGTCACCGACAACGGCTGGACCGCTACCTCCGCCTGCCTGCAGGTGTTTGGCGGCCATGGCTACATCAAGGAATGGGGCATGGAGCAGTTTGTGCGCGACGCCCGCATCAACATGATTTACGAAGGTACCAACACCATCCAGTCGCTGGACTTGCTGGGGCGTAAGGTGCTGGGCAACAACGGCGCCACGCTGAAAAAATTTGGCAAGTTGGTGGGCGCACTGGTGGCTGAAGAAGGCGTCAACGAAAAGATGGCCGAATTCATCACGCCGATTGCCATCCTGGGTGAGCAGATGACCAAATTCACCACAGAGATTGGCTTCAAGGCGTTCCAGAATGCCGACGAGGTGGGTGCCGCCGCCGTGGACTATCTGCGCGTGGCTGGTCACCTGGTCTATGGCTACTTCTGGGCGCGCATGGCGCAGGTGGCGCTGCGCCAGATTGCTGCGGGCAACACAGACCCGTTTTATGTAGCCAAGCTACAGACGGCGCGTTTCTACTTTGCCAAGCTGTTCCCCGAAACCGCGTCGCTGATGCGCAGCGCGCGCGCCGGCTGTAAAGTGCTGATGGACAGCGACGCGGCATTGGCGTGATGGCTGCTATGACCCATTGCTGACTACAACCCTCAATTTAACCGGAGTTTTATATGAAAAATCGTACGCTTACCATTGCCAGTAAAGTGCTGACCGCTTCTTTATTTATAGTCATCAGCGCCGCTGCGCAGGCCCAGATGACGCCGGTGGGCTTGTGGAAAACCATCGACGATGACGGTAAAACTGCCAAATCGCTGGTGCGCATCACCGAAAAAGACGGCGTGCTCTCGGGCACCATCGAAAAAATCTTCGACCCCGCCAAAGCTGGCAACAAGTGCGACAAGTGCAGCGACGAGCGCAAGGACCAGCCGGTGCTGGGCATGACGATCCTGCGCAACGTGCGCCAGGACGAGCAAGACAAGACGCTGTGGGGCGGCGGTGAAATTCTGGACCCCAACAACGGTAAAACCTACAAGACGCGCCTGCAGCCGGTGGACGGCGGCAAGACCATGGAAATGCGCGGCTACATCGCGTTTTTCTACCGCACCCAGGTGTGGCAGCGTGTGGAGTGACGCGTGTCGCTATAGCTGAGTGGCCCGCACTGTCATTGCGGGCCACGACCCGCAATCCATGGACCCCGGATCGGGTTCGGGGTGACAGAGCGCACAGCCGACCCGAATCATGAAATTGACCCGTCATTCCCGCGCAGGCGGGAATCCAGGGTTGGCTGAGATGCTGGATTCCCGCCTGCACGGGAATGACGAAGCTCGGCATTTTTCACTTTACAAATTTGAAGTCATCAAGGAAATAGAAATGTCCCGATTCAACGTCAGAAAAGTCGCCGTCCTCGGCGCCGGTGTGATGGGCGCGCAGATCGCCGCGCACCTAGTCAATTGCAAAGTGCCGGTGGTCTTGTTTGACCTGCCCGCCAAGGACAAAGACGGGGGAGGGACCCCGTCGCTCGGTTTCTCGAAAAACGGCATCGTCACCAAAGCCGTGGAGGGCCTGAAAAAGCTCAAGCCATCACCGCTGGGCGTGCCTACCGATGCCGCGTTGATCGGCCAGGCCAATTACGAAGAACATATGGAGCAGCTGCGCGGCTGCGACCTGATCATCGAAGCCATCGCCGAGCGCATGGACTGGAAACTCGACCTGTACAAAAAGATCGCGCCGTTTGTGGCACCGCACGCCATCGTCGCCTCCAACACCTCGGGCCTGTCGATCACCAAGTTGAGTGAGGTGCTGCCCGAGTCGCTCAAACCACGCTTTTGCGGTATCCACTTCTTCAACCCGCCGCGCTACATGCTGCTGGTGGAGCTGATCAACACCCCCACCACCGAGCCGCACATTCTGGATAACCTGGAAGCCTTTGTCACCAGCAACCTGGGCAAAGGCGTGGTGCGCGCCAAAGATACGCCCAACTTTATTGCCAATCGCGTCGGCGTGGCCGGTATGTTGGCCACCATGAAAGAAGTCAAAAACTTTGGCCTGAGCTACGACGTGGTGGACGACCTCACCGGCAAAAAGCTGGGCCGGGCCAGCAGCGGCACGTTTCGCACCGCTGACGTGGTGGGGTTGGACACCATGGCGCACGTGATCAAGACGCTGCAAGACACTCTGTCTGCTGACTCTGATCCGTTTTATGGCAGCTTCGCCACCCCCGAGGTGCTGAAAACTTTGTTGGAAATGGGCAACCTGGGCCAGAAGACCAAGGCCGGTTTCTTCAAAAAGGTAGGGCGCGACATCCTGCGGTTTGACCTCAAGACCAAAACCTACGTGCCCGCCGGTGAAAAAGCCGACGAGGTCTATACCCGCATGTTGAAGAAGCCCGCCGCCGAGCGCCTGAAACTGTTGCGCAACGCGGAGGGTGCGCAGGGGCAATTCTTGTGGGCGATTCTGCGCAACGCTTTCCACTACGCCGCCGTGCACCTGGCCGACATTGCCGACAACGCACGCGACGTGGATCTGTGCATGCGCTGGGGCTTTGGCATGAAGCAAGGGCCCTTTGAGCTGTGGCAAGAAGCCGGTTGGCTGGACGTGGCCAACATGGTCAAAGAAGACATCGACGCTGGCAAGGCGCTGTGCCAGGTCCCGCTGCCCGACTGGGTGTTCAAAGGCCCGGTGGCAGCCGCAGGTGGTGTGCACACGCCGCAAGGCTCGTGGAGCCCGTCGCGCCAGCAGTTTGTACCGGTGCGCAGCCTGCCGGTGTACGCGCGCCAGTATTTCCCAGAGAGCGTGCTGGGCGCAGGCGCGCCGTCGGCCGCCAATGCGGGTAACACCCTGTATGAAGACGACGCGATCCGCCTGTGGACGCTGGAAGCGCCGGTGGTCATTGCCAGCATCAAGACCAAGATGCACGCCATCGGCCCGGACGTGATCGAAGGCTTGCTCAAAGGCCTGGAGCTGGCCGAGGCCGACTACAAAGGCCTGGTGATCTGGAGCAACGACGAGGTGTTCTCCGCCGGGGCCGATCTGCAGGCCATGCTGCCGGCTTTCATGACCGGCGGGGTCAAGGCGATCGAGGCGGCCGAGTTGGAGATGCAGCAAGCCATGCTGAAACTGCGCTACGCCAACGTGCCGGTGATTTCTGCCATGCGCGGTCTGGCGCTTGGCGGGGGCTGCGAACTGGGCCTGTACAGCAGCCAGCGCGTGGCTGCCATGGAAAGCTACATCGGGTTGGTCGAAGTGGGTGTCGGGCTGGTGCCCGGAGGTGGTGGCCTGGCCTATATTGCGCGGCGTGCGGCCGAGAACGCCGCCACCTCTACGGGCAAGGACCTGCTGCCGTTTCTGACCGAGGGCTTTACCGCTGCGGCCATGGCCAAAGTGGGCACCAGCGCCCTTGAATCAAGGAAACTTGGCTATCTTTTAGAGAGCGACGTGATCGTGCCGCACAAAGACGAGTTGCTGCACGTGGCGCTCACCCAGGCGCAAGCGCTGTTTGACGCCGGTTACCGTGCGCCGCACCCTCGCCTGTTCCCGGTGGTCGGCCGCAGCGGCCTGGCCACCATCAAGGGCACGCTGGCCAATATGCGCGACGGCGGCTTTGTCAGCGCTTATGACTACTTCATTGCCAGCCAGATTGCCTGGGTGGTGTGCGGCGGTGACGTCGATGCCGGCAGCCTGGTCGATGAAGCCTATCTGATGACGCTGGAGCGCCAAGCCTTCGCCACGCTGCTGGCCAACCCCAAAACGCAAGAGCGCATCATGGGGATGATGTCCACCGGCAAACCGGTTCGTAACTAATCAAGCTACTGCGCGGCTTTTATGCGTCGTTGGGCGGTGCTCGCAATCCTCACGTACGGGTGTACGTTCCGGTTGCTGCGCTCCTCGCCCAAGCCTAAAAGCCGCTCGCTACGCTTGCTTAGTCACGAACCCCGTTCAGATATTTAACTTTGACTGTTACAGAAAAGAGTCACCATGAAACAAATTCAAGATGCCTACATCGTTGCTGCCACGCGCAGCCCCATTGGCAAATCGTCGCGCGGGTTTTTCCGTAACACGCGCCCGGATGACCTGCTGGTCAAGGTGCTGCAGTCGGCGCTGGCGCAAGCCCCCGGGCTGGATCCCAACGCCATTGAAGACATCATCTGCGGCTGCGCCATGCCCGAAGGCCAGCAGGGCCTGAACATTGCCCGCACCGCTGCTGTGCTGGCCGGCCTGCCGACGCGCGTGGGCGGGGTCACCGTGAACCGCTTTTGCGCCTCGGGCGTGACCGCCATCCAGATGGCCGCCGACCGCATTCGCGTGGGCGAGGCCGACGTGATGATCGCCGCTGGCGTTGAGAGTATGAGCATGGTGCCGATGGGCGGCAACGCACCGTCGTTTTCACCGCTGATGTTTGCGCGCGATGAAGATATTGGCATCGCCTACGGCATGGGACTCACGGCAGAAAAAGTCGCCACGCAATGGAAGGTGAGCCGCGAAGCGCAGGACGCGTTTGCCCTGCAGTCGCACCAGCGCGCCCTGGCCGCCCAGGCGGCGGGTTATTTCACGGCAGAGACGACGCCGATTGAAGTGATCGACCGTGCCCCGAACTTGGCCACCGGTGAAGTCATTGAAAAGAAACGTGTGGTGAGCGTGGACGAGGGCGCGCGCCCCGATACCAGTCTGGAAGGGCTGGCCAAGCTCAAGTCGCCGTTTGCCGCGCGCGGCAGCGTCACGGCGGGCAACAGCTCGCAAACCTCCGACGGTGCCGGTGCGCTGATTCTGGTCAGCGAAAAAGCGCTCAAACAGTTTGGCCTGAAACCCCTGGCGCGCTTTGTGTCATTTGCCGCCCGGGGCGTGCCGCCGCAGTACATGGGCATTGGCCCAATCGAGGCCATTCCGGCAGCGCTGAAAAACGGTGGCTTGACGCTCGATCAGTTGGATTGGATCGAACTCAATGAAGCCTTTGCCGCGCAAAGCCTGGCCGTCATCAACACGCTCGGGCTGGACCAGAGCAAGGTGAATCCGCTGGGCGGCGCCATTGCGCTGGGCCACCCGCTGGGCGCCACCGGCGCCATCCGCGCCGCTACCGTTATCCACGCCCTGCAGCGCACAGGCGGCAAATACGGCATGGTGACCATGTGCATCGGCATGGGTCAAGGCGCCGCAGGGATTTTTGAGCGCATCTGAGACCTGGGGTCAGACCACTCGCGCAGCGATGACTAAACTCTGACCCCATCTGACCAAACTCTGACCCCATCTGATTAAATAAAACCATGCAAGACCTATTAATTGACACATCTGACCGCGTGCTGACCCTGACCTTTAATCGGGTTGACAAGAAAAATTCCATCACCACCGCGATGTACGCCGCCCTGGCCGAGGCGTTGGTGTCTGCCCAAAGCGACGACGGCGTGCGCGCCATCGTCATTCAAGGCCACGAGACGGTGTTCAGCTCGGGCAATGACATTTCAGACTTTTTGACCCGTCCGGCGACCTCGCCCGATATGCCGGTGTTTCGCTTCCTCAAAGCCATCAGCACTTGCGCCAAGCCGATTGTGGCCGCCGTCTGCGGTCCGGCGGTGGGCATCGGCACCACCATGCTGTTGCACTGCGATTTGGTGTATGCGGGTGATAACGCCGCGTTTTCCATGCCGTTTGTCAATCTAGGCGTATGCCCAGAGGCGGGTTCCAGCCTGCTGGCACCGCAGCGCATGGGCTACGGTCGTGCGGCTGAGGCCTTGCTGCTGGGTGAGCCTTTTACCGCTGAGGCTGCGTTGGAGATGGGCCTGGTGGCGCGCATCGTGCCGCCGTCAGAAGCCAACGCGCTGGCGCAGCGTCAGGCGCGCAAATTGGCAGCCAAGCCCACCCAGGCCTTGATGGCGGCCAAGCGCCTGATGAAACAGGGGCAGGCTGATTTACTGCAACAGCGCATTGCAGAGGAAGGCGTGCTGTTTGGTGAACTGGTGCGCCAGCCCGCCGCACGCGAGGCTTTTGGCGCCTTTCTGGAAAAGCGTCAACCCGATCTGACCAAGTTTTGACGGTCGATGAGATAGCAGTCCCTTTGTGATTTGATCAGCTTTTGTGGGCAACCCGCCGGACCAGCCCCACAGGCGAGCGCCTCATACGGGGGTACCCGAAATCGGCGCTCACCTGCGGGGCCGATCCGGCTAGCGATTTTGGGATGAGATTCTTTTCAACACCGTTCAGCGCGGTGGCTGGTTTTGGCGGCCGACGATTTGGCTTCGCCGAAACTTCGTTTTCAGGTACCCCCGTATGAGGAGGCCGCCAAAGCCAGTCGCCGCGCGGGTTCAAAACAGTGACCCTGGTTCGGCTTTGAACCACTGTTATTTTTGCCCCAGCCCCAGCGTCTTGATGACCGCTCCAAACTGCTGCGTGTCGGCCTGGATGCGCCGCGCCAATCCTTCAGGGGAGGAACCCACCACCTGCCAGCCTTGCTGGTAGAGTTTTTGACGGATTTCTGGCGCGCGCGCCAATTCGCTGATCAGCTCTGACAAACGCGCCACGATCGGCTTGGGCAGCGAGGTGGGTGCGGCCACCGCGTTCCAGATTTCCAGGTTGAAATTGGCCACCCCCGCTTCGGTCATGCTGGGCAGCTCCGGCAACAGGCTGCTGCGCCCGCTGCTGGTGACACCCATGGCGCGCAGCTTGCCGCCGCGCACCTGCGCCATGGCCAGCGCCGGGGGCAGCATGGAAAGGTGCAGGTCGCCCGCCACCATGGCGGTGGCCACCTGCGCGTAACCCGGGTAGGGCACATGCACCGCTTGCAGGCCGGTGCGCGACTGCAGGTATTCCATGCCGATGTGGCCCACCGTGCCGACACCGGGCGAGCCGTAGCTCCAGCGGTTGCCGGCCTGCTTGCCCGCAGCAATAAAGCCGCGTGCGTCAGCGCCAGGGGCTTTCAAGGGGGCCATCAGCACCAGCGGCGACACGCCCACCAGGCTGATGGGCTGCAAGTCTTTCAGCGGGTCGTACGCCAGTTTGGGGTTGAGCAGCTTGGCGGTGGTGAGGTTGCCGTTGATCATCAGCCCCAACGTATGGTTGTCGGTCGCTTTGGCGACCAGGTCGGCACCGATGTTGCCGCCCGCGCCCACCTTATTTTCAACAATCACCGGTTGCCCCAGTGCATGGGCCAGCGGCTCGGCGAGCGTGCGGGCGGTGAGGTCAGGCGACGACCCACCCGGAAAGCCGACGATGATGCGCACCGGCTTGCTGGGCCAGCCCGGGGTTTTGATACTATTTTGGGCGCTAGACCATTTGGATAGAGCGCAAGCAGCTATCAAAAACATTGCGTTTCGACGGTTTGAAAAGACCATGGCGGGGACTCCGTTTAACAGGCTAAAGATACAAAAAAGCCCCCAAGGCGCGTTGCCGCTGGAGGCTGTGGAGTGTAAGCCGCAGCTTACCGTGGCTGGCGCGCAGCGTCAGGCAAATTCCACCAGCGATTTCTTCATTTTCTTCAGTGCGGCCACCTCAATCTGGCGGATGCGCTCGGCGCTGACGCCGTAGACGGCGGCCAAGTCGTGCAGCGTCATGCCACCCGAGCTGTCGTCGTTGACCTTGAGCCAGCGCTCTTGGACAATGTGGCGGCTGCGCTCGTCCAGCGTCTCCAGCGCTTGCGCCAGACCGCTGCTAGCCAGTTCGTCGCGGTGGCGCGCTTCAATCATGGCGGTGGGCTCGTGCGTGGCGTCGGTCAGGTAGGCGATGGGGCCAAAAGCTTCTTCGCCGTCGTCGGACGGGCTGGGGTCCAGCAGCACGTCGCCCCCGGCCATGCGCGCTTCCATCTCGATGACTTCTTCGCGCTTGACGTTGAGTTCGCTGGCCATGGCGTCGATCTGGCTGTCACTGAGCGTATTGCGGTGGCTGTCCAGGTCGGCGGCGGCGTCATCACTGCGGTAGCGCTGCTTCATGCTGCGCAGGTTGAAAAACAGCTTGCGCTGCGCCTTGGTGGTGGCTACCTTGACCATGCGCCAGTTTTTCAAAATGTATTCGTGGATTTCGGCCTTGATCCAGTGCAACGCGTAGCTCACCAGGCGCACGCCCTGTTCCGGGTCAAAGCGCTTGACGGCTTTCATCAGGCCCACATTGCCTTCTTGAATCAGATCGCCGTGCGGTAAACCATAGCCCAGGTACTGGCGCGCGGTGGATACCACCAGCCGCAGGTGCGACAGCACCAGCTTGCCAGCGGCTTCCAAGTCGTTGTCTTGGCGGAACTTGCGCGCAAAAGACTGCTCTTCTTCCAGGGTCAGCATCGGCATGCGGTTGACGGCAGAAATGTAAGCGTCCAGATTGCCCAGAGCGGGCACCAGCGCCCAAGGGTTTTTCAGGGCCAAGGCGGTATTTGGGGTGGCAGATAAAGCAGTCATGTCCTTACTCCTGATGGCTAACTAACCCAATATTAGCACTCTCTACGAGTGAGTGCTAATAAAAAAGTTCAACCAAGTTGATAGCCTGTCGCTGCCTCGGGACGACCCGCCCCACCTGCCCTCCAACGTGGGATGGCGCAAGACCCGGGTCAACCTTGGTGGCTTGATGGCGCGTGCCCGTCAGTCTGCTGTTGAAGCTGTTGGAGCTGATGGATCGGATAACTCTGGTGGCTGTAGCGAGCAGGTCAGCGCAGCCGCCTCCACAACTGGATGATCGATCTTGTGCAAAAACGCTAAAGTAGCCCTGGGCGAGGCGTTGAGCAGACGCGAAATGTCTTCGATATCGTCGGGCACTGCGGCGTTTTCCCAGTCCGCCGCAGTATGCCGGGCCAGTCGAGCCGCAAGCACCACACATTGAACGCTTGGGTGCGCGGCGTGGCGGTCGTCGCTGATGTTTACCAACAGTTCGGGCAGGTGCCAGAGTTTCATTAGCGCCTGGCGCAAATCGTTCATCTCGATGCCCAACACTTCTTTCTGGATCACGCTTGAGCGTAAGGTAGAGTCTGCCGACTGCGCGTCGCGAATCTGGATGGCCAGTGTTGGCGCATGCAACCATACCATCATGTCAGCAAAATCGTTCAAAAACGCGGCCTGATGGATGATGGTGGCGTCGGTATCACCCCGGTGCACGGCAAACCCTAGGGCAAACTGTCCAGCGCGTTCGGCCCGGTTCAGCAACACTTGCAACCCTTGCATGGCCTCGGGCTGGTCGGCTAACCAGTCTTCGACGGTGATGAACTTGTCAAAATGCCTGAAAAAAGGTGAAATGCCCATCAACACCAATGATGTTGTGACCGATTCGGTTTCCGTGTTGGAGCCAGGGCGGCGCAGGCTGGCCACCCGCGCCAACAGCTTGAGCGTCATCAGCGGGTCGGCTTGGATGATAGGCGTGAGCATGTTGGCATCGACATCGTCTTCCATGGCGCGCAGTTCTTCAATGGCTCGGGCTGTTATCGCCAGCACCGGAATTTCTGCGTTCCTGAAGTAATGCGTCCAGGCGCCGATGTGGGACAGAGGCTTGGTCAGGTAATGCACCCTTGGCAACATGGGTTGCGTGTCCAAAGATTCTTCGGGCGTGCAAGTGTCTGGCATGGTATCGTCCTCTTGTATTGAGGCGGGAGTATGGCTGTAGGGGGCCAACTGGTCAAGCATCTGCGGGTTGACAACGCGGGTTGAGTGCGGGGTTTGGATCCGGAATACGTCGCTGCTGGGTCAGAACAAAGCACCGCCTAAAATTAGCCCATGTTGACCGTTACTACTGAATTACTCCAAACCCTGCGCCAGACGCTGGATGATTTGCAGCCAGGCGCTGGCGCCAAGGCCGCCTTCGAGTCGCCCAAGGTCGCCGCACATGGCGATCTGGCCACCACGGCGGCCATGCAACTGGCCAAGCCGCTGAAACAAAACCCGCGCCAATTGGCCGACGCCCTGTGTGTGGCGTTGCAAGCCACGCTAGCGTTCCAGACCTGGGTGGATGCGCTGGAAGTGGCGGGGCCGGGTTTCATCAACATTCGGCTCAAGCCAGCGGCCAAGCAACAGGTGGTCAAAAGTGTGTTGGCGCAAGGCTCGGCTTATGGCCAGCGCCCGGCCAACGGCCAGCGCATGCTGGTGGAATTTGTCTCGGCTAACCCCACCGGCCCGCTGCACGTGGGGCATGGGCGCCAGGCGGCGCTAGGCGACGCCATCTGCAACCTGTTTGCCAGTCAGGGCTGGGACGTCTATCGTGAGTTTTATTACAACGACGCGGGCGTGCAGATCGGTACGCTGGCTACCAGCACGCAGTTACGTGCGCAGGGCTTCAAACCGGGCGACGCTTGCTGGCCGACCGACCCCGACAACCCGGTGAGCAGAAACTTTTACAACGGTGATTACATCGCCGACATTGCAGCTGACTTTCTGGCCCAAAAAACCGTCACCTCGGATGACCGCAGCTTTACCGCCAGTGGCGACGCGCAAGACATCGACAGCATCCGCCAGTTTGCTGTGGCCTACCTGCGCCACGAGCAGGACCTGGACTTGCAGGCCTTTGCCGTCAAGTTTGACAACTATTATTTAGAGAGCAGCTTATACACGTCTGGCAAGGTGGAGGCGGTGGTTTTGCGCTTGATTCAGGCGGGCAAAACCTACCAGCAGGACGGCGCACTGTGGCTCAAAACCACCGACTACGGTGACGACAAAGACCGCGTCATGCGCAAGCAGGACGGTACGTACACCTACTTTGTGCCCGACGTGGCCTACCACATTACCAAGTGGGAGCGCGGCTTTGCCAAGGTCATCAACATCCAGGGCACGGACCACCACGGCACCATTGCCCGCGTGCGCGCGGGGCTGCAAGCGGCCGACGTGGGCATTCCGCAGGGCTACCCCGACTACGTGCTGCATACCATGGTGCGCGTGGTGCGCGGCGGGCAAGAAGTCAAGATCAGCAAGCGCGCGGGCAGCTACGTGACGCTGCGCGACCTGATCGAATGGACCAGCAAAGATGCGGTGCGTTTCTTTTTGCTCAGTCGCAAGCCTGATACCGAATACACCTTCGATGTCGACCTGGCCGTACAAAAGAACAACGACAACCCGGTGTATTACGTGCAATATGCCCATGCGCGTATCTGCTCGGTGCTGGCGGCTTGGGGCGGTGACGCAGCGGCGTTGGCGCAAGCCGATCTGGCCCCGCTGGACACACCGGCGGCGCAGGCCCTGATGCTGCAACTGGCCAAATACCCCGACATGCTGAGCAACGCCGCCGCCGGTTTTGCGCCGCACGACGTGACTTTTTATCTGCGCGAGTTGGCCGCCAGCTACCACAGCTATTACGACGCCGAGCGCATTCTGGTGGACGACGACGCTGACAAGCGGGCACGCCTGGCGTTGGTGGCCGCCACCGCACAAGTGCTGCGCAACGGGTTGGCGGTGCTGGGCGTCAGTGCACCCCAAAAAATGTAGCGACTTGTGCAATATTCGTAAGGGCTGGAAGGCAATTTATGCATCAACAACGTGGTGGAACATTTCTGGGTTTTGTGCTCGGGCTGGTGGCCGGGCTGGCCATTGCGCTGATCGTGGCGGTGTACGTCACCAAGGTGCCGGTACCGTTTCTGGACCGGGGGGCCAACCGTCCGTCTGACCAGGATGCCGCCGAGTCAAAGAAGAACAAGGACTGGGACCCCAACGCACCGCTGTACGGCAAGAACCCGGCGCGTGCCGCTTCTGCTGCAGAGCAAGTAGTATCAACTGCCGCAAATCCTGCATCCGATGCCAAGCCAGTTGCCAACGTCGAGGTCAAGCCTGCAGTCAATGCCGACCCGTTGGGCGATTTGCTCAAGACCAAGGATGCCAGTGCTGATCCGTTTGTCTATTTTGTCCAGGTCGGTGCATACCGTACTAACGAGGACGCTGAAAGTCAGCGCGCCAAGCTGTCGCTGGCAGGCATTGAAACCAAGGTGAGCGAGCGCGAGCAGGCCGGGCGCGTGGTCTATCGAGTGCGCCTCGGGCCCTTGCAGACACGCGCCGAAGCTGACGCTGCCAAGGCCAAGATCGCTGCCACCGGCATTGATGCCGCGCTGGTGCGCGTGCAACGTTGAGGATTCGCACGGAACAATCCGGCCATTGTGCACTCTGAACGGCTACTTCATTTATTGGGAGTTCATCTTATGCATCGTCGTCACGTACTGTCGCTGGCTGCCACAGCGGGTGTGGCTGCAAGCGTCTTCAAACCCGTTGTAGCTTGGGCGCAGGCGGGGGCGTTTCGCGCCGGACCAGACTTTTTGCCGGTCAGTCCGCTGGCACCGGTGGACGCGCCCGCAGGCAAAATCGAGCTGATCGAGTTTTTTTGGTACAACTGCCCGCATTGCAACGCGTTTGAGCCGGTGCTGTCGCCCTGGGTCAAACAGTTGCCCAGTGATGTTGTTTTTAAGCGAATACCGGTGGCATTCAATGACAGCATGGTGCCCCAGCAGCGCTTGTTCTACGCGTTACAGGCGATGGGTTCGCTTGAGCAACTGCACGCTCGCGTATTTGCCGCCATTCATGTCGGCAAAATCGACCTCAAGCGGGGTGATGCCATCACCAATTGGTTGGTCCAACAGGGCGTCGATAGGACGGCGTTTGCCAGCCACTTCACGTCGGTTGGCGTTGCCACCCAAGCCAGCCGTGCGATCCAGATGACGCAAGCCTATCGGGTCGATGGGGTGCCGGCGCTGGGGATTGCCGGTCGATACTACACCGACGGAGCCCTCGCCGGCAGCATGGAGCGGCTGCTTCGGGTGGCTGAGTTTCTGATCGAACAGGTACGCGCCGGACGTTGAAAACAGCCCAGCGCCACTACAATCGCGGGCATGTTTTATGCAAGATTCATGCCTCTATGAAAAACCGTGTTTTCTGCGGATGCTTGTTGGTGTTGGCTTTTCTGTGGGCGACGCCGGTGCAAGCCGAGCGGGCGGATCGCGACAAACCCATGAATGTCGAGGCCGACGCCTTGCGCTACGACGATGCCCAAAAGGTCAGCGTTTTCAGTGGCCGTGTGGTACTGACCAAAGGCACTATCATGATCCGGGGTGCCAAGGTAGAGGTGCGACAGGATCCGCAGGGCAACCAGTTTGGTCTGGTGACGGCAGCGCCTGACAAATTGGCGTTCTTCCGGCAAAAGCGTGAAGGCGTGGATGAATTCGTCGAAGGCGAGGGCCAGACCATCGACTATGACGGTCGCGCAGATTCCGTCAAGTTCATTGGCAATGCGCAGCTTCGTCGCTACCTGGGCAGCAAGCTCAACGACGAGTTTAGTGCATCTGTCATCGTCTATAACAACAGCACAGAGGTGTTTACGCTTGACGGCGCACCGGTGGCCGACAACGTGGCCAGCTCTGCTGCGGGTTTGGCACCGGGTCGGGTGCGCGCCACGCTCACGCCCAAGCAGGAGGGCGCGGCGTCACCCGGAAAAGCCGCTTCTGCACCAGGCTTGCCGCTGCGTGAATCGCCCCAGTTGCGTGGAACCAAACCGTGACGATGACCGACGCTTTGGCGCCGCTGCCATCCAGCCAAGGGGCTCTGCCACCGCGCGAGCGCGGCTGTGCAGATAGTTGCCTGCAGGCGCATCACCTGCAAAAGGTTTACGGTAGCCGCGAGGTGGTCAAAGACGTGTCGCTGGCGGTGCGCAAGGGCGAGATCGTTGGTTTACTCGGGCCCAATGGCGCGGGCAAGACCACATCGTTCTACATGATTGTGGGTCTTGTGCGTGCCAGCTCGGGGGACATCAGTATCGACGGCCAGTCGATCGAGCACCTGCCGATACACCGCCGCTCACGCCTGGGGTTGAGCTACTTGCCACAAGAGGCGTCGATTTTTCGCAAGCTCAGCGTGCAGGACAACGTGCGTGCTGTGCTAGAGCTACAGGTGGACGAGCGTGGCCGCGCGCTCAGTGAGTCTGACATCGACAAGCGCCTGACCGCCTTGCTACAGGACTTGCGGGTAGAGCACCTGCGCGAGTCAAGTGCACTGTCGCTCTCGGGTGGCGAGCGTCGCCGGGTGGAAATTGCCCGCGCGCTGGCGACGCAACCGCGCTTTATCTTGCTCGACGAGCCATTTGCCGGTATCGACCCGATTGCGGTGATCGAAATCCAGCGCATTATCAGCTTCCTGAAAGGTCGGGGCATTGGCGTGTTGATCACCGACCACAACGTGCGCGAGACCTTGGGCATATGTGACCACGCCTACATCATCAGCGAGGGGCGCGTGCTGGCCCAGGGCACGCCGGCAGACATCGTCAACGACGCCGACGTGCGGCGGGTCTATCTGGGCGAACATTTCCGCATGTAAGAGACCGATTCCAAAGCACCATGAAGCCAGGTCTTTCCCTACGCATTTCGCAGCATCTGGCGCTTACGCCGCAGTTGCAACAGTCCATCCGATTGTTGCAGCTCTCCACCATGGAACTGAGCCAGGAAGTGAGCCAGATGCTCGACGACAACCCGTTTCTGGAACGCAGCGTGGAAGAAGCCGAGCGCGAGGCGTTTGGCTTGGCACACGCAGATACCCCGGTCAGTGCGGGTGACCGCGACTTTGAGATGGCAGCCCTGCCTGGCATCGACTACGCTGGGGTCGTTAGCGCAGCGGACAGCGAAGCGGGCTTGTCGTCAGACGACGCCGTGTCTTGGGACGGTGATGGCAGCGTCAGCCTGGCCCCCGATGACAGCGAATGGGGCGGTGACGCACCCGCGCGCGGCAACAATCTCAGTACGGATGACGACCTGGACGCCACCGAGCTGGCGCGTAACCAGGAGTCTTTGCAAAGTTATTTGCACCGCCAAGCGTTATCGCTGCGGCTGGGCGCAGAAGACAGCGCTGCCTTGCGTTTTTTGATCGAATCGCTTAACGACGATGGTTATCTTGAAGACAACTTGACCGAGCTGGTACGCGCTCTGGCAGGTGAAAATGAGCAAGAGTTTGAGCAACTGACACACCATTTCAAGGTGGCGTTGGGCTTGTTGCAAAGCCTGGAGCCAGTGGGCGTGGGTGCACGCAATCTGGCCGAATGCCTGCGTCTGCAGTTGCTTGCGTTGCACGGCAATCTGGCGTTTGAGCCAGCCCATATCGATCTGGCGCTGCGTGTATGTGAGCAGCCCATGGAGGTGTTGGCGCGGCGTGACATCAAACGCCTGATGCCGCTGGTTGGCGCCACAGAAGCTGCAGTTCGCAGCGCGTTGGCGATGATTGCCCACCTGGAGCCCAAGCCGGGGCGCCGTTTTGTGGATGTTGAGCGCAACCTGATCATCCCTGATGTACTGGTGGTTCGCACGGGCGATGCTGTTACCCCTGCGTTTCAGGTGCGACTGAACCCCGAGGTGATGCCACGTCTGCGCGTGCATGACGTCTATGCCAGCGCACTGCGCGGCCACAAGGCCAGCGGCAGTGACGCAGCCAACGTCGTGGCACTACAGCAGCGGCTGCAAGAAGCGCGCTGGTTCATTCGCAACATCCAGCAGCGTTTTGACACCATCCTGCGCGTTAGCAACGCCATCGTCGAACGGCAGAAAAGCTTTTTTATCCATGGTGAGCTGGCCATGCGCCCGCTGGTGCTGCGCGAAATTGCCGATGAACTGGGTTTGCATGAATCCACGATAAGCCGGGTCACCACCTCCAAGTACATGGCCACACCGATGGGCACCTTCGAGCTGAAGTATTTTTTTGGCTCGGGTTTGGCCACTGAAGCCGGTGGCAACGCTTCCAGCACCGCAGTGCGCGCACTGATCAAGCAATTCATCGAAGCCGAAAGCACGACCAAGCCCCTGAGCGACAACCAGTTGTCAGACATGCTCAAAGAACAGGGCATTGAATGCGCCAGGCGTACCGTTGCCAAGTACCGCGAAGGCTTACGTATTCCTACAGCGTCGATGCGAAAGCAGCTTTAGGCCACGTATCCGGCCTGCGAGCGCTGACGTCGCGCATGGTTTGACGATTCGCTCTAAACTGTCGTCAGAGCTTGTCCAAGACAACCCACGGAGGCCCGTCCAATGCGCACCCAAACCGACGCAAAATCAAACACAATTCAGAGCCTTTTGGCTAGGCTGGAGCAGCTCAATACGGTTGGCGCGGCTTTGTCCAGAGAGCGCAACATCAACCGTGTGCTCGAGCAGATACTGCTGGCGGCCAAGGCGATCACGCACGCTGACGGTGGCACGCTGTACCGGATGACCGAAGACGGCAAATCACTGCGTTTTGAAATTCTTCGCACCGATTCATTGAATATCTGGATGGGCGGTACCTCTGGCTGTGCGGTTGGTTTTCCCGACATTGCGCTGCTTAAGCAAGACGGCCAACCCAATGATGCCCTGGTGGCGGCTTACGCTGCCATCCATGGCGTCACTGTCAATATACCGGATGCTTACGAAGAAACCGACCGTTTTGACTTTGCAGGAACACGAGGTTTTGATGCGCGCACTGGCTATCGGTCACAGTCGTTTTTAACGGTGCCTATGTGCGACCATGAAGGCGCCATCATTGGTGTGTTGCAACTGATCAACGCGATCGATCCGAAGACGCACCAAGTGCAGACCTTTACCGACGCAGACCAGAGCTTGGCGGAGTCATTGGCCTCACAAGCTGCTATCGCCCTGAGTAACCGGCTCTTGATGACCCAACTGGAGAATCTGTTTGAATCCTTTGTGGGTTTGATCAACTTGGCTATTGATGAAAAGTCACCCTACACCGGTGGGCACTGCCAGCGCGTACCCGAATTGACGATGATGCTGGCAGAAGCCGTCAGCGCCACTGACTCCGGTCCGCTGGCTGATTTTTCACTCACGGATGCTGATCGTTATGAGCTCAAGATTGCGGGCTTGTTGCACGACTGCGGCAAGATCACAACGCCCGTTCACGTGGTAGACAAAGCAACCAAATTGCACACCTTGTTTGATCGGATTGCCCTGATTGACACACGATTTGAGGTGCTCAAGCGCGACACGGAAATTGTGGCTTTGCGTGAACAGTTGGCGTTACGTCCCGTGGTTCAACCAGATACCGAATCGGCCATCATGAAGCGATCGGCAGAAACCCAGGCGCGGTTGAATGAGGAGCGTGACTTCCTCCGCAAATCAAATGTCGGTGGTGAAGCCATGTCTGACGCAGACGTGGCGTGCGTGCGGCGCATTGGCACCCAGCACCAGTGGCGCAACATTGACGGGGTACAAGCCGATTTTTTGAATGCCGACGAAATGGATAACCTGTGCATCCGCAGGGGCACACTCACCTCGGCCGAACGCGAAATCATCAACCATCACATCGTGGCCACCATCAAAATGCTGGAGAAACTGCCCTGGCCCAGACACTTGAAAAACGTGCCCGAATTCGCCGGGGGACACCACGAACGGATGGACGGCAAAGGTTATCCCAAAGGACTCACGCGCGAGCAGATGTCCGTGCAGGCGCGCATCATGGGCATTGCCGACATTTTTGAGGCACTGACCGCCTGCGACAGGCCGTACAAACTGGGCATGAAAATGTCGCAAGCGCTGGGCATTCTGGAGGACTTCAAGCGCAATGGCCATATTGATCCTGATCTGTACGACATTTTCATCAACAGCGGCATCTATCGGCGTTATGGCAAACAGTTTCTCAACCCGGAACAGCTCGACGTCGCATGAGATTCGGGCCGGGATTCGGTTCTGAGGGCAAGCCTACAATATCGTCCGACCCCCTTATTAACGGCGCGTTCATTTGAAAGGCGCCACCCACAAGCGGAGGCTTCATGCCCAAAACCCATCCTGACGCCGACGACAAGCGCGCGCAGTTGCGCCGTGCAGCGCTGGACTATCACGAATTTCCTACCCCCGGCAAGATCGCCATTGCCGCGACCAAACAGCTTGTCAACCAGAGCGATCTGGCGCTGGCGTATTCACCCGGTGTGGCTTCGCCGTGCGAAGAAATCGTCAAAGACCCGAACGCGGCTTACAAGTACACCAGCCGCGGCAACCTGGTGGCCGTGGTCACCAACGGTACCGCGGTGCTGGGTTTGGGCGACATCGGCCCGCTGGCGGGCAAACCGGTGATGGAAGGCAAGGGCGTCCTGTTCAAAAAGTTCGCCGGTATCGATGTGTTTGACATCGAGATCAACGAAAAGAAAGACCTCGACAAACTGGTGGACATCATCGCGTCTTTGGAGCCTACTTTTGGCGGCATCAACCTGGAAGACATCAAGGCGCCGGATTGCTTTTATGTCGAGCGCAAGCTGCGCGAGCGCATGAAGATTCCGGTCTTTCATGACGACCAGCACGGCACCGCCATCACGGTCGGTGCGGCCATCATGAACGGCCTGAAGGTGGCGGGCAAAGACATCACCAAAGTCAAGCTGGTGACGTCGGGCGCGGGCGCTGCGGCACTGGCCTGTGTAGGTCTGCTGGTCAAGCTGGGCGTGCGGCGTGAAAACGTCTGGGTCACCGACCTGGCCGGGGTGGTCTATGAAGGCCGGGTCGAGTTGATGGATCCTGACAAGAGCATCTACGCGCAAAAAACGGCGGCACGCAAACTGGGTGAAGTGATCGACAACGCCGACGTCTTTCTGGGTCTTTCTGCCGGAGGCGTGCTCAAAAAAGACATGGTCGCGCGCATGGCGCCCAACCCGATCGTTTTTGCGTTGGCCAACCCCACGCCCGAGATCACCCCTGAAGAAGTCAAGTCGGTGCGAGACGACGCCATCATCGGTACCGGGCGCAGCGATTACCCGAACCAGATCAACAACATCCTGTGCTTTCCGTACATCTTCCGGGGCGCACTGGACGCGGGGGCGACCACCATCACGGTCGAGATGGAAATGGCCGCAGTGCATGCCATTGCCGAACTCGCACAGGCCGAACAGAGCGAGGTGGTGGCGGCAGTCTATACCGGCGAGCCACTGGCGTTTGGCCGTGAATACCTGATTCCCAAGCCATTTGATCCGCGTCTGATGATCAAGGTGGCGCCCGCAGTGGCGCAGGCGGCCATGGACTCGGGCGTGGCGCAGCGCCCGATTTCCGACATGACCGCCTACTGCGAAAAATTGCAAAGCTTTGTCTATGCCTCGGGCACGGTCATGAAGCCGATCTTTACTGCGGCCAAAAAAGCGCTCAAGAAACGCGTGGTGTTCTCCGAGGGTGAAGACGAACGCGTGTTGCGCGCGGCGCAGATCGTGGTGGACGAAGGCCTGGCCTTGCCGACACTGGTCGGTCGTCCCAAAGTCATTGCTGCGCGCGTCGAAAAATTTGGCCTACGCCTACAGCAAGGGGTGGACTACGAAGTCGTCAACGTCGAACACGACGACCGTTACCGCGACTTCTGGCAAACTTACCATCGCATGACCGAGCGCAAGGGTGTCACCGCCCCGATGGCCAAGATTGACATGCGCAGGCGTCTGTCACTGATCGCGGCGATGATGGTGCACAAAGGTTTTGCAGACGGTATGATTTGTGGTACCTGGGGCACCACTGCGCTGCACCTGAACTACATCGACCAGGTCATTGGCAAACGCGAAGGCGTTAAAACCTACGCCGCCATGAATTGTCTGATGCTGCCAGGGCGGCAACTGTTTTTGGTCGACACGCACATCAATTACGACCCCACGGCCGAGCAGTTGGCTGAAATTACCCGTATGGCGGCCGAAGAAATGCGCCGTTTCGGCATTCCGCCCAAGGTGGCGCTGCTCAGCCACTCCAACTTTGGCAGCAGCAGCCAGCCCAGTGCCGTCAAGATGCGCGATACGCTGGCGCTGCTGCGTGAGCAGGCCCCCGAGCTCGACGTGGACGGCGAAATGCATGGCGACGTGGCGCTGGACAGTTCGGAGCGGCGCGTTATCATGCCCAACAGCACCCTGCACGGCGATGCCAATTTGCTGGTATTGCCCAACATTGATGCGGCCAACATCGCTTACAACTTGCTCAAAACTGCGGCTGGTGGCGGCATTGCGGTGGGGCCTGTGTTGCTGGGCGCGGCTAAACCGGCGCACATCCTGACGGCCAGCACCACGGTGCGGCGCATTGTCAACATGACCGCGCTGACGGTCGCTGACGCCAACGCGACGCGCTAAAGCGACGCGACCTGAGCACGCCGGGCCAGGGGCGGGTCTCGGGTGCTCATCCCCTTGTTGCTGCCTATTTTTTGGGCAGTGACTTGCTTTTTTTTGCTAAATCATCGACACTACGCGCCCTGCGTGTCCGGGTAAACCCGGGTTTTGAGTTGAGAAACAGGTGTCATGCCACGTTGTAAGCGATTTCAGCTTTTCATTGCTGGCCTGGTTTTTCTGCTGGCGATGGTCGGTGGGGCGCAAGCCCGATCCGTTGCGCCAGATCAGAGCCAGCAGGCAATCGGGCTGAGTGAGTTGCCGCGTGAGGGCCAGCAAATGGTTGCACTGATCTATCAGGGCGGTCCGTTTGCCAGCGAAAGAGATGGTGTGGTATTTGGTAATCGGGAGCGTTTACTACCCATCAAAAAGCGTGGCTATTACCGCGAGTACACCGTGGCAACACCGGGCTTGAAGCACCGGGGTGTGCGCCGGATTGTGTGCGGTGGCAAGCCTCGAGTACCCGATGTTTGTTACTACACAGCCGACCATTACCAGAGTTTTCGGCGGATTTCGCCTTGAGTTGGATTCCTATTTTTGAGAAGTGAAAAGAAAATGAACATGTCGCCTGCCATCGCTACCCTGAAGCCGCCCACAAGCGCTGCGGAAGGCTTGCTCCGGGGCGTGCGCCCGAATATCGTTCAGTCGATCCGGGCGTTTCGTGTGCCTGACCTGCAAGAGGCCGCTACTGCGCTGGGGCACCATTTTTTGTACGCCAATCTGGGCAATGCCCAGAGCAAGCAGGATATTCTGGACATGATCGGCCAGCAGTTCATGCTGACGGTGGCGGTCGGTAAAAACTTTGATTCGCTCTACGATAGCATGACCGACCCGGTGCACAAGTCCGGACCGCAACCTGGTTTCATTGTGGTACTGGAGCACATTCCAGCCAACGCCAAGTTCGACAAGGAAGCGCGCGAACAGTTGCTCGACATCTTCCGCGACACTGCCGATTATTGGGGGGACCGAAAAATACCCTTCAGGTGTTTCTATTCTTTTCTGTAGCCCGTTCTGCACACACCAGCCAAGCAGAACGGGCGAACCAGGCTCAGCAAACCGGCACCGCCCCAGGCCACGCGCCGATTGAAATTTTGACCGAAACCGGCGAGAAAATGCCAACTGACAAATTGCTCGACATCTCGCCCCAGGCGCTGCGCATGAGCAGCCCCTTCAACGCGGGCTACTGGACGACTGCCTGAAATTGGCGGGGCAGAAAAAAGAGTAATAGAGCAGGTTGTCTGCCGGGCCATGGCGACCCTCCTTCATTCTTTGGGGTGGGGCAGCTTGCATGCCTGCCAGTTCTGTCCCCTATCCATCACGCACTGGTCTTTCGTGACCTCTTGCGCCAGTTGAACGTACTCGCTGGTCGGAACCTCTTCGGCCCGGCGCTGCACGTCAAAGTTACCCGCAAAATTTCTTTCTTGTAGCCAGCGCCCCAGCGTGTGTCGCAGCAGTTTGCGCCGCTGGCTGAACGCCACCTGGACCAATTCACCCAGCGTGCGCTGATGCACCAATGGTGGTTGAGCGTGCGGCAGCATGCGCACCACCGCACTGTTCACTCGCGGGGGCGGAGCAAAGCTTTCGGGCGGCACTGCCAACACGTTTTCCATCGCATAACGCCATTGCAGCATCACGCTCAAACGACCATACGCAGCGCTGGCCGGGTGTGCCACCATGCGGTCGATGACTTCTTTTTGCAGCATGAAATGCTGGTCTTCGATCACGTCCACATAGGCCAATAGATGAAACAAGATAGGCGTAGAAATGTTGTAGGGCAGGTTGCCAACTACTCTTAATTTAGGAGCATTCAGCGCTTGTTGAATATGGACAAAGTTCACTTTAAGCACATCAGATTCAATGACATTCAGGCATGGGTCGGCGCGCAGGCGCTGCGCCAGGTCCCGGTCCAGCTCGATCACGGTCAAGCGGTCGATGTGTTGCAGCAAAGGCTGGGTCAACGCCGCCAGCCCGGGGCCGATCTCCACCATGGCTTGCCCGGGTTGTGGTGCGATGGCGGCAACGATGTCGTCAATGACCGCGCCATCGACCAGAAAGTGCTGCCCGAAACGCCGTCGCGCGATGTGACCACCAGTGCGGCCCGCGCTGCGTAGGCGTCGGGGTTCTGGCGCGCTCACAGGGGCGGTTCGCGCAGTTCGACGTAGGCGCGTGCGCGCACATCCTGCGCCCAGGTTTGATACACCTGCTCTGACTTTTTCTCGCGCAACATGGCGCGTACGGCTTCGCGTTGCTGCTCGGGCGTCAGGCTGGCTTTGCGCCGCTCCAGCAACTGGATCAAGTGGATGCCAAAGCGCGTTAGCAGCGGGTCGCTGACCTCGCCCGGTGCCAGCCGGTTCATGACCGTTTCGAACTCGGGCACAAACATGCCCGGGCTGCTCCAGCCAAGATCGCCCCCCTTGGCGGCACTGCCGTCCTTGGAATGCTCACGCGCCAGCGCGGCAAAGTCGGCTTTGCCGTTGACCACCAGTTTTTTGAACTCACTCAACTTTTCTCGCGCAGCGGCTTCACTCAAGGTGGGGCCGGGTATGAGCAGAATGTGGCGCGCATGGCTTTGCGTGACGGCCACGGTGGGCATTTTTGGGTTGATCTTTTCAACGACCTTGAGCACATGAAAGCCAGCCGCAGAGCGCACCAACTCTGCCACGTCGCCCACGGCCAGGGCTTGGGTGGCCGCCACAAACAGGTCAGGGTAGCGGCTGGCGGTACGCAACCCCAACTGGCCACCGGTACTGAGGTCGGTAGCGTCAGAAAACTCGCGTACCAGTGCGGCAAAGTCTTCCCCCTTGCGCGCACGCTCCAGCGCGCGCTGCGCCCGCGCCTTGAGGGCGTCCACCTGGGTTGGTGTCGCCGCTTCGGGCACAGTCACCAAAATCTGTGCTAGGTTGAGTTCGATGTCGCCCGACGGCGCTGCCGTCTGCTGGTCGCGCAGGTATTGCTCGACCTCCGCGTCGGATACGCGGATGCGCGGTTGCACTTCACGCTCGATCAGGCGCTGCATCAGGATCTGGTCGTGCAGTTGTGCGCGAAACTGCACCACGCTTTGTCCGTCGCGCTCCAGGCGGCGATGCAGCTCTACCACGTCAATCTGGTTTTGCAGCGCAATGGATGCCTCGGCCTCGTCCAGCGCCGCGTCTTCCACCCGCAGTCCCGTGTCACGCGCCAGCTGCAATTGCGCTTTCTGGTTGATCAGATCGTCCAACACTTGCGGCGCCAGCAGGGCCAGGTCAGGGGTGGGGCGGCGCTGGGCGGCAAGTTGCTGCACCACCCGTTCCAGCTGGCGGCGCACCTCGTGGTTGGTGATGGGCTCTGAATTGACCACGGCGACGATGAAGTCCGCCGCGTTACTGGAGCGTGCTGGCGCAGTAGCGGCCAGGGGCGTCAGCGTCATGGGTGAATCAGGTGCGCGCAATCCCTGCGCGTTTGCAGCAGGTCCCGACAACAGTGCCAACGCTAACAGGCCAAATGGGAAATAACGGTCAAGCATGATGGGTCAATCGTAACGGTCAAAGCGGCTGGGCGTAACGGGAGATTCCCGCAACGTGCGGTACCCCTGGATATTGTCTTGCAAGGTTTTCAATGGGCTCACGCCTAGGCGCGAGAAGCCAACAAATTCCAGCTGGAACATCACGCGCTGGGTTGCGCTGGCGGTACTGGTCTGCAAGCGCTCCAGCACAATGCGGCCCAGCCAGCAGCCGGCATCGTATTCAAAGCCCAGCACCGAATTCACCAGTTTGCGGTCGGCAAGGCTGTAGTTCAGTCGCCCCACGCTGTACCAGCGGCTGCCCGGTACCCCGGCATCTGCTGTGGCTATTTGCGGGAACGAGAGCGGCCATTGCCAGCTCAGATCGAGCTGTTCACTGGCGTTGCGCTGAAACCGGTACGCCGCCGACACGGTGCGGTAGCTGCCGGGGCGGTAACTGGCGCTCAATGCCGACCGCACGGTGGACTCGGTGTCGGGATTGAACTGGAAGCTGCCGTCAAAGCTCCAGCGCGGGCTCCAGTGAATTGCCCCCCCCACCAGAATGTCGCTGATGCGATCGGTTGCAGGGGTGCCGCCGGGCAGGGTGACGTTTTGGTTTTGAAACCGCAGGCGCTGTGCCACCCCTAGCCGTGCAGCCTCGGCGCCGGTTTGCGGGTCGAGCAAGCGGCTGGTCACACCCAGCGTCAGCAGGTTGCTATCAGAGATGCGGTCGTTGCCGACAAAGGCGTTTTCGGTAAAGATGGTGGACAGGTTGAAGTCGTTGGCGCCCGAGTCGTAGTTGGGCAGCAGGCTTTGATCGCGGTAAGGCGTGTTGACGTAAAAAGCGCGCGGCTCCAGCGTCTGGCGCAAGCTGCGGCCAAAAAACGAGGTGTCGCGCTCAAACACCACCGTGCCGTCCAGACTCAGGCTTGGCACCACCCGGTTGGCCTGCTGCTGACCACTGCCAAGCGGCGTGTCAAACTGGTATCGCGTGGCGTGCAATTGCAGTCGGGGTGTGAGTGAACCAGCCGCACCACTCCAGGGGCGCTCTATTTGCAAGAGCGAAAAAAGTCTGCCAGCATTGGGCTGACCGGTCAGACTGGCATTGGATTGAAACTGCGTGTAATCCGCTTCCAGCGACAGGTTTACATCCGTGCCGACCAGCTGTGCGTAACGCGTGGTGATCTGCGGCAGGCGGTCGTATGGTGGCACGATGGGTGCGGTCACGTCCTGTAGCGTCTGCCATCTCAGTGCGCGCGCACTGTTGCTGAAGGCGCCGCTTTGCCACTGTAGCGCCAGTTCATTGGAAAGCAGGCGCTGCGTCAGAGACGCGTTGGTCCGGGTGAAATCACGCCAGTAGTTGTCGTCGCTGACGCGGTTCAGGCCCACGTTCAGCCCGATGCCGCTGTCGGTCCAGCGGCTGGCGAAGTGGGCCTGGTGGTCCAGGTTCAAACCCCAGCGCGTGGTGTCGCGTAGCCGGTCGGCGGGCATCCAGTCCAGCTTCACACTGCCGGCATAGTCTGACTCAAGGTAGCGAAACTGCGTGCCCAGGTTCACGCCACGCTTGGTCATCACCGTGGGCGTGAGAGTGGCATCGCGGTTGGGCGCAATGTTCCAGTAGTACGGTTGTGCCAACTCAAAACCGGTCACGTTGTCCAGCCCGACCGTGGGCGGTAAAAAACCCGATTTGCGCTGGTCACTCAGCGGGAACGTCAGGTAGGGCACTGGCAGCAGCGGCACGCCCTTGAAGCTCAGGACAGCCAGTTGGGCGCTGCCAACGTTTTCTTCATTATCAAGACTGATGGTGCCGGCGCGCAAAATCCAGTCTGGTGCCCAGTCCGGCACCGGTAGACGCTTGCAAGTGGTGAACGTGGCGTTGCGGATCACGGCACGCTGATGGTCCAGAAAATCCACCCGATCGGCCTGGCCGTGTCCGCCGTTGCGCAGAAACTGGTAGCTGGGTTGGTTGAAAAAACCCTCAAACGCGTCCACGCGCAGTTCAAGCAAGGGTCCTTCATAGACATTGCCGGCGCGGTTGACGTGCACGTTGCCAAGCGCGCGCGCCAGATCATTGGGTTGGTAGTAATCCAGATGGTCAGCTTGAATCACCATGTCGCCCTTGCGCAGCATGGCCGCACCTTGCACCGATGTTTCCAGGTCTGTACGACCGGTGATGCTCTGGCCACTGATAAAAATAGGCAACTGGGCGCGCACCGCCGGATCAATTTCTTCTTGCAGGCTGGTGCTGATGCCTAGCTCCAAATCGCCTCTTGGCTGCGCCAGCACCGGGGTCGCCAACCACGCCGACACCAACACGACAGCGCAGCGGCGCGTGGCGACTGCGTCCGTCAAAACGGCAAGGTTCAGGAAATTCATCAGGCAAACAATGGGTGCGCGCAAAAATGTCGGGGGTGAGCCAGAAGGCGGATTTGTAGAATGGATTATCCATGAGCCCATCACCCCTGCCCCCCTCCTCTGCGCTTTCGGCTGCGTCTGTCATCCACTGGGCCGATGCACAGCGCGCCAACGCTTTCACAAACTGGCTGCAAGGCGTCGCTGCCCAACACAACTTGCGCAGCGACAGCTTGCGCCCGGCCAGCGCCGATGCCAGCTTTCGCCGCTATTTGCGCATCGACGCGGGCGCAGGCAGCTTCATCATCATGGACGCGCCCCCGCAGCATGAAAACTGCCAGCCCTTTGTGACCGTGGCGCAGCTGATGCAGGGTGCGGGCCTGCGTGTGCCCGAGGTCTTGGCGTGGGACCAGGCCAACGGTTTCATGTTGCTCACCGACCTGGGGGGCCAGACCCTGATGCAATGCATTGACCCCGCCAACTCACAGGCCAACCTGCCGCTCTACCTGCAAGCGGTGCAGGTGCTGATCAACTGGCAGCGCGCGTCGCGCCCCGGTGTGCTGCCACCCTACGACCAGGCGCTGCTGCGGCGCGAACTGGAACTGTTCCCCGAGTGGTATCTGGCCAAACATCGCGGGGTGGTGGTGGATACCGCGCTGCGCGCCACGCTGGAGCGCGTGTTTGAACGCATCATCGCCCAGAACCTGGCGCAACCGCAGGTGTATGTGCACCGCGACTTCATGCCACGCAATCTGATGGCCACTGCATCGCCGGGACAGCCGCTGGGCGTGCTGGATTTTCAGGACGCGGTGTACGGCCCCATCACCTACGACATTGCCAGCCTGATGCGTGACGCCTTTTTGAGCTGGGACGAAGAGTTTTGCCTGGACGTGACCGTGCGTTACTGGGAGCAGGCGCGTCAGGCGGGTTTGCCGGTGGGCGAAGATTTTGGTGAGTTTTACCGCGCGGTGGAATGGATGGGCCTGCAGCGCCATCTGAAAGTGGCGGGCATTTTTGCCCGCCTCACCTTGCGCGACGGCAAACCCCAGTACCTGGCCGATACGCCGCGTTTTATCCGCTATATCCGTGCCACCTGCGCGCGCTACCGTGAGCTCACGCCCCTGCTGCGGCTGGTGGATAAGGTGGAAGGCATTGTCGAGCCCCCGGTGCTGGTCATGGGACGGTAGAGAGCAGTGGCTTTCAATGTGCCGTCAAGCATGCACCACGGCACGAGAAGCGAATAAAATAACAGCGTATAACGTTCAGCCGCATGTTCCAAAAGCTATCATTGCTGTAGCGTTTTTTGTTTGCTGACGACCAATTCATTCAGTCATCTCACCCCGTATTCCTCAGCCCCGCCGCAATGCCGTTGATGGAGATATGAATGCCGCGCTTGAGCCTGTCATCCGTTTGACCAGCACGGTAGCGCCGTACCAATTCCACTTGCAGGTGGTGCAGCGGGTCGATGTACGGAAAGCGGTGGCGGATGGAGCGTTGCAGCGCGACGTTGTGGGCCAAGCGCTGGCTGTCGCCGGTGATCAGCGTCAACGCTTGTGCCGTCAGGTGCCACTCGGTTTCAATGGCGACAAAGATTCTCTTGCGCAGTTTTTTGTCTGCCACCAACTCGGCGTAACGCGAGGCCAGCGCCAGGTCGCTCTTGGCCAGCACCATGTCGATGTTGGACAGCAAGGTTTTGAAGAATGGCCACTGCTGCTCCATTTGGCGCAGCAGGGACAGACGCTGTTTGTGCGTCTTGGCGGGAGTTTTGTCACCCACTGGATGCACAAACCGATCTACCGCAGAGCCAAATCCGTACCAGCCTGGCAGCGTCAGGCGGCACTGTCCCCAGCTAAAGCCCCACGGGATGGCGCGCAGGTCTTCAATGGCTTGTGTGGCCTTGCGTGAGGCCGGACGCGAGCCGATGTTGAGTTCGGCAATCTCGCGGATCGGCGTGGCGGCAAAGAAGTAGTCGGTAAAGCCCGGGGTCTCATAGACCAGCGCCCGGTAGGCGGCCATGCTGTCGTGGGACAAGTTGGCAGCAGCTTGCAGAAATTCGGGCGCGGCCGAACGCGTGCGGTTGAGCAGCGTGGCTTCCAGTGTGGCGGCAACCAGCGTTTCCAGGTTGCGTCGGCCGATCTCCGGGTTGGCGTATTTGGAGCCGATCACCTCGCCCTGCTCGGTCAGACGAATTTGCCCGCGCACGGTGCCCGGGGGCTGCGCCAGAATGGCCTCAAAGCTGGGGCCACCGCCGCGCCCCACCGTGCCGCCGCGGCCGTGGAACATGCGCATCTGCACAAAGCGTGTGTCACCCGGGTTGGGGTGGCCCTGGTTGATCTGGTTGAACACGTTGACCAGTGCAATTTCGGCTTGGTACAGCTCCCAGTTGCTGGTGAAGATGCCGCCGTCCTTGTTGCTGTCAGAGTAGCCCAGCATGATGTCTTGCTCGCCATATTGGTCGCGGTCGCCGCGCTGCACCAGCGCCAGAATGCCGGGCAGGGCGTAATACGCCTGCATGATGGGCGCGGCATTGCGCAGGTCGTCGATGGTCTCGAAGAGCGGCGTCACGATCAGGTCGGCCTGGGCTGCCTGGTCCAGTGTGCCGTGCAGCAGCCCCACTTCTTTTTGCAGCAGCAGCACCTCCAGCAGGTCGCTCACGGTTTCGGTGTGGCTGATGATGTAGTGGCGAATGGCTTGCGTGCCAAACTGCTCGCGCATCTGTTTGGCGGTCTCAAACACGCCGATTTCGCTCTGTGTGAGAGCGCTGTAGTTGGCACCCATCACGCGCAGTGGCCGTGCTTCGCACAGCAGGCTCAGCAGCAGCGTGCATTTGGCGGCTTCGTCCAGTGTGGCGTAGTTTGGCGTCATGCGTGCGGTTTTGAGTAGCTCCGCCAACACCGCTTCATGTTGGTCGGAGCTTTGGCGTAGATCCACCGTGGCCAGGTGAAAGCCAAAAACCTCCACAGCGCGAATCAGTGGCGCTAGCCGTTGCGCGACCAGCGCCTGCGCGTGGTGGGTTTGCAGTGACGCTTCAATCACACGCAGGTCGCACAGCAGCTCTTGCGGCGTCAGGTACGGATTCTGCGGCGCAACGGCGTGGCGCGCTGCGTCGCCGCCCGTCAGTACCTTGAGCGTAGCGGCCAGGCGCGCATAGACCCCGATCAGCGCGCGCCGGTAAGGTTCGTCCCTGCGATGCTCGTTGCTGTCGGGTGAGCGCTCTGCCAGCGCCAACATATTGGGGCCAAAGCGCACCAGCAGGGCAGACAGCGACAGCTCGCCACCCAGGTAATGCACCTCGGTCAGGTAGTGGCGTAGCGCTACGTCGGCTTGGCGGCGCAGCGCGTAAGACAAGGTCTGGGCGTTGACGTTGGGGTTGCCGTCGCGATCACCGCCAATCCACTGGCCCATGCGCAAAAAAGTGGCTACGGGTTGGCCGCCCAGCGCAGTTTGCAGGTTGGCGTAGATGCGTGGTATTTCGCGTAGAAATGTCGATTCGTAATAGCTTAGCGCGTTTTCCACCTCGTCGGTCACCGTTAGTTTGGTAAATCGCAGCAACCGCGTTTGCCACAGTTGCAGCACGCGTGCGCGCAGGTGTTGCTCGTTGACGGCCAGCTCGCGCGGGGTCAACGCGTCGCCAGACGCCTGGTAAGCAGCGGCCTGCGCGAGGATGTCGTCGCGCGCAATCAGCAGCAGGGCGATGTCGCGCTCGGCGTCGAGAATGCTCTTGCGCTGCACCTCGGTGGGGTGCGCGGTGAGCACGGGCGAGACGTAACTGTGGTTGAGCATGTCGCTGATGGCTTGCAAAGGGATGGCGGCGTCGTGCAGGCGCTGCAGCGTCATATCGATATTGCCCTCACGCAGACGACCTGCGCGCTCATAGTGGTCACGTCGGCGAATGTGGTGGCGGTCTTCGGCCAGGTTGGCCAGATGGCTGAAGTAGGTAAAAGCGCGCACCACGCTCACGGTCTGGTCGCCACTGAGCGAATTCAGCAGCTTGCTCAGCGCCCGGTTGGCCGCGTGGTCGGCATCGCGCCGAAACGCTACCGACAGTTGGCGGATATTCTCGATCAAGGCAAACGCCGCGTCGCCTTCTTGTTCACGGATCACATCGCCCAGAATGCGTCCCAGCAGTCGGATGTCGTCCACCAGCGGCTGCTCGGAGTTGCCGTTGCGACGTGGGTTCGAGCGAGGTTGTTTTTCTTGAGTGTGTTTCATGATGTGGGTCAAAGCCGCGATAGGGGTTTAAAGCAAGAGTCATGCTAGCATCCTCAGCCAATTCAAATTACTCCCAAGTTACGGCTTGGTTCCCCAAAATATATGAGCAAATTCACTATCGCTACCCGAGAAAGTCGCCTGGCCATGTGGCAGGCTGAACACGTGCAGTCGTTGTTGCGCGGCATGGGCCACGCCGTCGATCTGCTGGGGATGACCACGCAGGGTGACCAGATTCTGGACCGCGCGCTCAGTCAAGTGGGAGGCAAGGGCCTGTTCGTCAAAGAGCTTGAAGTGGCGCTTGAGTTGGGCAAGGCTGACCTGGCGGTGCATTCGCTCAAAGACGTGCCAATGGAATTACCCGAGGGTTTTGCGCTGGCCTGCGTGATGCAGCGTGAAGACCCGCGTGACGCGTTTGTCTCCAACAAGTTTGCCAGCCTAGACATCTTGCCGCAAGGCGCCGTGGTGGGTACCAGTAGTCTGCGGCGCGTGGCCTTGCTGCGTTCGTTACGCCCAGACCTGAAGATCGAGGCGCTGCGCGGCAATCTGGATACGCGTTTGCGCAAGTTGGACGAAGGCCAGTACGACGCCATTGTGCTGGCTGCGGCCGGCCTCAAGCGGCTGGGCTTGTCGCAACGCATTCGCGCCATTTTTGAGCCAGCGCAGATGCTGCCCGCAGCCGGACAGGGTGCCCTGGGCATTGAAGTGCGCAGCGCACGCCACGATGTGGTGCAAGCTCTGTCACCGTTGGTGCATCAAACCACCTGGCTGGCGGTGGCGGCCGAGCGCGCGGTCAGCAAGGCCATGGGCGGCAGTTGCTCGATGCCGCTGGCGGCCTATGCGACGTTGCTGGGTGACCAGTTGTCGATCGAAGCGGCCTGGGGCGACACCGACAACAAGCTGCCGCTGGTGCGGGTGCGTCAGCAGGCAGCGGTGACCGACCTCACCAGTGCAGCTGCATTGGGGCAGCGGGCGGCCGCTTCGCTGCGCGAAGCGGTGTATGCGCAAGGCGGGCGACTCGCGCATCTGGAATAAACCGCCGACGCCCTGGGATCATGCGCGTCATCGTTACCCGGGTGCAGCCGCAGGCGGATAGCTGGGTCAAACAGCTCTCGGACCGTTTTGACGCCGTGGCGCTGCCGCTGCTGGTCGTGACCGCTGCACAAGATGTACAGCCGGTGCTGGACGCAGGACGGCGCTGGCCTGGCTACACCGCCGTGATGTTTGTCAGCAGCCACGCAGTGCATTATTTCTTTGAACAAAATAAGGCGCTAGCCCCTGATATAAAAGTGCGAGATGCTTCATTAACAAGAGCGTGGGCGACCGGCCCAGGCACCCGCGCAGCCTTGCTCAGGCAGGGGGTGCCGCCTGCGTTGGTGGATACGCCAGCGCTTGATGCCGGTCAGTTCGACTCCGAGGCGTTGTGGCACACGGTGCAGCCTCAGATCAAACCGGGCGCGCGGGTGTTGATCGTGCGTGGCGATACGTCCGTAGCGCATGGGGGTACGGATGACACCGAAGGCAATGCGGGTGTCGGGCGCGACTGGTTGGCCCAGCAACTGCGGCAAGCGGGTGCAACGGTGGATTTTGTGGTGGCGTACCAGCGCGGCGCGCCACACTGGAGCGCAACACAGCGCGCACTGGCGCAAACAGCGGCCTGCGATGGGTCGGTCTGGTTATTCAGCAGCGCCGAGGCGCTACAGTATCTACAAGGGCTGCTGCCCGCGCAAGATTGGTCGCGCGCGCGCGCCGTGGCCACACATGAGCGCATTGCCCAGACCACGCGCGCGCTTGGCTTTGGCGTTGTTCGGCAAACGCGGCCCACGCTGACCGATGTGGTGGCCTCGCTAGAATCTTTGGCATGACCGCCGCCCCTGCCACAGACAGCACCGCCCCCCAGGATGTCGTGCCTGGCCAAGTCGGTGAACCCGCTGCTCCCCAAGCCTCTGATGCCGTGCGTGCAAGCAGCGTGCTGCCGCGCGCCGGGCTAGTGGTGCTTGCGGTCCTGGCGACGGTCGCATTGGTGACGACGCTTCTGCTGTGGCAAAAAGTGGTCAACATGCAAGAGCAATTGGCGCGCCAGAGCGCAGAGGCGCAGTCGGTGTCGCTGGAAGCACGGGCAATGGCCCGGCAGGCGGTAGAAGTCACGCAGCAGACCACAGCGCGTGCCGCCGTGCTCGAGGCGCGTCTGGGTGAGGTGGCGCTGCAACGCAGCCAGCTTGACGAGTTGATGCAAAGTCTGTCGCGCTCGCGCGACGAAAACCTGGTGGTGGATATCGAGGCTGCCTTGCGACTGGCGCAACAGCAGGCGCAACTCACCGGCAGTGTGGAACCGCTGTTGGCGTCGCTCAAGAGCGCTGAGCAGCGTGTGGCGCGGGCTGCCCAGCCGCGACTTGGGCTGTTGCAACGGGCGTTGGCGCGTGACATTGACCGGGTCAAATCAGCGTCGGTGAGCGATACACCCAGCATGCTGGTCAAGTTGGACGAACTGGTGCGCCTGACAGATGACCTGGCACTGGCCAATGCAGCGCAGCCCGTGCGCAGCCGTACCGAAAAGCCCCGGGCCGCAGCCTCGGTCCCGCAAAAGGCTTGGCAAAGCCTGCTGGGGATGGCGCTGAACGAAGCGCGCAACCTGGTCAGGGTGAGTGAGATTACTGCGCCAGAAGCGGTGTTGCTGTCGCCGCAGCAGTCTTTCTTTTTGCGCGAAAACCTCAAGCTCACGCTGCTCAATGCGCGTCTGACTCTGCTGTCGAGACAAATGGAGGCCGCGCGTGCTGATTTGCGCAGTGCCGAGGAGATGCTCAAGAAGTATTTTGACGCGCAGTCGCGCAAGACCCAAACGGCGCTGGCGCTGTTGCAGCAATTGCAGCAGCAGACACGCAATTTGCAGCTGCCGCGCGTGGATGACACGCTGGCGGTCTTGGCCACGGCCGCCGCCGGGCGGTAAGCACCATGCGCGTTGCCTTGTGGTTTCTTGGCTTGTTTGGCGTGGCCGTTGCGCTGGCGTTGTTTGCCAGCGGCAACGAAAGTACGGTCACCTTTTTCTGGCCGCCGCATCGCGTCGATGTGGCACTCAATTTTTTTGTTCTGCTGCTGGGCTTGCTCTTTGCGCTGCTGTATCTGGCGCTGCGCGCGCTGTCGGCGTTGTTTGCGATGCCTGGTCATGCGCGCCAGTGGCGCTTGCGCAATCAGGAGCGAGTGATGACGGCTGCGCTGCTGGACGCGTTGTCGCATCTGATGGCCGGGCGCTTTATTCGCGCGCGCAAGGCCGCAGAGTTGGTGATTTCCCGCGAGGCAGCGTTGACGCGCGCCGGTGAAGCCTGGTCGGAGGCTGCCCGGCTGCGTGTGCTGGCGCATTTGCTGGCCGCCGAGAGTGCGCAGGCGTTGCAGGATCGTGGCGCGCGTGAGATGCATTTTGGGCAGGCGCTTGAGCAATCCGCGTTGCGGGACGCGGCTGGCACGCGTGACGGAGTCCAACTGCGCGCGGTGCGCTGGTCGCTGGAAGATCGCGACGCCGACCGGGCGTTGCAGTGGCTGGGTGACTTGCCTGCGGGTGTGGCCCGGCGCACGCTGGCGCTGCGGCTGCGCCTGAAGGTGGCGCGCATGGCGGGGCGCAACGATTTGGCATTGGAAACGGCGCGCCTGTTGGTCAAGCACCACGCGTTCAGCGGTTTGGCCGCCACAAGTCTGGTGCGTGCACTGGCGCTGGAGTGGGTGTTGTCGTCTCAGGACCCTGAACAGCTGCTGTCGATCTGGTTGCGCCTGGATGCGTCGGAGCAAGCCTTGCCCGAAGTGGCATTGACAGCGGCCGGTCGGCTGTTGCGCCTGGACGGTGACGTCACGCAGGCGTTGGCTTGGCTGTTGCCGGTGTGGGAACGTATGACCAGCGCGCGTGGTACCGGTTTGAGCAGCGATCAAAAAGTGTTCTTGATGCGTGTCATGGAAAACGCATTTGCCATTGCAGGTGAGGCGATTGATAGCGCGTGGTTGGCGCGCATCGAGGCGGCGCAATTGGCTGACCCCGGCGACGTCGCCCTACAGTATCTGGCCGGGGTGGCCTGTCTGCACCTGCAATTGTGGGGCAAGGCGCAGCATTTGATGCGTCAGGTCTTGCCGCGCTTGCACGACGTGGGGCTACAAACACGTGCTTGGCAGGCACTGGCCGAACTGGCGCAATGCCAGGGCGACGACGCGCAGGCTGCTGTAGCCTGGAAGAACGCCGCCCAGGTGACGTTGCGTCGGCGCGTTTGAGCTACCAACGTATTCTTGCCAGCTCATACCAGGCGTGACTTAGCCGTTTTTCGCGTCTATCATCCGGCTATGAGCACATTGATCGAACACGTTGTCAAACTCACGGCCCATCGGGACCGCGATTTGCTGGAACTGACTCTGTCCAAGGCATTGGTTGATCTGCTGCCGTTGGAGCGCATCGTCATCGCGCGGGTCATGCGCGAAGACGGCGAGAGCCGTTGGCTGGAGGTGGCCCGCTTGGACGCCAAGGGCGGTGGGCGGGTGATTGATCCACAGCGGGTAGATTTTCAGGCGCTGGTGAAATTTGACGACAACGCTGATCGAGTGTGCTGCTTGCAAAGCCGTGAGCGCGTCGAGATCGCCTGGGCCGGTGAAGATGGACCCCGTATCACCTTGTTGCCACTTTTCTCGGATTCGCGCCCGGAAGATGCTGGCGTGCTGGAACTGCACTCTGAAGCCCCGTTGCGTGAAGAAAGCCTGTTACTGGTGGACGCGTTGCGGCAGGTGTATCGCAATATGTATCGCCTGCTCGAATACAGCGACCGCGATCCGTTGACGGGGTTGCTCAACCGCAAGTCGCTTGACGACGCTTTTTACAGCGCAGTATTGGAAGACCTGGAAGGCGCCAGTGTCGGCAAGGGGGTTGTTTCAGCCTCTGACAGCGAGCGCCGACACCGCGTGCCGGCCAACTATTGGCTGGGCTCTGCGTCTATCGATAACTATGCCCTGATTGTGGAACAGCATGGGCAGGAGGCGGCCGACGAAGTGCTACAGCGCGTGGCGCGCCTTGTCAGCAACACGTTTCGCACCTACGACCTGCTCTACCACCTTGACGTCGAGGAATTCGGGGCGTTGTTGCACTGCCCGGACGAAGCCCTGGTGCTGTCGGCGTTTGAGCGTTTCAGAAGCAAGGTTGAAAATTACAATTTTGGCAGTGTTGGGCGGGTCACCGTGAGCTGCGGTTTTACCAGCGTTGCGGCGGACGACTCGCCCGCCAGCGCGCTGCAAAACACCCGTTTGGCGATTGACTTTGCACGTCGTGCCGGGGGCAACAAGGCGTGCAGCCACCTGGGGCTGGTGCGCCGGGGTTTCTTTACCGCCCCGGACGCTGCCAGTGCCGTTACGTCACAGTAGCGGCTGTTCCTCGAATGCCAACGTGGTCGTACGCAGGTCACGTTTGGTTTCGACCAGCACCAAAGGACGATCGTCCAGCGCCTCCACCGGCGGGCGCTCACGCGGTACATGCACCGGCTGCGGTTGCGCAGCGATGCTTGCCTGAGCCGCGGCCACCTTGTCGGCGTCGGAGCGAATCCAGGTGAGCCCGCTTTGCTGCGCGATTTGTTCCAGTTCGGCAACGGGCAGCGTGAAGGCGGGCACGACAGCGGCTGCAACGACAGGCGCGGTCACTGGTTGAGGCGCCGCAGCAGGCTGGGGTGACTCTTCCAGCGCAGCTGGCGCAGGCTGTGATGGTAGTGGCTCAGCGGCGGCGACAGCGGGTTGCGCGTTGGGTGCCGTTGTCTGTGCCTGTGTGGGCTCGGCAGCAACCTGTGCCTGCACAGCATCCGCACTGGGCGTAGCCACGTTGAAATACGATTTGCGCGGCGCGGACTCGTCGTTGGCTGGGCTGGCCGTTTCCTGGGATGTGACCTGTATTGGTTCGGCAGATGTATCGCTGGCCGACGCTGCGTTGGCGTTGCGCTCTCCGCGCGGACGGCGTTCGCGGCCATAGCGGTCACGCGAACGCTTTTCACGCGGACCCGCGTCGTCTTGTTGAGCGAGGTTGCCGTCTTGCGCTGCGATGACCGCTTCGCCAACGGGTGATGTCTGTTCTGGTGGCGCGCCATTGGTAGCGGGAACATGCGCCTGGTCATCGGTGCGTGCTTGTCCATCCGGGCGCGGGCCACGCGGGCGACGTTCGCCCCGGCCCGGGCGGCCTGCGCGCTCACCCCGTGGCTCGTTACGCGGCGCATCACTCGTCAGGTTGCTCGCGCTGTCGTCCAGTGCGGGTGCGTCCATTGGCAACCCGTTGGCCGGGTTATCCAGCCGTTCACGCGGCGGGCGGTCGCCCCGGTCGCGCCCACCCCGATCGCCGCGCTCCCCGCGACCGCCACGGTTGTTGCGGCCTTCTCCGCGCGGACCGCGACCTTCTGGGCGGTCACCACGTGGCCCACGGTTGCCGTCGCGCCCGCTGCGGCCTTCGCGCGCGGGCTGAGCAGGCGTTACCTGGGCAGGTGCTGGTGTCTGGACTGCTGCTGGCGCGGGACCGGATGCAAATAGGTTCTTTAGCCAGCCAAAGAAGCCTTGCGACGGTGCGGCAGCGCTGGGCTGAGGCGTCGGTGTGGCCGCTGCAACGGGTACAACTGCCACGGGTTCGGGCTTGGGCGGCGCGATGGGCGCCGGTACGTCAGGCAGCACCCCTTTGATCACCGGCGTTTGCCGGTTGGTCGGCTCCTGCGAGCGGCGCGTGACGGCAGTGGCGTCTTCGACCTCTTCGGCCAAGGTGTAGCTGGCGGTGATGTTGTCCAGACGCGGATCGTCAAATTTGAGGCGCTCCAATTTGTAGTTGGGGGTTTCCAGCGACTTATTGGGCACCATCAGCACGTTGATGCGCTGCTTGAGTTCGATCTTGGCGATTTCGGTGCGTTTTTCGTTCAGCAGGAACGACGCCACTTCCACCGGCACTTGGCACAGCACGCTGGCGGTGTTGTCCTTGAGGGACTCCTCCTGGATCACGCGCAAAATTTGCAGCGCGCTCGACTCGGTGTCGCGGATGTGGCCTGAGCCGCCGCAGCGCGGGCACGGGATGGATGCGCCTTCGCTCAAAGAGGGGCGCAGGCGCTGACGGCTCATTTCCATCAGGCCAAATTTGCTGATGGACGCAAACTGCACGCGGGCGCGGTCCTGGCGCAGCGCGTCGCGCAATCGGTTTTCGACTTCGCGACGGTTTTTTGACTCTTCCATGTCGATGAAGTCGATCACGATCAGACCACCCAGGTCGCGCAGGCGTGCCTGGCGCGCAACTTCATCGGCGGCTTCCAGGTTGGTGCGGGTGGCGGTTTCTTCGATGTCGCCACCCTTGATGGCGCGCGCCGAGTTGACATCGACGCTGACCAGCGCTTCGGTGTGGTCGATCACGATGGCGCCGCCGCTGGGCAGCGTGACGGTGCGCGCGTAAGCGGTTTCGATCTGGTGCTCGATCTGGAACCGGCTGAACAGTGGCGCGTCGTCGCGGTAGCGCTTGACGCGTGCGGCGTGCTCGGGCATCACGTGCGCCATGAACTGCTGTGCCTGGTCATAGACGTCGTCGGTGTCGATCAAAATATCGCCGATGTCACTGCTGAAATAGTCGCGGATGGCGCGAATCACCAGCGACGACTCCTGGTAGATCAGGAAAGCACCCTTGCCCGCCTTGGCTGCGCCGTCGATGGCGGCCCACAATTTAAGCAGGTAGTTCAGGTCCCATTGCAGCTCAGGGGCGCTGCGGCCAATACCGGCGGTGCGGGCAATGATGCTCATGCCGTTCGGGTATTCGAGTTGATCCAGCGCCTCTTTGAGTTCGGCGCGATCGTCGCCTTCGATGCGGCGGCTCACACCGCCGCCGCGCGGGTTGTTGGGCATCAGCACCACGTAACGCCCGGCCAGGCTGACAAACGAGGTCAGCGCCGCCCCCTTGTTGCCGCGCTCTTCCTTTTCGACCTGCACCAGCAGCTCCTGGCCTTCCTTGATGGCATCCTGGATGCGGGCCTGGCTGACCGACACGCCTTGCTGGAAGTATTGTTTGGAGATTTCCTTGAACGGCAAGAAGCCGTGGCGCTCTTCGCCGTAATCCACAAAACACGCTTCCAGCGACGGCTCAACGCGGGTGACAACGGCCTTGTAAATGTTGCCTTTGCGCTGTTCGCAGCCTTCAATTTCGATTTCGTAGTCGAGCAGTTTTTGCCCGTCCACCACGGCCAAGCGGCGTTCTTCAGCCTGGGTGGCGTTGATCAGCATCCGTTTCATGGGGTGCGCTCCTTCGTTTCAATAACAATGACCGGCTCACGGGGAGCCATGGATACACCGACGAAGCTTTGAAACGCGCAGGAAACAGCCGCAAAACCCAAACTCAAACAATGAGTCTGGGCAGAGGCACGTGGAGGGGAGCGATGGGTTCCAGAGGATAAATTGCTATCCTTAAGATAGCTATCTGCGCTCGTTGTACAAGCGCTTGAGGCCGCTGCACGCCAACGAACAGTACGCACGCGCACTGCTGGCAATAATGCAACAAGGTCAACAAAACGAACATATCGCTTCAGTCCATTCACAGCACGGTGGCTGTGAAATTTGGGTATTCCGGATCAGGGTTTCAAGGCATCGACTTGACCTGGCCTTCATGGCGCCGTCAGGGTCCTTTGGGACGCCCGACCTGCAGACATGAACGTCAGGCGGTACCGACGTTACTGTTGTGTGCCGTGGTGCGTGAACTAAACTTCAACGCTTTCCCGAATTGATTTTCTTGTCGATCAACCCGTTGAACAGCACGATTCCAGTGACAAACATTATAGAGGGCAAAGCTCCGGCGGCGTTGCCCACAGCCAGTATTGTCTGTGTGGACGAAGACAGCAGCGGGCAGCGCGTGGACAATTTCTTGATGCGCTTGCTCAAGGGCGTGCCCAAGACACACATCTACCGCGTCATTCGCAGCGGAGAGGTGCGCGTCAACAAAGGCCGGGTTACGGCAGACAGCCGGGTGCAGACGGGCGACCTGGTGCGCGTGCCACCGGTGCGGGTGTCGCAGCGCGCGCAGGACAAACAGCTGGCCATGGCAGGGCAGGCGGCGCGCGTGCCGGCGCGCACCTTCACCGTGTTGCTGGAAGACGAGTACCTGATCGCGCTGGACAAGCCCGCCGGGGTGGCGGTGCACGGTGGCTCGGGGGTGAGCTTTGGTGTGATCGAGCAACTGCGCATGGCGCGGCCACAGGCGCCTTTTCTGGAGCTGGTGCACCGGCTGGACCGCGAAACCAGTGGCATTTTGCTGGTGGCCAAAAAGCGCAGCGCACTGAAAGCGCTGCAAGAGCAATTTCGCCAGCGCCAGACGGGCAAGACTTATCTGGCGATGGTGCGTGGCACCTGGCCTGTCAAGTTGAAGGTGCTGGACAAGCCGCTGCACAAATACCTAGTGGCGAGCGACCAGGCGCAGGCTGGGGAGCGCCGGGTGAAGGTGGTTTCAAAGGACGATCCAGATGGCATGCCTGCACTCACGCTGGTGAAGGTGCGCGCGTCCACGGCAGACTACTCGCTGCTGGAAGTGACCATCAAGACCGGGCGCACGCACCAGATTCGCGTGCACCTGGCCAGCGCGGGGTATCCGATTCTGGGCGACGACAAGTACGGCGACTTTGAGCTCAACAAGGCGCTGGCGCGTGCGCAGCCTGGCTTGCAGCGCATGTTTTTGCACGCCTGGCGGCTGGCGTTGCATCACCCCGCCAGCGGCGAGGGCCTTGAATTGCTGGCAGACTTGGCGCCCGAACTGGCCCGGCTTGCGCAACAGGTGTTTCCTGACGCTTGTACCGGGTTGTCTTCCACCCTTGAGAGCCACCATCCATGAACAGTCGCCGCTTTGACCTGATCGCTTTTGACTGGGACGGAACCTTGTTCGATTCCACGGCCATCATTGCGCGCTGCATCCAGGCGGCGGTGCGCGACGTGGGTGGTCGCGAGCCCACGTTTGAAGAAGCCTCGTATGTGATCGGCATGGGGCTGATGCAGGCGCTGGCGCATGCTGCCCCCGACGTGCCCAAAGAGCTGTATCCCCAATTGGGCGAGCGCTACCGCCATCACTACTTTGCCATTCAGCACGAGATCAGTCTGTTTGACGGCGTGCTGCCCATGCTGGACAAGCTCAAGGCGCGCGGTCATTTGCTGGTAGTGGCCACGGGTAAAAGCCGACGTGGCCTGGACGAAGCGCTGCAATCGGTGCTGCTGGCCGGCTTGTTTGACGCCTCACGCACGGCGGACCAGACGGCCAGCAAGCCCGACCCGCTGATGTTGCACGAGTTGATGGCCGAATTTGACGTGCCACCCGAGCGCACACTGATGATTGGTGACACCACGCACGACCTGCAGATGGCTCTGAACGCCGGGTGTGCCAGCGTGGGGGTGAGTTACGGTGCCCATGACGGCAGCGAGCTGACCAGCCTGCAGCCGTTGTTTGTGGCGCACAAAGTGCAGCAGTTGCACGACTGGTTGCTGGTCAATGGCTGACGTGACCAGTGGCTGGTGTCACAGGCAACCCCATTGAACCCGACGGTGCCCGTGCAAAAGGTGTATCTGTGCCGCTCAGAAGACCTGGCCGACAGTGGCTTGGCCGTGCCGTTTGAAGTGCGTTACTTTTCGCGCAGCTGCGCCGCGTTTGCCGTGCGCTATGGCGGCCGGGTGTATGCCTACCTGAACCAGTGTTCCCACGTGCCGATGGAAATGGACTACCAGCCCAACCAGTTTTTTGACAACAGTGGCCACTGGCTGATGTGTGCGACGCACGGGGCCATGTATTCGCCCAGCACGGGGCAATGCCGCATGGGCCCGTGCCGGGGTGGTTTGGTGCCGATTGAGGTGACCGAAAGCGACGGTATGGTGCACTGGCATACTTCAGACAAGTTTAAGGTGGATGCCGCCGCGTGAGCCGGCTTTGCCACATTTCTGGCGGCATGGCCAACAATTTTGGAGTGACATGGAAAATAGTACGCAAGCCGATATGGATAAAGCGTTGGGTGCTTCTGATAACAGAGCGACCCAGACCACTCAAGGCGTCTCATGGGAGCGCGCCACGCTGGAAAAACTGGCGTTTGCAGCGCTGCGCGAGCAGACGCTGGCACGGCGCTGGCGCATTTTTGTGCGTCTGAGCTGGTTGTTGCTGGTGGTGGCTGTCATCTGGTTGGCCTGGAGCGAAGGCAGCATGACCCAAAATGTCTCAACACCGCATACGGCGGTGGTTGAGATCAAGGGCGAGATTGCCGACGGCGCTGACGCCAGTGCCGAGCTGGTGCTGTCTTCTGTGACTGCAGCGCTGGAGGACAGTGGCGCACAGGCGCTGGTGCTGTTGATCAACTCACCTGGCGGCAGCCCGGTGCAGGCCGGCATCATCAACGACGAAATCCGCCGCTTGAAGGCGCTACACAAGAAACCGGTCTATGCGGTGGTGGAAGAGTCGTGCGCGTCGGCGGCTTACTACATTGCGGTGTCGGCCGACCAGATTTATGTGGACAAGGCCAGCATTGTGGGCAGCATTGGCGTGCTGATGGACGGTTTTGGCTTTACCGGCTTGATGGACAAGGTGGGAATTGAGCGGCGTTTGATGACGGCCGGTGAAAACAAGGGTTTTCTGGACCCATTCAGCCCGCAAACCGAGCGCCAACGCGCCTACGCGCAGTCGATGCTGGACCAGATTCACCAGCAGTTCATCGACGTTGTCAAGGCCGGGCGCGGTGATCGTCTGAAAGAAACGCCCGAGATGTTCAGTGGCCTGTTCTGGAGCGGCCAACAGGCGGTGGCGCTTGGGCTGGCTGATCATCTGGGCAACCTGGACTATGTGGCGCGTGAAGTGGTCAAGGCTGAAGACATTGTCGATTACACCCGCCGCGACAACGTGGCCGAGCGTCTGGCCAAGCGTTTTGGCGCGGCACTGGGCGGTGCGGTGGTACAGGCCATGCGGTCGTCGGCGGTGCTGCGTTGACGGATTAGACGATGTAGTTGGCTGCCGCGTGCTGAACGGTTTGTCCTGGGCGCACGCCCCGCGCCTGCATCTGCGGGTTGACGTGGCTGATCACGCCATGATCCCAAGCGTCCTGCGCGTTGCCGATACAGGCTGAGTCGTGCGAATACGTGGCCGCTGCGATGTTGGCCGCTTCGAGCAGTTTCAATGCCGCAATGCCAGCTTCTTGCTTGCCCACCCCCGCGTCGTTGAAAAAAACAGCGCGCGGACGTTCTGCGGCTTGCGACAACACAAATTGAGCCGCCGACACGCCGCCATGCGATCCGCTCACGACTACCGACTGTGCGTGGCGTGCATCAACACAAGAAATCGAGTCGAGCAAAAAAAGGTTTGACATCTTCAACGCCCGATTAAAAACAGGCAAGGCGTGGCGTTGTCCGCTGTCATCGGCTGTTTTTTCCATTGGCTCACAGTTTGGCTGATGACACTGGCGCGCGTGAGCGTCAGGCCGCTGGACAGGCACAGGCGTGTGTTGCCGTGCAAGGTCTGCAGCAGCGCCTGTAACAAGGCCTGGTTGCGGTAAGGCGTTTCGATAAAAAGCTGGGTCTGGCAGCTGCGCTGGGCCAGTGACTCCAGCTCGCGAATACGCTTGGCTCGGTCGTCTGGCTCTTGCGGCAGGTAGCCAACAAAGGCAAAGTTTTGCCCGTTCAGGCCGCTGGCGGCCAATGCCAGCAACAGCGACACCGGCCCGACCAGCGGCACCACCGTGATGCCCAGAGCGTGTGCAGAGCGCACCACCGACGACCCCGGGTCGGCCACGGCGGGCATGCCCGCTTCGCTCAGCAAACCCATATCGTGTCCCTGCATGGCCGGCTGCAAGAGAGCGCTGGCGTCAAAGGTGCCGTCGTGGTCGCCTTTTTTGTGCACATTGCGCGGCAACTCGACGATGGACAGCGATTGCAGCGTGTGCTGCAGTGGCACGACCGCGTCGACGCGCTTGAGGTAGGCTCGCGCTGATTTGGCGTTTTCGCACACCCAGTGCTCCAGCTTGGCCGCGACTTCTAGCGTGCCCAGCGGCAAGGTGGCTTGAAGTTCGCGGGTTTCGTCACAGCCAAAATCCAGCGGCGCGGGCACCAGGTACAGCACCCCCTTTGCAGATGGCATTGGGGTGTGCTTCATGGTGCTAAAACCTCGAATCCAGCTGCGCGCAAGAGGCTACAGGTGCGAATCAACGGCAAGCCCACCAGCGCGGTGGGGTCGTCGTTGTCGATGCATTCGAGCAACGCAATCCCGAGGCCCTCACTTTTGGCGCTGCCAGCGCAGTCATAGGGTTGTTCGGCGTGCAGATACGCCTCGATTTCGGCGTCGCTCAGCGTGCGAAACTTCACCCGCACCGCCGCCAGATCACACTGCGCGAAGCCGGTTGCATGGCAAACCACCGCCACCGCAGTCTGAAACACCACGGTTTTTCCGCGCATAGCCTGCAGTTGCGCGACCGCACGTGGGTGGTTAAGCGGTTTGCCCAAGGCGGTGCCTTCCAGGTCAGCCACTTGGTCTGAGCCGATGACGACTGCCTGCGGATGCTTGACCGCGACGGCGTGCGCTTTGGAAAGGGCCAGGCGGCGAGCGATCTGCGCGGGGGCTTCACCGGGCAGGGTGGTTTCATCGACCTCGGGGGACATTACCTCAAAGGGCAGGCGTAGGCGCAACAGCAATTCCCGCCGGTAACGCGAGGTGGAGGCCAAGATCAGTTTTTGTTGCGGTGCAGGGTTCATACTGCGATTCTCTTACACTGCGCGCACCATGAACCAACAGCATCCACCCCACATTGATGTACGTCAGGCAGCCCAAAAAGAACAGGTGTTACAGGGTCGCGAAACGCTATCGAATTACGAACGACTGGTGGATGTTTCGCAAGGGCTGGATGCCAATCACACTGTGGACTGGACAGCCCGGTTTGAGCAACGGGTGAACACAAGTGGCGAGCGCGCCGCCTGGTTGCATCTGACGCTGGCAACGCAGTTGCATCTGGTTTGTCAGCGCTGCCTGGGTTGGGTGGCGGTTCCGATCAACGTGGAGCGCGACTTTCGCTTTGTGGCCACCGAGGCGCTGGCACAGGAGCAGGACGACGATGCTGATGAAGATGTGTTGGTGACGCGTCGCGACTTTGATCTGGTTGAACTGATCGAAGATGAGGTCTTGCTGGCCTTGCCTTTGGTGCCGCGCCACGATGTTTGCCCGGTACCGGTCAAATTGGCTGCCGTTGACGACGATTTTGAAGTGGCTCAAGCCAAACCCAGCCCCTTTGCGGCGCTGGCCAAGCTCAAGGGGCGTCCATGAAAGCTGGTGGGTAAAGTTGGGAGCGGATCGGTTATACTCGGCCACTTTCGCGCAAACAGTGTGCGCACTCATTTCACCAACCCAATTTGCCGCTTTGAAGGCGGCTTACAGCTTTAGGAGCGGAACATGGCCGTCCAACAGAACAAAAAGTCACCTTCCAAGCGTGGTATGCACCGTTCGCACAATGCCCTGACGGTGCCTGGCATTGCGGTAGAACCGACCACGGGCGAAACGCATTTGCGTCACCACATCAGCCCGACGGGTTTTTACCGTGGCCGCAAGGTGCTCCAGTCGAAGACCGAAGCCTGATTCACTTTTGATCGATGTGGGCCCGGGGCTGCCTTTTGAGGCGTGCCTCGGGCCTTTGCTTTTGGCTTGTTCGACGTTTTGTCGACAATCACCCTTAACTCTGATACATGATCACGATTGCCGTTGACTGCATGGGGGGAGACCACGGCCCGCAGGTCACGTTGCCAGCGTGCGGCCGATTTCTGGATCAACACCCCGATGTTCAACTGATTTTGGTGGGTTTGCCGGAAAGTGTGAGCAGCTTTCATCATGCCAGGGCGACGGTTGTCACTGCCAGTGAAGTGGTGACGATGGACGACCCGCTGGAAGTGGCGTTGCGCCGTAAAAAGGACTCGTCGATGCGTGTGGCAATTGCCCAGGTCAAGGACGGCAAGGCACAAGCGGTGGTATCTGCTGGTAACACGGGCGCTTTGATGGCGATTTCACGCTATCTTCTGAAAACGCTCGATGGTATTGATCGACCTGCGATCGCTGCCCAAATTCCTAACGCCAAAGGGGGTGGTACCACGGTGCTCGACATGGGTGCCAACGTGGATTGCAGCGCCGAGCATTTGTTGCAGTTTGCGGTGATGGGGTCGGCGCTGGTGTCGGCATTAGAGGGCGACCAAAGCCCTTCTGTCGGATTGCTCAATATTGGCGAAGAGGCGATCAAAGGCAACGAAGTGATCAAAAAAGCCGGTGAATTGCTTCGTATTGCTGCCAAATCGGGTGATTTAAATTTTTATGGCAATGTCGAAGGCAACGATATTTTCAAGGGAACGTCTGACATTGTGGTGTGTGATGGTTTCGTCGGAAATGTGGCCCTGAAGGCCAGCGAGGGGTTGGCCAAAATGATCGTTGACTTTTTGAAAGTTGAGTTTTCTCGCAGCATTTTTACTAAACTGTCGGCTATTGTTGCGTATCCTGTCATATCTTCTCTTAAAAAGCGTATGGATCATCGGCGCTACAACGGGGGTGCCTTGCTGGGCTTGCGTGGCCTGGTGTTCAAGAGCCATGGTTCGGCCGACGAACTGGCCTTTGGTTACGCCTTGGGTCGAGCGTATGATGCCGCCCGCAACGATTTGTTGGAACGGGTGCGGGTACGTATCGCCCATGCGGCGCCCTTGTTGTCACCGGGCAGTGGTGCCGTTGCACCCGAAGCCGTGTTACAGAGCTGATCTATGACCCTTTACACACGTATTACCGGTACCGGTAGCTATTTGCCACCCCATCGGCTCACCAATGCCGATCTGGTCAAACGCCTTGCGGATCAGGGCATCGAGTCCAGCGACGAATGGATCGTCGAGCGCACCGGCATCCGGGCGCGGCATTTTGCAGACGCAAGTGTTGCGACCAGCGACATGGCGTTGGTGGCGTGCCAGCGTGCCATACAGGCAGCCGGTGTTCCCGCGCAAGACATCGACCTGATCATTGTGGGAACGTCTACGCCTGACATGGTGTTTCCTTCCACTGCCTGCATCTTGCAGGGCAAACTGGGCATCCAGGGCGGCGCTGCCTTTGACGTGCAGGCGGTGTGTTGCGGCTTCATTTATGCGCTGACGCTGGCCGACGCGCTGATCAAGACCGGTACCGCGCACAAGGCGCTGGTGGTGGGGGCCGAAGTGTTCTCCCGCATCCTAGATTTCAAGGACCGCACCACCTGCGTGCTGTTTGGCGACGGCGCCGGTGCGGTGGTGCTACAGGCCTCTGATGAACCTGGGATTCTGGCCACGGATATGCACGCTGACGGCAAGCACACCGACATGCTGTGCGTACCGGGGCACGTGTGCGGCGGCGCTGTTACCGGCGAGCCGCTGCTGCGCATGGACGGCCAGGCGGTGTTCAAGCTGGCGGTGGGTGTGTTGGACGAAACCGCCCGTGCGGTGCTGGCCAAGGCTGGCAAGACCGAGGCCGACATCGACTGGCTGGTGCCCCATCAGGCCAACATCCGCATCATGCAAAGCACGGCGCGCAAGCTGAAATTGCCCATGGACAAGGTCGTTGTTACGGTCGATCAGCACGGCAACACGTCGGCGGCGTCGATTCCGCTGGCGCTCGACACGGCGGTGCGAAAAGGGCAGGTCAAGCCGGGGCAAACCTTGTTGCTCGAAGGCGTTGGAGGCGGCTTTACCTGGGGTTCAGTGCTCCTGAAGTTGTAACTTATTGCGCTTATTTCATAACGGATAGATGGGTATTTTCTTGTGACCATTTGATGAAGCCAGCATGAAACCGTTTGCATTTGTTTTTCCGGGTCAGGGTTCGCAGTCGGTCGGTATGCTCGACGCGTGGGGCGATCATCCGCAGGTGCGTCAGACCTTGCAGGAGGCCTCAGATGCGCTTGGGCAGGACGTGGCCCAACTCATTCACGAAGGCCCCAAGGAAACCTTGGCCCTGACCACCAACACCCAGCCGGTGATGCTGGTGGCGGGCGTGGCCGCTTACCGGGTCTGGTTGGCTGAAGTGGGTGTGGCCCCGCAAGCCGTGGCGGGGCACTCGCTGGGTGAGTATTCGGCGCTGGTGGCCGCTGGTGTGTTGACCCTGTCGCAGGCGGCGCCGTTGGTGCGTTTTCGGGCCGAGGCGATGCAGCAAGCCGTGCCAGTGGGGCAGGGTGCGATGGCGGCCATTTTGGGGTTGGACGCTGCCAAGGTGAGCATTATTTGCGCTGAGGTCAGTGCTGAATTTGGCACCTCATCCGGCCAGGTCGTGGAAGCGGTCAATTTCAATGACCCGGGGCAAACCGTGATTGCGGGTTCCAAAGACGCCGTGGACAAGGCGTGCGCCGCCCTCAAGGCGCAGGGAGCCAAGCGCGCGCTGCCGTTGCCGGTGTCGGCGCCGTTTCACTCCAGCCTGATGAAGCCAGCGGCCCTGCGCTTGCAGCAAAAGCTGTTTGAAACCTTGTTTGCCGCCCCCACAATTCCTGTTGTCAACAACATCGACGTGCAGGTGGAGCAAGCCCCCGAGCGTATGCGTGATGCGCTGTATCGCCAGGCGTTCGGGCCGGTGCGCTGGGTGGAATGCGTGCTGGCGCTGCAAACGCGCGGCTTGTCCACGCTGGTGGAATGCGGGCCGGGCAAGGTGCTCGCGGGCCTGACCCGGCGCATTGCGCCAGACCTACAGGGGCTGGCGCTGTTTGATCCGGCGTCGTTGCTAGAAGTCCAATCTGCATTGGTAGGGGATTGATTCATGAGCGATGTAAAACTTCAAAGTCAGGTGGCGCTGGTCACGGGTGCCACGCGGGGGATCGGTGCGGCCATTGCCCTGGAATTGGCGCGCAACGGTCTGAAAGTGGTGGGTACTGCCACCACCGACGCCGGCGCTCAGAAAATCACGCAAGCGTTGGCTGGTTTTGAGGGTTGTTGCGGCAAAACCCTGAATGTGGATGATGCTGTAGCCGTGGATGCGCTGATTGAAAACGTCGTCAAGACCTACGGCGGTTTGCAGGTGCTGGTGAATAACGCGGGCATCACGCGCGACAACCTGGCCATGCGCATGAAAGACGAGGAATGGGACGCTGTCCTTGAGACCAACCTGAAGGCCGTGTTTCGCATGAGCCGCGCGGTCATGCGCACCATGATGAAACAGCGCTATGGCCGCATCATCAACATCACGTCGGTGGTGGGCGCATCCGGCAACCCGGGACAGGCCAATTACGCTGCCGCCAAGGCCGGTGTGGCCGGCATGACGCGCGCGCTGGCGCGTGAACTGGGTTCGCGTAACATCACGGTGAACTGTGTGGCGCCGGGCTTTATCGAAACCGATATGACGGCGCAACTGCCCGATGCGCAGCAACAAGCGCTGTTGGGGCAAATTCCGCTGGGCCATCTGGGCAAGCCGTCGGACATTGCGCACGCGGTGGTTTATCTGGCGTCACCTCAGGCGGCGTATGTCACGGGCCAGGAACTGCACGTCAACGGCGGCATGTTCATGGCCTGACGCGTCATAATCCGAGCACTAAAGGTCGGTGCAATCGCTCCGGCTAAAATCTCCACTCTTTTTTTCACAACCCTCTGAGGGCATCCATGAGCGATATCGAAGCACGCGTTAAAAAAATCATTGCCGAGCAACTCGGCGTTGAGGAATCACAGGTTACCAATGAAAAGGCTTTTGTGGCCGATCTGGGTGCTGATTCGCTCGATACGGTTGAACTCGTGATGGCGCTTGAAGACGAGTTTGGCATCGAGATTCCGGACGAAGACGCAGAAAAAATCACCACGGTGCAAAACGCCGTGGATTACGCCAACGCGCACAAAAAGGCGTAAGGGCTTGCTGGCGGCGTCATCCGTCGTCACTTTGATAATTTGCTTTCGGGGTGTTGCCCTGTTGGCAAATGGTTAGGCCAAGCGTGCGTCCGTTGACGGGCGCAGTGTGTTTAAAGACTTACCATCGAGTTACTCCATCATGTCACGTCGCCGTGTTGTCGTTACAGGTTTAGGTTGTGTCAGTCCGGTTGGCAATACGGTTGATGCCACGTGGGCCAACCTGTTGGCTGGCCAGCCTGGCGTGGGGTTGATCACCAAATTTGACGCCAGCACTTTCAATTGCAAGGTGGCGGGCGAGGTCAAGGGTTTTGATGTGGAGTCCTACATGAGCGCCAAAGAGGCGCGCGCCATGGACACCTTCATTCACTACGGCATTGCGGCAGCCGCGCAGGCTGTGGCCGACTCGGGTTTGCCAACGGGCGATGCGCTGGATGAGCAGCTGGCGACACGCATCGGTTGCGTGATCGGCTCGGGCATCGGTGGCCTGCCGATGATCGAAACTGTCCATGCCGAATTTGTCTCGCGTGGCGCCAGGCGCATTTCGCCCTTTTTTGTTCCGTCCACCATCGTCAACATGATTGCTGGCCATGTGTCGATCCGCTTCGGTTTCAAGGGCCCTAACTTGGCCATCGTGACGGCTTGCACGACCGGTTTGCATTGCATTGGCCAGGCGGGTCGCATGATCGAATACGGCGACGCGGATGTGGTGGTCGCTGGTGGTTCAGAAGCTGCCATTTCGGCGCTTGGGGTAGGCGGCTTTGCCGCCATGCGCGCTTTGAGCACGCGCAACGACGACCCTGCCACGGCATCCCGGCCGTGGGACAAGGACCGTGACGGTTTCGTGCTGGGTGAGGGTGCGGGCGTGATGGTGCTGGAAGAATATGAACACGCCAAGGCGCGCGGCGCAAAAATCTACGCTGAGTTGGCGGGGTTTGGCATGAGCGCCGACGCAGGTCACATGACCGCCCCCAACATGGACGGTCCGCGCCGGGCGATCGTGAGCGCGCTGCACAACGCCGGCGTCAACGCCGACCAGGTCGATTACGTCAATGCGCACGGTACCTCCACCCCTCTGGGCGACATCAACGAATCCAACGCCATCAAGGCGGCCCTGGGCGATCATGCCAAAAAAGTGGTGGTGAACTCAACCAAGTCGATGACGGGGCATTTGCTCGGCGGCGCAGGCGGGCTTGAATCGGTGGTTACCGTGCTCGCGCTACATCACCAAAAGTGTCCGCCGACCATCAACATCTTCAACCAGGACCCTGAGTGCGATCTGGACTACTGCGCCAACACCGCACGCGACATGAAGATTGACGTTGCCATCAAGAACAATTTTGGCTTTGGTGGCACCAACGGTTCACTTGTGTTCAAACGGGCGACCTGACCACCGCGTCAGCGGGTGGTTTCGCCGTCAGCCATGCACCACGCCCCAGCGGTTCGTTATCCGGTGGGGCGTTCGCGTTTTCACCTGACGTTGATCCTCTTGATCAGTTTCCTGAGTGTCTTCGCACTGGTTGGCTGGGTGGCGGTGCAAGACGATCTCACATGGCGTCATGGGGCAAGCTGGGTTGTCTGGTGTGTGACAGTCTCCTGGGCTGGCTGGGCGTGGTGGCGCAGTCCGCAGGGGGAACTGGCCTATGGTGGTGACGGCTGGGCATGGACGCAGCGGGGGCAAATACAAGCTGTTTCTGTGCGCGTTGAACTGGATTTGCAGCACACGCTGCTGCTGCGTGTTGCCCCCTCTTCAAACCGACCGCTGTGGGTTTGGCTGGAGAGCATGAGTGCTCCGATGCAGTGGCAGGCTGTGCGGCGCGCCGTATTCGCACCCACCCCCAAACCTGCCGTCGACATGGGTGATCGGAGCGTGGCATGAGCAGCCTGGATGAACCCGCTGCGACGCCGCCAGACAGCGACACCTTGCTGGTGCAGCGCACCGTGGCTGGTGACCAGCGCGCGTTTGAATTGCTGGTCATCAAATACCAGCGACGGGTGGAGCGCCTGATTTCGCGCATGGTGCGCGACGTGGACCTGGTGCCCGATATTGCCCAGGAAACCTTTATTCGGGCCTACCGCGCCTTGCATCAGTTTCGCGGCGACGCGCAGTTTTACACCTGGCTGTACCGGATCGCGGTGAACACGGCCAAAAAGTTTTTGCTGGAGCTCAAGCATGATCCGACGATCTCGGACAACGCATTGGCGTCTCGCGACGAAGACGATGAAACTTTTATCTCCAGAAACGAACCAAGTACCGAAGAGTCGCCCGAATCGCTGTTGGCAGCCAAAGAAATCTCCGAGGTCATCAATGCGGTTTTGGCCGAGTTGCCGGATGATTTGCGTCAAGCCATCACATTGCGTGAAATGGAAGGTCTCAGTTATGAAGATATTGCCGCCATCATGGGGTGTCCTATCGGCACCGTGCGGTCGCGGATATTCCGGGCCCGAGAGGCGGTTTCTGCCAAGGTGCGGCCCTTGCTGGAGCGCCAGGGTGGCAAGCGCTGGTAAGGCGCATGCAGGGTAAATCAACAACTTGGCGCGAGAACAAATTTATCCTGAGGATGCATGGGGTTGCTATTGTTGATTGAGTCCACTTTTTATTGAATCACTATGTCCGACAAATTGCCAGCTTCAGATGAATGGGTATCCGCCCTGATGGATGGGGAGCTGCGTGGCGAGGAATTTGCGCAAGCCGTTGAGGTGCTGTGCGATTCACCCCAGGCGCGCCAGGACTGGGATACCTACCATCTGGTCGGCGCTGCGCTGCGTTCCAGATCGGCCGATCTGCGTTGGCACGACCCGGCCTTTATGGATTGCTTGCGCGCCCGACTGGCGGATGCAGATGCTGCGGCAGCGCTGGCTGATGCGCCTGTAGCTTTGCCCGCAGTTCAAGCCGTCACGCCGGTGCGGGTGGCCAACGATGGGTGGTGGCTACGCGTTGCAGGGCTGACCTCCGTCGTAGCGGTGGCTTTTGGACTGTGGCAGGGCTGGAACAGTCTGGGCGGAGGTGCGCAATTGGGGGGAGCGATATTGGCGCAAAGGTCCACACCGGCCCAACCCGTGGCCTCGTCCACCCTTGTTGCATCGCAGCAAGACGCTGCCGTGATGTTGCGCGACCCTCGGTTGGATGCTTTGCTGGCGGCGCATCGTCAACACGGTGGTGTTACAGCGCTGCAAATGCCAGCGGGTTTTTTGCGTAACGCCACTTTTGATGAGGGCGCACGTTGAAGCGTATTCTTTCTTGGGTCTCATGGTGGCTCATCGGCACCTGCGCGCTGGCGGTGCAACCGTCGGTGGCGTTGGCCGCTGAGCCAGACGTGGCAAATTGGTTAATGCGTCTGCACGATGCCCCGCGCCAGCGCGCTTATGTAGGTACTTTTGTGGTCAGCGCTGGCAACACCATGTCCACGTCACGCATCTGGCACGTTTGCAACGGGTCGCAGCAGATTGAACGTGTTGATGCGCTCACAGGCGTGCGCCGCTCCACCTTTCGGCGGGACGACAGCGTGGTGACTTTCTGGCCCGACAGCCGCACCGTGGTGCGGGAAACGCGGGAATCGTTGGGACTGTTCCCGAATCTGCTGCAGCGCCCCGATGCCAACATCGGGCGTTTCTATCGTCTGAAGCGAATCGGACACGAGCGGGTCGCCGGGATTGAATCAGAGGTGGTGCAGCTGGAGCCCATTGATGCTTTGCGTTTTGGATATCGGGTCTGGACCGAACGACAAAGTGGTTTGGTGGTCAAGCTTCAGACGCTCGGTGCAAATGCCCAGGTACTCGAACAGGCAGCATTTTCCGAGCTGCAGTTCAACACGCCGCTGGCGTTCCATCAGTTGAAGGTGTTGATGGAAAACACCCAGGGTTATCAGGTGCACAGCCCCAGCGCGCGCAAGACCACGGTGGCACAGGAAGGCTGGGCGTTGGGCGCGGGCGTGCCCGGTTTCATGCCGGTGCGGTGTTATCGCGGTGTTGACGCGGCTGACGCTGGCGTGGATAGCTCGTTGCAGTGCATTTTTTCGGATGGGCTGGCCTCAGTGTCGGTTTTTGTGGAGCCGTTTGATGCCAGTCGCCATGTGCGTGTGGATGCGCATGACAACCTGTCGATGGGAGCCACATATCTGCGCGTGCGCCGTTTGCAAGACTGGTGGTTGACCGCAGTAGGTGAAGCGCCTGGCAGCACGCTCACGGCTTTGTTGCAGGCTCTTGAGAGAAAAAAGTAAGCCCCCATTTTGGGGCGATGTTGATACGAAAGGTGGATGATGATGCGAGCAAGTTGGGAAAGGTTATCGGCATGTGTTTTCAGTGGTCTGATCCTGACCACGACAACGGTTGCCCTGATGGTGCCCACGCAAGCCGTGGCGCAGGCACGTCAGTTACCAGATTTCGCCGATTTGGTGGAACAGGTCAGCCCGTCGGTGGTGAATATCCGCACGCTTGAAAAAGTGGCGGCACGCCAGGGGCCGATCGGGCAGATCGACCCGGATATGCTGGAGTTTTTCCGCCGTTTTGGCCTGCCGATACCTAATGTGCCGCGCCAGACACCGCGTAGCCATCCGCAGGTTCCCGACGAAGAACAGCCGCGCGGTGTCGGATCCGGCTTCATCCTGAGTGCTGATGGCGTGATCATGACTAACGCGCATGTGGTGGACGGTGCCGACGAAGTGATCGTGACCCTGACCGACAAGCGCGAGTTCAAGGCCAAGATCATCGGTGCCGACAAGCGCAGCGACGTGGCGGTGGTCAAGATCGAGGCCAGCGGTCTGCCGGCGGTCAAGGTGGGTGATGTGAGCCGCTTGCGCGTGGGTGAATGGGTGGTGGCTATCGGCTCACCCTTTGGCTTTGAGAACACCGTCACAGCGGGCATTGTCAGCGCCAAGCAGCGTGACACAGGCGACTATCTGCCGTTCATCCAGACCGATGTGGCCATCAACCCGGGCAACTCAGGTGGTCCGTTGATCAACATGCGCGGCGAGGTGGTCGGTATCAACAGCCAGATTTACTCGCGCTCGGGCGGCTCCATGGGTATCTCGTTTTCGATCCCGATGGACGAAGCGGTGCGCGTGAGCGAACAGTTGCGTACCAGTGGGCGTGTCACGCGTGGGCGCATCGGGGTACAGATCGACCAGGTGTCCAAAGAGGTCGCCGAGTCGATCGGTCTGGGGCGCGCACAGGGGGCACTGGTGCGAGCCGTCGAACCTGGTGCACCGGCGGACAAGGCAGGTGTGGAGGCCGGTGACATCATCCTCAAATTCAACGGCAAGGCCGTCGAAAAGGCGTCCGACCTGCCGCGCCTGGTGGGGGGCACCAAGCCCGGCAGCCGCGCCACGCTCACCGTTTTTCGCCGTGGCGGTACCAAGGACTTGAGCATCACCATTGCTGAAGTTGAGGCTGATAAGCAGGTGGCCAAGGCCGATGCCAAACCGGCCAAGCCCAAGGGTTCCAACGCCGGACAAAGCCTGGGCCTGATGGTCACCGAGGCCACGCCAGAACAAAAATCCGAGCTCAAGATCAAGGGTGGTGTGGTGGTCGAGGCGGTGGCCGACGCTGCAGCGCGTGCCGGTGTGCGCGAAGGGGATGTGATTTTGCAGGTGGGCAACACGCTGGTGACCGATCTGAAATCCTTTGAATCCGCGTTGAATGGTCTGGACAAGGCCAAACCCGTGCTGCTTTTGGTGCGCCGTGGCAATCTTGCGCAACTGGTGGTGGTGCGCCGCTAAGGGGTCGCACTGTTCAAGTTATTGCTGCTTGACCCCTAAACACTGCACTGGCATCCGCTGCGGCCCAATTACAATCGCCGCTATCCAATCATCGGTGCCAAGCGGCACCGCTTAGGGCGCGCCCGTCGGGATCGCGCCCTTTTTCTGTCGTTTTCATGAACCACATCCGCAACTTTTCGATCATCGCGCACATCGACCATGGCAAGTCCACGCTGGCCGACCGGCTGATCCAGCGCTGCGGTGGTCTGCAAGAGCGCGAGATGCAGGCGCAGGTGCTTGATTCGATGGACATCGAAAAAGAGCGTGGCATCACCATCAAGGCGCAGACCGCCGCGCTGCACTACAAGGCCAAGGACGGCAAGGTCTATAACCTGAACCTGATCGACACCCCCGGACATGTTGATTTTTCCTACGAAGTGAGTCGCTCGCTGTCGGCCTGCGAGGGCGCGTTACTGGTGGTCGATGCCAGTCAGGGGGTCGAAGCGCAAACCGTCGCCAACTGCTACACCGCGCTCGATTTGGGCGTTGAGGTGGTGCCGGTGCTCAACAAGATGGATTTGCCCAACGCCGACCCGGACAACGCGCGCTCTGAAATTGAAGACGTGATTGGCCTGGATGCTTCTGAGGCGATTGCTTGCTCAGCCAAATCAGGCATGGGCATTGACGACATACTAGAAGCCGTGGTGGCGCGCATTCCGGCACCCAAAGGCAACCCGACCGGCCCCTTGCGCGCCATGATCATCGACAGCTGGTTTGACGCGTATGTGGGTGTGGTGATGCTGGTACGGGTGGTTGACGGCCGCCTGGCCAAGGGCGAACGCATCAAGATGATGGCCACCGAGGCCAGTTACAACGCCGACAGTTTGGGGGTCTTCACGCCCAGCAACGAGCCACGGCCCGCGCTGGAGGCTGGTGAGGTGGGGTATGTCATTGCTGGCATCCGTGAGTTACAAGCGGCCAAAGTGGGCGATACCATTACCAAAATAGTGCTGGGCACCGGTGGTGCAGCGGCTACAGCCAAACAGGCATTGCCTGGTTTCAAGGAAATCCAGCCGCAGGTGTTTGCCGGCCTGTACCCAACCGAGGCTAACCAATACGAAGGGTTGCGCGACAGCCTGGAAAAACTCAAACTCAACGACTCGTCGCTGCGTTATGAACCCGAAGTCTCGCAAGCACTGGGCTTTGGCTTTCGCTGTGGTTTTCTGGGCTTGTTGCACATGGAAATTGTGCAGGAGCGGCTGGAGCGTGAGTTTGACCAGGACCTGATCACCACCGCGCCCAGCGTGGTCTACCAAGTGGTGCAAGCCGACGGCGTCGTCAAAATGGTCGAAAACCCGTCCAAAATGCCCGACCAGGGCAAGCTTGACGAGATTCGTGAACCTATTGTGACCGTGCATCTGTACATGCCGCAAGAGTACGTTGGTCCGGTCATGACGCTGTGCAACCAGAAGCGCGGTGTGCAAATCAACATGGCCTACAAAGGGCGCCAGGTGGTGCTGACCTACGACATGCCGCTGGGTGAAATTGTGATGGATTTTTTTGATAAGCTCAAAAGCGTCTCACGCGGCTATGCGTCGATGGAATACGAGTTCAAGGAATATCGCCCAGCTGATGTTGTCAAGGTCGATATTTTGCTCAACGGCGACAAGGTGGACGCGCTGTCAATCATCGTGCACCGGGCACAGTCGCAGTTTCGTGGCCGCCAGGTGGTGGCCAAAATGCGCGAGGTGATTTCGCGCCAGATGTACGACGTGGCGATCCAGGCTGCCATTGGCGCGAACATCATTGCACGCGAGACGATCAAGGCGCTGCGTAAAAACGTCATCGCCAAGTGCTATGGTGGCGACATCACGCGCAAGCGCAAGCTGCTCGAAAAGCAGAAAGAGGGCAAAAAGCGCATGAAACAGATCGGTTCGGTAGAGGTTCCGCAAGAGGCTTTTCTTGCCATTTTGAAGGTGGACGCGTGATGCAGGTGTTAACGTCTTTCGTACTGGGCGCTTTTGTGGCCTACATCGGAGCCTGGTACTTTGGCCTGGTTGAAGGCAACTTTGCCCTGTTGCTTTTTCTGGCTTCTGTGGTGACGGGGCTGTACTGGCTGGCTGAACGTTTTTATTTTTTGCCGCAGCGTCAGCAAGCCGCGGCCGCACTCGAGGCGCAAACCCTGCAACGCAACCAGGAGCTGGGTAAGCTCGGTATTGCACAGGTGGACGTGAACCTGTCCGAGGCCAAGAATAAGCTGCTGGCGCAACCGTGGTGGCTGGACTGGACTGCGGGTCTGTTCCCTGTGATCATCGTGGTGTTTGTGTTGCGATCCTTTCTGTTTGAACCGTTCAAGATTCCATCGGGTTCGATGATTCCGACGCTGATGATCGGTGACCTGATTCTGGTCAACAAGTTTCACTACGGGCTGCGCCTGCCGGTGCTCAACAGCAAAATCACCGAGGGCACGCCGCCGCAGCGTGGCGACGTGATGGTGTTTCGCTACCCGCCCCGCCCCAGTCTGGACTACATCAAGCGCGTGGTGGGTGTTCCGGGCGACGAAGTGGCCTACCTGAACAAGCGCCTGACCCTCAACGGCAAGCCACTGGCCACGCGTGAGCTGACCGAGTTTCTAGATGAAGACTCGATGCGTTACTTCAAGCACTATGAAGAAGACATGGGTACGGTCAAGCACAACATACTCAACGATGACGCACGCCCCGCGTTCATTCCGGGTGCTGACGACTTTGCTTTCAAGGACCAGTGTCGTTACAGTGTGGAAGGTGTCGTCTGCAAAGTACCCCCGGGACACTACTTCATGATGGGTGACAACCGCGACAATTCGTTGGACTCGCGCTACTGGGGTTTTGTGCCAGACCGTAACATTGTGGGCAAGGCCTTTTTTGTCTGGATGAATTTTGGTAACCTCAAGCGCATTGGCTCTTTCAACTGATCAGGAGAAGTTCATGGCACACGCGACCCAATCCAGGCAACGGGGGTTTTCAATGTTCGGTTTTTTGTTTGTGGGCATTGTGCTGGCTGTGGTGGGGCTGGTAGCAGCGCAAGTTTTACCTACCGCCATGGAATTCCAGGCGGTCGCGAAGGCAGCGCGCAAGGCGTCTGAGGGTAGCACGGTGGCCGAGGTGCGTATGATTTTTGACAAGGCAGCATCCGTTGACGACATCAAGTCCATTGCTGGCAAAGACATAGAAGTCACCAAAGAAAACGACAAAGTGATTGTCAATTTTGAATACCAGCGCGAGATTCACTTGGTCGGTCCGGCCTACCTCACGCTTAAATATGCCGGCAGTTCGCGCTGAGCACACGGCAGGGGCGCGTGGTTGAACGCCTCTTTGGCCGCCTTGCAGCAACGCCTGCATTACCTGTTTGCTGATGTCGGGCTGCTCACGCTGGCGCTGACGCACCGCAGTTTTTCGGCCGACCACAACGAGCGTCTGGAGTTTTTGGGCGACTCTGTGCTGGGGGTGTGCGTGGCGCATCTGCTCTACCAGCGGTTAAGCAATTTGCCTGAAGGCGACCTGTCGCGCGTACGCGCCAGCCTGGTGCGCCAGGAAGCGCTGCATCCGCTGGCCGTTACCTTGGGTCTGCCGGACGTGATCCGGCTGGGTGAGGGTGAAATGCGCTCGGGTGGGCAAAAACGCCCATCCATTCTGGCCGATGCGCTCGAGGCCGTGATCGGCGCGGTCTATCTGGACGGCGGCTTTGCGGCCGCGCAGGCCTTGGTGAACCGGCTCTACCAAAGCGTTCAAATCAACCCGGCCATGCAGGCCATCGGCAAGGACCCCAAGACCGAGCTGCAAGAATGGCTACAAGCGCGTCGGCTCAAGTTGCCCCTGTACACCGTGGTCGGTACCCAGGGTGCGGCGCATCGGCAAACGTTCGACGTGGAGTGCGAAGTGACTGAATACGCGCTGTCCGAGCGCGGCATTGGCGGCTCGCGCCGCGCCGCCGAGCAGTCTGCCGCCACCGCCATGTTGCAGATTCTTAAGTTACGGCAGAACGCATGAATACCCCAAAAAAAATAGCTGTCGACGCCCAGAAATCAGGCGTTGAAGACCAAAAAGACGTTGAGACGTTACTGGCCGACCTGCATCACACCTTGCGCCCGGCAGGTACCGCGCAGGCGCCTGTGCCAGGGCAACGCTGCGGCCTGATCGCCATTGTGGGCAAGCCCAACGTGGGCAAGTCCACCTTGCTCAACGCGCTGGTGGGGCAAAAGATCAGCATCACCTCGCGCAAGGCGCAGACCACACGCCACCGCATTACCGGCGTGCGCACGCAAGAGACAGCGCAGTTTGTGTTTGTCGATACGCCAGGTTTCCAGACCATTCACGGCAACGCGCTCAACAAGTCGCTCAACAAGACCGTGCAGGGTGCGGTAGCAGATGTGGACTTGATTCTGTTTGTCGTAGAGGCGGGCAGCTTTACCACGGCGGATGCGCGCGTGCTGGCGCTGCTGGGCAAGGATATTCCCACGCTGCTTGTCGCCAACAAGCTCGACAACGTGCATCGTCGCGGCGACATCGCGCCATGGTTGCAGCAGATGCAGGGCAAGCATGCGTTTGCCGAGTTCGTGCCGATGTCGGCCAAGAGCCCCAAAGACATCGATCGCCTGCTGGCCATTTGCGCCACATACCTGCCCGAACAAGCCTGGTGGTACGCCGCTGACGAGCTGACCGACCGCAGCGAACGCTTCATGGCCAGCGAGATGGTGCGCGAGAAGCTGTTTCGACTCACCGGCGACGAATTGCCTTACACCTCCACCGTGGTGATCGACAAGTTTGACGAAGAGCCGCCGCAAAAGAAAGGCCAAAAGCGCCTGCTGCGCATCGCTGCCACCATCGTCGTTGAGCGCGATGGCCACAAGGCGATGGTGATCGGCGACAAGGGCGACCGCATCAAGCGCATCGGCACCGAAACCCGTGTCGAGCTTGAAAAATTATTTGACGCCAAGGTGTTCATTGAGCTGTGGGTGAAGGTGCGCTCTGGCTGGGCCGATGACGAAGCGCGTGTGCGATCGTTTGGCTATGAATAGGCTGGCTGGCTTGCGTTTGACTGAGCGTGACTGGCTTCGTATCCCATTTTTGAACCGTTGTTTTGAACCATGAACAAAATTCCTGCCACTGACACCGCAGCTGACACTTCAGAGACTGCGGCTGTTCCCGCTATCGAACCGACGGCGCTGCCTGACCGCCTGAGCACCGACCCGCGCAGCCGCTACCACGTGGCTGAGGTTTTTACGCGCGACATCGGCATCCTGCTGGGCGGAAAGGAACTCACCAACGTGGAGGAATACTGCATCAGCGAAGGCTGGGTCAAGGTACCCGCAGGCAAGACGCGTGACCGCAAAGGCCAGCCGCTGCTGATCAAACTCAAGGGCACGGTGCAGGCGTTTTACAAGTAGCGCCGCCGCGTGCCCCTGCCATGGCCACGCACCGCGTTAACGCCGAACCCGCCTATGTGCTGCACCGCTATGACTGGAGCGAGTCGAGCCTGATTCTGGAAGTCTTTACCCGCCACCACGGCCGCATGGCGCTGGTGGCCAAGGGGGTCAAGCGGCCCAGCTCCAGCTTTCGGCCCATTCTGCTGCCGCTGCAGCCGCTGCATCTGGCCTTTGGTGGTGACGGCGACATCAAGACGCTTAAAGCCGCCGAATGGCAGGGCGGCCACGTCATGCCCTGTGGCGACGCGCTCATGTCGGGCTACTACCTCAACGAACTGCTGCTGAACCTGCTGGCGCGCGAAGACCCACACCCGCGCCTGTTTGACGTTTATGCCAATGTGGTGGAGGTGATTGCCAGCGAACATGGCGAGGTGCTGGAGTCGGCTTTGCGTGCTTTTGAATTGCTGCTGTTGCGAGAGATTGGCCTGCTGCCCACACTGGACGCGCAAACCCTGACGTTGCTGGCGCTGCAACCCGACGAGCGCTACAGCCTGGTGCCCGAAGGCGGCTTGCGCCAGGCGGGTGAGACCGATCGCGCCAGTCTGAACGGCGCGCAGTGGATGGCCTTGCAGCAAGTTTTGGGCGTGCAGGAAGCGTTCACCGACGTACTGCGCGCCTGCGCCAGTGTTGCCGTCGAACTCAAACCCCAATTACGCACGCTGCTCCATTACCATTGCGGCGTGAGCGCGCTGCGCACCCGGCAAATCATGATCGATTTGCAGTGTCTTTGAAACCGCAACGGTGCCCTGAACGCAGAACCTGTCTTACCGGAGTCTGATCGTGAAACTGATGCAACCCACCGCCTTGTCGGTCAACCTCAACAAGGTGGCCACGATCCGTAACACGCGCCATCTGGGCATTCCCAGCCTGACGCGCGCGGCCACGCTGTGCCTGCAAGCGGGCGCGCACGGCATCACGGTCCACCCGCGGCCCGACGAGCGCCACATCCGCAGCAGCGACGTGACCGAGTTGGCCACACTGTTGCAGGCCTGGCCAGAGCGTGAATTCAACATCGAGGGCAACCCGCTGCACAACCTGCTGGACGTGGTGGGCCAGCTGGTGGTCGCCCAATTGCCGGTGCACCAGATGACCTTTGTGCCCGACGATCAGGGCCAATTCACCAGCGACCACGGCTGGAGCTTTCCTGCCGATGCCGAGCGCCTAAAGCCGTTGATCGACCAGGCCCACGCCTGGGGCTTGCGCGTGAGTCTGTTCATGGACGCCGAAACTGCCCCCATGGCGGCGGCCAAAGCGGTGGGCGCAGACCGGGTCGAGCTGTACACTGAACCCTACGCCGCTGCCTGGGGCACGCCTACACAGGCGCACCAGCTAGCGCGCTTTGCCGCCGCCGCCCAGGCTGCGCTGGACGTGGGGCTGGAAGTCAATGCCGGGCACGATCTGAACCTGGACAACCTGACCGCTTTCATCGCGCAGGTGCCCGCAGTCAGTGAGGTGTCCATCGGCCACGCGCTCATTGCCGACGCGCTGGAGCTGGGCTATGAAGCCACGGTGAAGGCCTATTTGCGCTGCATCGAGCTGGGCGGTCATCTGCCGTATGTCGGTTAAGCAGCAGCCTGGCGGCGATCACCATGATCTACGGCGTTGGCACCGACATCTGCGACGTGCGTCGCATCCAGGCCAGCCTGGCGCGCCACGGCGAGCGCTTTGCCCAAAAAATCCTGAATGAGGCTGAGTTGGCCACCTGGCGCGCGCGCAGCAAAGCCTGGCCAGAGCGCGGTGTGCGCTATCTGGCCACGCGCTTTTCTGCCAAAGAAGCGTTCAGCAAAGCCATCGGTCTGGGCATGCGCCTGCCCATGAGCTGGCTCGCCTGTGAGGTGGGCCGCCTGCCCACCGGTCAGCCCACCGTGGTGCTGCATGGCGAACTTAAAACCTGGTTTGAGTCCAGATCGCTACTGGCGCACCTCAGCCTGACCGACGAGAGCGATTACGCAGCCAGCTTTTGTGTCGTCGAGGTTATCCATAAAAATGGCCTCTAGCCCTTACGATAAAAGGGCGTATAGCTATTGATGAAAGAGTAAAAAATGACTTTTCATGCCCCCTTGATCATTGACATCGCAGGCCAGGTGCTCACCAAGTCCGACAAGGCGCGTCTGAAACACCCGCTGGTGGGCGGCCTGATTCTGTTTGCGCGCAATTTTTCTGATCGCGCCCAACTCACGGCGCTGTGCCGCAGCATCAAAAAGCTGCGCGCCGATTTGCTGATCTGCGTGGACCATGAGGGCGGGCGGGTGCAACGCTTCAAGACCGATGGCTTTACCCACTTGCCGCCGATGCGTGCGCTGGGTGAAATGTGGATGCACGATGGCAAGAGCGGCGCTGGCAGCGGTGCCATGCGCGCCACGGCGGCGGCCAGCGCCTGCGGCTACGTGCTGGGGGCGGAGCTGCGCGCCTGCGGGGTTGATTTGAGCTTTACCCCGGTGCTGGACCTTGATTGGTCGGAAGATGCCCCCACGCCAGCGCAAGCGCTGGCTGCCCCCCGAGGGGGCTCGGCAAGCTTGGGGCGGTCCGGCGCTTCCCGAAGCAGCGTCATCGGCGACCGTGCCTTTGCGCGTGACCCGCGCGTGGTGAGCCTGCTGGCCAAGAGCCTGATGCACGGCCTGTGTTTAAGCGGCATGGCCAACTGCGGCAAACACTTTCCGGGGCACGGGTTTGTCAAAGCCGACAGCCACACCGATGTTTCGGTTGACAAGCGCAGCCTGAAGGCCATTCTTGCCGACGATGCCAAGCCCTATGAATGGCTGGGTGGCATGCTGGCCAGCGTGATGCCTGCGCACGTGATTTATCCTAAGGTGGACGCGCGCCCGGCTGGTTTTTCAGCGCGCTGGCTGGGCGACATTCTGCGCGGACAACTGCACTTTAGCGGCGCGGTGTTCAGCGACGACTTGTCCATGGCGGGTGCACGCGTGATTGACGGCCAAGCCGTCAGCAGCACCCAGGCTGCGGTGGCCGCACTCAACGCTGGGTGCGACCTGGTGCTGCTGTGCAACCAGTCATTGGGTGACGGGGCTGAGTTGGACGCGCTGATCAACGGCCTGACCGAGGCGCAGCTCAAAGGCCAGTGGCAATCCCTGGATGCCAGCGAAGCGCGTCGCAGTGCCTTGCTGCCCAGCAGCGCCGTCCCGCCATGGGACGAGTTGATGGTGCAGCCCGCCTACATGCGTGCGCTGGACTTGTTGCCGTGAAGCCTGTTTGTGGCTGTGTGTGGGCGCGTGCGGCGCTGTGAATATGATTGCGATCAATCCGGTGGACGGACTAATCAAAAAGTGTCGCGATGGTCAGCATGGGCAAAAACAACCGACTGACTGACCGGTTCAAAGGTATGAAGCCGAAGTGCTGATAAAAATTTGCAGCTGACTCATCTTTTGCATCAACCACAACCGCCATGGCGGCAATACCAGCGGCAGCTTGCAGACTGCGATGCAGCGCATCCATCAGCAAAAACTGCCCCATTCCTTCACCTTTGAGCCCTTGATCGACTGCCAAGCGTCCCAGTAGGGTGACGGGTAATTGTGGATAGCGCGGCAGTTTGCGAGCCAACTCGGGTGGCACCTCAGCGGCATGGATGGTTGACGCTGACAGGGTGTAGTAACCCAACACTTGGGCAGCAGGCGGCTGAACCAGTGCAAATACAGCCGCAACCATTTTGTCGCTGTCCTGGCGGGCTTGGGTTTTGAGATAACGGTCCAGCGCGGGGCGACCGCAGCTGAAGTTCTGGCGTTCGTGCGCTTTTTGCAGCGCCAGCACGCGCCATGCGGTCATGCGCATGGCTTAAACGCCCAGCATGGTGCGGTATTGCCGGGCAGCTTGACGCAGACGCGCATTGGGTTCTGGCGGGTTGAGCAGGGTCTGGACGAAGCGAATCTGGTCTTCGCGCTCAAGCCGAATGGTTTCATGCGCTTCAATGATTCGGGTTGCAGCCTCTTGGGCACTGGCCACCACAAACTCACTCAAGGTTCGCGTGGAGAGCATTGCGGCTTGCTGAAACAACGCTTTTTGTTCGTTGCTAATGCGCGCCTCAAGCCGAGCGCCTCTGGCCTTGTCGGCAGACTTGATACTGACTTGCATGTTCTTCGCCCCAATCAAAAAATGTACAAACGTTAGTTGAGGGCGTATTCAGGAGGCAAGCCCTGGGTTGATTGTACGCCAATCGTCCGTACAAAAGGCACAAAAAATGCATCAGCAACTTCATCTTTTCGAGGGAGCTGGTAAGGGCTTCTTGAGTCTGTCGACCTTCTCGGATGCCGACCTTCAAAATTGAACGGCAGCAATAGAGAAAAACGTAGACCTGCAATGCAGCGATTGCGGTTCTAGAGATTTGCGATCTGCCTGCTCTATAGCAGCCGTTGATCGCCAGGAACTGACAGGCAGCAAAGTGGCGAACATTTCGTCAAATTGAGTACCGGCAAACGACCAGGTGCGGGTGTTCTACAACGCTCGCTTGAACGTCTGGTCAGGCTCGCACAGCGGTAATTGACCGCCAGGGTAGCCGCCAAGCCAGCAAGGCGCTAACGTCAACAACTTGTAACGATTGTTTAGGCCGCCAACTTTGCACTAGCAAGACGGTTAAGGCTTACGCCTTGCTCGGCAGCCATCAGTGCAAGATTTCGATGAACAAGCGGCGGAATGCGAACGCGGAACTCTCCACTGTAGTTTTTTTCGGCCATAGCCGCTGGAATTGATTCGTCATTTGCCAGCATGTCGGCAACGACATCGCCCACCACCTTTTGGATGCCTTTGAGCGCTGCTTCGGGTGTTTTCGCCAACCAACTCAGTGAAGGAAACTCGGCGCACAAGCCTACATGTTCACCATCTTCTGGCGACCAAGTAACGCGGTAGGTGTAGTGTTGAATGCTCATTGCTTGATTCCCAATTTTTCAATAGCTTGAAGAACTTGCTTGACTTGATAGGGCTTTGCTTTGCCTTTGGCGTTCTGGATGTTGACGCGTGGATCGCCTGGCCAAGGAGTCTTGAAAATGGCGTGGCTACTACCGTCTTGCCTGGGCTTACCGAAGTAGGACTCACAGACCTTTTTAAAGTCCTTGAAACTTACATTTCCCGGTTCCCCGCGCATCATCTCCAAGATTTTTTCGATTTGTGCCATAGATGCATATGGTGCCATTAATGGCACCATATGTCAACCTAAATTCTTAACCAACCTGATTCTGGGCATTGCGGCCCATCGTGACCATCGATTCCTGTCGATCATGACTAATCTGAAGTTCCTCCCCCAAAAAAGCGCATTTCCCCAATGAAACCCGCGTCAAGCCAGGTTCCGCGTTCTGTCTACGGTTTAATCTGATTGATCAAATCAAGGGCACGTTTTTGTGTCTGATTGGGCGTTGTG
>PCUV01000073.1:1136-4627 GCA_002786915.1 Comamonadaceae bacterium CG12_big_fil_rev_8_21_14_0_65_59_15 | reverse complement strand
CGGTAAGAATGGTTCTGTGGAAAGTATGTATCAGCAGTGCATTTCTCAACTGTACAAGGAAGTGGCTCAGGCCGCTTACGGCGCATGGGATAAAACATTCAATCCTGAAGTTTTTGACTCGAAAGGTAAGAAAACGGGTCAGCGCAAACGTCGCAAGGTAGGGCAAAAATCAAAAAGTGCGATTCGCAACTGTCGTGACAAGCTTTTCAATAACGCATATCTGAATCCGAACATCATTGGTGCTGTTACGGCTATTGACTCAGTGTTGTCACAAACACAGATGACAGGCTGGATCGAAGACACGCCTAGTAATCCATCAGAATCGCGGTTGTTTGGTTTGGTTATTTTGATGTCAGATGCAGATAAGTTTGCGGCTGCTGCTTCACAAGTCATGCAGAGCGTTAACGTAGATCAAGACGTTGATATTTTGTGTGGTGTTGCGCAACCAGTTACTACAGTGCCGGAGCCAGAGAATTTATTCAATGACTTTGATACTGTTCCAGTTGTTGCTGCTGTCGCTTCAAATGTTGCCAGTGTAACGGTTGATGAAGATTTGATTGCTGGTGTTAAGCCAGCCGATGAATCAAAGTCGGTCGCTCCAGTGGTTGTGCAGCTTGCTTCTGTTGTTGCAGAACCCGAAGTAGCAGTAGCGGGTGCCAATGAAGAAGTAAACATTGAAGACTTGTTCTTCTAAGGGGCGGATATGAATGCCTTTTTAAATGCACTGCCAGTATTGGCAAACAGTCTCGCAGATACACTTGGAGTAAAAGTGCGTCTTAACGCGGGTGCGGCAAGAACCGATGGGAATACAATTTATCTGCCGGGTATTAACGGGCAGGACAAAAAGAGTCGCAGATTGGCTCTTGGGTATGTTGCTCATGAAGGTTCGCATTGTCGTCACACCGATTTTAAGTTGATTCCTCGACAAGCTCTGAAGAAGATGATATTGAATATTCTCGAAGACATTCGTATTGAAAATGCGATTGTTCAGGTATATCCAGGCACTAAAATTTTTCTTGCAGAGATGTGTGAAGAATTGGTTGAAAATGGTTTTTGGAGCGCATCGCAACCTGATGCATCGTCAGCTAACCTGATGCAGACGTTCATGCTATATCGGCTTCGTGCGGATGTACTAGAACAGAAGGCATTCTTCGGTTTGGCTGATGATGCCGAAGCACGTTTGCGGGAGAGCATCCCCGCTGGTATGTGCACAAAGTTGGAAGCTTTGATGTTCCAAATCGAGTCTTGCAAAAGTACGCAAGATGCCTTGGATCTGGCCTCTGCCATCATTACGATGATGGAGGAAGAAGCTGAAAAGGAAAAGGAGCAAGAAAAGCAGAAGGATCAAGACGATCAGGATGCCAATCAACCACAACCTCAACCTTCTGACGAAGATTCAGATGACGATAGCCAAGACGGTTCAGGTCAGGGCGGTAGTTCTGATGATGATTCTGATTCAGATGACGATAGCCAAGACGATTCAGGTCAAGGTGACAGTTCTGATGATGGCGCTGGTAAAAAAGCGTCGGATGTTATTCAGTCAATCCTCAATGCTGGTGATGAAGAAGCAATCATGTCCACAGATGAAGCCATCAAAGAAGCGATGGGTGATTTGGATGCGGTTGATTATGATGAACCGAGTAATATGATTCCGTTTAAGAATTGGAATCATCAAGAGGTTGCGCCAGATGGCATCAACATCGAAGCTGAGAAAAACCGTGTTGCTGCGGTAACAAACGCTCTCGCTGTCAGAGTCCAATCGTTGATGCAAGCTCAAAGCCGTAAGGTTAAGCGAAGCTCAATGAGCGGAATGAAACTGAATGTTCAAAATCTGCACCGTGCTCGCATAGATGGCCAGATATTTCAGAAGAACCATGAAGGTGTGAAAGTTGACACTGCAATGGCTATTTTGGTTGATCGTTCAGACAGTATGAGTGACTTGAATCGTATTCAGTTGGCTATGGATGCGGTGTTGTCCACTACGTTAGCGTTCGACCGCCCAGGTATCAAACAGGCTGTATTTGCTTTCCCTGCATTTATTCACGCAGATGGGCAGTCAAATACGGTGCTGAAGTCTTGGGATGCTCGACCAGCTAGCGCAGTTCCTATTTATAAGAATGTTGGCACGGCGGGTTGTACTCCGCTTGCTCAAGCTTTGATGGGTGCTGGAATTGATTTGTTCCACAGAAAGGAAGCAAGGAAAGTGATGTTGGTTGTCACTGACGGTGATCCAGATTCGATTCAACAATCGCAATGGGTTATTGATTTGCTTCGCAAGTCTGGCGTGCAAGTGTTGGCAGTCGGCATCATGAGTGATGCTAAAACGGTGTTCGGCCAGCAATGGGCGGAAAACATCAATGACATTCATCAACTGCCAAAAGCAATGATCGGCATGCTGGAAAACATCATGCTGAAAAGAGCAGCTTGAAATTTTAAACTCGACCGCTAGTCCCTCACGGGCTGGCGGTTTTTTTGTTTTGAATCTCAACTCGAAACGGTATAATCGGCCATGAACTATTTACGCGTAATCACAAAACCAACAGAAGATGAAAATATCTTCAATGTCTATTGGACAAACACCAATCAATCCCCGCGCGGTATTGTCAAAGTGCGAGTGCCAGAAAATTTCGAGGATAAGAGAATTCTCGCTGAGTTGTACGCCCTTTGCTATTTACTGGAAGTCGCTGAAGTTGTTGGTGCCGACCTTGCCGGCAATCCCAACACCACATTGTATGTGTCAGTTGGTGCAGTCAAAAAGATGGCCACGGCCAGCTCCGCAAAAAAACATCTTATTGACTATGCAAAATTCCTCACAACACGGTTCAAGGGATGTCCAATCACAGTTGATAATCAGAACGATCGCTGGTTGAAAGGTTTGGAAGGTGGGCTGGAAGTAACCCATGAGATTTATGCGGAAAAACCTATCGAAGAAACGATCTTCCTGCATTCGCTCGGGGACGTTTATTTAACATCCCATGTCGTAGAGCGATTGGCCGAGCGTTTGTCTGAATTTAAAGAGAATGCAATAACACTTGGCGCTGCATGGCGAATGTTGAGAACGTACGCTAAAGCTGCATCAGTTGTAGAAGTTAAAAAATCAGATAATCGTCGTGCCAGTGTTAAATATGCGATGAAGGGCAGGGTAGAAGGTCAGTATTACCTCAACAGAAACAATAATTGGATATTCGTCGTGGCCGATGGGAAACACGGTAAATCTCTGGTAACTGCGTACCCAATTACACAGGAATTTGCGAACTCTTTCAAATAAGCGCATAAACTCGCGTTTTTCAAAGTTATCATTTTGACTTGGATAAGATAGACTCACACAATGTTACTGTGAGAGATATTTTATGCGCGTTATTCTTGGTTTTAGTTTGATATTGGTGACACTTTGGAGCGGTTCTGTCGCATCTGCACCAATGACAAATGCCGAAGCCACCGCTGCCGGTAAATTACTAGGCCAGCAACAGGATTTGTTGACTACGCCGCTG
>PCUV01000073.1:238-1122 GCA_002786915.1 Comamonadaceae bacterium CG12_big_fil_rev_8_21_14_0_65_59_15 | reverse complement strand
CGTTACCGCAAAAATCCCACAAGCTACAGCGAGTCCTCCTGAGACTGCTTTTTTTGGTGGTGGGGTTGCTGATAACTTCATGCCGGGCGACAACAAAAGAATTAACTGTTCAACCAATGCCCCGAATCCAGACCCATTCGCTCAACAGGCATGTAATGCGGTAAATCTAGTTGCAAAAGCACCGGCCCAACGACCTAATTTTAGTATTTCACGCGCCGACCCGATTCTTCAGCGTGAGCAAGCTGTTCGTGCGAATTCGTCCACGGTAGCTTTTGGAACAACACCTTCAACATCGCCGCCTGGCGCTGCAGGGAACCCCAATGGCTTTGGTATGGCTGGCACTTACTCTGGCTGCACGACCGCGACAACTCCCGATCCGGCCGGAAGTACCACGCAAACTTGCACAGACTTTATGACCGGAACCTATTCAACACCGAGTAGTAGTTGTCGGGTGTCAACGATTTCTCCTGTGATCGATACCTGCGCTCCTTTAGTGGCTCAAGGGTGTATTCCAATGAGTTCCATGTGCGCAGTGCAAGACCCGGTTACTGGAACATGCCAAGTGTTTGATAAAACCTACTCTTGTTCGCAGCAGACATGTGAAAAATCAACTGGGACAAATCAGGTTTGTCATAAAAACTTGGGGTTTACTGTTGTTCAACCAGCGACGGTTCCTGCGACTCCTGCCTACAATTGCCCTGTAGGTTCAGTGCTGATAGGTACGCAATGTCAAGCCGCAGCATTCCCCGCCACGGTGAATTATTCCTGTGATGCGGGAAGTGTATTACCGGGGAATCTCTGTCAGCCCGCACCTTCTGCCGCGACACTCAGTTATTCCTGCGTGTCTGGAACACCATCAGGTTCAGGTGCTTCAATGACGTGCG
>PCUV01000073.1:0-173 GCA_002786915.1 Comamonadaceae bacterium CG12_big_fil_rev_8_21_14_0_65_59_15 | reverse complement strand
AATACCTGTGTTCCGGCAGCAGTCAATGCAACGGTGACTTATTCTTGTGCTGCGGGTACTGGAACGTTGGTAAACACCAATCAGTGTCAACTGCCGGCTTATCAGCCAGCGGGGAGTGCGGCGACGGGAACAATTACGCAAAGTGCCGTGTATGACGCCCCAGTTTGTGGAAG
>PCUV01000056.1 GCA_002786915.1 Comamonadaceae bacterium CG12_big_fil_rev_8_21_14_0_65_59_15 | reverse complement strand
CAGCCTGCTTAATCGGATTCCAACATAATTTGCCATGCTGCGAATGAGAGCAGGTTATGCATCCGATGTCTTGTGCATCAGATGCATAATAGCGGGATTTTTGATGAATTTTATGCAGAAAGTCCGAATTGATCGTTATAACCTATTGATTAAAAATAATTCATACTGTGAAATTAGACATTGAACATTTAATATTGGATATTTAACAAAAAAGCACCACCGTCATTGGACGATGGTGCTGTACTGCTGTATTGCTATCAAATTTTGCCAAGAGGTCCGAAACGACCGGAAACTGTCGAGCCGGGATCTCCGTGCTCCAACCCCTCGCGGGTGTACTCGCTCTGGTAATGGATGACACCACCGGAACCGCGACCCCATTTTACTGAGTTCAAGGCACCGAAAAATGCTCTTGCAACCACATTGTCTCGTGCATCACGGACGGCATGATTGTTCTCAGATACACACCAGACAACCAAAGAGTTATCACGATCGAAGCTGATACCGCCAGACCAACCAGTACCAAATGACATGGTTTTGGCTTCGGGCTTGAAGTCACCCTTTTTGGGACGAACCAGCTTGGTGATGTACTTGCCATCGACCTTACTGGATACGACAAGCTTATAGAACAGATCAAGAATGTCGACACCATCGTACTTGGATGAGTAGAAGCCATAACTCCGGTACACACGGGAGTCTACCTTAAGCTTCTCCGCCTGCTTGTCATAGATAGATTGCCAGTCCAGACCTTCTCGACGCTTGCCCTTGATTGCCGCAGAAACCATCTCATAAAGCTTTTCAAGGGCCTCGAACTCAAGCATTTTCACTTCTGTCGCCTTGCTCAGTACAGCCTTACGGACTGTATTAAACTCGGCCTTCGGCAGCTTGATACGACCGCTTTCGGATTCATTACACGACACATTAATCTCCTTATTAACACGAACAACGGGGTGTTGTCCTTAATGTCTGCAAGAAGATACCTGCGGCCACCCCATAAAAACCTGTTACACAGCGAAGGCGCTGCCAAGACGAAATCCATCCGCGCCTTCAAACCCCTTGGAACCGCCCAGGACGTATTCACCCATCATCTCGCTGCTCATCCATCTACGACCTAGAGATTGGGCTGCCTTAGCTGTTCTGAACCACCCGCCGAACGGATCCACCACCAACTCATCCTCACCCGCGCCGGTCAGGAACTCGATCAGGAATTTTGGCAGCGCCAGCGGCATCGTTGCGCCGTGGATCGGAAGCCCCATCTCATCGACTGTTTTGGCTAGAGATCGCTTGTCCGCACAAGTGCTGGAGAATTTAAGGATGTTCTTGGGGATCTTGCCGGCAGTCTGGTTTGAGAAGCTCTTCCCCTTGCGGATCGTGTAAGCGCCATCCGAATAGGAGCCGTCGCGCTGCTCCCCTCCTCCTTTGATCAGACGTAGGTGTTGCTCGGAATGCTCCTGAAGCACCCGGCGATTGTCAGACCGGACGCGGGACGGGTCATTTGTCATCCAATACACGATCTCGTAGGACACGTTGAGTTGGACTCGCTGTTTTGACGCCCAGGCGATCGGGCCCGGTGGCTTATTGGATTCCCATACCAGCCGGTCCATCAGGTGCAACCCCAATCTGTCATGGATCGCGAGCAACAACCGTTCGCAGTACATAGAACGCGAAGGCAGCCCTTTCTCGAAGATATCCTGGGAGATGTTCAGACACACGCTACCGCCCGGGACCAAGTTCTTCACGATCGGCTCGATAGAACGACAGATGAAGTCGATGTATCCGACCTCGTTATCCAGGTTGCCGTAAGCACGGGGATTTCTGAGCATGTAAGGCGGGCTGGTCACACATAGCGTGATGGGCTCATCGCTCCGGCTAAAAACATCCTGGCAGGCTCCCCATATCGCAATACCAAGATCCGTACTGAATCCAAGCATGACCACAGAGGCTGGGGCGGGCGTAAGCATCTCCTTGCCTTTTCGGGTGAGTCGCCAAGCGCCACGGGCTTGATTCTCGATCAAGCCGAGCTGCTTCATTGTCTGCTGATGCCACCTGACGCGGCGCTTAAGAGTGCTGTACTCCTTGCCTGCGGTCCCGATAGCTTCTTTTTTATCGAATTCGGCCATTGGGATGCCGGCCGATGCCGAGAGCCCACGGTACAAATCGTCATTACTGACCGATGTATCAGGCGCTTTCACGTAGGTCAGCGCAATATGTTCAAAGAGTCCTATTTTTTCCATTGTTGGTTCCAATCGTTTTTATTACCTTATTCCATTCATCTTCTTAATGGACAATTTAACTCCGGCATTAGGGTCGTCTAAGACGATTCCGACCACCGGGCGGAGAGCAAAATGAATAAAGCAACTGAGCTGCAATTTGGGGATCTCGTATTTGGCGAATTCCCGTTTGAAGACGGCGGCTCCAAGAACCGCTGGATGTTTACAGTAAAAGATCACGGCGACGCTGTGACACTGCTGTACTGCACCAGCAACGACCGCATTCAAGGGTCTGTTCGTCTGGGCAAACTGGCTGACGGGAAAGTTACTCACGTTGTTGCTTGGCGCTGGGAAACAGTCCAAAAGACACGCTTGGCCGTTGGTCGCACTCAGCGTGTTGCGCTGCCAGTACCAGGGGTTGGCGCTGACATTCTTGGTCAAATCAAGAAAATGGCAGAAATTTGCCAGCGTAACCCAACTGCAAACGGAGCTTTTCCCTCTGACGTGACTGCTGATATTTTGCAGAACCACGCTCATCGGGTTGAAATTGGCAAGGCTCAATTTGCCAAGATCGCCACTCGTAAAGCAGCTAACAAGTAATACCATCGCCACCACCCTTTTTGGGTTGGTGGCTTTGTTTTTTTCGCCACCAATTCCTTACATTACCGTTGCGTACAGCATTTCATAAGTCTCGTTCACGCCAACCCTTTCAATCTCTTATTTCACCCAGATTGGAATGAATGCATCATTTGCGGCGCGGATCTGGGAATGAGTCTTCAGGTACTCAACCATCTCAACCATATCTTCTGGCAATTCTTCCGCAGCCTTCATCAGCCTGTCTTTTCTTATTTCTTCTATCATCAGTTGCACTGCCACCCCATAGTCACCCTTCAGGATTGAAGCTGCAATGACACCAAATCTTTCATCCTTAATCCTGTTGTAGAGAAAAACATTGCCAATCTCTTTGGCCACCCCAGTCATCTCAATAGTGATTGGAGCTTGAAAGACCCAGAATGGGTTCTCATTTGCTTGAACCCCCAGACTCTCTTTCATCAGAGAGACTGCTTGATCAAAGTCCCCATTTATTGCTTTATTGGCAGCCTGGAGCTGGAGCGACTCCTGTTTGCTTACTTTTAGTTCCAACACAACCTCCTTGTGCTGCTTTTTTTGTTACTCCTTAGTTAGGAGCTTGTATTGGAACTCACACTGCCCTGCTTCTTTGAAATTTCCCAAAAGGGAGTGGTGTGCTGCTAGTAGTTTGAGCTGATCAAGCTCTGATGTTTCTTTCTTTAGAGCCTTGATTCTTAGCTCTTCTGCTATTTGATTGATTTCCATATTTTTCATTTTGCGCTCCAGTTTCGCCAACATCTCTTCTCTATTTTTTCCGGGTCTGACCCCGTATTTGATCGCCAGCTTGATCAGGAACAGCTCGATCCTTGCTGGATCCGGCTCCTTGACCCCGCTTTCATATTCCATCCACCGGTCCCGGCGTTTAAGATGAACCATCTCGGCAGCCGCAGCCTGGGTGATCCCGGCCTGTATCCTTAGCGCTTTGAGATGTTCTTTTGTGATTTCCATGTGTGCATAGTACCGTTTTGAGGTACATAAGTCAAGCGCAATCATCTCCGGAGCACAGAAGCCACACAAAACGCGATTCCATTGCATTTGTGCGGACGAACATCCACAAGCTTTTATCAGGCCTGCAAACACATCTTCAATGTAATCAACCAAAGGAGATACAAATGAAGCCGTACGACACAATGATCCTGGATTGGATTAACGAGAATCTTCCAGACTTCAGAAAAGACAAGACATCCACCGGCACGATCGTGATGTCACTCATGCTTAACGGGGAATTCAAGGAGTTTTACGCACCGTCCGTCAGAGAATGCGTTGCCCAAGCAAGCGGCCTTTCATCACAAATACATGTGGATTATGAAGCATATCGCCTGATCCAAAATAATGAATTGGTGGCCGCCATCAAATACCTGCGAATAGAAATGGGATGGGGTCTCAAAGAAGCAAAGGATTACACAGACAACCTGAAGGTGAATCCGCCGTCCTTCACCGCACCCACGACAATACAAAGTGGAAACATCCCGGCACTTCCGCAACTAGAAAGCTCTGAGGAATCATCCTCATACACTTGGCGACAAAAAACCCGACTCCTCCTGGAGTCGGGTTTGTTTTTTGAGCCAAAAAAAACTATCGAACTTCGATAGTCCAGTCGCCATTCTTTTGTTGAATTGAATATGAGTGCAAAATGCTCATGCCCTCCATGACGGAATAATGATATCCGGTACTCACCTCGGCCACGCGATAACTATAAGCATCGGCACGATTTTTTTCGATATAGATACCAACCATCAACATCACAGCAACCAAAACAGCCACTGAACCAGTGACCCAATCCTTCTTTGTTCTAACGCTTCCCATCTCGATCTTTACTGCTTGGTAAATTAGTGTTTTATTATCGTCCCCGCGTAAAACTTCGCCCTTCAGGGAGGAGATGTAAGCGTGAATCAGCATAACTTCCTCGTTACAAACAAGTGCAATAGTG
>PCUV01000011.1 GCA_002786915.1 Comamonadaceae bacterium CG12_big_fil_rev_8_21_14_0_65_59_15 | reverse complement strand
CGACGGCGCCAGCAAGATCATCACGATTGAAGACCCGGTGGAATACCAGGTGCCCGGCGTGCTGCAAATCCCGGTCAACGAGCGCAAGGGGCTGACCTTTGCGTTGGGGCTACGTTCCATTTTGCGGCACGACCCCGACAAGATCATGGTGGGCGAAATCCGCGACCCCGAAACGGCGCAGATTGCGGTGCAAGCCGCCCTGACCGGGCATTTGGTGTTTTCGACCGTGCACGCCAACAACGTGTTTGACGTGCTGGGCCGCTTTGAACACATGGCGGTGGACCCCTACACCTTTGTTTCGGCGCTGAACGGCATCGTGGCGCAGCGTCTGGTACGCGTGTTTTGCACCCATTGCCACGGCAAGGGCTGCACCGAATGCCGTGGCACCGGCTTCAAGGGCCGCCGCGCCATTGGCGAATGCCTGCTGCTCGACGACGAATTGCGCGAGCTGATCGCCACCCGCGCCCCGGTGCGCGTCATCAAGGAAGCCGCCCGCGCGCGCGGCACGCGACTGCTGCGCGAATCGGCCCAGGACATGGTGCGCCTGGGCCTGACCAGTCAGGCAGAAATTGACCGGATCACGTTTGCGGGGTGAATGCGCGGTTTTTGAATCATTGCAATCCGCGAACATTCCGTGTTCCGAACTGATTTTGGGCCTCTGCGGGACTTGGCACAAGTCATGGCGCGCCTGCTGGTGTGCATGACATGCCAGCTCAGAAAAAGGTAAAAACACCCTGTTTTTGATCAAATTTCTGTCAAAAACCACGAAAAATCACCCGAACGGGGGATGACAAGGGAGGTTGACAGATTTAGGATGATGTTCACCAAGCAGCAGCAACGGCGCTGCGGCATACGCAGATGAACAAAAGGGTAGTTCATGCTTGATAGACTTTAGATGCTGACCAATCAGCGCCAAACCGGCATGAGAACTGAGGTCGTAGGTGGCTTTTTGATGATAATGTCGGTCAATGCGTGTTCATCTTCAAGGTGAATAGCATTTCACACCTAACCCGTTGATTTATATTCATAAACTGGACTTTTTTGGGTGTGAAGTTACGGATTCAGGACCAATGCGAAACGACTAGGCATTGGATTTGGATTTGGATTTGGATTTGGATTTGGATTTGGATTTGGATTTGGATTTGGATTTTGGGTAAATTTTGCGCTGATTGCGATCGGTTGAAAAGAAGTTAATGGGATGAAGAGGTTTTTGAACTCATGTTTTTTCTTGGGAATTCTAGCACTCATTGGACTTCCAGCGTTTGCAATTGATGATGTTGAAAGCGCATTTTATTCTAACGCGAAACAGACTATTTTTTCAAATACAATCAATAATGTAGCAAGGGGATGGTATCGAGATTTTTCGGAACCTGTACAAATAGTTATATTAGAGAGTCAATCAGGTACTCTAGAGGTTCGATCTTCAACCATTTCAGCATCTACATCAATAAGCGTAACTTTGCCTGGAGGGAAGACGCTAAATGGCAACCCATGTTTGGTATCTCAGTTCTGTCGTGTATTCTATATTGAGGCGGCAGAATTTTCGTCAGGATCCATCCCTCTCACGGTCAATATCAGCGCACAAGCAAATCCAGCGGTATATCATCAGGTGTATTTAAATTTCTATGATGATATTCCATATTTAGATCGTAGAGCATATCTAACCGCAGTGCAAAATACCAGCTTTCGTGTAATGACTGAAGGAATAAGGCTTAAATTAAAAAAAAATATCGATGATGTTGATGCCACGGTCGACAAAGCCATGCGCTCGCTCGCGATTCTTGATGCGATAAGTTCGGTACTAACGACTACAGCTACAGATTTTCAAAAATATACATTGATTTCGTTACTTGGGAATGCTGGTGAGACTGCTGCAGAACTTGTACTGGGGTTTATGGACTCCCAAGCTGCGGCTGTTGGCGGTGCCATTTTGGATATAGGAAGCAATCTAATGACCCTCGCATCAACAAGTAATCCATATTTAGTGTATCCACAAATAATCATATCGTTTGCACAAGCTGGAGTACAACTTGAAGGTGTATGGGCCTTGGGCGGTGTCGCTGATAAAGTTACTGCACAATATATGGCAGAGGGATTAATTCGAAGATCTATAAGCGATGGAACATTATTTCTAGATAAATCAGATTATGAGCTTAAATATATCGCGGAGACCTACATTCTTCCTTCTTTGGTAGCTAGTGGCGATTGCAGCTGGTTTAATGACACGTTTCTCGGATGTGGTTTCGATAATAACTATGACCAAGCATATTTTTTAAAGTCATTCAAGTCAATGCGTAGTTTATTAGTTCAAGCAACTGACAAATTTGCAAATGGAAATTTCTATGTTGATGTCGATCGGGATGGGATTTTAAACACGCAAGATACTGATGCCAATGATGCAGCGATCCCTGGATCGCTACAAATCCAGGCAGAAAATAATCAGCCCATTGCGGTTATTTCTGCTAGTGCTACAAGTGTCAATATTGATACTCAGGTAACGCTTAACGGCTTGTTGTCCTCGGATAATGATGGTGACAGTCTTACGTATTCATGGAGTTTGGAAAAACCTTTAGGGAGTTTTTCTGCTCTATCATCTAAGAATAATGGAGCGCCGACATTTACACCAGATAAAGTAGGTATCTACACAGTAGGTCTACGAGTAAATGATGGTCATGTAAACTCATTGCAAAAAAACGTAGTTGTGAATGCGATAGAAAGCTACCCTAATGCTGAAGTTGTCTACGAGGACAATGGCGCTCACATTTATATTTCGAATCTCACGCTTGGTACTTGTCAGTTAAAGCAGATCGGCACTTTTACTGTGCCGGCAGGTGAAAAATGGACAGAAATAAAATTCTCGGCCAGCATGAGCGATTTGATTTTATTGGCAGACGATGATGCTTTGCCTGCGCTTGATGGAATATATTATAATTGTACAAATGGTTTCGGACAGGGATTTTATTCTGATCGTACTTATGATTACTTTCCCGCCACTAATATGTTTACGTGGTCTACGGTTTTAGCACCTGGTGCAAAACTGCGTCTTGCTGCATTCAGTTACAAAGGATTGTCAAATGGAAGCGTCAATACAAAAGTAACTGTATCTACCGATCTTGATGGCGATGGGGTACCTGATGAGAATGAGCCTGTAGCTTGTAGAAACAACCCAGCCGAGACGACCGACTCGGATGGCGATCTTGTTTGCGACAATACTGATGCATTTCCTAACAATCCCATGTATTCGCAGGTCGTTCCCGTGGATTTAGCGGTGAGCATAATCGGCGGTGGTGGAACGATAACTTCATCGACAGGTGAACTCAATTGCCCAGGAGCCTGTACATTATCTGTTAATAGAGGTGCTACTATCACACTGATTGCCACCCCCGCCCCAGGGATGGCATTTGCCGGATGGAGTGGCGGTGGCTGTAATGGGTTAAGTCCAATATGTAATGCGACACTCCTAGATGCAACATCGATAGCGGTATCGTTTAACCAGTCACTAAGCGCACCAAGTGCACCAACAATTGGCTTAGCCACATCAAGTGATAGGCAGGCTACAGTTGTTTTTTCTGCTCCTGCAAATGACGGCGGATCGATGATTACAAATTACACAGTCATCAGTAATCCAGATGGCATGATCGGTTCGTGTAATGCGCCTTGCTCGTCAATTGTTATTCCCGGCCTGACCAATGGTATCACTTACACATTTACTGTTCGAGCCATTAACTCACTTGGTGCCAGCGGCAATTCAACACCATCAAACAGCGTTATTCCAGTATCGCAAAGTTCGCTACCAGATGCACCAACGATTGTATCTGCGATGGCGGGTGGGGGGAATGCCACAGTCAGCTTCACGCCCCCAACATCTGACGGTGGTAATGCTATCTTCATGTATTCGGCTGTCAGCAATCCTGGTGGGTTCAAGGGGGCATGTCTCGCCCCTTGCTCCTCGATTGAGGTTAGCGGCTTAACTAGCGGTACCGCTTACATATTCACAATTAACGCAATAAACGGCGTTGGAACTGGGCCATCGTCTTTACCGTCAAGTCCGGTTACTCCATTTGACACAACACCCAATGCATTTACCTTCACCAACCAGACCAATGCCGAACTGGGCACGGTCGTTACGTCAAACACGATCACGGTCAGCGGCATTGATGCTGTAAGCCCCATCGCAATCGACGGCGGCAGCTACGCTATCAATGGTGGCGCTTACACTAGCGGCAGCGGTTCGGTAACTAATGGACAGTCGATAACGGTAAGAGTCACCTCTTCGGGTAGCCACGCTACCCCCGTCAATGCCACCGTGACCATCGGTGGCGTAAGCGGTACATTTTCCGTGACAACTAAAGCAGCGCCAAGTGCACAAAGCATCAGCTTTGGTTTAGCCCCCACACTTTCAGTAGGTGGAACCGGCACAGTCACGGCCACCGGCGGCGCATCGGGCAACGCGGTCACCTTTACCAGCACCACGCAGACGGTCTGCACAACCAGCGGAACCAACGGCAGCACGGTCACCGCCCTGGCCGCTGGCAACTGCACCATCGTTGCCGACCAGGCCGGTAACGCCAACTACACGGCAGCGCCGCAGGCTACACAAATCATAGCTGTTAGCGCAGGTGCACAAAGCGTTAGCTTTGGTCCTGTCCCTGCAATTTCTGTCGGTGGCAGTGGCACGGTGTCAGCCACCGGCGGCGCATCGGGCAACGCGGTCACCTTTACCAGCACCACGCCGACGATCTGCACGACAGGCGGCACCAACGG
>PCUV01000040.1:2363-4776 GCA_002786915.1 Comamonadaceae bacterium CG12_big_fil_rev_8_21_14_0_65_59_15 | reverse complement strand
ACGCCATCGCAGCGGCCTTGTCGCGGGCGCGCAGCATCATCCTGGAGCGCGAGAAGAACAGCCAGTGGGTGGCGCAAATGGTGGAGGGCGAAGCGTGAACTGGAATAGCTGGCCGGAATTTTTTAACATGGGGGGCTACGCCTTCTACGTGTGGGGATCCTATGGCGTGACCGCCGTCCTGATTGTCGGCGAACTCCTGCTGTTGAGATCGCACCGGCAAAAGGCGTTGACGCTGGCAAAACGCACGGTGAAATATGGCAAGGTCGAAAAGGATGAATCTTAAAACTCAACCCGCATAAGACGTAGGGCGCAAAGCTGCGCGCATTGCGCCGTATTCAGGCAACATGCGGCGCAATGCCCGTTGGTTATTGCGCCCTACGCCCCAATGTTTTGTTTTTCCTCAGTGTCCTCCGCGTCCTCTGCGGTGAACCGTTTTTTTATGGAATGAAGGCAACAATGAAACTGCGGCATAAGAAACTGATATTGGTCGCCCTCGCGGTGATCGCCTTGGGCGTGGTGGCGGCGCTGGTGCTCAACGCCTTCCGCAGCAACCTGGTGTTCTTCTTCAGCCCGACCCAGGTGGTCAAGGGCGAAGCGCCTCGCGACCGCTCTTTCCGGGTCGGCGGGCTGGTCGAGAAAGGCAGCCTGGTCCGCGAGAAGGACGGCGTGACCGCGCATTTCCGCGTCACCGACACGCTGCAAACCATCGCGGTGGATTACACCGGCCTGCTGCCCGACCTGTTCAAGGAAGGCAAAGGCGTGGTGACGGAAGGCCGTTTGAACGACCGCGGCGTGTTTGTCGCCACGCAGGTTCTGGCCAAGCACGACGAGAATTACATGCCGCCCGAAGCCGCCAGCGCGCTGGAACAGGCGCAAAAAGCCCAGAAAACCCTAGTCGCACCCAAATAATTTAGTTTCACGGCCAGAAAGTAAACGATGATTCCAGAACTCGGTAATTTCGCATTGATGCTGGCGCTGCTGCTGGCGCTTGTCCAAAGCATCCTGCCGCTGGCGGGCGCCGCGCGCAACAACCCGGCATGGATGTCGGTCGCCCGACCGGCCGCGCGCGCCCAGTTCCTCTTCGTCGCCATCGCCTTCGCTTGCCTGGCCTATTCCTTCCTGACCAACGACTTCTCGGTTTTGAATGTCGCGCAGCACTCCTTTTCCAAGCTGCCGCCGGTTTACCGCTTCACCGCCACCTGGGGCTCGCACGAAGGCTCGCTGCTGCTGTGGACCTTCATCCTCGCCCTGTGGACGCTGGCGGTGACCGTGTTCAGCCGCCACCTGCCGGATGACATGGTGGCGCGGGTGATCGGCGTGATGGGCCTGGTCAGCTGCGGCCTGCTGCTGTTCATGCTCCTCACCTCCAACCCGTTCATCCGCCTGCTGCCTGCCGCCCTGGACGGCTCCGACCTGAACCCGCTGCTGCAGGACCCGGGCATGGTCGTTCATCCGCCGATCCTTTACATGGGCTATGTCGGGTTCTCCGTCGCTTTCGCTTTCGCGCTGGCCGCCCTGATTTCCGGCAAGCTGGACGCCAGCTGGGCGCGCTGGTCCCGCCCCTGGACCACCGCAGCCTGGTCGTTCCTCACCCTGGGCATCATGATGGGCAGCTGGTGGGCCTATTACGAGCTGGGCTGGGGCGGGTGGTGGTTCTGGGACCCCACCGAGAACGCTTCGCTGATGCCCTGGCTGGTGGGTACGGCGCTGATCCATTCCCTGGCGGTGACAGAAAAGCGCGGCACCTTCAAGGCGTGGACGGTATTCCTCGCCATCGGCGCCTTCTCCCTGAGTTTGCTCGGCACCTTCCTGGTGCGTTCCGGCGTGCTGTCCTCGGTACACTCCTTCGCCACCGACCCGGCGCGCGGGCTGTTCATTCTCGCCTTCCTCGCCGTGGTGATCGGCGGCTCGCTGCTGCTGTTCGCCTTCCGCGCTTCCCAGGTCGGGCTGGGCGGACGTTTCGGGCTGGTGTCGCGCGAATCCTTCCTGATGACCAACAACATCCTGCTCCTGACGGTGACCGGCGCGGTGCTGCTGGGCACGCTTTACCCGCTGTTTCTCGATGCGCTCGGCCTGGGCAAGATCTCGGTCGGGCCACCTTATTTCAACTCCGTGTTCGTGCCCCTGGTCACCCCCTTGCTGCTGCTGATCGGGGTCGGCCCCATGGCGCGATGGAAACAGGCCAGCGTGCCCGACCTGGCCGCCCGCCTGAAATGGGGTTTCGGCGCCAGCGTCGCGGTCGCGCTGCTGCTGCCCTTCACCCTGGACGCCTGGAAACCGACAGTCTCCATGGGCATCCTGCTGGCCCTGTGGATCGTCGTCAGCATCACCATCAACGTGCAAGGCCGTCTGCGCCGTAGCACCCGCTGGTCGGCAAACTTTTACGGCATGAATCTGGCCCACTTCGGCGTGG
>PCUV01000040.1:153-2354 GCA_002786915.1 Comamonadaceae bacterium CG12_big_fil_rev_8_21_14_0_65_59_15 | reverse complement strand
TTCTCGGCGTCACCATGGTGTCGGCCTACGAGACCGAGCGCAACGTGCGCATGAACGTGGGCGACACCGTGACCCTGAAGGGCTACACCTTCCTCTTCAAGGGCGCACAAGACCTCGACGGCCCCAATTACAAGGCCGCGCGCGGCACCCTGGAAGTGAGCCGCAACGGCAAGCCGTTCACCACGCTTTACCCGGAAAAGCGCACCTATCTCGCCTCCGGCATGCCCTTCACCGAATCGGCGATCGACTACGGCTTCACGCGCGACCTGTATACCGCGATGGGCGAGCGCCTGGACGGCGGCGCCTGGAGCGTGCGGCTGTTCCACAAGCCGTTCGTGGTATGGATCTGGATCGGCGCCGTGCTGATGGCCCTGGGCGGCGCGATGTCGATCACCGACCGGCGCTATCGCGCCTCGCGCGGGAAGAAAGGGGCCTCGGCATGAAGCGCTTCCTGATTCCTCTGGGCATTTTTATCGTGCTGGTGGGCTTTCTCGCCATCGGCCTCAAGCTCGACCCGCGCGAAGTGCCTTCGCCGCTGATCGGCAAGCCGGCGCCCGATTTCAGGCTATCCCTGCTGTCCGACCCCGCCAAACCGCTGAGCCCGGCTGACCTGCGCGGCCAGGTCTGGCTGTTCAACGTGTGGGCCTCATGGTGCGTTTCCTGCCGGGAAGAGCACCCGGTATTGCTCGATTTGTCGAAGCGGGGCATCGTGCCGATCTACGGCATGGACTACAAGGATCAGCCCGGCGATGCGCAGGCCGTGCTGGACCGCTTCGGGAATCCCTACGTCGAGACCGTGGTCGATCTCGATGGCCGGACCGGCATCGACTACGGGGTGTACGGCGTTCCCGAGACCTACGTCATCGACAAGAACGGCATCATCCGCTTAAAGTTCACCGGCCCCCTGACCCCCGCCGTTCTGGACAATAAAATTCTTCCCCTGGTGAAGGAGTTGCAGCGATGAAACCGTGGATGATCGTCCTCGCCCTGTGGCTTCCCCTCGCCGCCATGGCCGATGAGGCCAAGCCGCTGGCCGAAGACCCCGTGACGGAGCAGCGCATGATCGGCCTTTCCGAGAATTTGCGCTGCCTGGTGTGCCAGAACGAATCGCTGGCGGGTTCCCGCGCCGATCTGGCGCAAGACCTGCGCCAGGAAATCCGCGAACAGATACGCGCCGGCAAGAGCGACAAAGAGGTCGTCGACTACCTCACCCAGCGCTATGGCGACTTCGTTCTTTACAAGCCGCCGGTCAAACCGCTGACCTGGCTGCTGTGGTTCGGCCCGTTCGCGCTGCTGATCGGCGCGGTGGCGGGTCTCTACGCCTATATCAAGCGGCGCGGCAACCGCCCTGTCGACGCTCCCTTATCCGCAGAGGAGAAGAAACGCGTGGAGGCTCTTCTGGGTAACAATGGAAATAAATCATGAGTAATTTCTGGACGATTTCGCTGTTCTGGGCGCTTTTTCTCCTTTTTATCCTCGTGGCCATGGCCTTTGTCCTGCCGCCATTGCTGCTGCGCCGCGCCGTCAAGCCCGGGGCCCAGGTGGACAGAAAAGAGGTCAACCTCGCCATCTACGACGACCAGCTCGCCGAATTGAAGGCGGATCTCGATAGCGGCGATCTGGATACCGCGCAATACGAGGATGCCCGGCAGGAAATCGAAAAACGTCTGAGCGAGGAGGTGCCGCGGGAATCCGCCCCTGTCGTCGTCGCCCAGGCTGGCCGCTGGCCGGGGGTGGTGCTGGCCGTGGCGATTCCGCTGCTGGCGGTCGCCCTGTACGTGAGCCTGGGCAATACCGAAGCCCTGCTCACCTCGCGCGTCGAGGCCCCCGAAGCCCACACGGCGGCGCAGCAGGGCCAGCACGCCACGGCGCCCATGATCGCCGCCCTGGAGGCCAAGCTGGAAGCGAATCCGGATGATGCCAAAGGCTGGTACATGCTGGCGCGCAGCTATAATGCGACCGGCCAATACGGCAAGGCGGCAAGCGCTTATGCCAAAGCCAGCGAGCTGGCGCCCGACGACCCGCGCCTGCTCGCGGACTACGCCGATGCGCTCGCCATGGTGCAGGGACAGAATCTGCAGGGGAAACCGCTGGAGCTGATCGACCGGGCGCTCAAGCTTGATCCGAACGACGAGAAGTCGCTGCATCTTGCCGCATCCGCCGCCTACCAGCGCAAGGATTTCGCCCGGGCCGCCCTGTAT
>PCUV01000040.1:0-147 GCA_002786915.1 Comamonadaceae bacterium CG12_big_fil_rev_8_21_14_0_65_59_15 | reverse complement strand
CAGCTGCTCAAGGTCCTCCCGCCGGATGCGGGTATCACCAAGGATATCGTGGCAGCGGTCGAAGAGGCCGAAAAGCTGGCGGGCATCCCCGGCAGTTCGGATAGCAGGGGCAAGCCGGGCGAGAAAGTCGGCACCGGCGGACAAGCG
>PCUV01000113.1 GCA_002786915.1 Comamonadaceae bacterium CG12_big_fil_rev_8_21_14_0_65_59_15 | reverse complement strand
TCTTCTATTTCGATGTGCCCCAGGGCGGCACCTTCCAGAACTGCGCCAGCGCCTCGCAAGGCACCAGTGTGACTGACCCCAACCCGGCCAACAGCACCAATGTCTGCGCCAGCGTGGTGGTACCCGCACCAACGGCTTTTAGAGCCATCGACGGACCGACCCTGCAAGTTTCCAAGATGGCCATGATTCCCACATCGTTGATGACCCCGGTTACTTTCATGAGCTCAACCGCCAGCGGCATCACAACTGCCAACGTCATCAACGGCCCCGCTGGTGCTCAATTCAACAGCATCCTTACTTCGACCAACCCCAATCCAGGCGAAACGCTGGTTGGAGCCGTTGCGACGCTACCCAATTCGATTTCGCTTGCTTCGGGCTCACCAACACTGACGATGGCCGCCACAAGCTGTAGCGGCATCAGTGGCGCACCCCCTTGTCAAGCAGCCAGCCTGCTGCCAATGAACTACGCTGATTTTGGTGTCTGGGCGATCAACAACGTGGTGGGTACTCAGCCGACAGACTCTCTCATCACTTACAGCGCCTACGCGGGTGGCTCTACGGCGACGACGTCCATGACCATGCCAACCAGCGGTACGGCAACCTATTTCGGGAAAATGACCGGTGTATTGGCCAACACACCGGTGGGGGGCTCGGAAAACGTGAGCGGCGATGTCACCATCACCGTCAGCTTTGCCAGTGGTGGCGGCACCATCACAGCACTGACCATCAATAACATTGCCAATACACCGGGTTCTGCCTCTACGCTGACCCCCTGTGTTTACCCGACTGCTGCCCCTGCCTGTACCTACGCTGTCTATGCACCGTATGAAACACCATCACTTTCGAGCTTGTTCGGAGATATCACACTGGGCACCGGCAGCGTCAGCGGCAGTTCATTTAGTGCAGTGGTTTCAACGCCGTCCGTTCCCAATGAAAGCATTCAGCTTTTGCAAGGCCATTTCTATGGGCCTTCTGCCAATGAAATGGCAGGAACATTCACCATCAGCAAGCCTGGCCTAGGTGTACCCAGCCAGGGCATGATCCTGATTGGTTCATTTGGAGCCAAGTAGAAACAGAGCTGGTCTGCGCTCAGCAAGCTGCCCCAGTGTCGCGGACAGCCGGGCCACCACCGGTGTCCGATCTCGGCCCCGGGTCTCGCGCAAAAACTGTGTCACCCCGAGGACCTGGGTGTATCAGAACGCTCCCGCAGCCGACGCCAGACGGTCCCGTCAGCACCCTGCAATGACTTGCCCAGTACGCCTATCAGATGCGCCACCGCCGTTGATCACCGAATTCTGAGACGCGAATCGCGCCTGCCGACGCTCCCACGACGCTCAAAGACTCGGTCAACGGTGCTAAACCACTTTCCTGGCGAATCAGGATGTCTGAACATCGCGATGACATCAAGGTTGTCTGTAGAGCTTGCAAATAGCTGCGTAACAGTGAGTCAAAATGCTGTTTTTATAAACAGTATCTGACTTGTTTTGTGCTGAAGCTTAATTCATTGCCTGGTGCGGCGGCATTGCCGCCCCCCGCCTACGCGGAGCTGCATTGCTGTAGCGCTTTCAGCTTTGGCGTGGGCGCGTCGCACCCTGAGGAACTGGTGGCGCGTGCGGCAGCGCTGGGTTACAGCGCGCTGGCCCTCACCGACGACGGTTCGGTGGCGGGCGTGGTGCGTGCGCACCAAGAAGCCAAAAAATGCGGGTTGAAGTTGCTGCCCGGGGCGTCGTTTGCATTACCCCTGTCGTTGGCGGCCGCGCTGGCCGCGTCAGATAGAGCGTGCGGGCCTTGCCAATCAGCGGGCGCTGCGAGTCTGAAATTGCGTGTCGCATCCGCCACGCCCATCACATCCGCCACCTCCGCCACCTCCGCTGCATCTACAAAATCCGCCATCACGGTGCCCAACGGTGCTGAGTGCTGCATTACCCTGATCGCCTTGGCGCATGACCTGGCGGGCTGGGGCGAACTGTGTGAATTCACCACCCTGGCGCGACGCAGCGCCCCAAAGGGCCAGTACCGCTTGTCCGCCAACTTGCACGACTGGCACAGGCTACGCGGTTGCGAGCTGCTTGCCGTGCTGCCAGATGCTATAACTGATGAAGCTGCCTGCGATTTTGCTACATGGGCTAAAGGCCAATTTGGTTCACAACTCTGGCTTGGCGTTGTGCGGCATCTGGAGCCAGGTGACGTACAACGCCTATTGCGCTTGCGGCAGGTGTCGCAGCAGTGCCGTGTGCTACTGGTAGCGCTGGGCAGCGTGCGCATGCATGTGCGCTCGCGCAAGCCGCTACAGGACGTGCTGACCGCAGTACGGCTGGGCCAACCGCTGGCCGAATGTGGATTTGCGCTGCAACCCAACGCCGAGGCCCACCTGCGCAGCCGCGCCCGGCTGGCGCAGTTGTATCCGCCCGAATGGCTGGCGAACACGCTGGCAGTAGCTGGGCGCTGCCGCTTTAGCCTGGACGAGCTGCACTATCACTACCCGCAAGAAGCAGTGTTGCCAGGGCTGACACCAGCGCAGACCTTGCGCCAGCTCACAAATGAAGGCGCGGCACGGCGCTACCCCCAAGGCGTGCCCGAAGCCGTGCGCGCGCAGCTGGAGCACGAGCTGGCGCTGATTGCCGAGCTGGCCTACGAGATGTATTTTTTGACCGTGCACGACATCGTGGCCTTTGCGCGCGGGCGTGACATTCTGTGCCAGGGACGCGGCTCGGCTGCCAATTCGGCGGTGTGCTACTGCCTGGGCATCACCGAGGTGGACCCGGCACGCGGCAACCTGCTGTTTGAGCGCTTTATCTCCAGAGAGCGCGACGAGCCGCCCGACATTGACGTGGACTTTGAGCACCAGCGCCGTGAAGAAGTCATCCAGTACATCTACGCCAAATACGGTCGCGACCGTGCCGCACTCACCGCCGTGGCCATCAGCTACCGCCCACGCAGTGCCCTGCGTGACGCAGGCCGCGCCCTGAATGTGCCCGAGGCGCTGATCAGTGCCATGGCGCGTGAGCACCCCAGTATGTATAGCCGCGCAATGCTGGCCGATCGGCTGCAGTCGGCGCTGGCGAGTCTGGGCGCGGACTTTGAACCGCCGCCCTCAACCACCCTGCACCACTGGCTGAGCCTGAGCCAGCAGCTACAGGGGCTGCCGCGTCACCTCAGCCAGCATCCGGGCGGCTTTGTGCTGACGCGCGGGCCGCTCACGCGCCTGGTGCCGGTAGAAAACGCCGCCATGCCCGAGCGCAGTGTGATCCAGTGGGACAAGGACGACCTGGATGCGCTGGGGCTGCTCAAGGTGGACGTGCTGGCCCTGGGCATGCTCAGCGCCATCCGCCGCTGCCTGGAACTGGTGGGCGCGCGCCGCAGACAGCGCTTTCAGATGCAGGACATTCCGGCGGACGACCCAGCCACCTTTGACATGATCTGCGCCGCCGACACCGTGGGCGTATTCCAGATCGAGAGCCGCGCGCAGATGAGCATGTTGCCGCGCCTCAAGCCGCGCTGTTTTTACGACCTGGTGGTGGAAGTGGCCATCGTGCGCCCGGGCCCGATTCAGGGTGGCATGGTGCACCCGTATCTGGCGGCGCGCGCCAACCCGCAGGCGGTGCGCTATGCCAGCCCGGCGCTGCAAGGCGTATTGCAGCGCACACTGGGCGTGCCGATTTTTCAAGAGCAGGTGATGCAGGTGGCTATGGCCGCGGCCGACTTCAGCCCCGGCGAGGCCGACCAACTGCGCCGCTCCATGGCCACCTGGAAGCGCCAGGGTGGCGTGCACAAGTTTTATGACCGGCTGGTGGGGGGCATGCGCAAGAACGGCTACACGGCAGAGTTTGCCGAGCAGCTTTTCAAGCAGATTGAAGGCTTTGGCGAATACGGTTTTCCAGAGAGCCACGCCGCCAGTTTTGCGCTGCTGGTGTGGGCCAGCTGCTGGCTCAAACGCCATGAGCCTGCGTGTTTTCTGGCGGCCCTGCTCAACAGCCAGCCGCTGGGGTTTTACGGCCCGTCGCAACTGGTGCAGGACGCACAGCGCCATGGTGTGGTGGTGCTGCCGGTGGATGTGTCGGCCAGCGATTGGGACTGCGCGCTGCAACGTCGCGGTGCGGACAGCGCTTTGGCAGATGCGCTGCGCCATGACAACCGGGGGCAACCCGCAGTTCGCCTGGGGTTGCGGCTGGTCTGCGGTTTAAGCCAAGCAGCCGCCCAGCGCATGGTTGCGGCTCGCGTGCAACAAGCGTTTGCCAACACCGAAGACCTGGCCTTGCGCGCCGCGCTGGACGCTACTGACCTGAAAGCCTTGGCCAGCGCCGACGCGCTGCACAGCTTGTCAGGCCACCGTCGTCAGCAGGTGTGGGACGCCAGTGCGCTACAAGCTGCGCCGCTGCTGCTGCGCAAGGCACCAGTGCACGAACAGGCGCTGACTTTGCCCGCTGCGCCAGAGAGTGAAGAAGTACGTTTTGACTATGCTGCGTTAGGGCTTACTTTACGACCTCACCCCTTGTCCATGCTGCGTAAACAGCTATCAAAACAAAAACTTCTGAGTGCGGCTCAGTTGCAAGCACTGCCGCATGGCCGGTTGGTGCGCGCCTGCGGCCTGGTGACCCTACGGCAAAGCCCCGACACCGCAAACGGTGTAACGTTTGTGACGCTGGAGGACGAAACCGGTTGCGTGAACGTGATCGTCTGGAAGGCACTAAAAGCGCGCCAGCGCAGTGAGTTGCTGCACGCGCAACTGCTGGCCGTGCACGGCACCTGGCAGCGCGACCCAGACAGCGGTGGCCAGGTGTGCCACGTGGTAGCCGGCTTTTTGCGTGACCTGACCCCATTGCTTAACCGGACTTTAACGTAAGTTTCGCGTAATAAGCGCTTTCGACCCCCGCTGTCTATCGTAAGTCATTGATT
>PCUV01000032.1:45278-194933 GCA_002786915.1 Comamonadaceae bacterium CG12_big_fil_rev_8_21_14_0_65_59_15 | reverse complement strand
CATAGCTATTGGCAAAAAATTTCAAGCAGCGTAGATGATCAATTCACCACATCAGTTTGAATCGCACCCGACTCAGGTTGTCCTGAGTGGCCCCTTGCGAGAATTGCTGGGCACGGACTTTGATGGTGGCATCAAATAGATACTTTACGAATCGGGCATCTGACTGAGTGGGGTCAGCGATGAAGCCAATAACGCTATCGGGAAAGCAAGCATCAATGCCAAGAATAGCCGTGTCAGCGATATTAGCTGCAATCGTGATGCATAGCGTACCTATTGGCCAGAGCCTGCTCTGTTGCAGGCCCGCTTCCGTGTAGGTTTGCGAGAAACCGGTGATGTACAGCCCCGCATGCTTCACATCCCCAGTCTGAATGAACGGATGCGGGCCGCCGTACAAGTGAGCTGCATCCCGGGGTCTATGGCGGGAGCGGCCACGGGAAACAGATCCAAGCTCATCGAGGCGTTTGGGCGTCCAGCTCATGGCTGCCACGCCCCCGCAGAGTATTTTGAGTAAAGAAACAGCCTGTAGCCCTTATAGAACGTGCGCAAGTAGCTATCCAAAAAATAGCAAATAGCACCCCTCATACCCCCAACTCCTCGAAGTTGCTCTGAATCTTCAGGGCCAAGTCCACTGACTCGCGGTTCAAATCTGCCAGCTCCAGGTGGATGTCGCGCAGGGTTTGTTCGAAGTCGAAATCTTCATCCACCTCCGCCGGGACCACGCCGACAAAACGGCCGGGGGTCAGGCTCCAGTCGGCGGCTTCGATGTCGGCGCGGGTGACGACTTTGCACAGGCCTGGCACGTCGGCCATTTCAGCCTTGGGGAAGCGGTCTTGCAGCCATGCGATTTGGCGGTGCAGGTAGGCGCAGTCTTTAAGCTGGTCGACGGCGGACTTGCGTTCTTCGTCGAGCTGCTTGGTGAGCTTGCTAACTGCACGGCGGTCAAGGGGCCAGCCCTCACCCCGGCCCTCTCCCAAGGGGAGAGGGAGTAAAGCCACGTCTTGCGCCAGTTGCTCGGCGCGGGCGGCGAGCTTGTAGAGCAGGTCGATCTGCTTGACCAGCCCACGGGAAGATTCGGCCAGGGGGTCAAAAGCTTGGCGGGCGGTGTGCTGGGCTGGGTTGGTCTGCGGCGGCTTGGCTACTGTCTTGCAGAATGCGGCCAGCCCGGTGACCAAGATGGCGCGGTCGGCGGTATAGGCGGTGGCGGCACTGGTCCACTCGGCCATGGCATCCACCAAGCCTTGGCGCTTGTCTTGCGGCAGGGCTTTGACGCCTTTCACACTGTCCACGAACGCGGCCAATGGGGTGCGGCTGGCGGCGAGCAGGGCTTCAAAGGCCGTGAGCGCGGCATCGACGGCGGCAGCTTCGTTGCCCAGGCGGGTGATGTAGCTTTGCACCAAGCCCAAAAAGCGGTCTAGCTGGCCCCGGTACAGCCACACAATGGCGGCCAGGTTGGCTTGCTGCTCGGGGGAAAAGTCGTAAATCTTGCGCGTGACTTTGCGGTACACATTGCGGGCGTCCAGCATCAGCACCTGGTCTTTACGCTCGGCGGGCTTGGCCCGGTCAAAGTGCCACAACTCGCAGGGCACGGTGCGGGTGTAGAAGAAGTTGGAGCGGATGGCGATCATCACGTCCACATCGCCGGTTTCGACCAGCTTGCGGCGCACTTCCTTTTCGCCATGGCCGGCGCTGCTGGCCTGCGACGACATGACAAACCCCGCCCGGCCGGTGGGGGACAGGTAGCTGTGAAAGTACGAAATCCACAGGTAGTTGCCGTTGGAGACATGTTTGTCTTTGTTGACACCGGGCAGGCCAAAGGGCAGGCGGCGGTCGGTCTTGATGGATTCAGCATCCACCTTATCGACATTGAACGGCGGATTCGCCATCATGAAATCGACGTTGCCCCACAGCGGGCGGCCGTCTTGCAGGCGGTGCTTGTCTTCGTAGAAGGTGTTGGTCTCTTGAATGTCGCCCTCCAGGCCATGCACGGCCAGGTTCATCTTGGCCAGGCGGATGGTGGTGGGGGTTTTCTCCTGACCATAGAAGGTGACGCGCTTCATGGTCTCAAAGCCGGTCTGCTCGATGAAGTGGCTGCTTTGCACAAACATGCCACCCGAGCCACAAGCCAGATCGGTCACCACACCGTGACTGGGTTCGATCACATTGACCAAGGTTTGCACCAGCGACGGCGGCGTAAAAAACTCGCCGTTGTCCTGCGCGCCCGCCATGGCGAACTTCATCAAAAAGTATTCGTAAATACGGCCAAACACGTCACCCGTGGCCTTGCGCAGCGCCTGGCTGTCGAAGCAGCGCATCAGGTTCTCTAACAGCTTGTTGTCAAAGCGGTCGTAGTCTTTGGGCAGGCTGCCGGCAAGCGGCGGAAAGTCGGCCTCGATGGCGTTCATGGCGGCTACCAGCGCAGCGCCCAGGCTGGCACCCGAGGGCAAACGCATCAGCGTGTCGTAGCGCGCGGCCTCAGGCAACAGCAAGGCTCGGCGCTTGATGAAGTCTGCCTTGCCCAAGGGGCGCTTGGGCATGATGCCTGCGGCCTGGTCGGCTTGAATGGCTTGCAGTGCAGTCTGGTAGCGGTTAGTGGCGTGGCGTAGAAAGATCACACCCAGCACCGGCATGGAATATTCAGTGGCGGTGAGGTTGGAGTTGGCGCGAAGCTGGTCGGCGGCTTCCCACAGGCTGTTCTCTACTTGGGTGATGTTGTGGAATGCGTTGGCGGTCATCTTGTTGTAATGGTGTGTTTGTGCAGTCGGCGCAGGCGCTGCCTCCCCGGGTGGCAGGGTAAATTATGCGCTCGACTGGTAGCGGTGGCAGAAGGTACTTTTCGCGCTATTCCCAATGGGGAAGATGCTCGTCCCTATCTGTCGGCACAGGCCAATGTGTGTTGATAGAAAGCTGGCCACAGGCGCAACTGCGCCGAGTAGGCCGGTGGCTGCAGAAAATGGTGGTGAGAAATTCTCGGCAGCCAAACGAAATCGTTATGATTTGTTCGCTGCGAGCCACGCACGTTTTGGGTAGTGCCCCAAAAGTGCCCCATGAGCTGGGGTGAATGAGGGTTGGATGCCTCCAACCCCGCATGTTTATTGGCTCCTCGACCTGGGCTCGAACCAGGGACCTACGGATTAACAGTCCGGCGCTCTACCAACTGAGCTATCGAGGAATAAGCCGCGCATTCTAAATTAAAAATTCGTCGTTTCTGGATGATCAGCAATGAATTTCAAGAATTTTGCGCGACACTTGCCGGACATATTTGGGCGCGCTTCAGGTTGGCAGAAGCAAAAACAATCTATGGCATAATCCGCCGCTTTCCAGCGATGGAAGAGGGCGGTTAGCTCAGGGGTAGAGCACAGCATTCACACTGCTGGGGTCGGAGGTTCGAAGCCTCCACCGCCCACCAGGTTATGCAAAGGATTCAGCGTCGTGTTGAGTCCTTTTTTTTCGTCCGTACCGTGTCTTTTGGGGCTCGGTGCAAACGCAAGCAATGGCGGTCAATGGCGATGGATACAGTCGATGCAGTGGTGGTGGGTGCCGGCGTGGTGGGGCTGGCGGTGGCGCGCTCGCTGGCTTTGCGCGGGCGCGATGTGTTGGTGCTGGAGGCGGCCCACACCATCGGCACAGGCACCAGCTCGCGCAACAGCGAGGTGATTCACGCCGGTATCTATTACGCCGCCGGGTCGCTCAAGGCGCGTCTGTGCGTGCAGGGTAACGCCATGCTGTACGACTATTGCGCGCGCCGTGGGATCGACCACAGGCGTTGCGGCAAGTTGATCGTGGCCACGTCTGGTGAACAGGTCGATCAATTGCAAAGCATCCAGCAAAAAGCCCGCGGCAATGGCGTGGAAGAACTTCGCCTGCTCAGCCGTGCACAGGCACAGGCGCTGGAGCCCAGCCTGCAATGTGAGGCCGCTTTACTGTCGGTGTCCACGGGGATCGTTGATAGCCATGCACTGATGCTGTCGCTGCAAGGCGAGCTGGAGGATATGGGTGGCGTGATTGCATTTAATTCGCCTGTAGCCCTTATGAATCAAGCGCAAGATGCTATTGAAATTGGTATGCAAGACGGCACCTGGCTTCGCGCACATCTGGTGGTCAACGCGGCTGGGCTGGGGGCGCTGTCGCTGGCGCGGCGTTGCAATGGGCTAAACCCACAGTACCTGCCCCGGGCTTTTTATGCCAAAGGCAATTACTTCACTTTCAGCGGGCGCGCACCCTTTACGCATCTGATTTACCCGGTGCCAGAGCAAGCCGGACTGGGCGTACACCTGACGCTCGATCTGGGCGGGCAGGCCAAGTTTGGGCCCGATGTGCAGTGGGTGGATGATGCAGATGATCTGTCGGTGGACCCGGCGCGTGGTGATGGTTTTTATGCGCAAGTGCGTCGCTACTGGCCCGCGTTGCCAGACGGTGCGTTGCAGCCCGGTTACGCGGGTATTCGGCCCAAAATCAGTGGGCCTGGCGCACCTGCGGCTGATTTCATGATCCAGACGCCGCAAGAGCACGGTGTGGATGGGCTGATCAACCTGTTTGGCATCGAGTCGCCCGGGTTGACCAGCGCGTTGGCTCTGGGGGAATGGGTGGCGGACCTGGCACGTTGCTGAGGTGGCGCTTTGCGCTATGCTGTAGTCGTTGCTTTTTTGATGGACATAACCATGCTGCTGCAAGCTGAACTCTCCCAACTGGTGCTGGTGGACTACCAGGCGCGGCTGATGGCGGCCATTCATGAGGCGCCGCAGGTGTTGGCCAACGCGTTGCGGCTGGCGCAGGCGGCCAGGCATTTGCAGGTGCCGGTTTTTGGCACCGAGCAAAATCCATCCAGACTGGGAGAAAACCCACCCGACATCAAAGCGCTGTGCCAGCGTACGCTGGCCAAAATGCAATTTAGCGCGGTCGAAGAGGGCTTGAGCGAATGGTTGCGCCCGCCTGAAAAACCACCAGCTGGTAACGCGCGCAGCTTGCCCAAACATCTGCAAAAACAGATGCAAGCGGCGCAGCAACGCAGCAGCATCGTGCTGGCCGGCTGTGAGACGCACGTTTGCTTGTTGCAGACGGCGTTGCAGCTGCTCGAAGACGAATTTGACGTGTGGGTGGTGACTGATGCGTGCAGTTCGCGCACCGAGCGCAACCGCGACGCGGCGTTTGATCGGCTTGCCGGGGCGGGCGCTGAACTGGTGACGACTGAAATGGTGCTGTTTGAATGGCTCAGGTCGGCTGAACACCCCCTGTTCAAGACGGTTCAGGCGCTGATCAAATAGTCGGCAAATTGGCGAGCGGCCTGGCAGTCAGCATTGTGCAAGCTGATTGCCCATAATTATGAATTCAGTTTATTTCACAACAAGCGGAGACTCTCTATGACGACGTATGCCGAATTTCATCAGCGTTCCCTCACCGATCGCGACGGTTTTTGGGGCGAACAAGCCAAATTGGTCGATTGGAAAGTGCAACCTACGCAGGTGTGCGACTACAGCAATCCACCGTTTGCCAAGTGGTTTGTCGGAGGTGTCACCAACCTGTGCCACAACGCGGTGGATCGGCATCTGGTCACTCGCCCGGATCAGGCAGCGCTGATTTTTGTGTCAACTGAAACCAATCAGGAAAAGGTCTATTCATTCAGGGAATTGCACGCTGAAGTGCAGCGTATGGCCGCCACGCTGAAAGAGCTGGGTGTCGGCAAGGGCGACCGCGTGCTGATCTACATGCCGATGATTCCGGAGGCGGCTTTTGCCATGCTGGCGTGCACCCGCATCGGCGCCATTCACTCGGTGGTGTTCGGCGGTTTTGCGTCGGGCTCGCTGGCTTCGCGCATCGAAGACGCGGCGCCCAAAGTGGTGGTCAGCGCCGACGCCGGTTCACGCGGGGGCAAGGCGGTGGCGTACAAGCCGCTGTTGGACGAAGCCTTGCGCTTGTCCAAATTCAAGCCCGAATCGGTGTTGCTGGTGGACCGCGGCATGGCCCCGATGGAGATGGTCGCCGGGCGTGACAAACTGTGGGCACCGCTGCGCGAAAAAAACATGAACGTGGTGGTGCCGTGCGAATGGGTCGATGCCACGCACCCCAGCTACACCCTCTACACCAGCGGCACCACCGGCAAGCCCAAGGGCGTGCAGCGCGACACCGGCGGCTACGCCGTGGCGCTGGCCGCCAGCATGAAGCACATTTACTGCGGCGAAGCGGGTGAAACGTATTTTTCAACCAGCGACATCGGCTGGGTGGTGGGCCACAGCTACATCATCTACGGCCCGCTGATCGCCGGCATGGCCACCATCATGTACGAAGGCCTGCCGATTCGCCCCGACGGCGGCATCTGGTGGAGCTTGATCGAAAAATACAAGGTCACGGTCATGTTCAGCGCGCCCACGGCGATTCGGGTACTGAAAAAGCAAGACCCGGCGTTGCTGAAAAAATACGACCTGTCGTCTTTGAAAGCGCTGTTTCTGGCGGGCGAACCGTTGGATCAACCCACCGCCCAGTGGATCAGTGAAGGCTTGGGGCGTCCCATTGTCGATAACTACTGGCAGACCGAAACCGGCTGGCCGATTTTGGCCATCTCCAAGGGGGTGGACGATGCGCCTACCAAATTTGGTTCGCCGGGCAAGGCGGTGTATGGTTACAACGTCAAATTGCTCGACGAAAGCACCGGGGAAGAACTGACCGGTGCCAATCAGAAAGGCGTGGTGGCCATCGAAGGGCCGCTGCCACCGGGCTGCCTGCAAACGGTGTGGGGCGACGACGCGCGTTTTGTCAGTACCTATTGGACCACCATCCCGGGCCGGATGATTTACAGCACCTTCGACTGGGGTATTCGCGACGAGGACGGCTATTACTTCATTTTGGGTCGCACCGACGATGTGATCAACGTGGCCGGTCACCGCCTGGGCACGCGCGAGATCGAAGAAAGCATCTCGGCCCACCCGAACGTGGCCGAAGTGGCCGTGGTGGGTGTCGCTGACCAGCTCAAAGGGCAGGTGGCGATGGCATTTGCGGTAGTCAAGGATGCGTCCAAGATTCCTGACGATGCCTCCAAGCTCGCGCTCGAGGGTGAGATCATGAAAATTGTGGACAAAGATTTAGGCGCGGTGGCGCGGCCGGCACGGGTGCGCTTTGTCACCCTGCTGCCCAAAACCCGCAGCGGCAAATGTCTGCGTCGCGCCATCACGGCCGTGTGCGAAGGCCGTGACCCGGGCGATCTGACCACCATGGACGACCCGGCCGCGCTGCAACAGATCAAGGATCTGGTCGCTGCCAAGTGATCTTTAGGGGTATTCGCCCCGGTCAGCAAAGGGTCGGTTTTCGACGGTATCATCGCCGCCGCAACCGGCCCTTCCAACGCCACAGTCGCATCCGCCAAACGGTAAAGCCGTGCAGCGGAAGGTTAATCAACCCACAGCTTTAACCAGCTCAATTTCCCTCAGGGAAATGAAAGTCAGCGCAACATGAGTGAAACCCTCTCGGTTTACCAGGCCTATCAGGCCAATACCTACCTGTTTGGCGGAAACGCACCGTATGTCGAGGAGATGTACGAAAACTATCTGGCCAACCCAGGTAGCGTGCCCGACTCTTGGCGTGATTATTTTGACGCCTTGCAACACGTCCCAGCGGTGGATGGCTCCAACGCCAAGGATGTACCCCATCAGCCCGTGATCGATGCCTTTGCCCAGCGCGCCAAGGCCGGCGGCACCCGGGTGGTGATGGCTAATGAAGACGCCGACATCGGCCGCAAGCGCACGGCGGCGCAGCAGCTCATTGCCGCCTACCGCAATGTGGGTGCCCGCTGGGCCGACCTGGATCCGCTCAAGCGCACCGAGCGCCCCGACATTCCGGAGCTGGACCCGGCGTTTTACGGCTTCAAGGACGCCGATTTCGAGACCGTGTTTGACACCAGCAATACGTTTTTTGGCAAAGACAAAATGACGCTGCGCGAGTTGCTCAACGCGCTGCGTGAAACCTATTGCAGCTCTATCGGCGCCGAATACCAGTACCTGACCGACCAGACACAAAAGCGCTGGTGGCAGCAAAAGCTGGAGAGCGTGCGTAGCAAGCCCAACTTTGATGTGTCCCAGAAAAAACACATCCTCGACCGGCTGACCGCCGCTGAGGGTCTTGAGCGCTTTTTGCACACCAAATACGTGGGCCAAAAGCGTTTTTCTCTGGAAGGTGGCGATAGCTTCATCGCCGCCATGGACGAGTTGATTCAACAAGCTGGCGCCCGCGGCGTGCAAGAGATTGTGATCGGCATGGCGCACCGTGGGCGTTTGAATGTGCTGGTCAATACGCTGGGCAAAATGCCCGCCGATCTGTTTGCCGAGTTTGACCACACGGCACCCGAGTACTTGCCGTCGGGCGACGTGAAATACCACCAGGGTTTCAGCTCTGACGTGACCAGCCCCGGCGGCCCGGTGCACCTGAGCCTGGCTTTCAACCCGTCGCACCTTGAAATTGTCAATCCGGTGGTTGAAGGGTCGGTGCGCGCGCGCATGGATCGTCGCGCGGATGCGCAAGGCAAACAAGTGTTGCCGGTGCTGGTACATGGCGACGCGGCTTTTGCCGGCCAGGGCGTGAATCAGGAAACCCTGGCGCTGGCGCAAACGCGCGGCTACACCACGGCCGGTACGGTGCACATCATCATCAATAACCAGATCGGTTTCACCACGTCTGACCCGCGCGACATGCGCTCCACACTGTATTGCACCGACATCGTCAAGGGCGTGGAGGCGCCGGTGATGCACGTTAACGGTGACGATCCCGAAGCCGTGGTCATGGCCACGCAATGGGCGCTGGACTACCGTATGGAGTTCCACAAAGACGTGGTGCTGGACATCATCTGTTTCCGCAAGCTTGGCCACAATGAGCAAGACACCCCAGCGCTGACGCAGCCGCTGATGTACAAGAAGATCGCCCAGCACCCTGGCACCCGCAAGCTGTATGCTGACAAGCTGGCCGCACAAGGGTTGGGAGAGTCACTGGGCGACGACATGGTGAAAGCCTTTCGTGCGGCCATGGACGCGGGCAAGCACACCATGGACCCGGTGCTGACCAACTTCAAGAGCAAATACGCGGTGGATTGGTCGCCCTTTCTGGGCAAGAAGTGGACCGACGCGGGCGACACCGCCATCCCCATGTCCGAATGGAAACGTCTGGCAGAAAAAATCACCACCCTGCCAGCTTCTGTGACACCGCACCCCCTGGTCAAGAAGGTCTATGACGACCGTGCGGCCATGGGGCGTGGCGATATTCCGGTGGATTGGGGCATGGGCGAGCACATGGCGTTTGCTTCCTTGGTGGCCAGCGGTTACCCGGTACGCTTGAGCGGTGAAGATTGCGGGCGCGGTACCTTTACCCACCGACACGCGGTCGTTCACGACCAGAGCCGCGAAAAGTGGGACGTGGGCACCTATGTTCCGCTGCAAAACGTGGCCGACAACCAGGCTCCGTTCACCGTCATCGACTCGATCTTGTCCGAAGAAGCCGTGTTGGGCTTTGAGTACGGCTACGCGTCCAACGACCCCAACACGCTGGTGATCTGGGAGGCCCAGTTTGGCGACTTTGCCAACGGCGCGCAGGTGGTCATCGACCAGTTCATCGCCTCGGGCGAGGTCAAATGGGGCCGCGTCAACGGTCTGGCCATGCTGATGCCGCACGGCTACGAAGGGCAGGGGCCGGAGCACTCGTCCGCGCGCATCGAGCGTTTCATGCAACTGGCCGCCGACACCAACATGCAACTTGTGCAACCGACCACGGCGAGCCAGATCTTTCATGTGCTGCGCCGTCAGATGGTGCGCAACCTGCGCAAACCGCTGGTGATCTTTACGCCCAAGTCATTGTTGCGTCACAAGGATGCCGCCTCACCCTTGTCTGAGTTCACCAAAGGCTGTTTTCAGACCATCATCCCCGAGCACAAGGCGCTCAAGGCCGACAAGGTCAAGCGCGTGGTGGTGTGCTCTGGAAAGGTCTATTACGACTTGGCCAAAAAGCGCGAAGAGACCGGGCGTGATGACGTGGCCATCTTGCGCGTGGAGCAGCTCTATCCGTTTCCGCACAAGGCTTTCGCCGCCGAGCTCAAAAAGTATCCCCATGCCACAGAAGTGGTGTGGACGCAGGACGAGCCGCAAAACCAGGGTGCCTGGTTCTTTGTGCAGCACTACATTCACGAAAACATGCTTGAGGGTCAAAAGCTCGGCTACTCTGGGCGCGCCGCTTCTGCATCGCCCGCCGTTGGGTATGCGCACCTGCACCAGGAGCAACAAAAAGCGCTGGTGGAAGGCGCTTTCGGCAAGCTCAAGGGCTTTGTCCTGACCAAATAAGCGCGCCTGAGTTGTTTTGAACCCAGCGCGAACCTCAAGAACATTTTTGAAAGCATTGTTATGGCAATCGTAGAAGTCAAAGTCCCGCAGCTGTCTGAATCCGTGGCCGAAGCCACCCTGTTGCAGTGGAAGAAAAAAGTGGGCGACGCTGTCGCCGTGGATGAAATCCTGATCGACGTGGAAACCGACAAGGTAGTGCTGGAAGTGCCTGCACCTTCGGCTGGCGTGCTGGTTGAAATTGTGCAACCCGACGGCAGCACGGTGGCTGCCGAGCAGTTGATTGCGCGCATTGACACCGAAGCCGTGGCCGGTGCCGTAGCCCCAGTCCCGCCAGTGGTGGCAGCCATGGCCGCTGCTGCTGCGCCATCAGCATCGTCGGCCGCAGTGGCCGCCGCTGCGCCTGCCGCCAGTCAAGCCAAGGCGGGCGTAGCCATGCCAGCCGCTGCCAAACTGATGGCAGACAACAACCTGGCTGCGGGCTCTGTAGCGGGTACAGGCAAAGACGGTCGCGTGACCAAGGGCGATGTGCTGGCCGCCGTAGCTGCACCCAAAATAGTAGCTGCTTCCGCAGTACCAGCAAGGGCTGCAGCCCCCTTATTGCCTCAAGTGGCAGCACCTGCCAGTAGCCTGGTCGAGCAACTGGCAGGGCGCCCAGAACAGCGCGTGCCCATGACCCGCCTGCGTGCGCGTGTGGCCGAGCGCCTGCTGCAGTCGCAATCCAGCAACGCCATCCTGACCACGTTCAACGAGATCAACATGGCCCCGGTGATGGACATGCGCAAGCGCATGCAAGAGCGCTTTGAGAAAGAACACGGCGTCAAGCTGGGCTTTATGAGCTTTTTCGTTAAGGCGGCGGTGCACGCCTTGAAGAAGTTCCCGGTGCTTAACGCCTCGGTGGATGGCAACGACATCGTTTACCACGGCTACTTTGACATTGGCATCGCCGTGGGCAGCCCGCGCGGTCTGGTGGTGCCGATTCTGCGCAACGCCGACCAGATGAGCTTTGCCGACATCGAAAAGAAGATCGCCGAATTTGGCAACAAGGCGCGTGACGGCAAGCTGGGTATCGAAGAAATGACCGGTGGCACGTTCTCCATCAGCAACGGCGGAACCTTTGGCTCCATGATGTCCACCCCCATCATTAACCCGCCGCAAAGCGCCATTTTGGGCATCCACGCCACCAAAGACCGCGCCGTGGTTGAAAACGGCCAGGTGGTGGTGCGTCCGATGAACTACTTTGCGCTCAGTTACGACCACCGCATCATTGACGGTCGTGAGGCGGTGTTGGGTGTGGTGGCGATGAAAGAGGCGCTGGAAGATCCGGCGCGCTTGCTGTTTGATATCTGAAGCCAAGTTCACACCCTGCTGACCATTTTTGGTTTTTTTGTAACTCTTCATCTGGAACCAGGGCGATGAATGCCAGCGAGATGATGGCGACCAGCAGCGTGTGTTGGGTATCTGACGCAGCGAAATAAAGGAGGAGGCTTGGGGCTCGCCCCAAGCCGGGGGACATTCGCGGAGTCGGATACCCAGCGCGCGCTGCGGGTTTAAATTGTGGTGGTGCATTGGCCTTTGGAGTTCCAGTCCTCCTGTTTTGAAAGAAGAATATATGAGCAATCAATTTGACGTGATCGTGATCGGCGCTGGCCCCGGGGGCTATATCGCCGCCATCCGCGCCGCCCAACTGGGCAAAAACGTGGCGTGCATCGACGCCTGGAGCAACGCTGCTGGCGGCGCCGCACCGGGGGGCACCTGCACCAACGTAGGTTGCATCCCGAGCAAGGCGCTGCTGCAATCATCAGAGCACTTTGAGCATGCAGGTCATGCGTTTGCCGACCATGGTATTAGCGTCAAGGGGCTGGCCATCGACGCCGCAAAAATGGTGGCGCGCAAGGACGCCGTGGTCAAGCAGAACAACGATGGCATCCTGTACCTGTTTAAAAAGAACAAGGTCACGTTCTTTCACGGTACCGCGTCGTTCGTCAAGGCCGTCGCGCCAGGTGCGACCTCCGGTGCTCAGGGCGGTTATGAGATCGCCGTAGCGGGCAAGGCACCAGCCACCCTGGTTGGTGCGCAAATCATTGTGGCTACCGGCTCTAATCCACGCGCTTTGCCCGGTGCGGCGTTCGACGAGCAGCAGATTCTGTCCAACACCGGTGCGCTGGCGCTGACCGAAGTGCCCAAGAAACTGGGGCTGATCGGTTCGGGCGTAATCGGGCTGGAGATGGGTTCGGTCTGGCGCCGTTTGGGGGCCGAAGTGACGGTGCTTGAAGGTTTGCCGACCTTTTTGGGCGCGGTCGATGAACAAATTGCCAAGGAAGCCAAGAAAGCGTTTGACAAGCAGGGGCTGAAGATTGAACTCGGCGTCAAGGTCGGTGAAGTCAAGGTGGCCAAAAAAGGCGTGACCGTCGCTTACACCAACGCCAAGGGCGAAGCGCAAACGCTGGCGGTGGACAAGCTCATCGTCAGCATTGGGCGTGTGCCCAATATCGATGGACTGAACGCACAAGCCGTAGGTTTGCAACTGGACGAGCGCGGTGCCATTGTGGTCGATGCCGAATGCAAGACCAATCTGCCGGGCGTGTGGGCGGTGGGCGACGTGGTGCGCGGCCCGATGCTGGCGCACAAGGCCGAAGAAGAGGGCGTGGCCGTGGCCGAGCGCATTGCGGGTCAGCACGGACACGTGGACTTCAACCTGATCCCGTGGGTGATCTACACCAGCCCTGAGATTGCCTGGGTGGGTCGTACCGAGCAGCAGCTCAAGGCCGACGGTGTGGCTTACAAGGCGGGCAGTTTCCCGTTTTTGGCCAACGGGCGCGCGCGTGCGCTGGGCGACACCACCGGGCTGGTCAAGATTCTGGCCGACGCTAAAACTGACGAAGTGCTGGGTGCGCACATCGTGGGCCCCATGGCTAGCGAGCTGATTGCCGAATGTGTGATGGCGATGGCGTTCAAAGCCAGTGCTGAAGACATCGCGCGCATTTGCCACGCCCACCCCAGCTTGAGCGAATCAACCAAAGAGGCGGCGCTGGCGGTGGACAAGCGTACACTGAACTTCTAAATTTAGAAGAAATAGTGCTCTATCCCTTGATAATCAAGGGCGAGCAGCTATTTTTTGTAGAGTAAAACACGGTGACGGTCCGCACCACCTATCAGGCAGAATTGGCAGCGCGCGGCTACCGTGCGGACCCGGCGCAGCTGCGCGCTATTCAGACGCTGGAGTCATGCGCACGCGAATGGGGGCGGTTTCGCGAAAAGCGATCCAACCCACTCAAGAAGCTGATTAACCACCCGCCCATCCCCAAGGGCATTTACATGTACGGAGGGGTGGGGCGGGGCAAGAGCTTTCTGATGGATTGCTTTTACAGCGCGGTGCCGCTCAAGCGCAAGACGCGGCTGCATTTTCATGAATTCATGCGCGAGGTGCACCGCGAACTGGCCGCACTCAGAGGTACCGCCAATCCACTGGACGTGCTGGCCAAGAGCATTGCCCAAAAATTCCGGTTGATTTGTTTTGACGAGTTTCATGTGTCGGACATCACCGACGCCATGATCCTGCATCGCCTGCTCAAAGCCTTGTTTGACAACGGCGTGGGGTTGGTGAGCACGTCCAACTTCAAGCCCGACGATTTGTACCCGCATGGACTGAACCGTGACCGGCTGCTGCCCGCCATCGCCATGATCAACCAGCGGATGTTGGTGATTAATGTGGACCATGGAACCGACTACCGGGTGCAGGCGCTGGAGCAGCTTAAGCTCTACCACCATCCTTTGGGGGAAGCGTCTGAAGCCGCGCTGTTGAATGCGTTTGAGCGATTGGCCGAGCGCAAGGACGACGACCCGGTGTTGCAGATCGAAGCCAGAAAGATTGATACGCGGCGTCGCGCGGGTGGCGTGGTCTGGTTCGACTTCAAGACACTGTGCGGTGGCCCGCGCTCACAAAACGACTATCTGGAACTGGCCACACAGTTTCACACCGTGTTGCTCAGCGACGTGCCGCAGATGTCGCCACGCATGGCATCCGAGGCACGCCGCTTTACCTGGCTGGTGGATGTGCTCTACGATCGGCACGTCAAGTTGATCCTGTCTGCAGAAGTTTGCGCTGAACAGCTCTATACCGAGGGACAATTGGCGCATGAATTTACCCGCACCGTGTCCCGGCTCAGCGAAATGCAAAGTGCCGCTTATCTTGCGTTGGAGCGGCGCAGTGTTGACACCCGTTTGACCCAATGAACCTGCTTAAACTCATTTTAAAAGCGCATCGCTTTGCCGGCTTGGGTCTGATGACGTGCCTGGCTGCTTTTGCACAGCCGTCCAATCCGCTGGACGTCAAGGCAGAGCGCTTGCGTATCGCCACTGAGCGCAATCAGTACGAAGCGACGTTTGCGCAAGCCGAACGCGATTGTTATCGTCGTTTCGCGGTGTCTGATTGTTTGCGCGAAGCGCGCCAAGTGCGCAGAGCCGGATTGGATGACTTGCGCCGACAAGAAATTGTGTTGAATGACCTTGAGCGTAAGACGAGCGGCGCACAGGCACTCAAAAGAATTCAGCAAAATATTGCCTCCGAATCACCCGCATCATCGACCCAGCGTTGATGGATCACCGCTGCACGCTGATTCATTGGATCAGCGGGGGTTCTCAGGGTTTTTCGACTTTGATGATGGTCAATGACAGGTTGTCGCCGCCACCACGCGCCCTGGAACGGGCTTTATCAATCAAAAATTCACTGGCCTCACGCGGGGCTAAAGTTGCCAGCACGGAACCCAGTTCGGTCTCGCTGAAGTAGTGCCACAACCCGTCACTGCAAGACATCAGGCAGTCGCCCACTGCCAATTTGGCGATGTGATGCGTCGCAATGGGCGGATCTTTGTCGGCACCCAGGCATCCCATCAATACGTTGGATTGGGGATGTACTTGTGCCTGCTCTTGAGTCAGCTCGCCCCGATCAACCAAGGACTGAACATAGGAGTGATCTTGGGTGCGATTGATCAACTGTTTGTCATGAAAGTGATAGACGCGTGAGTCACCCGTGTGCGCCCAATGACAACTGCCGTCCGGTTTGATCAAATACGCTGCAAGCGTGCTATGCGGTTCTTCTTCAGATGAAATGGCGGTCAGTTTGATGACCATGTGCGCTTCTTGAATCATCTGCCGCAGGGTAACTTCAGCGTCATCAACCGCAGGCGCAAAGCGGTCAAAGAGTTGTTTGGTGGTCATGATGACCTGATCGGACGCTTTGCGGCCACCGCTACGACCGCCCATACCGTCGGCCACTACTGCCATGACACAACCTTTGACCCGGGGATGCGCCATCAGGCACACTTGGTCTTGCTGATAGTCGCGATCCCCTTTGTGGATACCGGTGGCGCCAACCAGCTTGTAGCGGCCGGTGGTCATGGGTTTACCAAAGTTTCCACCAAGGCTGTGGCGTGGTCTTGAATCCTTGTGTGAGGTAAGGAGTTTGGGGAAAATTCTTTTCAAGTACCCGCTTGGTGTCATCGCGCAACTGCGGCATGTTCAGCGCGTCATACGACTGCACCATGATGAACAGGGCTTCTTCCAACGCTGGAACGCCTTGGTAATCGCTCACTGCCAATTGCGCCCGGTTGATCGCTGCCAGATAGGCACCACGCCGGAAATAATAGCGGGCTACGTGCACCTCAGACTGAGCCAGCGAATTGACGATGTAGCTCATGCGATCGGTCGCATCATGCGCATAACGGGAATCCGGAAAGCGTGCCACGAGTTCCTTGAACGCTTCAAAAGACTCTTTGGCCGCTTTCTGATCGCGCTCCGACAAATCCTGCCGCGTAATGGACGAAAAAAGCCCCAGATCGTCGTTGAAATTGACGATGCCTTTCAGATAAAGCGCATAGTCGATGGCCGGACTGGCCGGATGCAGCTTTAAAAAACGGTCCAATGTGGCAATGGCCAGGGCGGGTTCACCATTTTTGAAATGGGCGTAGGCTTTGTCCAATTGGGCTTGCTGCGCCAAGGGCGTTCCGGCGGCGCGGCCTTCGAGTTTTTCAAAGAGTGGCACGGCTTTGTCGTAGGCACCGGTGCTGAGTTCGTCTTTGGCCTCGGCGTAAATCTTGTTTGGGCTCCAGGTCGCCGTAGGATCGGTGGGTGTCGAAGAGCAAGCCCCCAGCAGCAGTGCCAGCCCCAGCACCCATCCGGTTCGCGCAGCAGATAATTTGACATCAGGCATGAAGGACCGCTTTTTTGAAAATCAGTGAAAAGATTATATCGGTCGACCCTTTGGTTTCCGCTGTGGTGTCAGACGTTGACAGCGCCGCAGACGTTGAGCTGCGCTGTCTTCGCGTGGACGCGTCATTGCATGGCATGCGTCTGGACCGGGCGGTGGTGGCGTTGGTGCCAGAATTTTCACGCAGTTACTTGCAGCAAATCATCGCCGGCGGAGGTGTTACGCTCAATGAACAGGTGGTCACCAAGGCCGCGACGCGTGTCAAGGTGTCGGATCAAGGCGCAATCGAGTTGCGGCCCACCCCGCAGTGTCAGGCTTTTAAGGCGGAAGCGCCCGACCTGGACATTGTTTACCAGGACGAGCATCTGCTGGTCATCAACAAACCGGCAGGTCTGGTGGTGCACCCGGCACCTGGCAATTGGAGCGGTACGCTGATGAATCGACTGCTGGGCCTGGACGAGCAGGCATTCAACCTGCCGCGCGCGGGCATCGTGCACCGTCTGGACAAGGATACCAGTGGCTTGATGGTGGTGGCACGCACGCGTAGCAGCATGGACGCGCTGGTGCACGCCATTGCACAGCGCAGCGTCAAGCGCCACTATCTGGCGCTGGCGCATCGTCCTTGGCTGGGCGCGCGCCAGCGGCATGTGGATGCCCCTATCGGACGCGACCCCGTTCATCGGCTGCGTATGGCGGTGGTTGATCTGGCGGTGCATCCGGGCAAGACGGCGCAAACTGACTTTGAATGTCTCATGAACGCGGCGCAGGGTTGTCTGGTCTGGTGCCGATTGCACACCGGGCGCACGCACCAAATTCGCGTGCATTTGGCGTCCATCGGACATCCCCTGGTAGCCGATACTTTGTATGGGGGTGCGCCCGTGGCAGCGATGCAGCGCCAGGCCTTGCACGCTACGCGATTGAGTTTTGTGCATCCCGTGACCGGGATTGACCTTTGCTTCGAGAGTCCGCCACCGCCAGACTTTGCCCAGGCGCTTGCGCAGTGGGGACTCGCATACAATGGCGCGCATCGATAGCCAGCAAAGCTGCTGGTCTTGCGTGCAGCCGAATTGCCCGTTGGTTTTGAACGCACCCATTACCTCGTTAGTTTGTTCAGTGCCCCTGCCAGGGGTTTGACCGGAACCCTTCAATCATGATGATGCTGGATGCCAAACGCGTCCTTGAAACCGCGCTGTTGTGTGCCCCACAACCCATGTCTGAACGCGACATGCGCACGCTCCTGGGGCAAGACCTGGAGGCACAGACGATCGGACAAATGCTGACGCAGTTGCAGCAGGAATGGTCTGATCGCGGTGTAGAACTGGTCTGTCTAGCCACAGGGTGGCGTTTTCAGAGCAGGCCGCAGCTGCGTGACGTGCTGGACCGACTGCACCCTGAGAAACCACCGCGTTATGCGCGTGCCACGCTCGAAACATTGGCTATCATCGCTTATCGCCAACCGGTGACACGTGGCGATATTGAAGACATCCGCGGTGTGGCAGTGAATTCACTCACGCTCAAGCAATTGGAAGAGCGTGGCTGGATCGAGGTCATTGGCCACCGCGATAGCGTAGGTCGTCCCGCGCTGTTTGCCACCACCCGCCATTTTCTGGACGATCTGGGCTTGCAGTCGCTGGATCAATTGCCTGCGATCGATGCGTCGATGCAGGCGTTTGCGGGTTTGAACGCAGTTCGCGAGCCAGACTTGCCTCTGGATGATGCGTCGCCTCCAGCGCCTGTGCTTGCCGGGCAACCGCCCACTTCCTCTTCAACGGAAATGTCACCAAAGGACATGTCATGACAGAACAACCGACCGACGCGCCAGCAGACGATGGTTCGAACGGTGTCGTGGCCAACTTCATTCGCTTCGAGGATGTCGTATCCGGTCGCTTCGACCAGGATGAGGCGCAGGTACAAGCTGCGCCGCTCAAGCGCGTGCTGCCACCACAACCCGAATCACCCAAATTGCACAAGGTGTTGGCGCAGGCCGGCATGGGTTCGCGTCTGGAGATGGAGCAGCTGATCATGGAAGGCCGCATCACGGTCAACAACGAACCAGCGCACATTGGTCAGCGGGTGCAGTTTGGCGATCATGTCAAGGTCAACGGCAAACCGATCCGTTTCAAGGTGGCTCCCCCACCGCCCCGGGTGATCGCCTACCACAAGCCCGCCGGTGAGGTGGTTAGCCATGACGATCCACAAAACCGCCCCACGGTTTTTCGCAAATTGCCGCGTCTGGTGCAGGGCAAGTGGCAATCGGTTGGGCGGTTGGACCTGAACACAGAAGGCTTGTTGTTGCTGACCAGCTCTGGCGAGTTGGCCAATCGCCTGATGCACCCGCGTTTTGGGCTGGAGCGCGAATACGCGGTGCGGGTGCTTGGAGCGCTCAGCCCCGAGGAAAAGCAGAAATTGCTTGACGGCGTGCGCCTGGACGATGGCATGGCCCAGTTTGGTTCGATTGAAGAGGGCGGCGGGGAAGGCTCCAATTGCTGGTACCGGGTGACGATCTCTGAGGGGCGCAACCGCGAGGTACGTCGCATGCTTGAATCGATAGGCCATGCGGTGAGTCGGCTGATTCGCATTCGCTATGGCTCCATGGTCTTGCCACGTGGCCTCAAGCGCGGTGCTTGGCTGGAGCTCGATGATGCCGATATTCGTATGTTGACCCAGGCGGCACTGCCTGACGGCGCGGTTCGCATTGCTGACGTGGCCCCACGCAAGCCCGGCAACAAAATCGGTCGCAGCAGGACGCTGCGTCGCAAGACGAATCCTCCACGCAATGATGCGTTTGGATCGCGTTCTGAACTCTCTTCGGCAAAACAACCCGACCCGCTTAAAACATCGCTTGGTTACATCGGTGCCGACAGCCTGACGCGCCAGCGCCAGCAGGTAGGCAAAAGGCCCAACCAACGTTATGGTGGGCGCCAGCGCTGACGCTTCGCGGTAAGATCGCCAACTTTGATTTTGTATTGATATTTATTAAGCAGGTAAAACCATGACGACTGAACGCACCCTTTCCATCATCAAGCCCGATGCCGTTGCAAAAAATGTGATCGGCCAGATTTATGCGCGTTTTGAAGCGGCTGGGCTGAAGATCGCTGCCGCCAAGATGGCGCATTTGTCGCGACGCGAGGCCGAGGCGTTTTACGCGGTTCACCAAGGCCGCCCGTTTTTCAAGGACTTGGTCGAATTCATGATCTCTGGTCCGGTCATGATCCAGGTGCTCGAAGGTGACAATGCCATTCAGAAAAATCGTGATCTGATGGGCGCTACCGATCCTAAGAAGGCGGCACCGGGCACTATTCGCGCTGATTTTGCCGACAGCATCGACGCCAACGCCGTGCATGGCTCGGATGCCCCGGAAACAGCTGCTGTGGAAGTGTCCTTCTTCTTCCCCGGCATGGGTGTCTTTTCACGCTGAGCCAGTGCCCGCCATGACGGTCAATTTGCTTGATTTTGATCTTGACAATTTGGCTGTTTTTTGTGAGCAGCTGGGTGAAAAGCGGTTTCGTGCCGTCCAGCTGTTTCGCTGGATCCATCAAAGGGGTTGCGCCAATTTTGACGCTATGACCGATCTAGCCAAGTCATTGCGCGACAAGCTCAGCACGGTGGCGCAGGTGTCAGCACAAAATGTTGTCTCACAGCACATTTCTGGCGATGGAACCATCAAATGGTTGTTCGATGTGGGCAGTGGCAATGCCATCGAGACCGTTTTCATCCCGGAAGAAGATCGTGGCACGCTGTGTATTTCTTCGCAAGCCGGGTGTGCCATGTCATGCCGCTTCTGTTCCACCGGGCACCAGGGTTTCAGCCGCAATCTCACCACCGGTGAGATGGTGGGTCAGTTGTGGCACGCTGAGCATTTCTTGCGCCACCACTTGCAGCGTCAGGAGCGTGTCATCACCAATGTGGTCATGATGGGCATGGGTGAGCCGCTACAGAACTACTCTGCGCTGATCCCTGCACTGCGCACCATGCTTGACGATCATGGATACGGTTTGTCGCGCAGGCGCGTCACCGTATCGACATCAGGCGTGGTTCCCAAGATCCATCAATTGGCGCAAGACTGTCCGGTGGCGCTGGCGGTGTCGCTGCACGCGTCTAATGATCCCTTGCGTGACAAATTGGTACCGCTCAACACCAAGCATTCATTGGATGAGTTGCTGGGTGCATGTACCAGTTACCTGGCGCATGCACCGCGTGATTTCATTACTTTTGAATATTGCATGCTTGAGGGCGTCAACGACAGTGTGGAACAGGCACACGAGCTGGTGCGACTGATGAAAAGCCGGGCGGTTTCGGGTTTGCGAGGCAAGTTCAACCTGATTCCGTTCAACCCATTTCCCGGCTCAGGGCTCAAGCGGTCGCAAGCGCAGCAAATTCAACGGTTCGCCCAAGTTCTGCTTGACGCTGGCATGGTCACGACCGTGCGCAAGACACGCGGTGACGACATTGACGCAGCGTGCGGTCAGCTTGCTGGTGACGTCGTGGATCGCACGCGGGTGGCAATACGCATTGCCCGCCAACGCGATGTTGACCTGAAAGCAGCGGCTGCTACCACGTCTCCCGGTACCGTATGCGTACATTGAGTCCATCACGGGAGCACAGGGCATGAAATTTTTAACGGTATTGTTGACCGCACTGAGTGCTTGCCTGGCGTTGCTTGTCGGTGCATGCGCAAACAACCCGCAGGCAGGTGCGAGCGCTGGCGTAAGTGCCGATAGGATGACCGAATCTGACGAATCGCCGGAACGCAAACGGGCCCGCATCAGGGTGGAGTTGGCGCTGGGCTATTTTGAGCAAGGCAAAACCACCATCGCGTTGGATGAAATCAAGCAGGCCATTGCCACTGATCCGACATTTTCCGAAGCGTTCAGTTTGCGTGGGTTGATTTACATGCGGCTCAACGAATACGCCATTGCAGAGGACAGTTTCAAGCGGGCGCTCGCGCTCAATCCACGCGACAGCAATGTGTTGCACAACCTGGGTTGGCTGAAATGCCAGGTGACACAGTATCCGCAATCGGTTGTTTTTTTTGAACAGGCCTTGTCGGATCCGCTGTACGCTGAACGTGCCAAAACTTATATGGCGCTGGGCCTGTGCCAGGTTCGGGCGGGTAACCTGCCGCAGGCAGAAGCAGCTTTGATGAAGTCTTACGAATATGACGCTGGCAATCCGGTCACTGGCTATAACCTGGCGAACTTGTTGTATCAAAAAAACCAGGATTCCCGTGCACGTTTTTATATACGACGCATTAACAACTCTGCTTTGGCGAATGCGGAAACGTTGTGGCTTGGCATCAAGATTGAACGTCGTTTGGGTGACCAGGCTTCCATGTCGCAACTGGGTAGCCAGTTGATCAAACGTTTTCCTGAGTCAAAACAGACGGCGTTTTACCAGCGAGGTGCTTTTGATGAGTGATGTTTCAGGGGGCGAGGCGGTAGAGGTCTCTGCGTCGGTCGTGCCTGTCACTGCGGGGGCATTGCTGCGCGCAGCCCGGGAAGCGCAAGGTTTGCATATTGCTGCGTTAGCCGTGTCTCTGAAAGTGCCTGTTAAAAAAATTGAAGCGCTTGAGGCCGATCGTTTTCAGGAATTGCCTGATATGGTATTCGTGCGCTCGATGGCCATGAGCATTTGCCGTGTGCTAAAGACCCATCCTGAACCAGTGTTGGCCTTGTTGCCCGATGTGTCTGGCAAAAAGCTTCAATTGATGGATGGCGGTCTCAATACCCGTTTTCGCGACGTGACGCTGTCAACTCAAAGTACCTGGCGCAACCAACTCTTGAGTCCGATGGGGATGGGTGTGATTGCGCTCTTGGTGGCGATTCTCGTGGTGTTGGCTTGGCGGGTCCCTGAAGATGAAGTGGTGGTTGCATCAAGCCCTGTCCATTCACCTCGTGCGGCAGCGGATGCGGGGGTGTCTGTGGCTGTACCCATTGCAGAAATGCCCATGCAACCAGCCTCTACTGTTATGGCTACTGGTGCGCTGAGCATGTCCGAAAATATTCAGGTAACAGGTGAAGATCCTGGGGTGGCAACGCTTGCCGTAAAGCCTGCCGTCTCAGTGCCGTTGGAGATCAAGGCCAAAGGTGTGTCGTGGGTGGAGGTGACAGACGCTGACGGCGCTTCACGCGTGCACCGACTCACCGTTGCGGGCGAAACCCTGCAAGTTTCCGGTAAATTGCCTTTGTCGGTTGTGCTAGGGCGCGCAGATCAAGTGGATGTACTGGTGCGTGGTCAGCCCTTGGATCTGGCTGGCACCGTGCGCGACAACGTGGCCCGATTTGAGGTGAAGTAATGTCCAGTCAACAACCGGTGCTGGCGCAGTCTGCCCAAGCAGCAAAAACACGGCAGGCCAAAGTGGTTTGGGGTAGTCGCGTCGTGACGGTGGGTGGCGGTGCGCCGGTGCGCGTGCAGTCGATGACCAATACCGACACGGTGGATGTCATTGGTACGGCGATCCAGGTGAAAGACCTGGCACTGGCTGGCTCTGAGCTGGTGCGGCTGACAGTGAATACGCCAGAGGCGGCGCAGGCGGTGGCCTCCATCAGGGAACAACTCGACCGTATGGGCATCGATGTGCCCTTGATCGGAGACTTTCATTACAACGGTCATCGGCTGTTGTTTGATCACCCTGAGTGTGCCCAGGCCCTGTCCAAATACCGGATCAATCCGGGCAACGTGGGCAAGGGTGACAAGCATGACCGTCAGTTTGGTCTGATGATCGAGGCCGCCATGCGCTGGAACAAACCGGTACGCATTGGCGTGAATTGGGGCAGTCTTGATCAAGAGTTGCTGGCTGCGCTGATGGATGAAAACAGCAGGCGTGCTACGCCATGGGGTGCCAAGTCTGTCCTGGTTGAGGCGCTGATCAGTTCGGCACTGGATTCAGCCACCCAGGCCGTTGCTTTGGGTATGGACCCCAACCAGATCATCCTGTCGTGCAAGGTCAGTGGGGTGCAGGACTTGATAGCGGTGTACCGTGACCTGTCTCGTCGCTGCAATTACGCTCTGCACCTGGGCTTGACAGAGGCGGGCATGGGAACCAAGGGTGCCGTTGCTTCGGCTGCGGGTTTGTCAGTGTTGTTGCAAGAGGGCATTGGCGACACGATTCGCGTGTCACTGACGCCTCAACCGGGCGAGTCGCGTACCCAAGAGGTGGTTATCGCCACAGAAATTTTGCAGGCGCTGGAGCTGCGTTCGTTTGTGCCCAGCGTGACCGCTTGCCCGGGGTGTGGTCGTACTACCAGCACCACTTTTCAGGAATTGACGCAACAAATTGAAAGTTTTCTGCGCGAGCAGATGCCGGTGTGGCGCGAGCGCTACCCAGGTGTTGAAGGCCTCAAAGTGGCCGTCATGGGTTGCATTGTGAATGGCCCGGGTGAAAGCAAACAGGCAGACATTGGCATCAGCCTGCCAGGTACTGGCGAAGCGCCTGCGGCCCCGGTCTTCATCGACGGTGAAAAGCGCATGACGTTGCGCGGCGAGGCCATTGCGCAAGAATTCCAGGCCATCGTCGAAAACTACATCAAGAACCGCTTTGGCACAGGGCAGAAGGACATCGCAAACTCTAGTTTGACATCATGACTGACAAAATCAATGCCCCGGTTGGGGGCAAACTCAGCGCCGTTAAAGGCATGAACGACGTGCTACCGCCTGACTCGGCTACCGTGCAATGGCTTGAAGAAAAAGTGCGCCAGCTCATGGCGCGCTATGCGTACCGCAACATTCGCACACCGATCGTCGAGAAAACCCCCTTGTTTGTGCGCGGGTTGGGCGAGGTGACCGACATCGTTGAAAAAGAAATGTATTGTTTTGAGGATCGCCTCAATGGCGACCCGCTGACCCTGCGACCAGAGGCTACGGCCGGGGTGGTTCGCGCCGCGATCGAGCACAATCTGTTGTATGACGGTGGCAAGCGCCTGTATTACATCGGGCCGATGTTTCGCCATGAGCGCCCGCAAAAAGGGCGTTACCGCCAGTTTGACCAGATCGGGGCTGAGGCTCTGGGCTTTGGCGGCGCCGATGTGGATGCTGAGTTGATCCTGATGGCCAGCGCCTTGTGGGCTGAAATTGGCTTGAGCGATGTGCGGCTGGAGATCAACAGTCTGGGGCAACCCGGCGAGCGCCTGGCGCACCGGCAAGCGCTGATTGCCCACTTTGAAGCGCATCAGGACGCGCTGGACGAGGATGCACGGCGGCGTTTGTACAGCAATCCGCTGCGTATTCTGGACAGCAAGAATCCGGTGATGCAGCCCATTGTGAACGCTGCACCCAAGTTACTGGATTTTCTGGGTGAGGCGTCACTGGCGCATTTTGAGAGCCTGCAAGCGATTCTGCGTGCCGGTGGTGTGGGCTACGCCATCAACCCACGGTTGGTGCGAGGCATGGACTATTACAACCTGACCGTGTTTGAGTTTGTCACCGATCGCTTGGGTGCTCAGGGCACCGTCTGCGCTGGCGGCCGATATGACTATTTGTTTGAGCAGCTTGGGGGCAAACCGTCACCCGCCGTGGGGTGGGCGCTGGGTGTAGACCGTGTTCTTGAACTGGTCAAGGCCAGCTCTGCGCCCATTGAATTGCCGGTGCTCGATGCTTATGCGATCGTGACCGATATAGCTTCGTTGCCGCATGTGCTTCCCGTTTTGCAGCAGTTGCGTGGTCTGGGCTTGTGCATTCAAACGCATGCCAGCACGCAAGGTGAAATGGGCAGCATGAAGAGTCAATTCAAACGCGCCGATGCCAGTGGAGCACGTTTTGCATTGATCTTTGGCGCAGACGAAGTGGCCGCAGGACAGGTCACCATCAAGCCATTGCGCAACGCAGCAGAATCCCAGTTTACGCGGGCGCTGGCAGATCTGGCAGCTTGGGCTGGCACCCTACAATCTCCCCTTTAGCAAGACCTCTCTATGGCCAATCAACTCGACCTTGAAGAACAAGAACAGCTTGATCAGATCAAGCATTTCTGGAGCCAATACGGCAATGCCATCACCTGGGCCTTGATCGTTGTCTTGGCCTCGTTTGCCAGCTGGAATTTTTACCAATACTGGCAGCGCAGTCAGGCAGCGCAGGCGGCCGCCTTGTTTGATGAGGTAGAGCGTTCGTTGCAGGGCTCTGACGCCGGGCGTGTGGAACGTGTGTTTGCGGAGATGAAAGACAGATTTCCTTCCACAGCCTATGCCCAGCAGGCCGGTTTACTGGTGACCAAACAACTTGCTGCGTCGGGTAAGTTCGACGCAGCGCAAGCCGTCCTGACCTGGGTCGCTGGCCAGTCCACCGATGCGGGCTACCAGGCCGTGGCCAAGTTGCGCCTGGCAGGTTTGTTGCTGGAGACCAAGAAATATGACGAAGCGCTGAAGTGGCTGAGTGGTGAATTTCCGGCGAGTTTTGAGGCGTTGGTGGCCGACCGAAAAGGGGACGTACTCGCATTGCAGGGTGACAAGGTCCAGGCGGTTGCCTTGTATCAAAAGGCCTATCAGGGGTTTTCGGTGGGCAGTGAATATCGTTCAGTGGTGCTGGTCAAACTCAACGCGCTGGGCAGTGACGTTCAGGGGAAATAGCCCATGTTCATGGCAAATTTTTTGGGTCGATCTTTGATGCTTTGGCTTAGTCTGTGCATCAGCTTCTGGCTTGTGGCGTGCTCGAGTCAACCCGGCGTACCGCAGCCGGTAGAGTTGGGCCCCAGTCCGGCCCTGTTGGGTGTCAAACAAGTGTGGGCCGCGCAGACTGGCCGTGTTGACTTCCCGCTGTCTGTTGTAGTGACAGACAACACGGTTGTTCTTGCTGGTGGCCCAGACGGCAAGGTCAGCGCCGTCAATGCCGCCACCGGCGCGGTGTTGTGGCAAGTACAGCTGGGCGTCGCTGTGTCAGCGGGGGTGGGTAGTGATGGGCACTATGCCGCGTTGGTGACGCAAGACAATGCATTGGTCACGCTTGAAAACGGTAAGGAGAGTTGGCGTATCCGGCTTGCATCACAGGTGCTGACCGCGCCGCTGGTGGCTGGGGGGCGCGTGTTTGTGTTGGCGGGTGACCGCAGTGTGGCGGCTTTTGATGCCCGCACGGGGCACAAACTCTGGAGCGATCAACACCCGGGCGACAACTTGTTGTTGCGTCAGGCCGGCGTTCTGACGGCTGTCGGTAATACGTTGGTTGTCGGATTGGGCGGCACGCTGACAGGACTCGATCCCAACGGGGGGCAGACCCTCTGGTCGGTGGCGATTGCCCGTCCGCGCGGTACCAACGACGTTGAAAGGTTGGTGGACTTGGTGGCGGGCGTGGCGCGTAACGGCAATACGGTATGTGTGCGGGCGTTTCAAGCCGCAGTGGGATGTGTGGACGTTGCACAAGGACGGCTGGGATGGCGCCAGACGGCCAGCGGATTCGTTGGCCTGCATGGCGATGGCCAAACAGTATTTGGAGTCGAGGGCGACGGCCGGGTGCTTGCCTGGCAACAAACCACGGGGCAACAGCAATGGGCGTCTGACGCCTTGCGTTACCGACAGTTGAGCGCGCCGTTGGCGCTGGGCCGATCTGTCATTGTTGGTGATGACGCTGGTCGATTGCACTTTCTGTCTAGGACAGATGGTTCGGTCTTGACTCGCTTGTCCACCGATGGCTCACCCATTGTGACGACCCCGGTGGTCGCGGGTCAAACTTTGGTTGTTGTGACACGCAACGGCGGTATTTTCGGGTTTCGGCCTGAATAAACTGCATGAGCCGGATCGATCCGCATGCGTAAACCCGTCATGGCCCTGGTGGGGCGACCTAATGTGGGTAAGTCAACGCTGTTCAACCGGCTCACCAAGTCGCGCGACGCGATCGTTGCAGACTATGCCGGTCTCACGCGCGACCGGCACTATGGCAACGCCAGACAAGGTCGTCGTGAGTTCATTGTGGTGGACACGGGCGGCTTTGAACCCGACGCCGCCAGTGGCATCTACAAGGAGATGGCCAACCAGACGCGTCAGGCAGTGGCAGAAGCCGATGTAGTGGTTTTTGTGGTGGATGCGCGCCAAGGCGTGTCGGCGCAGGACCACGACATAGCCAACTATCTGCGCCGTTTGGGCAAGCCCTGTTTGCTGGTGGCGAACAAGGCCGAAGGCCTGCTCGAAGGCGCTCAACTGGTCGAGTTCTATGAGTTGGGGCTGGGAGAGGTTCACCCGGTGTCCGCCGCCCATGGTCAGGGGATACGCCCCCTGGTGGAGCTGGCGCTGGAACCTCTTGATCAGTCACGTGAAGATGAAGACACAGAGGAACAGGCAGGCGTCATCAAGTTGGCGGTTGCCGGGCGTCCCAATGTGGGTAAGTCAACGTTGATCAATGTCTGGTTGGGGGAAGAGCGACTGGTGGCGTTCGATCTGCCGGGCACCACACGTGACGCGATTAGCGTGCCGTTCGAGCGCAACGGGCAAAAATTTGAGCTGATCGATACCGCAGGCCTGCGTCGTCGTGGCAAGGTGTTCGAGGCGATTGAAAAGTTTTCTGTGGTCAAGACGCTACAGGCCATCGAGTCAGCGCATGTGGTGCTGCTACTGATCGACGCAACGCAAGGCGTGACCGATCAGGACGCCCACATTGCGGGTTACATCCTTGAAAACGGTCGCGCTGTGGTGCTGGCCATCAACAAGTGGGATGCGGTCGATGATTACCAGCGTGAGTTGGTCAAGCGCTCCATCGAAACCCGACTCGGTTTTTTGAAGTTTGCCAATCTGCATCTGATTTCGGCGCAAAAGCGCCAGGGTCTTGGTCCCTTGTGGGCCTCCATTGCACAGGCCTACCGTGCGGCCAACTGCAAGATGTCCACCCCGGTGTTGACGCGTTTGTTGCTCGAAAGCGTCCAGTTCCAAAGCCCCAAGCGCGCCGGCATGTTTCGCCCCAAAATGCGTTACGCCCACCAAGGTGGCATGAATCCGCCGGTGATCGTGATTCATGGGAATTCGCTCGAACACGTCACAGATGCCTACAAGCGGTATCTAGAGGGCCGTTTTCGCCGGGAATTTGATTTGGTGGGGACACCTTTGCGCATCGAGATGAAAACGTCGGTCAATCCGTACACCCAGAACGCTGACGCCTGAGCTTTTTTTGGTCGGTCGGCAAAAAAATCCTGGGCATTTGGCTGGGGCGGGCTGAAACCTTGGCTGCCTGTGGTATCGTGCCAACCTTTCCAACTTATCCGAACACGGAGAATATCGTGAGCAATAAAGGCCAACTTTTACAAGATCCGTTTCTCAATACCTTGCGCCGGGAACACGTTCCGGTGTCTATCTACTTGGTGAACGGTATCAAACTCCAAGGCCAGATCGAGTCGTTTGACCAATATGTGGTGTTGCTGCGCAATACCGTGACCCAAATGGTTTACAAGCACGCTATTTCCACCATTGTTCCCGGGCGTGCGGTCAATTTTTCAGTGACCGAGGGTGAGCAGCCTGCCAGCGCCTGATCCCCGTCTTGTCCCCACCTTGCTGGTGGGTGTTGATTTCGGACTTCCCCACTTTGACGCCGAGCTGCAAGAGCTCGGTCTGCTTGCGCAGACCGCTGGCCTGACGCCGGTTGGCAAAATCGTTTGCAGGCGGCGCGCGCCCGACGCTGCATTGTTTGTTGGCAGTGGCAAAGCCGACGAAATCAAGCTGCTTGCCACGCAAACCGGTGCCCAGGAGATTTTGTTTGATCAAAGCATCAGTCCGGCCCAGCAGCGTAATCTGGAGCGGCACCTTGAGCTGCCGGTGAATGATCGCACCTACCTGATTCTGGAGATCTTCAGCCAGCGTGCGCGCAGTCACGAGGGCAAATTGCAGGTGGAACTGGCCCGATTGCAGTACCTCAGCACCCGCTTGGTCCGACGCTGGTCGCACCTGGAGCGTCAAAGCGGTGGCATTGGCATGCGTGGCGGGCCAGGTGAAACGCAGATTGAACTAGACCGGCGCATGATCGGCGACAGCATCAAGCGCATCAAGGAACGCTTGCGCAAGGTCGTCAAACAACGATCAACGCAACGTCGGCAACGCGAGCGGCGCCAGGCCTTTGCGATCTCTTTGGTGGGCTACACCAATGCCGGCAAGTCCACCTTGTTCAACGCGTTGGTCAAGGCGCGCGCTTATGCGGCCGACCAGTTATTTGCCACGCTCGATACCACGACGCGACAACTTTACCTTGGCGACGTCGCCCGTACGGTGTCGCTGTCGGATACCGTTGGTTTCATTCGCGACCTGCCGCATGGTCTGGTCGATGCGTTTCGGGCTACTTTACAAGAGGCCGTCGATGCCGACCTGCTGCTGCACGTGGTAGATTTTTCCAGCCCCGACTACCTTGAGCAGATGGCCGAGGTGCAACGTGTTTTGCATGAAATCGGAGCTGACCAGATACCGCAAATCCTGGTGTTCAACAAGTTGGACGACATCTCCGCTGAAGATCGTCCACCGCAACCCCAGGACAGCTTCGAGCTGGACGGCACGTTGACGCCGCGTGTCTTTATCAGCGCACGCCAGGGCCTGGGGCTTGACACCCTGCGCCAGGTACTGTCGCAGCAGGCGAGCCGTGCCCAGCCAGCGGCGGACAGCCCCTATTTCCCTCAAAGCCATGAGGCTGGCGCCTGATTCGGCACAATATCGACCTGTAAGACAAGAGTTGCCCTGATGAAACTTTCACGACTTTTTTCACGTTTGTCGCTGCGACCGCATCGGCCTCTGGGTGTGTTCAATTTGAATGATCCGCGCTGGGGCCGGGGAGATGAAAAGCCTGTAGATGGCGCAGCTCCCCCGGGCAACGAGCCTGGATCGCAGCCCCCCGTCAATGAGCCAGAGCCACCCCGTAGCAATGAAGACCGGCGCCCACGCGGTGGCACCAACCAGGGTCCACCGGATTTGGACGAGCTCTGGCGCGATTTCAACCGCAAGCTAGGCGGCCTGTTTGGCAATGCGCGCCCTGGGGCGCGCGGGGGTGCACCCGGTGGTGGATCGGGCCGCAGTGGAGGCGGTGGTTTGGGTGGTTTCCAGCCCGACATGAAAAACGCCGGCATTGGCGCCGGGTTGATCCTCGGGGTGATCGTGCTGATCTGGCTGGGTACCGGTTTTTTCATCGTGCAAGAAGGTCAGCAAGCGGTGATCACGCAGTTTGGCAAGTACCACTCCACCGTGGGCGCCGGTTTCAATTGGCGTCTGCCGTATCCGATCCAGCGCCACGAGCTGGTTTTTGTGACGCAGATTCGCTCTGTGGACGTCGGTCGTGACGTGATCATCAAGGCCACCGGTCTGCGTGAATCGGCCATGCTGACGGAAGACGAAAACATCGTCGAAATCAAGTTTGCCGTGCAATATCGGTTGAACGACGCGCGTGCTTTCCTGTTTGAGAGCCGCAACCCGACTGACGCGGTGGTTCAGGCCGCTGAAACATCTGTGCGTGAGGTCGTGGGCAAAATGAAGATGGATTCGGCACTGGCTGAAGAGCGCGACCAGATTGCGCCACGGGTTCGTGCACTGATGCAAAACATTTTGGACCGCTACAAGGTGGGCATTGAGATTGTGGGCATCAACCTGCAGCAAAGCGGTGTGCGTCCGCCCGAGCAGGTTCAGGCGGCGTTTGACGATGTGCTCAAGGCCGGGCAGGAGCGTGAGCGCGCCAAAAACGAGGCTCAGGCTTATGCCAACGATGTCGTGCCCAGGGCGGTAGGCGCTGCTTCGCGTCTGAAAGAAGAGTCTGATGCCTACAAGGCGCGTATTGCGGCGCAGGCGCAGGGCGATGCGCAGCGCTTCAAGGCCGTGCTGGCGGAGTACCAGCGCGCGCCCCAGGTTACGCGTGACCGCATGTACATCGATGCGATGCAGCAGATGTACAGCAATGTCACCAAGGTCTTGGTCGATTCCAGGCAAGGTTCAAACTTGCTCTACCTGCCGCTGGACAAGCTCATGCAGGCGACAGCCCCTGGCACGTCTGACGTTGCTGTGAGCGTGCCCGCTGCGGTGGCGCTGCCACCTGCCTCTTCAACGGCAGACCCGGCCGCTGACGCGCGCGCCCGTGACGCAGCGCGCAGCCGTAGCCGCGAATCCCGCTAGGAGTTATTCATGAATCGTTTGGGTTTTATTTTTTCGACGCTGCTGGTTTTGTTGGCGCTGGCCAGTTCAACACTGTTTGTGGTGGATCAGCGGCAATTTGGCGTGGTGTATGCCCTGGGTCAGATCAAAGAGGTGATCACCGAGCCGGGACTGAACTTCAAATTGCCTCCGCCGTTTCAAAATGTGTCTTACATCGACAAGCGTTTGCTGACCCTTGACAGCACCGACAACGAACCCGTTTTGACGGCCGAAAAACAACGCGTTGTGATCGATTGGTATGTGCGTTGGCGTATTTCTGAGCCTACTCAGTACATCCGCAATGTGGGCACCAATGAGGCCGCCGGTGCCAGTCAGCTCAACCGAGTGGTGCGCAATGCGTTTCAGGAAGAGGTGAACAAGCGCACCGTCAAGGAATTGTTGTCACTCAAGCGCGAAGCGCTGATGGAAGACGTTAAATCCGAAGTGCTGGCTCAGGTGCGTGGTGCCAAGCCTTGGGGTGTCGATGTGATCGATGTACGCATTACTCGGGTGGACTATGTCGATGCCATCACCGAGTCGGTCTATCGCCGCATGGAAGCCGAACGTAAGCGCGTGGCCAATGAGTTGCGCTCTACGGGTGCGGCCGAGGGCGAAAAAATCCGCGCAGACGCCGACCGTCAACGTGAGGTGACCATCGCCAACGCTTACCGTGACGCCCAGAAGATCAAGGGCCAGGGCGACGCCGAGGCGGCCCGGATTTATTCCGAGGCGTTTGGACGCGACGCGCAATTTGCCCAGTTCTACCGGAGTCTGGACGCCTACAAAGCGAGTTTTTCCAAAAAGAGCGATGTCATGGTGGTGGACCCATCCAGCTCGGACTTTTTCAAGACCTTGCGTGGTCAGGCCGGGCCTGCCGTAGGCACCAAAAAATAAGCCGGGAGCGTGCTCTGGACACCCCCACGTTCTGGTTGGCCATGGCGCTGGTGCTACTGGTCGAGGGCTTCATGCCCTTTGTGTCACCCGCTACCTGGCGCAAAACGTTTGAGCAAATCCTGCGCCTGAGCGATGGACAGTTGCGTTTCTTTGGGCTGTGCAGCCTGTTGCTGGGTTTGGCGTTGATTTGGTGGTTGGGCTGAAGAATTCGGTTCGATTCGCCCGGTAAAATCCAGCTTTTAACAGCACCGCCAAACACATGTCCGCTTGGGTCCTGCCGGATCATATTGCCGATATCCTGCCTTCCGAGGCGCGGCACATCGAAGAATTGCGTCGCGAACTGCTCGATACAGCGCGTTGCTATGGCTACGAGCTGGTCATTCCGCCGCTGCTGGAGCATCTTGAATCCTTGCTCAGTGGGGCTGGGGGCGCGCTCGATCTGCAAACTTTCAAGCTGGTTGATCAACTTTCCGGGCGCATGCTGGGTTTGCGCGCGGACAGTACACCGCAAGTGGCGCGCATCGACGCGCACCTGCTCAACCGCGCTGGCGTAGCTCGGCTGTGCTACTGTGGCCCGGTGTTGCACGCCCGCCCCGGCGCGCCGCACGCCACGCGGGAACCCTTGCAGCTGGGCGCCGAAATATACGGTCACGCCGGTCTGGAAGCCGACATAGAGGTGCTGAACCTGGCCTTGGATTGCCTGCGGGCAGCTCGGGTCGAAGGCGCCAGTGTGGATCTGGCCGACGCACGACTGGTCAAGGCCATTCTGGCCGATGTGCAATTGCCGCCCGGTCAGCTGGCCGGTATTTACGCCGCGTTGGCGGAAAAAGACTGCACCGAGCTCGCCGAGCTGACCCAGGCTATGCCGCAACCAGTGCGACAAGGCTTGCTGAACCTGGCACAACTGTACGGCGACAAGGCGGTGTTGATTGAGGCTGAAAAATGCCTTCCGCCCATACAGGGCGTGCGTGAAGCGCTTCAACATTTGAAGTATCTGGCAGACCATCTGGTGGCTTTCAACGTGACTTTTGATCTGGCCGACATGCAGGGTTATGCGTATTACACGGGCGCTCGTTTCAGCATTTATGCGCCATCGGCCAGTGCGGCGCTGGTGCGCGGGGGGCGGTATGACCGCGTTGGGGCTGTATTTGGTCGCCAACGCCCAGCGGCCGGCTTCAGCCTTGATTTGAAAGCGCTGGTGGCGGCGGTTGCGCCGCGTCCACTGCATGCTGCCATCCGGGCACCATGGCGTGACGAACCCGCGCTGGCCGCGGCCATTGCAGCACTGCGCGCGCAAGGCGAGGTGGTGGTGTGCGCGCTACCCGGTCATGACAACGAGGTGGACGAATTTGACTGCGACCGCGCATTGCGCCTGGTCGACGGGCAATGGCAGGTACAAACAATCTGATTGAACTTCAAGTGAGACACAAATGACTGCAATTAAAGGTCGCAACGTGGTGGTGGTGGGGTCCCAATGGGGCGACGAAGGTAAAGGCAAGCTGGTGGACTGGCTGACCGAAAGTGCGCAAGGGGTGGTGCGCTTTCAGGGCGGGCACAACGCCGGCCACACGCTGGTGATCAACGGCGTCAAGACCGCCTTGCACCTGATCCCCAGCGGCATCATGCGCCCGGGCGTCAAGTGCTATATCGGCAACGGCGTGGTGTTGTCCACCGCCAAATTGTTTGACGAGATGGCGAATCTGGAAAAAATGGGCGTCGAGCTGCGCTCGCGGCTGCGCGTGAGCGAAGCCTGTCCGTTGATCCTGCCGTTCCACGCGGCGCTGGACGTGGCGCGTGAAGCCGCGCGCGAGCAGGGGGGCAGCGAAAAGATCGGCACCACCGGGCGTGGCATTGGCCCGGCCTATGAAGACAAGGTGGCCCGGCGTGCGCTACGCGTGCAAGACATGAAGTTCCCCGAGCGCTTTGCCGCCAAGTTGCGTGTGCTGCTGGACTTGCACAACCACGTGCTGACTACTTTTCTGAACTCGCGCGACTTCGATTTTGGCCCCACGCTGGCACCGTACATGAAAGACGGCCAGGTGTTGTTCCAGCCCGTGTTTGACGAAGCCATGCGCCATGCCGAACTGCTCAAGCCGATGATGGCAGATGTGTCGCGCGAACTCAACGACGCTCACCTGCGCGGCGAAAACCTGCTCTTTGAGGGCGCGCAGGGCACGTTGTTGGATGTGGATCATGGCACCTACCCGTTTGTAACCTCCAGCAACTGTGTGGCGGGTAACGCCGCTGCGGGCGCCGGTGTGGGCCCGGGCATGTTGCATTACATCCTGGGCATTGCCAAGGCCTATTGCACCCGTGTTGGCGGGGGGCCGTTCCCGACCGAGCTGGAGTGGGAAATAGAAGGCACGCCGGGCTACCACATGAGCACCGTCGGTGCCGAAAAAGGGGTCACCACGGGGCGCAGCAGACGCTGTGGCTGGTTTGACGCGGCGCTGCTCAAGCGTTCGGCGCAGGTGAATGGCCTCAGTGGCTTGTGCATCACCAAGCTCGATGTGCTTGACGGCCTTCCGGAGCTGAAATTGTGCACCGGTTATGAACTCGACGGTGCTTTCACCGATATTTTGCCCATGGGCGCGGACGATATTTCGCGTTGCAAGCCGGTCTATGAAACCATCCCTGGCTGGAGCGACAGCACGGTGGGCGTGACCCAGTACGATCAATTGCCCACCAACGCGCGGTTGTACCTGCAACGCATTGAACAGGTCACCGGCGTGCCGGTTCACATTGTGTCCACCAGCCCGGACCGCGCGCACACGATCCTGATCCGTCATCCATTTTTGGCCGATTAAGTCGGGAGTCACTCCATGTTGACCGAAGACGGCAAACACCTGTACGTCAGCTACGACGAATACAACGGGCTGATTGAAAAACTCGCCATCAAGGTGCATCAATCAGGCTGGCAGTTTGACACCATCCTGTGTCTGGCACGCGGGGGCATGCGCCCCGGCGATATCCTGTCGCGGGTGTTTGACAAGCCGTTGGCGATCATGTCCACCAGCTCTTATCGGTCAGAGGCAGGTACCGTGCAGGGGCAGCTCGACATTGCCCACTACATCACCACGCCCAAAGGGCGCATTGCCGGGCGCGTCTTGTTGGTGGATGATCTGGCTGACTCGGGCCAAACGCTACAGGCGGTGATCGACCAGCTCAGGAACAACTACAAGCCCATTACCGAACTTCGCAGTGCCGTCCTCTGGACCAAGGCGGTGTCTGCTTTTACGCCAGACTATTGCGTGGAGTTTCTTCCGACCAACCCCTGGATTCATCAGCCGTTTGAAAACTACGACCGGATGAAGCCGGAGCAACTGCTCAAAAAGTGGAGCGTTTGAGACCCATGGCCAGCGCGCTCACCGGGTTAATCCACCATCCCTACACACCGCCGACGGGTTTTGGTGCGCCGCAGCCCGGCGTCTTCAAGGCCTCCACCGTGTTTTTCCCCAATGTGGCGGCCATGCGCAGCTTCGATTGGAAAGACAAGACCGCCTACACCTACGGTTTGCATGGCACACCGACCACGTACACGCTGGAAGAGCGCTTGTGCACCCTGGAAGGTGGTATCCAGTGTCTGCTGGTACCCAGCGGGCTGGCGGCGATCGCAACTGTCTGTCTGGCCCTGCTGCATGCCGGTGATGAGGTCTTGATCCCCGATAACGCTTACGGGCCGAACAAAACCTTGGCCGAAGGTGAATTGCGTCACTGGGGTATTGGGCACCGGTTTTATGATCCCCTGCAGCCGCACGACCTGGCCGGCAAGATCAACACGCACACCAAATTGGTGTGGCTGGAGGCGGCGGGCTCGGTCACGCTGGAGTTTCCGGATCTGTGCGAACAGGTGCGCATTTGCAAGGCGGCTGGCGTGTTGTGCGCGCTGGACAACACCTGGGGTGCGGGCCTGGCGTTTCATCCTTTTGATCTAAAGCCGACGCAACAACCTGCCTTGGCGGTGGATATCTCGATTCATGCGCTCACCAAATACCCCAGCGGTGGGGGTGACGTGCTCATGGGCAGCGTCATCACGACCGACGAAGCCTTGCACATGAAGCTCAAGCTGTGCCACATGCGCCTGGGGTTGGGCGTGGGTGCCAACGACGCCGAATTGCTGCTGCGTAGCCTGCCCAGCTTGGCGTTGCGTTACCGCGCGCACGACGAATCTACCCGCGCCCTGGCGCATTGGTGTCTGAGCCGCCCAGAATTTGCCCAAGTTTTGCATCCAGCTCTTGCCGAATCACCCGGGCATGCCCACTGGCTCTCGCTGTGCGGCGAAGCAATAGGGCGCGCTGCGGGTCTGTTCAGTGTGATTTTCCAGGACAACATAGGCCAGCCTCAGGTGGATGCGTTTTGCAATGCGCTCAAGCTGTTCAAGATTGGCTACAGCTGGGGCGGCCCGATCAGTCTGGTGATGCCCTACGAACTGAAAACCATGCGCCAGGCGTGGCCGTCGCATCTGAAACATGGCATTCTGGTACGTTTTTCGGTCGGGCTGGAGTCGGTGGCAGATTTGCAGACGGACTTGCAGCAAGCCTTGGCCGCTGCCCTGCAAACCGACGGGTAAAATTGGCCATCCACCTTTAGAAAGATCACCTTGGCAACACCTAACTACGGCTACGAAAAGCGTCAGAAAGAACTGGCAAAGAAGAAGAAAAAAGAAGAAAAGCTCAAGGAAAAAGCCCTGCGCAAAGCGGGTGATGGCTCGCCCGTGCGCAGCGAGCCGGATGACAATACACCGCAGAGCACGGGCCCGGCGGCCTGACGTTCCGGGACCTCTGTCGACCTCTCAGCCGTTCAGCAATTGTTGCGCTAATTCAGCCATGGCCTTTATGGAATGGTCGGTAGGAGCTATTGATTTTGCGTTTTCAAACTGCACAAAATTACGCTGCATCGATTCAAAGTAGGCCGGGTCGTAGTGGTTCACCAGTAAGTCTTGCACCACCGGTGCAAATTGACCAGCGCGCGCCAGTTCTTGCCAACGCTGCACTATGGCGCGGCCTTTGAGTGCCGTCAGCACCCCCAGTCGATCGCAAAAATAGTCCACGTCGCGCACCAGGTAGTCGTAGTCTTCCAGCAGCAGTGCCACGCGTTCATCGTCGGGCAGTGCCAATTTCAGGCAGGCGCTGGTGCGCATGGCCTCCACCAGCGCGGCAGGCACCGACAGGTCGCCTACTTTTTTGCTTTCGCTTTCGATAAATACCGGCTTTGCTGGGTCCATGCGGCGCAAACCGTCCCAGATCAGCGTGTCAAAGTGCTTCTGGCACGGTTGTTCCAGCCCCGGCATGGCACCCAGCACTGAACTTCGGTGGCGGGCCAGCGCCTCCAGGTCCAGCACCTGAGCACCTAGCGTAGCCAGCGCTTGCAGCAAACGGGTTTTGCCCGATCCGGTCGGACCACACACGACCTGAAACTGCAGTGACGCTGCCAGCCCGGCCAGGTCTTGCACCACAGCCGCCCGAAACGCCTTGTAGCCGCCTTCCACCAGCGTCACCCTAAACCCGATCTGGCTGAGAATGAGCGACAGCGCACCGCTGCGCTGGCCGCCCCGCCAGCAGTAACACAGCGGTTTCCAGTCTTTGGGCTTGTCCAGCACGGCGCGCTCGATGTGCGCGGCAATGTTGCGTGCGGCGATGGCCGCGCCGCGCTTGCGTGCCTCAAACGGGTTCACCCGCTTGTAGAGCGTGCCGATCTCGATGCGCTCTGCATTGTTGAGCGTGGGCCAGTTCACCGCGCCGGGCACATGATCCAGCGCATATTCATCTTCGCTGCGGGCGTCAATCACCGTGTCGAATTCGTGCAGTCGAACGATGACGTCGGTAGCGGCCAGGGTGTTCAGACTCATCGCAATGCTTTCTTTAGCGTGGGCCAGACGTTGGCCAGCATCCGGGGGTGCGCTGCTTCCAGCGGGTGAATGCGGTCGGCCTGAAACCATTTCAGGCTATCAGGTGCATCGGCCACGCCTTTCAGCAAAAAAGGCACCATCGCAGCCCTATGCGCTGTAGCAACATCGGCAAAGACGCGGGCAAACCGCTCGGCGTACTGACGTCCGTAATTCGGCGGCACCTGCATGCCTAGCAGAACCACCCGGGCATCCACTTGTTGTGCCGCCCGGGTCATGGCGGCTAAATTTTCTTGTGTCAGTGCCAGCGGCAAGCCACGCAAGGCGTCGTTAGCACCCAGTTCGATCACCACCAGATTGGGGCGATGGGTCTGCAACAGCGCAGGCAGCCGGGCACGTCCGCCCGAGGTGGTGTCGCCACTGATGCTGGCGTTGACCACGCTGGCGGCGACTTTTTCGGCGGCCAGCTTCTTTTCCAGCAGCGCGACCCAGCCTGTGCCGCGGCGCAGACCGTATTCGGCACTGAGTGAATCGCCCACGACCAGAATACGGTGCTTGGGCGCTACAGCCAGTGCGGATGCACCGACCAAGGGAAGAATCCCCAAAACAAGTTGCCCTGTAGCCAACACGATACAGTGACGCCGGTTGAAAGTTGTTAAATTCAAAGAAAAACCCATGTCTGATTGCATTATCTCGGTCGAGCGCGTTTTTAAATCGGTCACCGATTCGACCGGAACGCTCGACATTTTGCGTGATATCGATATCCGCCTGAACCAGAGCGAAACAGTCGCCATTGTCGGTGCCTCGGGCTCGGGCAAAAGTACGTTGTTGTCGATCATTGCCGGGCTGGACGTGCCCACGCGCGGTACGGTGCGCCTGGCCGGTCAGGACCTGTTTGCCATGGACGAAGACGCGCGCGCCGCGCTGCGCGCTCAAAAAATTGGTTTTGTGTTTCAGAGCTTTCAGCTGCTGGGCAATTTGACAGCGCTCGAAAACGTGATGCTTCCGCTGGAGCTGGCCGGTCGGCGTGATGCCCGCTCAGCCGCTACCGACATGCTGGCGCGGGTGGGTTTGGCGCAGCGGCTCGGACATTACCCCAAGGTGCTCTCGGGGGGCGAGCAGCAACGTGTGGCACTGGCGCGCGCTTTTGTCGTGCAACCGGCGCTGTTGCTGGCCGATGAACCCACAGGCAGCCTGGACTTTGCCACCGGTGAGACGGTGATGGCTCTGATGCTGGACTTGAACCGCGAGCGGGGTACCACGCTGGTGCTGGTCACGCACGACAAGGCGCTGGCGGCGCGTTGTGAACGCAGCATCACCATCGAGGCCGGGCGAGTCAGCGGATAGACTTTGAACATGAACGACCCTATGGATGTGTCTTTTTTCCCGCGTGCGGCCAAGCCGCTCGCCAGTTACCGCAAGTTCTGGGCTGCGCGCTTTGGCACGGCCCCTTTTTTGCCCATGAGCCGTGCCGAGATGGAGCAAATGGGATGGGACAGTTGCGACATCATCATCGTCACCGGCGACGCGTATGTGGACCACCCCAGTTTTGGCATGGCGGTGATCGGGCGCATGCTGGAGCACCAGGGTTTTCGCGTGGGCATCATCGCCCAACCCGACTGGACCAGCGCCGAGGCATTCCGCACCCTAGGCCAACCCAACCTGTTCTGGGGTGTGACGGCGGGCAACATGGACAGCATGATCAACCGCTACACGGCAGACCGCAAAATCCGCACCGACGACGCCTACACCCCCGGTGATGTGGCGGGCAAGCGCCCCGACCGTGCCGCGATTGTCTATAGCCAGCGCTGCCGCGAGGCGTTCAAGGACGTGCCCATCGTTTTGGGTGGTATCGAAGGCAGCTTGCGGCGCATCGCCCATTACGATTATTGGAGCGACAAAGTGCGCCGCAGCATCGTGGTGGACGCTAAATGCGACTTGCTGCTGTATGGCAACGCCGAGCGCGCGATTGTCGAGATTGCGCACCGTCTGGCGCGCCGGGAACCGGTGGAGCACATCACCGATGTGCGCGGCACGGCCTTTGTGCGCCGCGCCGATGACGACGCCCGATTGGGCTGGTTTGAAATCGATTCCACCGAGGTGGATGTTCCCGGTGCGGTGGAATCCCACGTCAACCCTTATCAAACCACCAGCGAGCAAGCTGCGGGGCAGGGCGGCAGTTGTGTTCAGGCAGATGCATCGACAAATACGCCGGCAAATGCTGATTCGATGGATGCTACGGGTGTATCAAAAAAAATAGCTGATACCGCTTTATCCGTAAGGGCTACAGTCCAATTTGATATAAATTTTGCGGCACAGGCAAAACCCGATGTGCGGCCGATCAATTTTTTTGTCAACCCGGCTTTGCCCACGGGTAAGGGCAAACAAAAAGTACCTGTGCGTGACCGCACTGTGATCCGTTTGCCCAGCTACGAGCAGGTCAAGGCTGACCCGGTGTTGTACGCCCATGCCAACCGGGTGCTGCACCTGGAAACCAACCCCGGCAACGCGCGCGCGCTGGTGCAGGCGCATGGGACAGGGGTCACGGCCAGAGACGTGTGGCTCAACCCACCGCCCATTCCCCTGACCACCGCCGAGATGGATCATGTGTTTGACCTGCCTTATGCCCGAGCGCCGCACCCGGCCTATGCTGATGAAAACGGCAGTCACGACCATGCCACCAAAATCCCAGCCTGGGAGATGATTCGTTTCAGCGTCAACATCATGCGCGGCTGCTTTGGCGGCTGTACGTTTTGTAGCATCACCGAGCACGAGGGTCGCATCATCCAGAGCCGCTCTGAAGACTCCATCATCAAGGAAATCGAAGACATCCGCGACAAGGTTAAAGGTTTCACCGGCACCATCTCTGACCTGGGCGGCCCCACGGCCAACATGTACCGGCTGGGTTGTAAGAGCCCCGACATTGAGGCAGCGTGTCGCAAGCCCAGTTGTGTCTATCCCGGCATTTGCCAAAACCTGAACACCAACCACGACCCCTTGATCGCCATCTACAAGCGCGGCCGCAGCTTGAAAGGCATCAAAAAAATCCTGATCGGCTCGGGCGTGCGTTACGACTTGGCCGTGCAAAGCCCCGAATATGTCAAGGAATTGGTGCAGCACCATGTGGGCGGCTATCTGAAGATTGCGCCCGAGCACACCGAAAGTGGGCCACTGTCCAAAATGATGAAGCCCGGCATCGGCACTTACGACAAATTCAAGACGCTGTTTGATAAGTTCACCGAAGAGGCCGGTAAAAAGCAGTTTCTGATTCCGTACTTTATTGCCGCCCACCCGGGTACCAGCGACGAAGACATGATGAACCTGGCGCTGTGGCTCAAGAAAAACGGTTTTCGTGCCGACCAGGTGCAAACCTTTTACCCCAGTCCCATGGCCACCGCCACGGCCATGTACCACACCGACCTAAATCCACTTAAAGGCATTCACCGCGATGATCGCACCGAGCGGGTGGACGTTGTGCGTGGCGACAGGCGCCGCCGTTTGCACAAGGCTTTTTTGCGCTACCACGACCCGAATAACTGGCCCCTGTTGCGCGATGCGCTCAAGGCGATGGGGCGCGCTGATCTGATAGGCAATGGCAAACACCACCTGATTCCGACCTTTCAGCCCGCAACGGACGGCAGCTATCAAAGTGCGCGGCGCAAAAATTCAACGTCAGTGCCTCTGAAGCCCTTACGATCTGGTGTCAGTGCTCGCCCGGGCCAACTGCTGACGCAACACACCGGTTTACCGCCTCGCGCGACAGGCGTGGTAAAAACCAAGCCCACCAAAAATTTCAACAATCACCGGCCACGCTGATCGTGCGTGGCGTGGGCTTATGACGCCGCGTTGGCGCGTGGCAGCAAGATGTTGGCGCACAGGCCACCGCTGTTGGCCAGGCTCAGCTCGAAGCTGCCGCCCATACGGGTGATGGTCTGCTCCACAATGGCCAAGCCCAGTCCGGTGCTGTTGGCTTCGGTGCGTGCTGCTTCGCCCCGGAAAAAAGGTGTGGTGAGCTGTTTGAGTTGCTCCGTTGGCACGCCCAAGCCATGGTCTCGTACCCGCAACAGCACCTTGTCGTCAAGGTAGCGTGCCGAGATGTCCACTTCGGCAATACCTGTATCCACACCTTTGCCATAACGCGCGGCGTTTTCCAGTAAATTGCCCAGCACGCGCTGCAACTCAATGGGGTCGGCCAGCACGATCAGGTGTGCTTGCAATGCCACCTTGAACTGGATGTCGGGTCGTTTGCGAAAAGGTGTCAGACAGTTTTCAATCGCTTCGTTCAATGACACTGCGGTCAAGCCCAGATTGCCGGGGCGTGCATAGTCCAGGAATTTTCCCACGATGGCGTCGAGCTGTGCGATGTCGTTGATCATGTCCTGCTGGGCTTGGGAATCTGCCACGCTGAGTTCGGTTTCGAGCCGCAAACGTGCCAGCGGCGTGCGCAGGTCGTGCGAGATACCCGCCAGCATGACGGCACGGTCTTGTTCGATCTTGGCCAGTTTTTGGGTCATTCGGTTGAAGCCAACGTTGACGGCGCGAATTTCGCGCGTGTTGACCGTCTCATCAAGTGAGCTGGCCTCAAAGTCTCCGTCGCGCACCCGGCTGGCGGCAAAAGACAAATCCTTCAACGGGCGGTTGATCAACCGCGCTATGAACGCCGCTCCGGTCAGCGATAGCGCAGCGGCTGTCAGCAACCAGATCAACCAGGTGCGACCGGCGGGTTCGTCAAAGCGGTTGCGGTCGGTTTGTAGCCAGTACTGGTCTTTTTCGATCGCAAAACCCACCCACAAACCGTCCACGTTGTTGACCTTGTTGGCCACCACCGTGCCCGGGCCCAGACGCGACATGATCTGGCCTTCGATGTGTTGACTCAGGTAGTCGTCGTCGAACGGCTCAAAGGTGTCGTGTGGCTCACGCGGGCGGATCGTGACGTGCTCCTGATCCTTCATGGTCTTGAACAGCGACACGCGCGCGATGGCGTCGGCGTGCTTGACGGCAGCACGGCTGAGGTTGACCACCGACGCGATCTGGTTGGCGGTCTGAATAGCCCGTGGTTCGAACTCCAGTTCACGCAGCGTTTGTGTCCAAGCGAAGACGCTGCCCACCAGCAATAAAGCCAGCAGAAAAAAAGTGCGCCAGAAAAGGCTCACACCCGCCCTGTAGGCGGGAAAGATATCCTGGTCGAACCAACCCAGATCAGAAGGCTGTGCGTTATTCGTTGTCATCAGGAACAAAAACGTAACCCACGCCCCACACGGTCTGGATGTAGCGCGGTGCCGCTGCATCGACTTCGATCAGCTTGCGCAGGCGTGACACCTGCACGTCCAGGCTGCGGTCAAACGGTTCAAAGTCGCGTCCGCGCGCCAGTTGCGCCAGTTTTTCACGTGACAGTGGCTGTCTGGGGTGGCGTACCAGCGTCTTGAGCATGGAAAACTCGCCGGTGGTCAAGGTCAACTCTTCGCTACCTTTGTGCAGCGTGCGCGCACCCATGTCAAACACAAATTGTCCAAAGCGCGCCACAGCTTTGTCGTTGGACGGCGACCCGGGCGCTTCTGTGGGAGGCCGACGCCGGAGCACGGCGTTGACCCGTGCCAGCAATTCCCTCGGGTTGAACGGCTTGGCCAAATAGTCGTCGGCGCCCACTTCGAGCCCGACAATGCGGTCCACGTCTTCACCTTTGGCCGTGAGCATGATGATGGGAGTGATGTTGTTGGCAGCGCGCAGCCGCCGGCACACCGACAGGCCGTCTTCCCCCGGCATCATCAGGTCAAGCACGATCAGATCGACGGGTTCGCGCAACAGCACCCGCGTCAGGGCCTTGCCGTCTTCGGCCTGGAGCACGTCGAAGCCCTCTTGCGTGAGATAGCGACGCAGCAGGTCGCGGATGCGGCTGTCGTCGTCAACGACCAAAATCTTGTCTTTGTGTTGTGTGCTGATCACCATGCTGAGCTCGCTTGCATTTGTAACAAGCCTGATTTTGCGTGGTTTGGCGCATTGAACCTGGAGTTTTTTCTGCTTGTTCACGACTTGTTACAAATTTTTTTCCCTGATAATGTTGTAAACAAAAAAATCAATTCGGAGACATGGGATGAAAAATTGCAAATGGTTAGCGCTTGGTGGCTTGTTAATCTGGGCTAATAGCCTTTTTGCGCAAACATTAGCGGTTATAGAACCGGCCCGGCGCGTATCCTTGTCAGCCCGATCGCAGGTGATGGTTCTACAGGACACCCTGACCTTGACTTTGCAGATAACGCACCAGGGCAATGATGCGGCTAGCGTACAAAATCACCTTAAGTCGGTACTTGATACCGCATTGTCAACACTCCAAAAAGATACCTCTTCGGGTTTGATGGAGGCACGTAGCGGAGCCTTTGGCGTGTCGCCGCGCTATGACCGCGACGGCCGGATTACGGCCTGGCAGGGTCGCGCCGAATGGATACTTGAAGGGACCGATACCGCACGCATCTCCCGGTCGGCGGGCCGAGTGCAAGGTATGCAGGTCAGTCAGATTGCGTTTGGCGTTTCTACAGCGCAACTTCAACTAGCCCAAGCCAAGGCACAAACGCAGGCGATTGCGTTGTTTCGCCAGCGCGCCTCTGAAGTCGCCAAGGGTTTTGCTGCCTCCGGTTACGTAGTAGACGATGTGAACATCGGTTATGACGACGCATCGATGCCGCCCAGATCCCCGATGATGCTGGCCCGCGCTGCGAATGACGCTGCAAATGTCCCGCTGGAAGCCGGTACCACGAGCGTGAGCGTGAGCGTGTCTGGTTCTGTCAAGTTGCAGTAGGTGTGACGTTGGACGCTGTCAATCCTGATGGTTTTTCTGATTCTGTCGCTACAGTCAATTCAGACGGTGTTCAGGGCCATAGCAGCACGCTGGAATTTTTGTTGCGCCGAATGCGTAACAAAAGCGACTTCCCGGCGCTATCCGATTCGATCACCCGCATTCAGAGTCTAGCGACATCTGATAAGGAAAGCATCAACAGCGTTACCAATGAAATTTTGAAAGATGTGGCGCTGACTAACAAGTTGTTGCGTTTGGTCAATAGCGCACACTACGCGCGCAGCGACAGCGTCGGAACGGTTTCGCGCGCGGTCAGTTTGGTGGGTTTCAATGGCATTCGCAATCTGACGCTGAGTCTGGCTTTGCTGGAACACATGCAAGACAAAGGCAACGCCCAGTTGCTGAAAGAAGAATTCTTGCGTGCACTCATGGCGGGCACGATTGCGGCAGAGCTGGGATCTTCGCAACTGGAGAGTGAAGAAGCGTTTATCGGTGCCATGTTTCAGAATTTGGGGCGGATGCTGGCGCAGTTTTACTTTCCGGAAGAGGCCACAACGATTCGCCAGTTGGTCGGTGACGCATCTCATCCCGTCAGTGAAGAAAGTGCAGCGTTGCGAGTTCTTGGCCTGACTTATGAGCAGCTGGGTTTGGGCGTATCCAAAGCCTGGGGCTTGCCCGACAGCATCCAGCAATGCATTGTGCGACCTACAGGAACTCCGCCAACCGTGGCGTCACCCGACCCCAAAAGCCATTTGCGCTGGAGTGCCAAGGCGGCCAATGATATGGCTGACGCCATGCTGCACGCGGACCCTGAAGAGGTCGACCGGCAACTGGCCACGCTGTCCAAAAGTTACGCCAAATCAATGGCGATGGCGCCGGAACAGTTGAAAGCTGTGACGACATTGGCGCGTGTCAAGCTGAACGAATTGGCAGACGCCATGGAAATCAGGGTGCCGATACATTCGCCTGCGGCGCGGCTGCTGAAACTGGCCACCGTCGCCGTACAACAGCCAGTTGGCGATGCTTCACAGAGTGCGGTGGCGTCAGCTGTTGACAGTAGTGCGCTGCACGCGACACCTGTATCTGCCCTATCCCCAGAGGACACGGTGCGCAACCAGGTGAGTCATGCCACGGCTGGTACAGATCTGTCCACGCAGACGCTCGCAGGTGGCATCCAGGACATTACCAATGTGATGGTGGAAGATTTCAAATTGGGTGATGTACTGCGCATGATTCTGGAAACCATGTTTCGGGCGCTTGGCTTTCATCGCATTGTTTTTTGTATGCGCGACCCCAAAACCAACCTCCTGACAGGTCGTTTTGGTCTGGGACCGGGCGTGGAAAAAATTGTGAAGAATTTTTGCGTGCCGCTAAACAGCGACGACATCCCCGACCTGTTTGCGACGATCTGTGGCAAGGCAGCCGACACGCTGATCAGCGACACCAGTGACCCGCGCATTGTGGCGCGCCTACCCTCCTGGTATCTGCGTGACTTCAACGCGCCCGGGTTCATGATTTTGCCTTTGATCATCAAGGGCCAGACCGTGGGTATGATTTACGCGGATATGTTGGTCAAAGGTGAGCTGACCATTGACGAAAAGCAGCTGTCTATGCTGCGCACGCTGCGCAATCAGGCCATCATGGCGTTCAAGCAGTCCAGTTGAATTGATATACTTTTTTAGGCTCCATCCCTCTTCTGGTCTGCCTGAGCAGCTACTATAATTGAAGCGCTACTGGGCCGCCCAGCCACCGTCCATGTTCCAGGCTACGCCGCGCACGTTGTTGCCCGCAGGCGAGCAGAAAAACACGGCCAGTGCGCCCAGTTCTTCGGGTGTGGTGAACTGTAGCGATGGCTCTTTTTCACCCAGCAGCAGTTTGGTGGCGTCTTGGTTGGACAGGCCCAGCGCGGCGGCCTTGGCGTCCACCTGTTTTTGTACCAGCGGCGTGAGTACCCAGCCCGGACAAATGGCATTGCAGGTGACGCCACTGGTGGCGTTTTCCAGCGCAATCACCTTGGTGAGGCCCACAATGCCGTGCTTGGCGGCAATGTACGCAGCTTTTTCCACTGAAGCGACCAGCCCGTGCACCGAAGCGACGTTGATGATGCGGCCCCAGCCCGCCGCCTGCATGGCGGGCAGCGCCAGGCGCGCGGTGTGAAAAGCGCTGCTCAGGTTGATGGCCACGATGGCGTCCCAGCGCTCCACGGAGAAGTTTTCCACCCGCGCCACGTGCTGGATACCCGCGTTGTTGACCAGGATGTCCACCCGGCCAAATTGCTCAGCCGCGTAAGCCATCATGGCGGCAATGTCGTCGGGCTTGCTCATGTCGGCCGGGTGGTAGGCGGTTTGCACGCCCAACGCTGCCACTTCGGCACGTGGCCCAGCTACATCACCAAAGCCGTTCATGACGATATTGGCGCCTTGCGCGGCCAGCGCCTTGGCAATCCCCAGACCAATACCGCTGGTCGATCCGGTCACCAAGGCTGTTTTATCTTTGAGCATGCTGCGTTCTCCAATGAAATGAAAGGTCGTGCCGGTGTTATGCCCGGACGACCCAATGGTTTGATTTACGATGTGGTCATTATCCGGGATTGTTTTACACCCCCTTGCATCATGATCGAGCCAACACTTCAATTCATTCACTGCCCCGATGCACAGGGTGGGCACCGCATGGCGTACTGGCAGTGGGGCGATGCGCAGGCGCGCCACGTGCTGTTGTGCGTGCACGGGCTGACGCGACAGGGGCGCGACTTTGACACGCTGGCGCGGGTTGTACTGGAGGCGGCCGATCATCCAATGCAGGTGGTCTGCCCGGATGTGGTCGGGCGCGGTCAGAGCGACTGGCTGAAAGACCCGCAGGGCTATCAGATACCTTTCTATGCGGCCGACATGCTGGTGCTGTTGGCCCACTTGCGGCCGTTCACGCTGGATTGGCTGGGAACCAGCATGGGCGGGCTGATCGGTTTGGCGCTGGCGGGGCAGCCCGGTTTGCCGGCGGATGCCCGGGTGCGGCGCCTGGTGCTCAATGACGTGGGGCCAAGCATCCAGTGGCAGGCCTTGCAGCGCATCGGCCAGTATCTTGGCAAGGTGGGCGTGTTTGCGACCGAGCAGCAGGCCGCCGACGCGCTGTGGGCCATTGCCAGCAGCTTTGGGCCGCACACGCCGCAGCAATGGCTGGAGTTGACGCGCCCGCAGATCAAGCCGCTGGGCGACGGGTCGGGCCGTTTCACGCTGCGCTATGACCCGGCGCTGGCCGAGCCGTTCAAGGCGGTCACCCCCGAGTCGGCGGCGCAGGGGGAGGTGATGCTTTGGCAAGCGTATGATCAGATCAGCGCGCAGACGCTGCTGGTGCGTGGCGCGCAGTCAGACCTCTTGTCGCTGCAGACCGCCCATGCGATGACGCGTCGTGGCCCCAGGGCGCGATTGTTGGAATTTGCCGGTGTCGGCCATGCCCCGACCTTTGTCGCGCCAGGCCAGGTACAAGCGGTGTTGTCTTTTTTATTGCGTTGAATCTGGGTTGAATGAAAAGCCGCTTGAAAACCGACGCCCCGGCGCCGCCTGAAGGCCATGCTCTGCCTGTGATGCAGGCCACCGGGCAGGGCTTGCCCGATCAGGCACAGGCGTTGGCGCGCGCGCGCGCTTTTGCCGAGCCCTTGCTGGCGTGCGAAACGCTCGACACGGGTGAAAACATCCTGGCGCACGCGGATGCGGTCGCTGCCATCTTGCGTGGCATTGGTGGTTCGCAGGCCATGCAGGCCGCCAGTTACCTGGTTTATGCGTGTGATCACCTGAACAAGCCCCAGGAGGTGATCGCCAAGGCGTTTGGCGACAACTTTGCCGCGTTGGCCATGGAAACAACCAAGCTGGTGCGGGTGCAGCGTCAGGCGCGACTGGCCAAGCCGGCCGCCCGGGCTGAAACGCCCGTAACGCAACAGGCCGCCGCGCTGCAAACCGAAAACGTGCGCAAGATGCTGCTGGCTTTTTCGCGCGACCTGCGGGTGGTGATGCTGCGCCTGGCCTCGCGCCTGCAAACGTTGCGCTACTTTGCCGCCGTTAAAACGCCGGTGCCTGATGGCTTGGCCGCTGAAGCCTTGCAGGTGTTTGCGCCGTTGGCCAACCGGCTGGGCATTTGGCAGATCAAGTGGGAGATGGAAGACCTGGCGTTCAGGTTTCTGGAGCCTGCCACCTACCGTCAGGTGGCGCGGCTGCTGGACGACACGCGCCTGGCACGCGAGGCGCAGGTGCAGCAGATGCGCGAGCAACTGGAACTGGATCTGCGCGCCAACGGGATCGACGCCAGCGTCAGCGGCCGTCCCAAACACATCTACAGCATCGTCAAGAAAATGCGCGGCAAGTCGCTCGATTTTGACCAGGTGTATGACATCCGCGCGCTGCGTGTGGTGGTGGCCAGCGTGCCCGAGTGCTATGCGGCCCTGAGTTGGGTACACAACCATTTCACGCCGCTGGCGGAAGAATTTGACGACTACATTGCCAAGCCCAAGGTCAACGGCTACCAGTCCTTGCACACCGTGGTGCGCGACGCGGCTGGCAAACCGACCGAGATCCAGATTCGCACGCAGGCGATGCACGAACACGCCGAAACCGGCGTGGCGGCTCACTGGGCCTACAAGGAAGCCGGCACCAAGGGCTACGCCGGGGTGTCCGCCACCGGTGCTTATGACGCCAAGATTGCGGTGTTGCGCCAGTTGCTGGCGTGGGAGCGCGACCTGTCGGGCGTGCAGACACAGCAGCAACTGCTGGACGACCGCATTTATGTGCTCACACCCGACGCGTCGATTGTGGAATTGCCCCAGGGTGCCACGCCGGTGGACTTTGCCTACACGTTGCACACCGACCTGGGCCACCGCTGTCGTGGCGCACGCGTCGATGGCGTCATGGTGCCGCTCAACACGGCCCTGAAAAACGGCCAGACGGTGGAAGTCAATGCCGTCAAAGAGGGCGGGCCGTCGCGCGACTGGCTCAATACGGAGCTGGGCTATCTGGCCAGCCACCGTGCCAGAACCAAGGTGCGCGCCTGGTTCAACGCGCAGGCCTTGTCCGAAACCATCGCCAAAGGGCGTGAGGCGGTTGAAAAGTTGCTGCAACGCGAAGGCAAGACCTCGGTGAAGCTCGACGACCTGGCGCTGCAACTGGGGTTTGACAACGCCAACGCGCTGTTTGAAGACGTGGGTAAGGACGAGTTTTCGCTGCGTCAAATCGAACAGGTCTTGCGCCCGGCCGAAGCCCCGCAGTTCGACACAGACGCACCCGTGCTGCGCAAGTCCCGTGCTGCGGAGAACCCCGCCAAGGGCGGCTTGCTGGTGGTAGGCGTTGATTCGCTCATGACGCAAATGGCGCGCTGCTGCAAACCGGCCCCGCCCGACGCCATTGTGGGCTTTGTCACGCGCGGCAAGGGTGTCAGCGTGCACCGCAAGGACTGTCCCAACCTGGCTGAAATGGTGGCCAAAAATGGCGAGCGCCTGATCGACGTCGAATGGGGCCTGGGGCAGGCCGCCGGTAGTTCGGTCTATCCGGTGGACGTGGCCATTACCGCGCAAGACCGCCAGGGGCTGTTGCGCGACATTTCAGAGGTGTTTACCAAAGAAAAGATGAATGTGACCGGGGTGCAGACGCAATCGATCAAGGGCATTGCCTGGATGACGTTCACGGTTGAGGTGACGGATGCCGCAGGGCTGCACAAGGTATTGGCACTGGTGCAGGAACTGCCCGGGGTGCGCACCGCGCGTCGCAAGTAAAAATGTGCTCTAGCCCTTATGATAAAAGGGCTAGCAGCTATTATTGTTGTATCAATTAAGTCGCCCTTTCATGCACACCTTTCTCTGGCACGACTACGAAACCTTTGGCGCCAACACGCGCAGCAGCCGCCCGGCACAGTTTGCGGCCATTCGCACCGACGCTGATCTGAACGAGCTGGGCGACCCGGTGATGCTGTATTGCCAGCCCGCCAACGACTTTTTGCCGGAACCCGAAGCGTGCCTGATCACCGGCATCACGCCGCAGGAATGTCTGCAAAAAGGCATACCTGAGTACCAGTTTGCGGCGCAGATCGAGCAACTGCTGGCCTGGCCAGGCACGGTGGGTGTGGGCTACAACACGATCCGCTTTGACGACGAGATCACGCGCTTTATGTTCTGGCGCAATTTGATCGACCCGTATGCGCGCGAGTGGCAAAACGAATGCGGCCGCTGGGACCTGCTCGACGTGGTGCGCACGGCGTATGCGCTGCGCCCGCAGGGCATCGAGTGGCCGCGCAACGCCGAGGGGCGGCCCAGTTTCAAGCTGACCGACCTGACCGCGGCCAATGGTCTGGCACACGAATCAGCGCACGACGCTTTAAGCGACGTGCGCGCCACCATTGCGCTGGCGCGCCTGGTCAAAACAGCGCAGCCCCGGCTGTTTGATTTCTGTTTTGGCCTGCACAAAAAAGACCGTGTGCTGGCCGAGTTGGGGCTGCCTGCCACGCAGGCCAGTGCGAGGCCGTTTTGGCATATTTCTGGCATGTTTGCCCCCGAGCGGGGTTGCCTGGCACTGATGTGGCCGCTGGCGATGCACCCTGGCAATAAAAACGAGTTGCTGGCCTGGGACCTGGCGCAGCACCCCGCCGAGCTGGCCGATCTGGACGCGGCGCGCATCCGCCAGCGCCTGTTTACCCGCGCCAGCGAATTGCCCGAGGGTGTGACCCGTTTGCCCATCAAGTCGGTGCATCTGAACAAGTCGCCCATGGTGATGAGCAACCTGAAGGTGCTGGATGCGACGATGGCGCAGCGCTGGGGGATCGACCTGAGCGCGCAACTGGCGCACGCGGCAGTGGCCCGCGATTTGCCCGACATGAGCGCGATCTGGGCTGAGGTGTTCAAGCGTGACGAAAGTGCCCCGGTGGATGTGGACGAAGACTTGTACGGTGGTTTTGTGGGTAACGCGGACAGGCGCCGACTCAACGAGTTGCGCCAGCTGCCGCCGCAAGACATGGCCGCAGCGCGGCCGGCGTTTGACGATGCGCGTCTGCCCGAGTTGTGGTGGCGCTACCGGGCGCGCAATTTTGCGCACACCTTGTCTGCCGAGGAGCAGGCGCGCTGGCGCGCGCACCGCAGCGCGAAGCTGCTGGCGGGCGAGGGTGGCGCATTGACTTTGCCTGTGCTTTTTGACCGGATGGACAAACTGGCGGAAAGCACCGACGAGCGCGGCGAAGCACTGCTGGGTGCGCTGTACGACTATGCCGAGCTGATTGCGCCCTGAGTCTCGCCCGCCTGCAAAGCGCGCAGTTTTCTGTACAGCGAGCGCTCACTGATCCCGAGTTTTGCCGCCAGTTCGGCGCGGCTGCCGGTGTGCTGATCAAGCAGCGCCTGCAGGGTCGCGTGCGCGTGCGATCTGAGCGTTTGGCTGACGGGTGTTGGTGCATGCCCGTGATTGAATGCGTCAGCGCGTTGCGGGCCGCCACCAAAGCGCAGTGCCTGGTCGATGTGACTGGGCTGCAGCGTATCGCCGTCGCACAACAAGGCAGATCGTTCCAGCAGATTGCGCAGTTCGCGCACGTTACCGGGGTAGTCGTACTGTTCAAGACGTGCCAGCGCCGCGTCGCTGAGTTGCAGGCGGCGCTGGGGGGCCACGCGCTCCAGTAGCGCCTGGGCCAGTGGGGCCAAGTCGGACAGGCGTTCGCGCAGGGCCGGCAGCCGGATCGGGAAGGTGCTCAGGCGGTAGTACAGGTCCTCACGGAACCGCCCCTGGCTCACCATCTGAACCAGATCACGATGGGTCGCCGACACGACGCGGATGTCCGCGTGGCGCAGTTCGGTGCTGCCAACCCGCCGGTAGGTGCCGGTTTCAAGCAAGCGCAGTAATTTGACCTGCATCGTGAGTGGGATGTCGCCCACTTCGTCCAGAAAAAGCGTGCCGCCGCTGGCGGCTTCCACCAGAGCGGCTTTGCTGCTGGTGGCTCCGGTGAACGCGCCGCGCTCGTGCCCGAACAATTCGGATTCGAACAGGTTATCGCTCAGGCTGGAACAATCCACTGGCACCAGCGCATGGTTGGCGCGTGTGCTGGCCGCATGCACCGCGCGGGCGACCAGTTCCTTGCCTGTGCCCGACTCGCCCAGCAGCAGCACCGTGGCGTTGGACGGTGCCACGCGCGACACCAGCGCCAGCATGTCCTGAAAAGCGGGGGCGCGACCGATCAGACCGTGGACGTCCGCCTGACTTTGCTCAACCCTGAGCTTTTGCATCTTTTCGATGAAGTAGGCCTGCTCACCTTGCGCGTTGAGCACGGGCGCCAGTTCAATGTCAACGTATTCCTCTCCGCGTGCCGTGTGGTGCAGGTGCATCACGCGCTCGCGCTGTCTTGATTCACGCGCCTTGACCAGTGGGCAGGATTCACCAGCCTGGTCGCAGGGCACGGTGAAATGGTGCGAGACCTCGAAACACGTGCGCCCAACCACGCTGTGCTGGGGACTGAACTGGCTGCGGTAGGCCAGATTGGCGGCCAGTACGCGGTAGTTGGTATCCAGCAGGATGTGAGGTTCAACCAACCCCTCCAGAAAAGAGGTGAGTTCGGGCAAAAGCTTCATGGTGAATTGCAGGGATTTCGGGTCATTTTTATGCTGTCAGTATGCCAGAAGACTGACTGCCACTATGTCATAAATGACATAAACATGGTGAGTCATGGTTTTCTTAATGAATCTTAAAAAATCATAACTTATTGAAAAATATGAAGATATTTCAACCCATGGAAAGTGGCACGCTTATTGACTATAGGGTCGTGTAAAACACTTAACTGCCATGACGCTGCCACAAAAAAATCTCATCCACAAGCTGGCCTGGGTGCTGCTGGTCAAGCTCGTCGTATTGACCGGCTTGTGGTGGGCGTTTTTTCATGATCAGCGCGTGGCAGTGGATGCCAATCTGGTGTCAGACCAGTTTCTTTCGACAAGCGGTACCTCGGGCAACAAAGGAGAACAGCCTTGATTTCCAATGAATTGGTGGATTTGTCGCGCTTGCAGTTCGCTGCCACAGCGCTGTATCACTTTCTTTTTGTGCCACTCACCATTGGTATGGTGTGGATGCTGGTCATCATGGAGAGCGTCTATGTGATGACCGGCAACGTGGTCTGGAAAGACATGACCCGCTTCTGGGGCAAGTTGTTCGGCATCAACTTCGCCCTGGGGGTGACGACCGGCATCACCATGGAGTTCCAGTTTGGCACCAACTGGGCCTATTACTCACATTACGTGGGTGACATCTTTGGCGCACCGCTGGCCATTGAAGGGCTGATGGCGTTTTTTCTGGAATCCACCATGATTGGCCTGTTTTTCTTCGGCTGGGACCGGCTGTCCAAACGCCAGCACCTGATGGTGACCATGCTGATGGCGCTGGGCACCAATCTGTCAGCGCTGTGGATTTTGATTGCCAACGGCTGGATGCAAAACCCGGTGGGCTCGGAATTCAGCTACCAGACCATGCGCATGGAAATGACCGACTTCTGGGCCGTGCTCTTCAACCCCGATGCGCAAGCCAAATTTGTCCATACGGTTTCAGCCGGGTACGTGACTGGTGCGATGTTTGTTTTGTCGATTTCGAGCTGGTACCTCCTGAAGGGGCGTGATATCGAGTTCGCCAAGCGCAGTTTCCGGGTGGCGGCCGCCTTTGGGTTGGCCAGTGTCTGCTCAGTGATTGTGCTGGGCGACGAGTCTGGCTACACCGTGGGTGAAGCGCAGCAGACCAAGCTGGCCGCCATGGAAGCCATGTGGGAGACCAAACCCGCACCCGCCGGGCTGACGCTGCTGGCGGGGATCAACGAGGCCGAGCAGAAGAACGACTGGGAAGTGGAAGTGCCTTGGGTTATGGGCATCATCGGCACGCGTTCGCTGACCAAGGAAATTCCCGGCATCCACGAGATCAAGGCGAAAAATCGGGAACGCATTGTGAGTGGCATTCAGGCTGTGGGTGCTTTGGAGGCCTTGCGCGCCGATCGGGGCGATGTTGCAGCCAAGGAAAAATTCGAAAAATACAAGAACGACCTCGGTTTTGGGCTGCTGCTGCGCAAATACGTGCTGGACGTGAACCAGGCCACCCCCGAGATCATTGAGCAAGCCGTCAACGACACAGTGCCGCGCGTGGTGCCCATGTTCTGGGGCTTTCGCCTGATGGTGGGCATGGGTTTTGCCATGCTGCTGCTTTTTGGTCTGGCTTTCTACAACACGCTCAAGAACACGTTCGAGCAAAAGCCCTGGCTGCTCAAGTCGGCGCTTTGGATGCTGCCCGTGCCCTGGCTGGCCTGCGAGCTGGGCTGGTTTGTGGCCGAGTATGGGCGTCAACCCTGGACCATTTACGGCGTGTTGCCCACGCACATGTCGGTGTCAACGCTCAGTGTGGCCAGCCTGTACGGCTCGCTCGCAGGCTTCATCGGTTTTTATACTGTTCTGCTGGTGGTGGAGATGTTCCTGATGATCAAGTTTGCCCGCCTGGGCCCCGGTAGTCTGGGCACAGGACGCTATCAAAACGAGTTTCAAATGCATGCGGTTACGGTGCACGCCTGAAGGAAAGAAACATCATGTTTGACTATTCAACGCTGAAGATCATCTGGTGGCTGCTGGTGGGTGTGCTGCTGGTGGGTTTTGCCATCATGGACGGGCACGACATGGGCGTAGGTACGCTGCTGCCGTTTGTGGGCCGCAGCGACGTGGAGCGCCGCGTGGTCATCAACACCGTGGGGCCGCATTGGGACGGCAACCAGGTCTGGTTCATCACTGGGGGCGGCGCTATTTTTGCTGCTTGGCCGCTGGTCTATGCCACGGCTTTCAGCGGCTTTTACTGGGCCATGCTGGTGGTGCTGTGGGCGCTGTTCTTCCGGCCGGTGGGCTTTGATTACCGCAGCAAGATCGACAACCCCACCTGGCGCAGTGTGTGGGACTGGGGCCTGTTTGTGGGGGGCGCCGTGCCGCCGCTGATCTTTGGCGTGGCCTTCGGCAACCTGTTGCAGGGCGTGCCGTTTCAGTTTGATGCGTATCTGGTCTCCACCTACACCGGCAGCTTTTGGCAACTGCTCAACCCGTTTGCCTTGCTGAGCGGCGTGGTCAGCACCGCCATGATCACCATGCAGGGTGGCAGCTATCTGGCACACCGCACTGAGGGCAACATCCAGGCGCGCACCGTGCGGGCCACCATCGGCGCGGCTGTGGTGATGATCGTCGCGTTCGTTGCCGCAGGCTTCTGGCTGCAATCCATTGACGGCTATCGCATCACCTCGGTGGTGAATGCATCAAGCATGCCCGACCCACTGTCCAAAACCGTGGTGCGCGAAGCGGGTGCCTGGATGAGCAACTACGCCAAGCAACCGCTGATGTGGCTGCTGCCCGCGCTTGGCATCCTGGGCGCAGTGCTCACGGCGGTGCTGCTGGCGATGCGCCATACCCTGAGCGCGTTTGTCGCTTCATCGCTGACCATTGTGGGTGTGATTGGTACCGCGGGTGCATCGATGTTCCCGTTTGTCATGCCTTCGAGCACCAGCCTGGCTTCCAGTCTGACAGTGTGGGACAGTGTGTCAAGCCACATGACGCTGGGGTTGATGTTCTGGGTCACGCTGATTTTCATGCCGCTGATCATTTTTTACACCTCTTGGGCCTACAGCGTGATGCGTGGCAAGGTGACTGCAGCGTACATCCGTGAAAACGACCATGCCGCATATTGAAATGTCGCACGCTGCAAGCAACGTGCTTGTGGCATCTTGGTTTTAACTCGGTTTGAACATTATCATGGGGAATAATATGTGGTACTTCGCTTGGGTTCTGGGTATTGGTTTTGCAGTTTTGCTGGCCATTTTGAATGCGATGTGGGGCGAGAACGAGCTGGCTCGTGAAGAAGCCGACCATCAAAAACAATGATTCAGGCAATGAATTCATCTCCAGTGCAGATCAGTCCGCCCAAAATCCGGCCACTGAGCCTCGCCGTGGCACTGCTGATCATGATTGGCGGCAGCATCTACCCGTTTGCCTTTGCCAAGGCTGACGGGAGTGCGGACCACACGTTTGCCATGCTGATTTTTTGGGCCATGAGCGCTGGGCTGGTCAACGGCGTCGGCTTTGTCCCACGTTGGCTGTTATGGCGCTGGATTTTTTCAGGCTGGGCCTGCTTGATGGCCTTGTTGCTGGCATGTGTCATACGACTGGCCTGAAATCTGGTGATGCCCGCAACCAGTACTACCCGTTGTTGTCTGTCTTTGCCGAAACTGGATTTGCCGCGCTTTCAATGAGTTGTCGATCATGTATTTTCGAATTCTGAACGACCCGGTGTGCCACGCGTTTACTTACTTGTTGGCGGATTCGGGGACAAGACAGGCCGTTTTGATTGATCCTCAGGTCGGCGATTTACCTGTTTTACGGGCTTTGCTTTCTGAACACGACTTGAATCTGTGTTGGGTGCTGAGCACCCATCATCACGATAGCCAGAGTTCTCGGGCAAAACTCGAAGTCTTGGGAGCCCCCTTGGTGCAAGGTGACGAGGATGCTCTTGGTGGGCGTATCAAGGATGGTGCTATTTTTCCATTTGGCGACGAGATCATTCGCGTGCTGGTAACGCCTGGGCACACGTTAAGCTGTTTGAGCTTTGCCTGGCGCGATCGCCTGTTTTGTGGTGACGTTCTTTCGGTGAACGGTTGCCCGCAGCAGCGACAACCGGCCTCGCCAGAGGCGCTCTGGGACAGTGCGACGCAACGGGTGCTTACGCAGCCAGATGAAACATTGTTGTTCTGCGGACATTCGGAGAGTCTTCAGGCGGTCAGCACCGTGTTGCAACAGCGGCGCTGGCACCCGTATTTTGCGGGTGTGACACGCGACGAGTTCCTGGCGCGAGCCGCAGCGCTACAGGACGACAATAGAGCCGTATTTGTTTGATAGGAAAGAAAGATGAGTAGCAAGGATCATTCAGCCAAAAAAGTCATACCGATCGCCGCCGCCGTACCTGATCAAGGTGATACCTCGATGCATATGGCCGGCCAAAAGATCTATCCGCGCAGTGTGAAGGGTTTTTTTGCCAACTGGCGTTGGGCCATGGTCTGGGTCACGCAGATCATTTTTTATGGCTTGCCCTGGGTCGAATGGGGGCAGCGCCAGGCGGTTTTGTTTGACCTGACAGTGCGCCGTTTTTACCTGTTTGGGTTGGTGCTTTATCCGCAGGATCTGATTTACCTGACGGGCATGCTGATCATGGCCGCGTTGTCGCTGTTTTTATTCACCGCCGTGGCGGGGCGCCTGTGGTGTGGTTACGCCTGCCCACAAACCGTTTATACCGAGATTTTTCTGTGGGTCGAAAAAATGGTCGAAGGCGATCGCTCGGCGCATATGCGTCGTGACGATGCAGCCATGTCGGCGGGAAAATTCGGGCGCAAATTTGCCAAACATTTCATCTGGTTGGCCATGGCCATCTGGACCGGCTACACCTTTGTCGGTTACTTCACGCCGATCCGGGTGCTGGGGCAGGAGGTGCTGGCGCTCGACCTGGGTTCGTGGGAAATTTTCTGGACCATCTTTTACGGCTTTGCCACCTACGGCAACGCTGGTTTCATGCGTGAAAGCATTTGTATCCATATGTGCCCGTATGCACGTTTTCAAAGCGCCATGTTTGACCGTGACACCTTGATCGTGACGTATGACACCCAACGTGGCGAGCCGCGCGGCGCACGCTCCAAAAAAGCCGACCTTTCCAAGCTGAACCTGGGGTCATGTGTTGATTGCAGCTTGTGCGTTCAGGTGTGCCCCACCGGTATTGATATCCGCAATGGCCTGCAATACCAGTGCATTGGCTGCGGTGCCTGCGTGGATGTGTGTGACACGGTGATGGACAAGGTGGGTTATCCACGTGGCCTGATCAAATATTCCACGGAAAACGCCATTGCCAACCGCTGGACGCAACAGCAGGTTAAAAAACATGTGTTTCGCCCGCGGGTGCTGGTCTATACCACCATCTTGATGGGGATCGTGACGGCGATTGTGGTGACCTTGGCAACACGCACACCGTTCAAGGTGGACGTGGTACGCGACCGTGGCGTGATGGCGCGCGTGGTGGAAGCGGGCAAGACCGAAAACGTCTATCGGCTTCAGATCATGAATGCGACCGAATCGGATCAGCACTACCGGGTGACCGTGACAGGTCTGCCAGGCCTGACGGTGACGTCCGAGGACACCATTTTGGTGAAGTCAACCGAGGCGCGCACCCTGCCGGTACGGGTGCAGGCACCGTTTGAAGCGGCTGCGCCAGGCTCGCACGAGATTCATTTTGAAATTGAATCACTCGACAGTCCAGGAAGGTTGCGAGAAGAATCAAAGTTCGTGATTCCCAAGTGATGAAAGTGCACTGCCTCGCAAGGCTGGCTCCTACAATTCGCCGCTCTACGAGGTAAGCGCATGAGAATCCTGATTTCAAACGACGACGGCTACCGGGCACCTGGCATTGAGGCGCTGTATGCGGCTCTCAAGGACGTTGCCGAGGTAGAAGTGGTGGCCCCGGAGCACAACAACAGCGCCAAATCGAACGCGCTTTCGGTGCATTCGCCGCTCTACGTTAACTGCGCTAGCAATGGCTTTCGTTATGTCAACGGCACGCCTGCCGACTGTGTTCACGTTGCGCTCACGGGCCTGCTCGATTACCGGCCAGACCTGGTGGTGTCGGGCATCAACAACGGCGCCAATATGGGCGACGACACGATTTATTCAGGCACTGTGGGTGCCGCCATGGAAGGCTATCTGTTCGGGATACCGTCGATTGCTTTTTCGCAGGTAGAGCGCGACTGGTCGCATCTGGACGCTGCGGCCGATCGGGTCCGCGAACTTGTGCAAAGCCTGTTTGCGCAAAATCTGGTCGCTGGCAACGCCTGGCTGCTCAACGTCAACGTTCCCAATTTGCCCGCCGATCAATTGAAGGGTTTCAAGTTGTGCCGCTTGGGGCGCCGTCATTCAGCGGAGTCGGTGATTACCCAGCAAAGTCCACGCGGTGAGACGATGTACTGGATTGGCGCAGCGGGCGCGGCCAAAGACGATGTCGATGGGACCGACTTTCACGCGACGATCAATGGGCATGTGGCCGTGACCCCCTTGCAGGTAGATCTGACCGACCACGACCATCTGGGGTATTGGGCACAGACCATGTCGCGCCTATCGCAGGCAGTGGGCCGCTGATGCCGGGTTACCCGTCGGACCGGTCTCGCGAGCGCCCGCGTTTCCCGGCGCGGCTTGACAGTGTCACACCTGTACCGCACCAAAAAAATACGCTATCGGTGGCGGGCGGTGTAGCGCGGGATGTCCCTGTCGGCGTCGGGCTGGATTCAGGCGCGGTGCGTCAACGCATGGTCGCCAAGTTGGTACAGCAAGGCTTGACGGACGCTCGCGTACAGGCGGCCCTGGCCACGGTGGAACGTCACCGGTTTGTCGATTCTGCGTTGGTGAACCAGGGGTATGAAGACACCAGTCTGCCGATCGGGCTCGGGCAGACGATCTCCAAGCCGTCGGTGGTGGCGCGCATGCTCTCGTTGTTGCTGGAGTCAGGCAGTGCACACTTGGGGCGGGTGCTGGAAATTGGCACTGGCTGCGGCTATCAGGCAGCTTTGCTTGCCCAAGTCTGCACCGAGGTCTACTCCATGGAACGGCTGCGCGGTCTGCACGAGAAAGCCCGCGACAATTTGCGCCCGCTGCGACTGGCCAATGTGCACCTGTTGTTGGGCGATGGCATGCTGGGTTACGCCAAAGGTGCTCCTTACGCTGGCATCATCGCCGCTGCGGGAGGGCAGCGGATCCCCGACTGCTGGCTGGACCAACTCGCGGTAGGTGGGCGTCTGGTAGCGCCGGTAGTGTCGGTCGGGACGCAGCAGGCCTTGCTGGTGGTGGACAAGACATCTGATGGCATCAGGCAATGCCTGCTCGAGGGGGTACTTTTTGTCCCCTTAAAATCTGGCGTCGCATGACAAGGGTGATTATGAAATATTGGGGCTCTCGTGGGGTAATTTGGGTTTGGCTGGTGGCGCTCGGGTGCCTGCTTGCAGCGTGCAGCTCGGTCAGCCTGAATCGTGCGCCTGTGGAAGACCGTTACAAAAAAGATCCTACGTCCGCAACTTCGGGCGCTGTCATTGACAGTCCAAGAGTTAAGCAGTCTGCAGGTGTTGAGAACGCGGGCAAAGCGGGTTACTACACGGTCAAACCGGGCGATACGCTGCTCAAAATTGCGCTGGAAAACGGGCAGCCGTTTCGTGACCTTGCCAGTTGGAACCAGCTTGAGAACCCAAATCGAATTGAAGTCGGACAAGTGTTGCGCGTGATTCCCCCGCTGGGTAACGAGGTGGTTGTGAAACCTGTACCCAAAGCTGCGGCAACTGCCAGCCCGGCAAGTGCACCAGCACCAGCCCATGCCGTCGTGACAACGACTGCGGTTGCACCCGCATCCACCCCTGCGTCTGCAACTGCCCCCACTGCCGAGGCGGGCACAACCCATTGGATTTGGCCCGTCAATGGTGTCGTCGTTGCCGAATTTGACGAAGTCAAAAACAAAGGCATTGATTTTGCTGGCAAAGCCGGCGATGCGGTGCTGGCCGTTGCAGACGGTCGCGTTGTATATGTGGGCGCTGGCCTTCGCGGCTATGGCAACCTGATTATTCTCAAGCACGACAACGTTTATTTGACGGCTTACGCGCACAACCGGACGTTATTAGTGAAAGAAGATCAGTCGGTACTCAAGGGGCAGAAAATTGCGGAAATGGGCAACAGCGATACGGATCGTGTGAAGCTCCATTTTGAGGTGCGACGCCAGGGTAAGCCGGTCGATCCTGTCAAATATCTGCCGCCGCGCTGAACCGGGTGGAGACCGAGGCCATGAGCGATCCGATATCAGCGTCTGGTGCAGACGCGTCCCCGGGCGTTGCGGCGGACTGGCTCTGGATCGAGTCGCTTGACAGCGACGGGCAGGGCGTGGCGCACCGACCCGACGGCAAGGTGGTTTTTGTAGAGGGTGCGCTGCCATTTGAGTACGTGAGCGTCCAGGTTCATCGGCACAAAAACAATTGGGAACAGGGCACGCTGACGCAATTGCACACGACATCTTCGCAGCGCGTGGAACCACTATGTCCGCATTTCGGGCTACACCAGGGCGCTTGCGGCGGCTGCAAGTTGCAGCACATGCATAGCGCAGCGCAGGTAGCGGTCAAGCAGCGGGTGCTGGAAGACAACCTGTGGCATTTGGCCAAAGTGCGACCGGATCAGGTGTTACGCCCGATCGAGGGGCCGACATGGGGTTACCGCCATCGCGCCAGGCTGTCGGTGCGCCATGTTCGAAAAAAATCGACGGTATTGGTTGGCTTTCATGAACGCAAGAGTAGTTATGTGGCCGATATGGGTGTTTGCCCAGTGCTGCCGCAACGCGTCAGTGATTTGTTGATGCCGCTGCGCTCGCTGATGTTGTCGCTTGACGCGCGAGAAACCTGCCCACAAATTGAATTGGCTTGCGGCGACACTGTCATCGCCTTGGTACTACGCCATTTGGAGCCACTGAGCCAGCACGACCTGGGCTTGTTGCGCAGCTTTGCCAGCGAGCATTCAGACGTGCAGTGGTGGCTGCAGCCCAAAGGGCCCGAGACGGTTGCCTTGCTCGACGAAGGTGTTCCTGAGCTGAACTATGCGCTGCCCGAATTTGGCCTTGTGATGCCGTTCAAGCCGACCGACTTTACACAGGTCAACCCTTCCATCAATCATGTGCTGGTGACGCGCGCGCTGCGCTTGCTGGCGATTCAAGCGGGTGATCGTGTGATTGACTGGTTTTGTGGTCTGGGTAATTTCACCCTGCCGCTGGCAACGCAGGCGTCACAGGTGCTGGGCGTGGAAGGTAGTGCGACATTGGTCGCTCGGGCGCAGCAAAATTATGAAAGAAACAAGGCTCAAGACCTTGCAAAAAGCGCGCTGTGCGATACGATATTTGTAGCAAGAAACCTGTTTGAAATGACGCCGCAGATGTTGCTGGACGACGGCGTGGCCGACCGCTGGCTGATGGATCCGCCGCGCGAAGGTGCCTTTTCTTTGGTGCGTGCCTTGACTGATTTGCACCAGCGGCGCTGCGCAGGGCATACAGAAAGTGCCGCGTTGGAAAACTGTGGCTGGACGCCGCCAAAGCGCATTCTGTATGTCAGCTGCAACCCTGCCACTTTGGCGCGCGACGCTGGCTTGCTGGTGCACCAGGCAGGGTATCGCTTGCTAGCGGCTGGTGTGGTGAATATGTTTCCCCACACTGCCCATGTGGAAAGCATTGCTGTGTTTGACCGCGATGAATCAGAAAACTAGCGTGTCGTCCCCGCAGCCTTGCTCGCCGGTTCGGTCATGATCTCTTCTTTGGGTGCAGCTGGTTTTTCAGCGAGGGCTGGTGCAGCCATTTCGGATCGCAGACCTTCAATTTTGTTTTCACGCATGTAGCCATCCATTTCGAGCCAACCGCTGTAAATGAAGGCCTTGTTGATGCCTTTGTTTAACGCATAGCAGTCTTCGATGCTGCGCAGTCCATAGCGGCAAGCTGCACCAATGGCCTTGGCCTCGGCTTCACGCTGGGCAATTCTGGGGTCAGGCCCCAAGCCAAGCATGTCGCAGGCTGTTAAAGCTACGGCGGTCAGAACAATCAGCAAACGTCTGGACATGACGGGAATGGATAGGCGGTAAATAAAGTAGATTGAAACACGTTCTTGCACAGCAGAGAAGAACAAAAAGGCCCCAAAGGGCCTTTTGTTTGGAGCCATAAGCTTGTCAGTCGCGTTCACCACCCATGATGCCCAGCAAGGCAAGCAAACTCTGGAACACATTGATAACGTCAAGATACAAGGCCAGCGTGGCACTGATGTAATTGGTTTCACCACCATCCACGATGCGTTTGAGGTCATAGAGCATGTAAGCGCTGAACACGCCAATCGCCATCACGGATATGACCATCATGCCCGCCGTGGAGCCCACAAACACATTGATGATGCCCCCCAACATGATCGCTAGCGCACCCACAAACAACCACTTGCCCATGCCAGAGAGGTCGCGTTTGATGACGCTTGACAAACTGGCCATGACAAAAAACACGCCAGCTGTGCCACCGAATGCCGTCATGATCAGTTCGGAGCCATTTTTAAACCCCAATACCATGGCAATCATGCGCGAGAGCATCAGCCCCATGAAGAATGTGAAGCCCAACAAAACAGGTACACCCGCAGCAGAATTTTTGGTTTTTTCAATGGCATACATGAAGCCAAACGCACCCCCCAGGAAAACGATCAGGCCCAGGCCACCGCTGAGTGAACTTGTCATGCCGGTGGCCACACCCAGCCAAGCGCCCAGCACGGTGGGGATCAGACTGAGTGCGAGCAGCCAGTAGGTGTTGCGTAGCACCTTGTTGCGTTGCTGCGAGCCGACGCCGTAAGCATAGCCGGGATCGATGGATTGAACTTGGTCTGACATATAAGGCCTCCTGGCGGTCAATGGTTGAACACACTGCAATCGTATTTTAGGGTGAGTGTGTCTGAATCAAGCATATTTTGCGCTGTGCTCCTACAGTTTGTGAGGCTACTGGGGTGCGCTCCTTATCTCTGGGCGCACTTGGCGCGCTTACTTTTCGTCTAGCCGGAACCGCACTGGAACGGTAAACCACTTGTCAATCGCGACACCGTCGGCTTGGGCAGCCACGTAACGCCATTGCAAGACGGCTCGCAGGGCAGCCCGGTCAAGCTGATCGAAACCGCTGGACTGCGCTACTTCACCGCTCAGCGCCCGGCCTTGACTCGAAATCAGCACCCGTATCTGTACCGTGCCTTGTTCACCACGGCGCAAACTCAAGGGTGGATAGACGGGCGCAGGGTTATCTAGGTAGTGTGCGTCCACAGAGGGCAGGGTGGTGGCCTTGGCTGTTACCGTGGCAGGGGTTGTCCCTGCCATGGACGCAGAATTTTGGGGCAGTGCCGATGTTGAGGTCGAAAAGTCTGTTGCAACACCGTGTGCCGTTTTATCTTTTGCTTCTGCCGTAGGCTCCAAAGTTGGTTCTGTGGAGGTGTGTGGCGACTTGTCTTTTGCCTGTTCGTGCTCATTGCTTAAGGGATGAATGACCGGGGTGGACGGGCGACCGGGTGCTGGCGCTGTGATTTTGGACGGTTTGGTGCCATGCGGGTGTACCTGAATCGGCTGAGATAAGGCTTTTTGCTGTGGTGCTTGGGCTGGTCTGAAGTGCACCAACAGAGGTGGTTGCGGTTCCAGTCGTACGCTGGTGGCGCGCGGCTGGCATTGCAACCACCCCAAAAAAGCCAGGTGCGTCAGCAACACAGCTATTCCCAGCGCGAGCAGTCTCATGTGTCAGCCCGGTTATTTTCGCTCTCCTCTCAGTATTTCAGTCGCTCCGGGCGCAGCTCTTGCAGGATGGTGGTCGAGATTTCTTCGATTGACTTGGTGGTGGTTGACAACCAGCGGATGCCGCTGCGTCTCATCATTGCTTCGGCCTCACGCACCTCGTAGCGGCAATTTTCAAGCGAAGCGTATCTGGAATTTGGGCGGCGTTCGTTGCGAATCTCGCTCAGGCGTTCTGGCTGGATGCTCAAACCAAACAGTTTTTTGCGTTGTGTCTTGAGCGCAGGAGGCAAGTCCTGACGTTCAAAATCTTCTGGAATCAGCGGGTAATTAGAGGCTTTTAGTCCATACTGCATGGCAAGGTAGAGGGAGGTTGGCGTCTTGCCGCTGCGGCTGACGCCAACCAGAATCACGTCCGAGTTCTCCAGATCGCGGTTGGATTGGCCGTCGTCGTGCTCGAGTGAAAAATTGATCGCTTCAATGCGCGACTGGTATTGCTCGCTTTTGCTGGAATCGCTGAAACGTCCAATGCGATGGTTGGACTTGATGTCCAGTTCCTTTTCCAGCGGATGTACAAAGGTGCTGAACATGTCCATCAACAGGCCCTGACAGTTTTCTTCGATCACCTGAAGTACCTCGGAATTGGCGAGCGTCAAAAAGACAATCGGACGTTTGTTGTCGATCACGCCAGCGTGGTTGATCTGTCGCACCGTGTTGTGCGCCTTGTCCACGTTGTCGACGAACGGCAGACGCACGCGGTGCAGATTGGCTTCAAACTGATTCAGAATGGCATTGCCAAACGTCTCGGCGGTAATGCCGGTGCCATCTGAGACAAAAAAAACGGTTCGGTTGGGCATGGTAGGGGTGCAGTAAAGTGCTTCAAAGGGGCTAAAGCCAAGGCTGTTCCATGGCACATTGCGGCGAAGCGTGCCAGTTTTGTTCAGCCCTACAATTATTATCATTCATTCATTGACAGACGCAGGCCGTTTCGAACACTACAACGACACCAAGAACGGTTCCTGGTCCACCGGTTTTTTAACTTCTGGAGTATTTGATGACTGCACTGTTTGCACCCACCGATCTGGTGGTGCCATTTGAAAAGTTGAGGATGACCGATGTGGATTCGGTGGGTGGCAAAAATGCCAGCTTGGGAGAGATGATCTCCAACTTACCCACAGGCGTGAAAGTGCCTACCGGGTTTGCAACAACTGCTCATGCATTTCGGGAATTTTTGAAGTTTGGCAACCTGAATCAGAAGATCAATGAGCGTCTGGTCAAGTTGGATACCGAAGACGTAAATGCACTCGCGCAGGCCGGTGCAGAAATTCGTGCCATGGTCGAAAACCAGCCCTTCCCCGCAGATTTTGAGAAGGAAATCAGAGCTGCGTTTGCCACATTGTGTGGTAGTAACGCACAAGCTTCTTTTGCGGTTCGATCGTCGGCTACGGCTGAGGACTTGCCCGACGCATCCTTTGCTGGCCAGCAAGAAACCTTTTTGAATGTCACGGGCATTGATGCCGTGCTGCACAAGATTCGCGAGGTTTTTGCGTCGCTCTACAACGACCGGGCCATCAGCTACCGGGTGCACAAAGGGTTTGCGCACGAGCACGTCGCCTTGAGCGCCGGGGTGCAGCGCATGGTACGGTCTGACCTGGGCGCGGCAGGTGTCATGTTCACGTTGGATACCGAATCCGGTTTTGAAGACGTGGTGTTCATTACTTCAAGTTACGGACTGGGTGAGACGGTGGTGCAAGGCGCCGTCAACCCGGATGAGTTTTATGTTCACAAGCCGATGCTGCGCGCTGGCAAGCAGGCATTGATTCGGCGCAACCTGGGCTCCAAACTGATCCAGATGCAATTTACCAGCGCTGAAGAAAAAGCCAAGACCGGACAATTGGTCAAAACCACGGACGTTCCCACCGAAATGCGCAACCGTTATTCGCTGACGGATGCCGACGTGCAACGCTTGGCCGGCTACGCACTGGTCATTGAAAAGCACTACGGTCGGCCGATGGACATCGAATGGGGCAAAGACGGTGTCGATGGCGAGCTTTACATCCTGCAAGCGCGGCCTGAAACGGTGAAAAGTCAGGCGGCGGGCCGGGTGGAGCAGCGTTACAAGCTCAAAGGCAAAGGCGCGGTGCTGGTACATGGCCGTGCGATTGGCCAAAAAATTGGCACCGGTCCAGTGAAGGTGGTGCACAGCATCACCGAGATGGATCGCGTGCAGGCGGGCGATATTCTGGTGACCGACATGACGGATCCCAATTGGGAACCGGTCATGAAACGTGCGTCGGCAATTGTGACCAACCGGGGCGGGCGCACCTGCCATGCCGCGATCATCGCGCGCGAGCTGGGCATTCCGGCGGTGGTGGGCTGTGGCAATGCGGACCAAGTTCTCAAGGACGGTATGCTGGTGACCGTCAGTTGTGCCGAAGGCGATACCGGTTTTATTTACGACGGCCTGCTTGAAACCGAAGTGACCGAAGTGCGCCGGGGTGCCATGCCCGAGTTGCCCGTCAAAATCATGATGAACGTGGGCAACCCGCAGCTGGCGTTTGACTTTTGCCAGTTGCCCAACGCGGGCGTGGGTTTGGCACGGTTGGAGTTCATCATCAACAACAACATCGGCGTGCATCCCAAAGCCATTCTTGACTACCCCAATATTGATGCCGATCTGAAAAAAGCCGTGGAATCCGTGGCGCGTGGCCACGCGTCACCGCGCGCTTTTTACGTGGATCGTGTAGCCGAAGGCGTGGCAACTATCGCTGCGGCGTTCTGGCCCAAGCCGGTGATCGTGCGCTTGTCAGACTTCAAGAGCAACGAGTACCGCAAGCTCATCGGTGGCAGCCGCTATGAGCCCGAAGAAGAAAACCCGATGCTGGGTTTTCGTGGGGCGGCGCGTTACGTCAGTGAAGAGTTTGGCGAGGCCTTTGCCATGGAGTGTGAAGCGCTCAAGCGCGTGCGTGAAGACATGGGTTTGGTCAATGTGCAGGTGATGGTGCCGTTTGTGCGTACGCTGGCACAAGCCAAAAAAGTGACCGAACTGCTGGCGGCACATGGTCTCAAGCGCGGTGAAAACGAGCTCAAACTGATCATGATGTGCGAGATCCCGAGCAACGCCATTTTGGCCGACCGTTATCTGGAATACTTTGACGGCTTTTCCATCGGGTCCAATGATTTGACGCAGCTGACGCTGGGGCTCGATCGCGATTCCGGCCTTGAATTGTTGGCCAAGGATTTTGATGAGCGCGACCCAGCGGTCACGACGCTGATTTCGCAGGCCATCAAAGCGTGTCGGGGGCAGGGTAAATACATTGGCATTTGTGGGCAAGGTCCCAGCGATCACCCGGATTTTGCCAAGTGGCTGATGCAAGAGGGTATTTCGTCGATCTCGCTCAATCCTGACACGGTGGTCGCGACCTGGCAAAACCTGGCCAGCCAATAGCAAACACCTATAGCGTGAGGCAGCATCGGGTGCCATCATCGGGCCGATGGTGAAGCCTGATCCCACTGACGACCAGCCGATGGCAACGTTTTCGCGTTGGCACGGCGGGTTGTTGGCAGCTTGGTTTGCGGCGTCGTTTGGTGTCGTTTTTTTTGCGCATGACCTGCTGCAAGTGGTGGCGGGTTGGCCGGTGTCGTACTGGTTTTCGGCGCAGGGTAGCGTGCTGGTGTTTATTGCCATTCTGGCCGTATTTGCCTGGGTTTCAAACCGGCAAGACACAGCGGCGGATCAGGCTGCCGACACCGTTGACGTGCACGACAAGCGCATCCACCGACAGTTTTGGACTTTTGTGCTGGTGTTTTTGCTGTTCATCGGTGCGCTGGCTGTGGCCGAGAGCGCAGGCTTGCGCAAAATCTGGGTTGGCGCCATTTTTCTTTTTGCAACCGTTTTTCTGTACGCCCTGATCGGCATTTACGATCGCACCTCCAAAGCGTCTGAGTACTATGTGGCGGGTCGGCGTATTCCCGCAGTTTACAACGGCATGGCCGTGGCTGCCGACTGGATGAGTGCGGCGTCATTCATCAGCATGGCCGGTGGCCTGTACCTGCAAGGTTTTACTGGTGTAGGGGTGCAGCCTGGTGGACTGGTTTATGTACTGGGTTGGACCGGCGGATTCTGCCTGGTGGCGATTTTGGTAGCTCCGTATCTGCGCAAGATGAACCTCTACACCGTGCCTGACTTTTTTGGCGCTCGTTTCGGGGGTCGCTGGCCACGCATCATTGCCGCCTGGTCGGCGGTGCTGTGTTCGTTCACTTACGTGGTGGCGCAGATTTACGGTGTTGGCTTGATTACTTCGCGCCTGACGGGAGTCCAGTTTGAGATCGGTATCCTGCTGGGTTTGGGCGGCGTTCTAGTGTGTTCCTTTTTAGGGGGCATGCGCGCGGTGACATGGACACAGGTGACGCAATATGTTGTGCTGATTCTGGCGTTCCTGATCCCTGTTTCATGGTTGGCCTACAAGCAGTTGGGTAACCCCTTTGCGCCAGCTGTTTATGGCCAACAACTGCCAAAAATTGCCACCATGGAACGGCAACTCTCGGAGTCACCTGCAGAACAAGAGGTGATCCGAGAATACAGCCGTCGTGCCAGCCGCTATGCACAGATGCTGGAGAACGTCACCGAATCGCTGGCGCTGGAACGCAAGAAGCAGGCGAAAGAAGTCGCGCGCCTGACACAGTCCCAAGCGGATGAGGCGGTGATTGTTGCAGCGCGCAGAGCGTTGGCTGCCTTGCCGCGCGACGAGGAAAGCGCGCGCGAGGTCTGGACGCGTGCCATGCAGGAGAATCTGGACCGCGCCCGACCGCTGGCGGGCATGCCGACGCACACTCAGCCTTTTGCCGGAGACCCCAACGGAACGGCAGGTGAGAAGAACCTGTTTGAGGCATCTAGGCGCAATTTTCTGGCTTTGATGTTTTGCCTGATGGTGGGGACGGCCGGGTTGCCACACGTTCTGACACGGTTTTACACAACCCGCAGCGTGACCGAGACCAGAAATTCAGTCACTTGGTCGCTTGTATTCATTGCGCTACTGTACCTGGCAGCACCTGCTCTGGCCGTGTTGGTCAAATTCGAAATCATGGGCCAGCTGGTGGGGCAGCGTTTCGATGCATTGCCGGCCTGGATCGCTCAGTGGTCGCGGCTGGACCCGGCACTAATTTCTGTGAGTGACGTCAACGCCGACCAGATTTTGCAGTTCGCAGAGCTGCATCTGGGGGCAGATATTGTGATGCTGGCCACCCCCGAAATTGGTGGTTTGCCCTATGTGATTTCGGGGTTGGTAGCCGCAGGTGGCCTGGCGGCGGCGTTGTCCACCGCCGACGGACTGTTGCTGACCATCGGCAATGCCCTCGCGCACGATCTGTTTTATCGGGGTGATAGCGACCGTGCTGGCGCAGTACGTCGCGTGATGCTGTCCAAGTTTGCTCTGCTACTGGTGGCTTTGGTGGCGGCCTATGTTGCGGCACAACGCCCGGCAGACATTCTGTTTCTGGTTTCGGCCTCTTTTTCGCTGGCAGGTGCTGCATTTGTGCCGGTGATGGTGATGGGGATTTTCTGGCAAGGCGTGACCCGCGTGGCCGCTGTGGCAGGCATGCTCAGCGGACTGGGTTTGACGCTTTATTACATGTTGATCAACATGGCTGCGGTGCGGGCGTTTTTTGGTTTGAAGGGCTCCGGCCTCTGGTTCGACATTGAGCCCATTTCAGCGGGTGTGTTTGGTGTCTTTGCAGGTGTCGTGGTCACCTTGGTTTTGAGTTTTTTAACGCGATCGCCCAATCGCACCGAATAGCCCTTTTCTTGCCAGAGCGGCTGACGGTGGCGCTTTGGCTATAATCATCGGCTCACCTTGCCACACCCCATGTCGACGCTGGGGGTGGCTTTTTGCCTCGACAGAGGTTTGTCCAGAAGGAGTATCGATGCGTCATTATGAAATCATTCTCATGATCCACCCGGATCAGAGCGAACAAGTTCCGGCCATGCTGGAACGCTACAAGGGCATGATCGTTGCCGGCGGCGGCAAAGTGCACCGAGTTGAAGACTGGGGTCGTCGCCAGATGGTGTATATGATCAACAAGCTGGCCAAGTCTCATTACCTGTGCATCAACATTGAAGCCGATCAGACGGTCATGGCTGATCTGGAGCACGCCTTCAAGTTCAATGACGCCGTGTTACGTCACCTGACCGTGCTCAAGAAAAAAGCGGATACCGGTCCTTCGTCGATGATGAAGACGGTGGAGCGTGAAGACGCCCGCAAGACCCAGCAAGCCGAATACCAAGCTTGAAGCCCCAGCGTTCCAGCAAACAGTGAGCCCTGTTAACCAGCTTGAACTGACTGCCAGCATTCTCGAAATCGACGCGTTGCGTTATACGCCCTCGGGCCTTCCAGCCGTCAACGCACGTCTGGAGCACGATTCGCAGATACCCGAGGTGGGGCAAGTCAGGCAAGTGAAAGCCATCGTCAAGTCGGTTGCTTTTGGGTCGGTGGCAGAGCAACTGGCCAGGCAAAACATTGGCAGCAACTGGAATTTCAAGGGCTTTGTGGCAACGCCGCGTGGCGCAAAGCATGTGGTGTTTCACATTCAAGAATTTGTTCAAAAGTAAAGCATTTATCCCTATTTGAAGGAGTCCATCATGGCCGGACCAAAACGTTTTAATAACAAAGACAAGCGCCCCAAGCGCCCCGCGCAAAATCTGCTGTTCAAGCGCAAGCGCTTCTGTCGCTTCACGGTGACAGGCGTTGAAGAAATTGACTACAAAGACATCGACACTTTGCGTGATTTCATCGCTGAAAATGGCAAGATTATTCCGGCACGCCTGACCGGCACGCGCGCTATTTTCCAGCGCCAGCTCAACACCGCTATCAAGCGCGCACGTTTTCTGGCTCTGCTGCCCTACAGCGACCAGCACAAGATTTAAGGAATCAACGCCATGCAAATCATTCTGCTCGACAAGGTGGTGAACCTTGGAACTCTCGGTGAAATCGTTCGTGTCAAGGACGGTTACGCGCGCAACTTTCTGATTCCGTCGGGTCGTGCCCGCCGCGCCACAGAAGCTGCAAAAAAGGAATTCGAAGTGCGCCGCGCTGAGCTTGAAAAAGCCGCTGCTGCGAAGCTGGCTGAGTCTCAGGCGGTCGGTGAAAAATTGGCTGGCACCGTGTGCAAGCTGACGCAAAAAGCCGGTGTCGATGGTCGCCTGTTTGGTTCTGTCACAAATGCTGACATCGCCGAAGAGTTGACCAAGGCCGGCTTCCCGGTTGCCAAAGCGCAAATCCGTATGCCCAATGGTCATATCAAAGTGGTGGGTGACAGCACCATCAGCGTGGTTTTGCACACTGATGTAGTGGTCGACATCACCGTGTCGGTGTACGGCGAATCTGCCTGATTTTTTCCACTTTAACCGGCCGCCTCGGTGCAAGCCCCGGCGGCTTTTTTGTTGGAATTTTAAAAATAGGTCGGATTTGCACAGCTTGTGCACCGACTTCGTCCAACTTGTCCCCAGCTTGTCACTCGACACCTGTCAGCCAAACCCGTACGATGCAGAGCTGAAAGAGTCCACTCATGTCTGCCGACCTCTCTGAATTTTCACTCCTGCAAGACAGTTTCCCGGCTGATCGCCAGGTGGCGCAGCTGCGTATCCCACCGCATTCGCTGGAGGCTGAATCGAGTGTGCTGGGGGGCCTGTTGCTAGACAACTCGGCGTGGGACCGGGTCAGCGACGTGTTGACCGAAAACGATTTTTACCGCTACGAGCACCGCGCCGTTTTTGCCGCCATGAGTACGCTGATCAATGCGTCCAAACCGGCGGACGTGATCACGGTCAATGAGCACTTGCAAAGCCTGGGTAAGGCCGAGGAAATGGGTGGCTTGGGTTACCTCAATGCGCTGGCGCAGTACGTTCCCAGCACCGGCAACATTCGCCGTTACGCAGAGATCGTGCGTGACCGATCCATTCTGCGCAAGCTGGTGACCACGAGCGAAGAAATTTCGGCCAATGCCTTCAACCCCAAGGGGCGGCCGGTGGCGTCCATTTTGGATGAAGCCGAGCAAAAAATCTTCAATATTGGTGAAGAAGGTGCGCGCACCAAACAAGGTTTTCAGACCATGGACACGTTGGTGGTGGAATTGCTTGACCGTGTTCAGCAAATGGCCGATAACCCCAACGACGTGACCGGCGTACCCACCGGGTTTTATGACCTGGATCGTTTGACGGCGGGCCTTCAGGCGGGTGATCTGGTGGTGTTGGCGGCGCGCCCGTCCATGGGCAAGACGGCGCTGGCAATCAACATCGCAGAGCATGTTGCTTTGAATGAAGGCCTCCCGGTTGCGGTGTTCTCGATGGAAATGGGTGCAGCGCAACTGGCGGTGCGCATTGTGGGTTCGATCGGTCGCATTGACCAGGGACATTTGCGCACCGGCAAGCTCACCACCGACGAATGGCCGCGTCTGACAGAAGCGATTGAAAAACTACGCACCATCTCCTTGCACATCGACGAAACCGCAGGGCTGAACTCCAGCGAACTGCGCGCCAACGCCAGGCGCCTGGCGCGCCAGTGTGGTCAGCTCGGCTTGATCGTGGTGGATTACCTACAGCTGATGAGCGGCTCTGACAGCAGTGATGGTGAAAACCGTGCTACCGAACTGGGCGAAATTTCACGCGGATTAAAGATGCTGGCCAAAGAGCTGAAGTGTCCGGTGATTGCGCTGTCCCAGCTCAACCGTAGCGTTGAGACCCGTCCGGACAAGCGCCCGATGATGAGCGACTTGCGTGAGTCTGGTGCCATTGAGCAGGACGCCGATATCATCATGTTCATCTACCGTGACGAGTACTACACAAAAGACGCGTGCAAGGAACCCGGTGTGGCTGAAGTCATCATTGCCAAGCAACGTAATGGCCCGACCGGCGTCGTCAAGTTGGCTTTCTTGAACAAGATCACCAAGTTTGAGTCGCTTGCCACCGGTGCCAGTGGAGACTTTTGATACCTTGAGGGTCAGACCACTCGCGCGAGCGACGTGCTCTGCCCCCAACTAATTAGAGGACTTCGCTCGCAAAATCCGCCAGCCGCGATCGTTCACCACGCGCCAGCGTGATGTGACCGCTGTGTGCCCAGCCCTTGAATTTGTCCACCGCGTAGGTCAGGCCCGACGAGCCCTCGGTCAAGTACGGTGTGTCAATCTGGGCGATGTTGCCCATGCAGATGATCTTGGTACCCGGGCCGGCGCGGGTAATCAGCGTTTTCATCTGTTTGGGTGTCAGGTTCTGTGCCTCGTCAATGATGACGTACTTGTTCAAAAAGGTGCGTCCGCGCATGAAGTTCATGCTCTTGATCTTGATGCGGCTGCGGATCAGCTCGTTGGTCGCCGCGCGTCCCCACTCGCCCGCAGCCGTATCGGTCTTGCCCAGCACCTCCAGGTTGTCGTCCAGGGCACCCATCCAGGGTCCCATTTTTTCTTCTTCAGAGCCGGGCAAAAAGCCGATGTCTTCGCCCACGCTGACGGTGGCGCGGGTCACGATGATTTCGGTGTAGCGCCGTTCATCCAGCACCTGGGTCAGACCGGATGCCAGCGCCAACAGCGTTTTGCCGGTACCAGCCTGGCCGGTCAGTGTGACAAAGTCCACCTCGGGGTCCATCAGCAGGTTCATGGCAAAGTTTTGTTCGCGGTTGCGCGTGGTAATGCCCCAAACAGCATTTTTCAGGTGGGTAAAGTCGCGCAGCGTCTTCAGCACGGCCACCTTGCCCCGGATTTCGGTCACGCGAGCGTACAGACTGGGCTCGCCCGGTGCCTCGAAATAGACAAACTGGTTCACCAGCAACTGCGGCACCACGGGTCCGCTGACGCGGTAAAACGTGTGTGCGCCTTGCTGCCAGCTTTCCACCGCGTTGCCGTGCGTGCTCCAGAAATCAGCGGGCAGGGCAAAAGAACCCGAATACAGCAAGTCACCGTCTTCCAGCGTTTTGTCGTTCTGGTAATCATCGGTGGACAAGCCCATGGCGCGCGCCTTGACGCGCATGTTGATGTCTTTGGACACCAGCACCACCTCGCGCGATGCCATTTGTTTGCTCAGCGCTTCGACCACACCCAGAATCTGGTTGTCTGCCTTGCCTTGTGGCAAGCTGGCGGGCAGGGCGTATTGCAGCAACTGGGTTTGAAAAAACAGCCGCCCGCCCGCTTCAATGTGGCCCGTACTGGCCAGCGGCAAGCCCTGGGTAATGTCGGCTTTCTGGTTTTCAGCCAGTGCGTCCAGCGAACGGCTCACCTGACGGCCGTTACGGGCCACTTCGGTCATGCCTTTTTTGTGTGCATCGAGTTCTTCGAGCACGATCATGGGCAGGAAGATATCGTGTTCTTCAAAACGGAACAGACAACTGGGGTCGTGCAACAACACATTGGTGTCGAGCACAAACAGCCGTGCGTTACCCAATATGCGCCGAGATTTGGTTTTGCGCTGTGCCACCGTCTTGGCAATGGTCGCCTTGTCTGGTTGCACCGATTTTGCGACGCTGGAAACATCGGGCGCAACGGTCACCGCAGGCGTAAGAGCAATCTTGACGGCCTGTGCCTGCGCTGGTGGAATGGCCGGGGGCAGCAGCGCATTGGAGTCTGCAAGCTTGGGGCGCTTTTGTGGCACGGCTTCGTAGTCTTTGACCGAGAGCAAGGCAGCACGCTTGGAAGGGGCAGGGGGCAGTGGCATGAGGGCTTTCAGTGGACGCAGCAAGGCGTCGAGTCAAAAACAGAACAGCCGCCGTGTCGCCACGGCGGCTGCTTCAAACAGAACCAATACAACGTTCAACGGCATGCAAACGATTATGCACGACCCATTGCATGAAGGCGCGGTCGCAGAAAAACCTCAGGCTGCAATAGCGGTCTTTTTCAGCGCTTTTACAGCGTGCAGCACCTCGTCAACGTGGCCGGGCACCTTCAGCCCGCGCCACTCTTCTTTGAGGCACCCGTCTGCGCCAATCAGGAAGGTACTGCGTTCGATGCCTTTGACTTTTTTGCCGTACATGATCTTGTTTTTGACCACGCCGAACATGTGGCACATTTTTTCCTCCGTGTCTGCAATCAATTCAAAGGGCAGTTCCAGCTTGAGTTTGAAGTCTTCGTGCGAACGCATGTTGTCACGCGACACGCCAAACACGGTCGCGCCGGCCTTCACAAAATCGCGGTAGCGGTCGCGGAACTGCATCGCTTCAGTGGTGCAGCCGGGTGTATTATCTTTGGGATAAAAGTACAGAACAACCACGTGTCCTAAGTGAGAGGTGTTGGTGACCCGCACGCCACCGGTGGCCATGGATTCGAATTCTGGAATGGGTTTATTGACAACAATCGCCATGGTTCTTCAATCTCGTGTGACAGGATGCGCCGAACTCTCTGGTCGTGGACACTATCCTTTTCGATAGCGCTATTGCGCCCTCGACCTGCAAAGCCGCATTTTAACGCATCAGCAGAGCGCAGGCGACGATGCGCCCCTCGTTAGCCAGCACATTGTAAGTGCGGCAGGCGGCCGGTGTATCCATGGTTTCCAGTCCGATCTGCTGGATGATCAATGCCTGGGTGAGTGCCGGGCTGACAAAGCGCAACTTGTCGCCACTGCCAAAAATCACCAGCTCGGTTTGCAGCCGCGCCAATTGCTCAAAGTGCGCTGCTGTCAGGTCTTCAAAGCGTTCGCAGTGCCAAGCGAAGTGTTCACCGCGAGAGCTCAGCACCACACTATGTGTTATTTTTTCGTCGCCTACCTGGATCCAGTCCGACCCATAGCCGTGAATGGTGTTGTTGCTGGCGATGTCGGGATGAAATTTCATGGTTGATCGAAAAACTTGTGTTCAAATTATAGGTTTCACCCGTGTGCAGACTGCTTCCGGAGGGACTTTGAAAACCATTCACAAATCAGCCAAACTGGCCAACGTGTGCTACGACATTCGCGGGCCGATCATGGACGCTGCGCGCCAGATGGAAGAAGATGGTCACAAGATCATCAAGCTCAATATTGGTAACCTGGCGGTGTTTGGGTTCGATTCGCCAGAAGAAATTCAGCAGGACATGATCCGCAACCTGCCCAACTCGGCCGGCTACTCCGACAGTAAAGGCATTTTTGCAGCGCGCAAAGCCGTCATGCACGAAACCCAAAAACAGGGCATCAAGGGCGTCACGCTGGACGACATTTATCTGGGCAACGGTGCTAGCGAACTGATTGTGATGGCCACCAACGGTTTGCTGGACGACGGTGACGAAATTTTGCTGCCTGCCCCCGACTATCCGCTGTGGACGGCGGCGGCCAGCCTGTCGGGCGGCACACCCGTGCACTACCTGTGTGACGAGGCCAACGGCTGGATGCCCGACCTCGCCGACATCCGCGCCAAGATCACACCACGCACCAAAGGGCTGGTGGTGATCAACCCCAACAACCCGACGGGCGCGTTGTACTCGGACGATCTGCTGCAAGAACTGGTGGCGATTGCACGCGAGTTCAATCTGGTGATTTTTGCCGACGAGGTCTATGACAAGGTGTTGTACGACGGTGCGCAGCACACGGCGATTGGCTCGTTGAGCGAAGACGTCCTGACGCTCACCTTCAACTCGCTTTCCAAAAGTTACCGCTCGTGCGGTTACCGCGCCGGGTGGATGATTGTTTCGGGCGACAAGAAACCGGCGCGCGACTACATCGAAGGCCTGAACATGCTCTCCAACATGCGGCTGTGTTCCAACGTGCCGGGGCAATACGCCATCCAGACCGCGCTGGGCGGTTACCAGAGCATCAACGACCTGGTGTGTGAGGGCGGTCGCCTGCGCCGCCAGCGTGATCTGGCGTATGAATTGTTGACCGCCATTCCAGGGGTGACCTGTGTCAAGCCGCAGGCTGCGTTGTACATGTTCCCACGTCTGGATCCGGCGATGTACCCGATTGAAGACGACCAGCAATTCTTTCTGGAACTGCTGCAAGAAACCAAGGTCATGCTGGTGCAGGGCACGGGCTTCAATTGGCCCGCGCCGGACCATTTTCGCATGGTGTTTTTGCCGCATGAAGACGATCTGCGTGAAGCCATTGGCCGTGTGGCGAAGTTTCTGGAGAGTTACCGCAAGCGCCACAGCAATTGAATTTATTACATTTTCAATAGCTTCTCACGCTTATTCCACAACGTCTAGAGCCCTTTTTTACTTATAAGACTGATCGAATGATGAAACCTGTTCAAGTGGGCCTGTTGGGCATTGGGGTGGTGGGTTCGGGCACGTTCAACGTGCTGGCTCGCAACCAGCAAGAAATCAAACGTCGCGCCGGTCGCGGTATCGAAATCACCATGGTGGCCGACCTCAATGTTGAGCGCGCGCGCAGCTTGGTTGGGCCCGACGTACAGGTGGTGAACGACGCGCGCGCCGTGATTGCCAACCCCGACATCGACATTGTCATCGAGCTCATCGGTGGCTACGGTATCGCCAAAACGTTGGTGCTGGAGGCCATTGCCGCTGGCAAACACGTCGTCACCGCCAACAAGGCGCTGTTGGCCGTGCACGGTACCGAGATTTTTGCCGCAGCATCGGCCAAAGGCGTGATGGTGGCGTTTGAAGCCGCAGTGGCCGGGGGCATCCCGATCATCAAGGCGCTGCGCGAGGGGCTCACGGCCAACCGTATCCAGTGGATTGCCGGCATCATCAACGGCACCACCAACTTTATTCTGAGCGAGATGCGCGACAAGGGTCTGGACTTTGATGTGGTTTTGAAGGAAGCACAACGCTTGGGCTATGCCGAGGCCGACCCCACGTTTGACATTGAAGGTGTGGATGCCGCCCATAAGGCCACGTTGATGAGCGCCATTGCCTTTGGCGTGCCGGTGCAGTTTGACAAAGCTTATATCGAAGGCATCACCAAGCTGGGCGCGGCCGATATCAAGTACGCCGAGCAACTGGGCTACCGCATCAAGTTGCTGGGGATAACGAAGCGTCGCCAGGGCGACGCGACCAAGGGCCAGCCAGACGGCATTGAGCTGCGTGTGCACCCGTGTCTGATCCCGGTCAAGCGCTTGATTGCCAATGTGGAAGGTGCCATGAACGCCGTGGTGGTGCAGGGCGATGCTGTGGGTACGACGCTGTACTACGGCAAGGGCGCGGGCTCCGAGCCCACGGCCAGCGCGGTGATTGCCGACCTGGTCGATATCACGCGCCTGCAAAGTGCCGACCCATTGCACCGTGTGCCGCATCTGGCTTTTCAACCCAACGCCATGAGCGACATCAAAGTGCTGCCGATGGGCGAGGTGGTCACCAGCTACTACCTGCGCTTGCGCGTGGCCGACGAGACTGGCGTGCTGGCACGTGTGACCGGCATCCTGGCCGAGGCGGGCATCAGCATCGACGCGGTACTGCAGCGCGAAGCCGACGAAGTGTCAGCCGGGGCCAAGGTGGCGCAGACTGACGTGATCATCCTCACCCACGACTGCCAGGAGGCCAAGATGAACACGGCAATAGCGCAGATGCAGGCGCTGCCCAGCGTGTTGCAGCCCATTACCCGCATCCGCAAGGAAGAATTGGCCTGACGGCTGGCCTACGCCCTGGAATTGACGTAAAGTAATACCAAAACTTGTAATACTTCGGGAGAATTCTATGGGTTACGCCCTCACCGTCAAAGGCCAAGTCACCGTGCCCAAAGCCATCCGCGATTTTTTGGGTGTGTCGCCGGGTCAGGAAATTGACTATGAAGCGTTGTCAGATGGTCGGGTGGTGATCTTTCCGGTGCGACGTGAAGCCGTCCCTGGCAATCCATTCAAGCAGTTGCTCGGTGTTGGGTTGCGCCAGCGCCCCACGGACGAGATCATGCGCGAAACCCGCGGCGAGGACTGGAACCGATGATTTTGGTGGACAGTTGCGTGCTGATCGATGTGTTCGATGCCGACCCCCAATGGCAGCAATGGTCGCTGGATGCGTTGCAAGCGCATCATGCCCAAGGGATGGCCGTTAATGCGCTGATCTGTGCTGAAATTGCGCCTTCGTTTGACGGCCCGCAAAGCATGCAACGCGCACTGGACTTGGTGCATCTGGTGTACGCCCCCCTGTCGCAGGCCAGCGCTTTTGTCGCTGCACAGGCGTTTGCGTTGTACCGGCAGAACAAAGGCTCCAAATTGACGACACTACCCGACTTTTTTATCGGCGCGCATGCCCAAACGCAAGCTTGGCCGATTCTGACGCGTGACAAAGCGCGTTACAAAACCTACTTTCCAGCGGTGAAACTGATCACACCAGAGACCTATCCTTAACGATCCAAAGCCATGCTCTACCTCTCCACCCGCGGCGACACCAGCCCGAAACACTTTTGCGACATCCTGCTCGAAGGCCTGGCTCCCGACGGCGGCCTGTATCTACCCGCAAGCTACCCCAAAGTGGACACGGCCACGCTGGCACGCTGGCGCGAGGTCTATCACAAGCAGGGCTACGCTGAACTGGCTTTTGAGGTGCTGTCGCTCTACATTGATGACATTCCTGCTGCCGATTTAAGAGCGCTGTGCGCCAAAACGTACACCGCTGAGGTGTTTGGCACGGGCGAGATCGTGCCGCTGCGCCACCTTGAAAACGGCATTTGGTTAGAGGCCCTGTCCAACGGCCCGACGCTGGCTTTCAAGGACATGGCGATGCAGTTGCTGGGTAACCTGTTTGAATACGAACTGGCGCGCCGTGGCGAACAGCTCAACATTCTGGGCGCCACCAGCGGTGACACTGGCAGCGCGGCCGAATACGCCATGCGCGGCAAACAAGGCGTGCGCGTCTTCATGACCAGCCCGGCCGGGCGCATGAGCCCGTTCCAGCAGGCGCAAATGTTCAGCCTGATGGATGAGAACATCTTCAACATTGCGGTAGACGGCGTGTTTGACGACTGCCAGGACATGGTCAAGGCCGTCAGCAACGACCTGGACTTCAAGCGCAAGTACAAGATTGGCACGGTCAACAGCATCAACTGGGCACGCCTGCTGGCGCAGGTGGTTTATTATTTTGCGGGTTACTTCCAAGCGACAAGCCCTCACCCCAACCCTCTCCCAAAGGGCGAGGGGGTTGAAATCCAAGACTCTTCACTCCCTCTCCCCCTGGGAGAGGGCGGGGGTGAGGGCGGGGTAACGCAAAAGGTCAGCTTCGCCGTGCCCAGCGGCAACTTTGGCAACGTCTGCGCGGGTCATGTGGCGCGCTGCATGGGCTTGCCGATTGCACGGCTGGTGGTGGCCACCAACGAGAACGACGTGCTGGACGAATTCTTCAAAACCGGCGTCTATCGCGTGCGCGGTAGCGCGGATACGTTCGAGACCTCCAGCCCGTCGATGGACATTTCCAAGGCCTCCAACTTCGAGCGTTTTGTGTTTGACCTGCTCGGGCGCGACGCGGCGCGCACCAAGGCCTATTTTGGCGACGCACTGAGCCGCGTTGGCTTCTTCGACCTGGAAGCGCACCCCGCTTTCAGTCAGGCTGCCGGCAAATACGGTTTTGCCAGCGGCAAAAGCACCCATGCCGACCGCCTGGCCACCATCAAGGACTGTTGGGAACGCCACGCCATGATGATCGACACGCACACCGCCGATGCGGTCAAAGTGGCGCGTGAGCACGTCAAGCCCGGCGTGCCGATGATTGTGCTGGAGACCGCCTTACCGATCAAATTTGCCGCCACGATTGTCGAAGCCACCGGGCGTGAGCCCGACCGCCCGGCCAAGTTTGTCGGCATCGAAGACCTGCCTAAACGCGTGGTCAGCATGGCCGCAGATGCTGCGGCTATCAAGGATTTCATCGTCCAGCATTGTGCATAAATTCGGTTTCTAGCTTGTATAAATCAAGGGCTAAAAGCTTTATAGAACGAAGTAAACAAATGAAAGTTGTCGGTTTTGCCGGTTTTTCCGGCTCGGGCAAAACAACGCTGGTCGAGCGGCTGATACCGGCGCTCAAGGCCCACGGCCTGCGCGTGTCGGTGGTCAAGCATGCCCACCACCGCTTTGACATTGACCACCCCGGCAAAGACACGTTTCGCCATCGTGAGGCGGGCGCTTTTGAGGTGGTGGTCGCTTCCACGCAGCGACTGGCGCTAATGCGTGAGTTTGAGGTGACGCGCCGCCCCACCGTACATCAGTTATTGGCCGAGCTCTACGACGGTGTTGATTGGGTGCTGGTGGAAGGCTTCAAGGACTCGGACCTGCTCAAGGTCGAGGTGTGGCGCGCCAGCGCAGACAAGCCGGCGCGCTACGCAGACGACGACTTTATCTGCGCCGTGGCCACCGATTCGCCCACCCAGTTGCCCACACCCACCGGCCTGCCAGTACTGGATCTGAACGACCCTGAGGCGGTGGTCGCCTGGCTGCTGTCGCAGGGCACACGTTTTGATTACCGCGCTGAAAATTACGCCTGATTTTTTTGCCCTACCCACCGAGCGACCCCATGACCGCTACCGCACTTTCAGCAGCCCCTGCCACATCCCGTCCACCTCTGCGCGCGCTGGACGGTGCGCTGGCCGAGCTACTGTCGCACGCTCAGCCGCTGGCGGGCACCGAGCAAGTCAGCACGTTTGACGCCGACGGCCGGGTGCTGGCGCAAGACGTGGTCTCGGGCTTGCAGGTGCCGCCGCAAGACAACAGCTCCATGGACGGCTACGCGCTGCGTTGCGCCGATGTGGCTACAGGCGTGGCTTTACCGGTGTCGCAGCGCATCCCGGCCGGGCAGTCTGGTGCCTCTCTGACCGCTGGCACGGTGGCGCGCATCTTTACCGGCGCGCCCATTCCCGTCGGCGCTGACGCGGTGGTGATGCAGGAAGACTGTGCCGTGCAGCCGGACGGCAGCGTGCTGATTCAGTCTGCGCCCCAGCCTGGGCAGTGGATTCGCAGCGCCGGTGAAGACGTCGCACGCGGGGCTGTGGTGCTCTCAAAAGGGCGGCGCCTTACGCCCGCTGCGCTTGGTCTGGCGGCCAGCATTGGCATGCATGTTTTGACCGTTGCGCGCCGCCCCAAAGTGGCGCTGTTTTCCACCGGGGACGAGTTGATCATGCCCGGCAGCGTGGCCCCGCAGGACATGCCGCCGGGTGCCATCTACAACAGCAACCGGTTTTTTCTGAAAGCCTTGCTGACCCGTCTGGGCTGTGAGGTCAGCGACCTGGGCATCGTGCCCGACAACAGGGCCGCCACCATGGAAGCGCTGCGCGGTGCAGCCCAAAGCCATGATCTGATATTGACCAGCGGAGGCGTGTCGGTGGGGGAAGAAGACCACATCAAGCCCGCCGTGCAGCGCCTCGGGCATCTGGACTTGTGGCAAATCGCCATCAAGCCTGGAAAACCGTTTGCTTACGGCTGGGTCGATGCAGACGCAGCGCAGGGCGCGCACTTCATCGGCCTGCCGGGCAACCCGGTGTCGAGTTTTGTGACCTTTTTGTTGCTGGTGCGGCCGTTTCTGCTGCGCTTGCAAGGGGTGACCGAAGTTGCACCAAAAACAATAGCTGTCAGTGCAGGTTTTACCTGGGCCAGAGCCGATAAAAGGCGTGAATTTTTGCGCGTCAAACGCCAGCCCGACGGCAGCCTGGCGCTGTTTCCCAACCAGAGCTCGGGCGTATTGACCTCGGCGGTGTGGGGCGACGGCCTGGTGGACAACCCGCCAGGGCAAACCATCGCGCCGGGCGACACGGTGTGTTTTATTTCTTTTGCGGAGTTGCTGGCATGAAGGTCACTGTGAAGTATTTCGCCGGCATCCGCGAGGCCCTTGGCTGCGCGCAAGAGCAGCGCGACACGAAGACCGCTACGCTGGGTCAGTTGCGTGACGAACTGATCGCGCGGGGCGGCGCTTACTCGGATGCGCTGGCACGCGGCAAGGCGGTGCGCCTGGCGCTGAATCAGGTCATGAGCGACGAGGCAGCGGCTTTGACCGATGGCGCCGAAGTGGCGTTTTTCCCGCCCGTGACGGGGGGCTGATGGGTTAGCCAAGTGCACCGTGTTGTGCCAACCACTTCATTCAAAATAAATAGCTACCCATGATTGATTCATAAGGGATAAAGGCTTTTTTCTTATGCAAAAATTGCCCCGCGTTTCGGTTCAAACCGACGACTTCAACGTCGCTGATGAGATCGCCGCTCTGCGCGCCCAAGATTCACGCGTGGGCGCGGTGTGCAGCTTTATCGGCACGGTGCGCGACCACACCGCAGGCGAGCGCGGCCAGATCAGCAGCATGGAGCTGGAACACTACCCCGGCATGACCGAAGCCAGTATCGAGGCCATGATCGACGAAGCCTTCAAGCGCTTTGACATCTACGCTGCGCGCGTGATTCACCGCGTGGGTCTGTTGCAGCCGCTGGATCAGATCGTGCTGGTGGTGGTGACCAGCGCGCACCGGGGCGAGAGTTTCCAGGCGTGCGAGTTTTTGATGGACTACCTCAAAACCCAGGCCCCGTTCTGGAAAAAAGAGCAAACGCCCAATGGTGCCAAGTGGGTCGATGCGCGGGTGAGTGACGACGCGGCGCTGGCCAAGTGGGGCATCCAGGCGCGCAACGCATGAGCGCGGTTGCCGCTCAGCGCACCATTTTTACGACACCCGTTGTAGCGCCGCTGTTTCGGGCCTTCTCGCTGCTGTATCTCCGGCTTGCGGGCTGGAAAGTGCAGGGCGCGTTGCCCGCGCAGGCGCACAAAAGCGTTTTCATTGCCGCACCGCACACCAGCAACTGGGACTTGCCCTACACGCTGATGGTGGCATTTGCGCTGCGTCTGAACATTCACTGGATGGGCAAGGCCGGTATTTTTCGCTTTCCCTTTGGCGGCCTGATGCGCTGGTTGGGGGGTATTGCGGTGGATCGGACCCATACCAATGATTTGGTGGCCGCTTCTGCGCAGGTCATTGCAGCGTCGCCCATAGCGCTACAGTTGATCGTGTCACCCGAAGGCACACGTGCCAAAACCCACTATTGGCGCACAGGCTTCTACTACATTGCCAAGGCTGCCAAGGTGCCGATTGTCATGGCCTACATGGACTACAGCCGCAAGATCAGTGGCCTGGGGCCCATGTTGTACCCGGGCGATGATCTAGAGGCCGACATGGCAACCATCAAGGCTTTTTACGCGCCTTTCAAGGGCAAGAACGATGCGTAGTTTGAGACCGACTGAATCCGTGTCGTGCAGTGTACCCACCGCGTCTTGCCAGATCAGAGGCGCAACTTAGGTCTGGCCCGGTGGGTTTATTTTTGCGTCTGGATCATCTTCATGGCCGAACTGATCAGCGTGGCCACCTCGGTCATGTTGCTGGGCACCACCAGCGTGGTGGTGGCTTCGCTGGCGAGCTTGCCATAGGCCTCGACCGCCTTTTCTGCCACCTTGAGCTGCACCGCTTCGCTACCACCGGGCTGACGAATCGCCGCGGCCACCTGTTCAATGGCTTGCGCGGTGGCTTGCGCGACCGCCAAAATAGATGCTGCCTCGCCCTGGGCGTTGTTGATAGCGGCCTGCTTTTCACCTTCTGAGCGGGCGATGAACGCTTCGCGCTCGCCGGTGGCGATGTTGATCTGCTCTTGGCGGCGACCTTCAGAGGCAGCGATCAACGCGCGCTTTTCACGCTCGGCGGTAATCTGCTGTTGCATCGCGTGCAAAATTTCTTTCGGCGGTGTCAGGTCCTTGATCTCATAACGCAGAACCTTCACGCCCCAATTCAGCGCCGCCTCATCAATGGCTTGCACCACCTGCGCGTTGATGATGTCGCGCTCTTCAAAGGTTTTGTCCAGCTCCAGCTTACCAACCACACTGCGCAGCGTGGTTTGCGCCAACTGCGAAATGGCCACGATGTAGTTGCTGCTGCCGTAGCTCGCGCGCATCGCGTCGGTCACCTGAAAGTACAGAATGCCGTCCACCTGCAACTGCGTGTTGTCGCGGGTGATGCAGACCTGGCTGGGGATATCGAGCGGAATTTCTTTCAGCACATGCTTGTACGCCACCTTGTCGATGAAGGGCATCAAAAAATTGAGCCCCGGCGTGAGCGTGCCGTTGTATTTGCCCAGGCGTTCGACCACCCAAGCGTGCTGCTGCGGCACCACCTTGACCGATTGGGTAACAAAAATAACGGCAATGACAAACAGGACGATGGCGATTTCCATGACAGGCTCCAGAGTTATTCGGTCGTTGCAACAGGTGTCTTCTTCAGCATCAAACGGCTCCCCACCACTTCTGCGATGGTGAAGTGGCCCGGCACAGGTTGTTCGCCTGGTGCCAGGGCGGCGTCCCAATGCGTGCCCCTGTATTTGACGCTGCAAGACCCGTCGGCGCGGAAACTGGCCACATGCACGACTTCGCCCACGTCCATATTGACATCCGGGTTGGCGTTGGCTGGCGCAATAGCAGGCTGCGACTTTTTGTACCTGCGCCAGACCAGCACCGAACCACCGCCCACCAGCGCCGCAATCACCCACTGCCACAGCACGTCCAGTTGGGCGTGCGCTGCCAATGCCGCCGCGACCAGTCCGGTGGAAATCATGAGCAGATAAAACGTGCCGGTGACCAGCTCGACGGCAATCAGCCCGCCGGCCGCCAGCCACCAAAAAGTTGAATTTGCCATTGTGCAGTTCCTGCGCTGTTGCTTCACGGCCATTTTCAGGCCAAAGCGAAGCGGATAAGCCAAAAATTTCGATTTAGTCCTTACACTTCGCGCCGATTTGTCGGATTTCCCGCGCCGGAGTTGTTCATGAAATTTCGCTTTCCCATTGTCATCATCGACGAAGATTTTCGCTCTGAGAACACTTCGGGCCTGGGCATTCGTGCGCTGGCGCAGGCCATCGAGTCGGAAGGCTCCGAGGTGCTGGGTGTTACCAGCTACGGCGATTTGAGCCAGTTTGCGCAGCAGCAAAGCCGGGCCAGCACCTTCATCTTGTCGATCGACGACGAAGAATTTACGCAAGGGCCCGACCTGGACCCCGCCGTGGTGAACCTGCGCCACTTTATTGAAGAGGTGCGCCGCAAAAACCCCGACGTGCCGATCTATGTTTATGGCGAAACCAAGACCAGTCGTCACCTGCCCAACGACATCCTGCGCGAGCTGCACGGGTTTATCCACATGTTTGAGGACACGCCCGAGTTTGTCGCACGCCACATCATTCGTGAGGCCAAGAGCTACCTGGAAGGTCTGCAGCCACCGTTTTTCAAGGCGCTGCTGGACTACGCTGAAGACGGCTCGTACTCATGGCATTGCCCGGGACATTCGGGTGGGGTGGCATTTCTGAAGAGCCCGGTGGGGCAGATGTATCACCAGTTTTATGGTGAAAACATGCTGCGCGCCGACGTATGCAATGCGGTGGAAGAATTGGGCCAGTTGCTGGACCACGACGGCGCCATTGGCAAGAGTGAGCGTAACGCCGCGCGCATTTTCAACGCAGATCATTGCTTTTTTGTCACCAACGGCACCAGTACCAGTAACAAGATGGTCTGGCACCACACGGTAGCCCCCAACGACGTGGTGGTGGTGGACCGCAATTGCCACAAGTCCATCTTGCACTCGATCATCATGACGGGTGCCATTCCGGTGTTTTTGAAGCCCACACGCAACCAGTTTGGCATCATTGGGCCCATTCCAAAGAGCGAATTTGAACCGACCTCCATCAAGGCCAAGATCAAGGCGAACCCTCTGGTCAAACAGCACCTGCCTGACATCGATGTAAACCGCATCAAGCCGCGCGTGCTCACACTCACGCAGTCCACCTACGACGGTGTGCTGTACAACACGCAAACCGTCAAGACCATGCTCGACGGCTATGTGGAGAACATCCACTTTGACGAAGCCTGGTTGCCGCACGCGGCTTTTCATCCGTTTTACGGTTCCTACCACGCCATGGGTAAAAACCGGCCACGGCCCAAGCAAGCTGTGGTGTATGCCACGCAGTCCATCCACAAATTGTTAGCCGGTATCAGCCAGGCCAGCCATGTGCTGGTGCAAGACTCGCAAACCGTCAAGCTGGACAAGCACTTGTTCAATGAGGCGTTCATGATGCACACCAGCACCAGCCCGCAGTACAGCATCATCGCCAGCTGCGACGTGGCTGCCGCCATGATGGAGCCTCCCGGTGGGACCGCACTGGTGGAAGAAAGCATTGCCGAGGCGCTGGACTTTCGCCGTGCCATGCGCAAGGTGGACGACGAATACGGCAACGACTGGTGGTTCAAGGTCTGGGGACCGGACAAGTTGGCCGAAGAAGGCATCGGCGTTGCCGACGACTGGATCATCAAGGGCGAACTGCGCAGCAAAAAAGAAGGCGTGCATTGGCATGGCTTTGGCCGCATGGCCAGCGGCTTCAATATGCTCGACCCGATCAAATCGACCATTGTCACGCCGGGCATGGACCTGAACGGCAAGTTTGCCAAAACCGGCATTCCTGCGTCGGTGGTGACCAAGTTTTTGGCCGAACACGGCGTGGTGGTGGAAAAAACCGGTCTCTACAGTTTTTTCATCATGTTCACCATCGGCATCACCAAGGGCCGCTGGAACAGCATGCTCACTGCCTTGCAGCAGTTTAAGGACGATTACGACAAAAACCAGCCGATGTGGCGCGTGCTGCCCGAGTTTTGCCAGAAGCACCCGGGCTATGAAAACCTGGGACTGGCCGACCTGTGCCAGCACGTGCATCAGTTGTACGCCAAATATGACATCGCGCGGCTCACCACCGACATGTACCTGAGCGACCTGACCCCGGCCATGAAGCCGAGCGACGCCTACGCGCACATTGCGCAGCGCAAGACCGAGCGGGTGGAAATTGATGACCTGGTGGGACGCATCACCGTGGGGCTTGTCACGCCGTACCCACCTGGCATACCGCTGCTGATCCCGGGTGAGGTGTTCAACAAAAAAATTGTCGATTACCTGAAGTTTTCACGCGAATTCAACACCCAGTGCCCAGGGTTTGAGAGCGACATCCACGGTCTGGTGGAAGAGCAGGGCGATGACGGCAAGGTGCACTACTACGCCGATTGCGTGGCTCGCTAGTGCTGCATGATTACTGGCACAGCATCAAACTGTGCCGCACAGATTAATTTTGGAATGTGCTAGCATTTGATAGCATAAATTTGATTGGATCGGCCTCATGGAAACTTTCACCATTCGTGATTTACGCGAGCGCACAGGCGAGCTGGTGCGGGATGCAGAAGCAGGCAAGCTCTCAATCGTTACCAAGCACGGGCAAGGCGTCTTTGTCGCCATGCCGTTTGACGAAGCCATGCTGCGCTCAGGGGTGCGTGTGGCGTTGGCCGTCAAGTTGTTTGATGAAGAGGCTCTTGGTTTGGGCAAGGCTGCCAAACTGGCTGGCGTGTCGCAAAGCGAATTCATCCATCATCTGGGTGCCTTGAAAATCCCGCTGGCGCGTTACGGGGCCGACGAGTTGGCGCAGGAAGTGGCGGCCTTTGCGTAAGGTTGTTATTGCAGATGCGGGGCCACTGATCGCATTTGCCAGGCTGGGGCAGCTTGAACTGCTGACACAGGTGTTTGCGCAAGTGTTGGTGACCGAAGAGGTTTTTGCTGAATGCACTTGTCGGTCTGATGACGCTGAAGCCAAGCCTATTCTGCAAGCCGCCCAAAACCAGGTTATTCAACGCTGCACCGCACCCTTGGTGCATTTTGAATTGGCTTTGCACGTTGATGCGGGTGAAGCCAGCGCCATAGCGGCGGCGGCTGAGTGGGGCTGTGGTGTGCTGATGGACGACAAAGCGGGTCGGCGCATGGCCAAAAATTTCTGCGTGGCGCGTATCGGTACCGTCGGCGTGCTGGTACTGGCCAAGCAGAAAAAATTGCTTCCAAACATCAAGCCTTTGCTGGATCAACTCACCGCATCAGGCTATTTTTTGGGTGACAAGTTGATTGCCGATGCCTTGGCGATGGTTGGTGAATGACACCTGGTGCGTTGACTATTTGTTTGATCCAGTTGACGGGTGGCTCAAGGTTTGGGGTTATGCGGGTGCGATGCAAAGTGGGGGGCTGTGAGAATCCGTAAGACATCGATGCACGTCTGGACGACTGGGCACACGCAATTACTTTGCTATGACACATCAGGTTACGCATCCAGACGGGCAAAAAATAATTTCGAGCGCCGCAAAAAGAGTAGGATTACGCAAAACAAGACCGTATAAGCGGCAACCATCCAATAGGGGCTGTCATGAATCGCACTGCACACATTTTTCGTCCACTGCAACGTTTTTCAGTTCGGTTGCTGGCGCTTGTTTTTTTGTTGGGCTTGTCATTTTCAGTGTCAGCGGCGATTACTGTGACGATTGTTGCGCCGTTGGATGCGGCCAAGGTTGACACCATCATGCCTGTTACTGCCACGATGCAGGCAACCTATGAAATTGCATCGGTAACCGGCACGATTGCAGGTAAAACCGTAGCTTTCACGTTTTCGCAGACAGCCATTTCAAACCGATACGGTGGCACTCCCGGTTGGATGGCGAGCGTTGACCTGACCGGCGTGACACGCGGCACATATCAGTTAGTGGTCACTGCGGTGGATGCAATGGGCGCAACGGCCAGTGCCACCCGATCCGTTACCCTGGATGCCAAGCCAAAAATTGAGATTCGCAAGCCTGTACCCTATGCCGTTGCCACACCCTCAATTAACCTTGACATTGGGTGCGTAGATGACGACACCGGTTGCGGTATTTCAGTTCGAGCCGGTACATCCATGTACGGTGCGACTGGCGCTGCGGTATTAACTGGTACTGGCACAGCAGCAGGTACGGTTGATCTCACCGCTTATATCGGTCAGACCGTCTCGCTGACTGTGACTGCCACAGATTCAGTCGGCCAAATTGCAACAAAAACCTTGAGCGTGCCAGTTGTCGATACCGCCAGACTAGCGCTTCAAGCCAGCGTGCCTGGGCGCATTTTTGATGTTGCAGCTGACAGGATTCTTTATCTGGATGACACCGTGGACCCGCAACTGCTAAAAATCAGAAATCGAGCTTCGGGTGCAGATACGACGATTTATTCCGTTGCAGGCGGAAATCCTCAAAAGGGTTATCTTCATCCGAATGGTGTGTTGTTCATTGCACAACCAGGTAACGTTTTGACGACTCGCATTTATGACTGGCGAAATGGATCGTTAGTTGATGTTGCGCCAGCTAGTCAATGGCTCTGGCCATTGAGTAATATTTTGGTAAAAGGTAAATATGCAGTTTGGTCAGGCCGGCGGATCAACGATACAACCGGAAACTACGAGTACTTTTTGCGTGATTTGGTAACGGGCACAGATCAACTAATAGTCAATGCAAAAGGGGCGAGTGTCGACTACAACGGTTTGGCGGCCGACGGTACGGTTGTATATATTAAACAAATAGCCACCACTTGTGTCAGCTGTCAGTTTGCTTACAACTATGAGATATTCTCGTGGAAGAATGGATCTTCATCACAGGTGACAAATGGAGGAGGGCTTTGGAGCATCGGTCCTTTCACCGACGGTACAAATATAGCGTTCACTCAGGAAACACCATGTTGCAGTAACCAAACTTTCAAGACAATGTTTTGGAATGGTGTCGGTGTGACTGTCCTTGCTGATATGGGAACCATAAATTCGTCAGGAAGCTATGCCATCGCCAACGGCTACGTTGCCTTCACCAAACCCGGCACCTCCGGCCAGTTGCAAGTTTGGCGGCGTTTGCCCAGCGGCACGCTGGAACAGCTCACATTTTTCTCAGCGGGCAGCCAAATTGACACGATCTCCGACACGGGTGCTGTCACGCTCACCAATGGCGGAAAACTCTACGTGTATGAAGTCGGCGGAACGCTGGTCGAATTGGGCTCTGGTCTTCAAAAGCGTTACTGGCTCAATGGCGAACTGTATGGCGTTGTCGGAGGCTCGGTCTTCAAGATTGACCGTGCGGCTACCCCAAGCCCAGTAACAACAACGACCACCACGACATCAACTACCAGCACGACCACCACTAGCTCGTCAACGTCAACTAGCACCAGCACTTCAACGTCAACGTCAGCTCCTGGAACGACCACCACCGTTGTGACGACGACCACCACCACGCTGCCATCTTCAAGTGTCGCTATTGCTCTGGAGCAGGGTTGGAATCTGGTTGGTAATGCGGTGGATCAAATTCTTTCGGTTGGTTCTTTGTTCGGTGATCCAGTCGCAGTAACCACCGTCTGGAAGTGGGACAACAGCAACTCCAGTTGGCAGTTTTATGCGCCCTCTATGGATGCAGCAGCGCTTCAAACCTACGCCACCAGCAAGGGTTATGGTGTTTTGAGTGTCATCAACCCTGGTGAAGGTTTTTGGGTCAATTCAAACTTGAAATTGAATGTACCGTTGCCAGTGGGAACATTGGTCTCGTCAATCTCTTTTCAGGACGGCAAGCCAGGTGCACTTAAACCAGGCTGGAGCTTGCTGGCCATTGGCAACCCAAGGACGCCGAGTGGCTTCAATGGAGATTTGAGTGCATTCCCTGCCTCGGCTGGTGTCATTCCATTAAACCTGACGACCTTATGGGCCTGGGACAACCCACTGGGAAAATGGTACTTTTATGCTCCAAATCTCGAAGGCCAGGGTGGCACGGCGTTGACTGACTACATCACCAGTAAAGGTTATCTCGACTTCTCGACGAACGCCAGGAAACTGGAAGCAGGCGCTGGGTTCTGGGTGAACAAGCCCCAAGTGGTAACCGGTACAGTCGTAGAATGAGTTGTCAGCTTGATGTTGACACTCAAAATCTGGCTGTCAGCTGTTTCAAATTAACGTGAAAAACGTCAAGCTTTGCCTTTCCCGCGCAGGTGGGAATCCAGCATCCTAGCAAACCCGTCATTCCGGCCTGCGCGGGAAAGGCGGGTCAATTTCATCATTTGTGGCGGCTGTGCAGAACACAGCAATTCATGCTTTGAGCCTCACATAAACCGTCTGCCGTGCACTGCCACGTTTCACAAGCAGGCCATAATCCAGCATGTATTTCAGTACGGCTCTGGCGCGCCGCTCTTTGACAGACAACAGCTTCGCTACGTCTGGCGCGGAAATAGGACCATGCTGTTCAATGTGCTCAAGGATGGTGCGCAATCTGGTCGATACAGATACCGGTTGTTTTTTGCCAGTATCCGGCACATTTCCAGTAGTATCCGGCACTTTTTGGGCAGTATCCGGCACACTTTCGCCAGTATCCGGCACTTTTGGGACAGTATCCGGCACACTTTCGTTGGCATCCGGCACTGGTCGGTAAAACTTTACATCAACAAAATCACCTTTCTCGCGGATTCGGGGCTCTGTCAACCCGTGGGCCTTGCAGGCGCTTTTGATGCGGACAATGCCGCTGCCCCATTGCTCGATGTAGCCCAGTTCTTTGAACACCCGCGCTATGACGCGGTTGCGAATTTCCGATCGCCCTTCCATCAATGCTTCCTCGGTCAGGCTATTGGGTAAACCGCCAGGCGACACGATGTTGACAATATCGTCATAAACACCGACCTTGATGTCGCGCCCCTGATTGATGTAGTCGCGGTGAATGCAGGCATTGATCAGCGCTTCCCGCAACGCACTCATCGGGATTTCATACGTGTCGGTGCGCTGCAAGCCCCGTATCTCGCCACGCAAATGGATATGGTTTTTGATGAAGGTTTCAGTTTGCTCCAACTGCGTGAACAGGTCGCCTCCGTACTCTTTTTGGTCCAGAAAAATGCTCATGTCAGTCCCTTTGAACCGGGCGCATTTGGTACGGACGTGCGGCAACAATCCAAGCAAAATCATCAACCCGTAGGTAGGCCAAACTGTGCCTTGCTCCCATGCAATGAGTTTGAGATTTTTTAGTTTTTCCTCATTCAACGGTTTGCCGAATGAAGAAAACCGTTGCTGCAATGGGGTCAGGTTCAGCGTTTGCAAAGCTTGTTCGCGGCAGGTTTCTTCATCAAAACTCAGATTGCGTTTTTGCCGTTCCAGTTCCAGGATGTGTTCAAAGTCCGCCTTGCGGTTACTGGCACCAATGCGTAAATAAGTGCCGTTGTTTTTTCCTGCTGCCTTGAGGTAGTAGGGCAGCAGGTTGCCGCGAAATACTTCCACCACCAGCACCAATTTGCCCTCCAGGTTGGCTGAGTAAATCTCCGGCAAGATGGTTGGCTGGCAACGGTCAAAAACAAGCGAAGTGATCTGGGCTTGCAATGTGAAGATATCGTCTTCAGAAATGCCGACAACATGACGCTGATCATCCACCCCCACGACCAGTTTGCCACCACTGGTATTGGCAAACGCCACCATGGTTCTGGCAATTTGGTCGTGTTGGGGTAGCCGCGATTTCAGCTCCAGCGTTTTGCTTTCACCTTGTTGAATGCAATCCATCAGATTCATGGCGGCCTACAGCCTCAATTCTGTCAATTCATTACTCGGCTCGGCAAACGCATCATCAGCTTTGTCTGGCTCAAGCTTGGTTTGGTGCAGCAGTTCCTGCCACTGCGCGCCCGGGTTTTGTTCCAGCACCGCAAGCAGTCCGATAAACGCAGTGATGGTAGTACGCGGGTTGCGAAAAGTGGTTTCATGGAAGGCGCATCTTAAATCAGACCAAGGGCCTCAATACTGGGTGGCATTCAATATCAAATTCATTGCGGTGATCGGATAACGGTATCAAAAAGGGGAATCCGTTGGTAATCCCCAAATCTGCCAGCTCAGTTATGCAACCCTGAATCCCGTGCTTTGATTAGGCGGAAAAATTCGGTGCAAAAGTCCCCTGATTTAATAGCGGCGTATGCAATTCTGACGCGTGTTTCAGGCGTATTTTGTACACCCCGCAGAATTGGGGTCAAAGCATCACCGGTGCGATGCTGCGGCCATCGAAAAAATGCACCTGGTCTTTTTCTTACGCCGCGGTTTCCACAACCGCCACGGCGGTCTGGCTAACCCCCGCATCCACATAGGTAATCTGCCCGGTCATGCCCGAAGCCAGGTCGCTGAGCAGGAAAGCTGCCACGTTGCCCACCTCGTCAATCGTCACGTTGCGCTTGAGCGGGGAGGCCGCCGCCGAAATACCCAACAGCTTGCCAAAGTCCTTGATGCCACTTGCTGCCAGCGTCTTGATGGCGCCCGCGCTGATGCCGTTGACACGAATGCCTTTGCCGCCGACTGCATCAGCGAGGTAGCGCACGGAAGACTCCAACGACGCCTTGGCCAAGCCCATGGTGTTGTAACTGGGCACCACACGCACGCCGCCCAGATAAGTTAGCGTTAGCAGCGAGGCGGTCGGGGTCAGGTAGGGCAGGGCGACCTTGGCCATGGCCGGAAAGCTGTAAGCGCTGATGTCGTGCGCGATGCGGAAGTTTTCACGCGTTAAGCCATCCAGAAAATTGCCTGCAATGGCCTCACGCGGGGCATAGCCGATACTGTGCACAAAGCCATCGAACGTAGGCCAGTGCGCGGACAAACCCTTAAACAAGGCGTCAATCTGCGCATCGTCGCCGACGTCGCAATCAAAAATTAGCTTTGAGTTGAAATCGGCAGCGAATTCGGTAATGCGGTCTTTGAAGCGCTCGCCCACGTAGCTGAAGGCCAACTCAGCCCCTTGGTCGTGGCAGGCTTTGGCAATGCCGTAAGCGATGGAGCGGTTGGACAACACCCCGGTGATCAGAAATTTTTTGCCTGTCAGAAAACCCATAGCAACCTCTCATGTTTGGAACGACTTTGCAGCCCGTGCTGAATTGACCTGGCGCCAAGCCAACAGCGCTGGCAATTGATGCAGAATTGTCGCATGCGCCGCCTATTTTTTTGTTTCATTTGGTTGTGTCTGCCACAGGCTTGGGGCGCGCATGGTTACGCCCTGTGGGGGGACTTGAAATATCCCGCTGGATTCCGCCATTTTGATTACGTCAACCCCGATGCCCCCAAGGGCGGGGAACTGCGGCTGGTGAGCAATTTGCGGGTTTCCACCTTTGATAAGTACAACCCGTTCACCATCAAGGGCTCGGCCCCGGCCTACCTGGCCGACTTGATGTTTGACAGCCTGCTTGCCGGTGCGCTGGACGAAACCGGGTCGGGCTATGGACTGCTGGCCGAAGACGTTGCCGTGGTGGCAGACGGGCTGAGCGCCACGTTCCGCCTGCGCCCCGAGGCGCGTTTTCACAACGGCGACGCGGTACTGGCGGCCGACGTGAAGTACAGCTTTGATATCCTGACGGGGCCGTTTACCTCTCCCGGGTACAAAACCCTGCTCGATGACGTGGCCGGGCTGGACGTGGTGGACGAGCGCACTGTGCGCTACCGCTTCAAAAAGCCCAACCGCGAACTGCCGCTGACAGTGGGTGGCCTGCCCGTGTTCAGCCGCGCCTGGGGTGCAGACCAGGGCAAGTCCAAACCGTTTGACCAGATCGTGACCGACATACCCATTGGCAGCGGTCCTTACAAAATAGGCCCGGTGCGCTTTGGCAAGGACATCACCTATGTGCGCGACCCCAACTATTGGGCGCGCGACCTGCCGGTGCGCCGCGGCAGCGCTAACTTTGACCGCATCACGGTCAAAATCTACAAAGATGGCACGGCGCGGCTGGAGGCACTCAAAGCGGGCGAATTTGATCTGATGCGCTTTTTTTCGGCTGGAGACTGGGCGCGGCGTGTCAACGGCAAGCGCTTTGACACGGGCGAGCTGGTCAAGCGCGAATACCGGCATCGTTTGCCCACTGGCTTTCAGAGCTATGTGCTCAACACACGTCGCGAGCTGTTGCAAGACGTGCGCGTGCGTCAGGCGCTGGGCTTGGCGCTGGATTACGAATGGATGAACCGGCAGCTGTTTTACAACGCCTACCAGCGCGTGAACGGGCTCTTTGGCAACACCGATTGCCAAGCATCCGGTCTGCCGTCGGCGACTGAATTGGCGTTATTGGCTCCTTGGCGCGCGCAGTTGCCTGCGGCGGTGTTCGGGCCAATGACCGTGCCCCCGCGCACTGATGCGCCCTCCAGTCTGCGCACCAACCTGCTGCAGGCGCGCGATCTACTGGCGCAAGCGGGCTGGACGGTGCAGGCGGGCCAGTTGCGCAACGCGCAGGGCCAGGCTTTTGAGCTGGAATACCTTGACAGCAACGAGGGCAGCGCGCGCGTGGTTACCCCCTGGGCACGTAACCTGGAAAAGCTGGGCATCACGCTCACATTTCGTCCGGTGGACTTTGCCCTGTACCAGCAAAGGCTGCAAAAGTTTGAGTTCGACATCACCTCGCTGGCCTACGGCGGCACGCACAACCCGGGCCAAGAGTACGCCGATCTGTTTGGCAGCAAGGCCGCTGACCAAGAGGATTCCGGCAACATGTCGGGCATGCAAAGCCCGGCGGTGGATGCGCTGATCGCCCGCATGACCGCGGCCAAAAGCAAGGCCGATTTGTTGCCCGCCTGCCGCGCGCTGGAGCGGGTCATCAGCCACAGCCATGTACTCATCCCCCAATGGTCAGCCCCCACGCATCGGATGGTGTTCAACGCGTGGCGCCTGGACCAACCCGCCACCATGCCGCCCTACGCCGGTGGTGAAAACTGGGCTATTGATACCTGGTGGGCAAAGAATCGGACGCTGCCTTGAATTGATAAAGTAAGGGTGCGAGGCAAAGTGCGGTGCTAATGACCAATGTTGGTGTCTGCACAAGACATACGATTTTTGGTCGTGAATTTATGGGGAGTCAATGCAAAAAGAGAACGAATCGTGTCAACGCACGGCCGGGCAACTGGGTCAGGCGCATGCGGTATTGATGCGAAAGCAGGCGCGAAATGGAAGGCTCAAGTACGCTAGCTCCTCAGTCGCACGCATTTGCTCCCAAGACCGCGTGCGCCTGACCCAGTCGCCGCGCCGTGCGTCGAGGTCTTGGGAATTGGCACACCATTTTGAATTACACCCGATGCAGCGGGTGCTTGAACTGAGGCTCTACTCGTGCTGCTCCAGAAAGCGCTGCGCATCCAGCGCCGCCATGCAGCCGGTGCCGGCGCTGGTGATGGCCTGGCGGTAAATGTGGTCTTGCACATCGCCGGCGGCAAAGATGCCGGGCACGCTGGTCTGGGTGGCAAACCCCTGTTGGCCACCATGGGTCACGATGTAGCCCCCGGCCATGTCCAGCTGGCCCTGAAATATTTCGGTGTTGGGCGCGTGGCCGATGGCGATAAAGCAGCCCTGTAGCGCAAGGTCTTCGGTGGCGTCGGTCGTCACGTTTTTGACGCGCACACCGGTCACGCCGCTGGCGTCGCCGAGCACTTCGTCCAGCGTGCAAAACGTGCGCAGTTCAATCTTGCCCTCAGCCACCTTGGCCATCAGCTTATCGATCATGATCGGTTCGGCGCGGAACTTGTCGCGGCGGTGGATCAGATACACCTTGCTGGCAATGTTGGCCAGGTACAGCGCTTCCTCAACCGCTGTGTTGCCACCCCCCACCACGCAGCAGACCTGGTCTCGGTAAAAAAAGCCGTCGCAGGTTGCGCATCCCGAAACGCCGCGACCCATAAAGACCTCTTCGCTGGGCAGCCCCAGGTACTTGGCAGAGGCGCCAGTGGCCAGAATCAGCGCGTCGCAGGTATAGGTGCCGCTGTCGCCGGTCAGGGTGAAGGGGCGCTTGGAAAAATCGACTTTGTTGACGTGGTCAAAAACAATGTCGGTGGCAAAGCGCTCGGCGTGCGCCAGAAAGCGCTGCATCAGGTCGGGGCCCTGCACGCCATCCACATCGGCGGGCCAGTTGTCCACCTCGGTGGTGGTCATGAGCTGGCCGCCCTGTGCGATGCCGGTGATCAGCAAGGGCTTCAGGTTGGCGCGCGCGGCGTAAATGGCGGCGGTATAGCCGGCCGGGCCGGAGCCCAGAATCAGAACTTTGGCGTGACGGGTGGTGGACATAAATGAACCTTGTGGATGGAATGCTGTTTGAATTTGGAGGCGACCCGCATTATTGCAAGCGCAGACAAGCGGTGTGAGCGCCCCCGAGCACATTTGCAGACCATCAGGCGGCCAGCAGCGACAATGCTCAACTTGTTCATGCAAAATCAGCGCTGCATTTTCCTGCCCATGACCTATCTTCTTCGCCACCTCCAACAACCACCCGCGCAAACGCATGAGCGCGTGGGATGGCGACGTTTTTCAGTTGAACTGTCTTTGCTCGCGGGTGGGCTGCTGTGGGTGCTCTGGCTGCTGGCGCTGGTGAGTTTTTCTTTGTCAGATACGGCTTGGTCCACCTCGGGCACTGGCGTGCCCACGGTGAACCGACTGGGGGTGGTGGGGGCCTGGTTGGCCGATGCCAGTTATTTTTTGCTGGGCTTTTCAGTTTGGTGGTGTGTTGCCGCAGGTGCGCGCGTCTGGCTGGGTGCGCTGGCGTGCTGGTTGCGCCAACGAGACGAACCAATGCCTGCCAACCGGGAGCCCGAGCCAGCCCAAACCTTATCCTGGCCCCGGTTGCGCTTCTGGCTGGGCTTGCTGCTGCTGCTGGTTGCCAGTGCCACGCTGGAGTGGACGCGCTTTTACAGTCATGAAGCGCAGTTGCCCGGGCACAGTGGGGGCGTGTTGGGTTATCTGTTGGGGCCGCTGGGCATGCAGTGGCTGGGGTTTAACGGGTCGGGTTTGCTGGCCATTTCTGTGTTGGTGCTGGGTATGGCCTGGGTGTTTGGATTCTCTTGGCTGCAATGGGCTGAGCGCCTGGGGGGCTGGCTGTTTGCGCAGATCGAGTCGCGGCGCGAAAAGCTGGAGGTGCAAGAAGACCTGGCGCTGGGCCAGCAGGCGGCGCAAGCGCGTGAGCAGGTGCTGGTGCAGGAGCGCCAAGAGGTGGTTTCTACCCACGTCAAACCCACGGTGGTGGTGGAACCCGCGCCAGCGGAACTGCCCAAGAGTGATCGCGTGCAAAAAGAGCGCCAAAAGCCCTTGTTCCAGGACTTGCCCGACACCAAGCTGCCGCAGGTGGACTTGCTCGATGCAGCCCAGGTGCGTCAGGAGAGCGTGGCCGCCGAAACGCTGGAAATGACCAGCCGCATGATCGAGAAAAAGCTCAAGGACTTTGGTGTGGAAGTTCAGGTGGTACTGGCGCAGCCAGGGCCGGTGATTACCCGCTATGAGATCGAGCCGGCCACAGGCGTCAAGGGCTCGCAGATCGTCGGGCTGGCCAAGGACCTGGCGCGCAGTTTGAGCCTGGTGTCGATCCGCGTGGTGGAAACCATCCCCGGCAAGACCACCATGGCGCTGGAACTGCCCAACGCCAAGCGCCAAACCATCCGACTGGCCGAAATTCTGGGCTCGCAGGCCTACCACCAGGCCAAATCGCTGCTGACGATGGGGCTGGGCAAGGACATTGTGGGCAACCCGGTGCTGGCAGATCTTGCCAAGATGCCGCACGTGCTGGTGGCGGGCACCACCGGCTCGGGCAAGTCGGTGGGCATCAACGCGATGATTCTGAGCATGCTCTACAAGGCTGAGGCGCACGACGTGCGGCTGGTCATGATCGACCCCAAGATGCTTGAAATGTCGGTCTATGAGGGCATTCCGCACCTGCTGTGCCCGGTGGTCACCGACATGAAGCAGGCCGCCAACGCGCTCACCTGGTGCGTGGCCGAGATGGAGCGGCGCTACAAACTGATGAGCAAGATGGGCGTGCGCAACCTGGCTGGGTTCAACACCAAGTGGGACGAGGCCAAGGCGCGCGGCGAATTTATTTACAACCCGTTCAGCCTGACGCCCGAGGCCCCTGAGCCGGTGGACCGGCTGCCACACATTGTGGTGGTGATCGACGAACTGGCCGACCTGATGATGGTGGTGGGCAAGAAGATTGAAGAGCTGATTGCGCGGCTGGCGCAAAAGGCGCGCGCCGCCGGCATCCACCTGATTTTGGCCACGCAGCGCCCCAGCGTCGATGTGATCACGGGGCTGATCAAGGCGAACATCCCCACGCGCATTGCGTTTCAGGTCAGCAGCAAGATCGACAGCCGCACCATCCTCGACCAGATGGGCGCTGAGGCGCTGCTGGGCATGGGCGATATGCTGTACATGGCCAGCGGTACCGGACTTCCCATTCGGGTGCACGGCGCGTTTGTGAGCGACGAAGAGGTGCACCGTGTGGTGACCTACCTCAAGAGCCAGGGTGAGCCCAATTACATCGATGGCATCCTTGAGGGGGGCACGGTGGACGGCGACGACGGTGCCGCAGGCCTTGAGGGCAACGGCGGTGGCGAAAAAGACCCGCTGTATGACCAGGCGGTGGAGGTGGTGCTGAAAAATCGCCGCGCCAGCATTTCGCTGGTGCAGCGCCACCTGAAAATTGGTTATAACCGCGCCGCGCGCCTGGTGGAAGACATGGAAAAAGCCGGGCTGGTGAGCAGCATGAGCGGCAGCGGCCAGCGCGACATCTTGGTGCCGCCGCGCAATGAATAAGGCCATAGACAGCTCGTGAAAAAATCTTTAATCGTTCTTTTTGTAATAGCTTTTTGCGCAAGCAATACGTGGGCGACAGGGCTGAGAAGCCTGGAAGATTTCATGCATTCGGCCAACACCGGGAAAGCCCAATTTACCCAGGTAGTGACGTCTGCGGGTAAAAACGGGCAAGCGTCCCGGGTAAAAAAATCCAGCGGCACGTTTGAATTTATCCGCCCCGACCGTTTCCGCTTCAATTACCTCAAACCCTTTGCGCAGATCATCGTTGCCGACGGGCAGACGCTGTGGGTGTACGACGCCGACCTGAACCAGGTCACAGCGCGCCGCCAGGCTAGCGCATTGGGCTCCACCCCGGCAGCGCTGATTGCCACGGCGACCAACCTCAAAGCCCTGAGTGCCGATTTTGTGCTTACCGACGCTTCTGATCGTGATGGCTTGCAGTGGGTGCTGGCCACACCGCGCGCCAACGATGGTCAATTGCAGTCAGTACAGCTGGGGTTTTTGGCGCAAGCCAACGCAGGCGCTGTGGTGAAAGTACTTGAAATCTTGGACAATTTCGGTCAGCGTTCGGTACTGACTTTTGAGAACGTGCAGATCAATGCGCCACTGGCGTCCAGCCTGTTTGAATTCAAGCCACCCAAAGGGGCGGATGTGATCAGACAGTGACTAACCCAGCCGACACCCGGCTTGTTTTAAAAAGTGCCCAAAGCCCAGGGACGGCATGGCAAGCGCCTACCGGGAGCAGGGGCAATTGCAGCGAGCTGCCCCGGGTAGTTTGAGTGACCAGCACGGACACAGCACGCCTCAAGGCGATCCGAAACTGCACGAAAAACCCCAAATGCGTCGATTGTCATCAATTTTTGTAGCTGTCAGCGCTTATGGATATGGGCTACAGCCCGCTTTATTTAAAAGGCAGTAAAGCCGTACACGGGTGAGGCGTGGTGATCGGGCCGGGTGTGCGCAGGGAGATCGGCAAGGAGCAACGGATGAAAGTCCCAAACGACGAAGAAATAGCGAATCACATTGTTCCCTAGTCATGCGCGGCGCATCGCGAGGTAGGCTGTGGCTAGTCGCTATCCAGACGTTGCACATAGGCCAGCAGGCGTGTGGTTAAGTCGTCTTGTGCCAGCAATTTGGTGCGGGCCTGTGTAACACATGCCTGCCAGGCATCGAGCGTGTCGTCTTGCAGTAAAGCGGGCATGGGCGCGGCCGGTTCGAGGCCGTTCCAGCGTGCATGCGCCAGCCGCATAGACGCGGGTGCTTTCAGCCAGGTCAAAAAAGCATCAAGTTTGGCGTGGTGCGCGTTGTCGTCTTGCGGGTAGATGTGCCAGACCAACGGTTTGCCGGCCCATAGCGCGCGCACCAGGGAGTCTTCACCACGCACCAGATTCAGGTTGCAGGCCCACAGCAGGTGGTCAAAATCTGTTTGCGTGAAGGTGGGTAGATATGAAATCAAGAGCTTTTTGTTCTTGTTCCATGGGGGCTGTAGCGTGTTTTGTTCATCAACCCAGAGCTGCACGGCGGCGCTGGCGCGCCCGGCGGTGACCAACAGACGGGTGGGCTGCGCGGCTTGCGTGCACTGTTGCAGCAGCGCTGGCAAGCCCACCGGTTCATAGCAAAACAGCGACACCAGACGCTCGCCCTGCCAGTCGATGCCCAACCGGGCCAGCCACGCGCGGCGGTCAAATGCGGCTTGGCGCGCCAGCAGGTCGGGTTCGCGCAGCAGACCCCCCGTGTCTGGCGTGAAGCCGGGGTAGAAAAAGTGCTTGGTCAGGCCCCGTCCCGGGCCGCTCATCACCGATGATGGCAGACCGTGGCAACGGGCCGCATAGGTTTCGGCGCTCAGATACTCCAGATTGATCCATAAACATTTAAGGCCTTTAGCCCTTATTCTGCTTGCGTAAGAAGCTATGAATTCAGGATCAATCTCGCAGCCAAAGGCTTCCATCAGCACGTCGCCGGGTACAACGCCATCCATGTCTAACGGTGCGTGCCATGGCAACACCTCAACACCAGGAGCGCCCGTGGGGGCCATCCAGCCCAGCGCGCTCGCATCGTCCACCCACAGCCGCACTGCTTGGCCGCGCCGCGCTAGGTTGACGGCCAGCCGCCAACACACGCCAAGGTCGCCATAGTTGTCGATGACGCGGCAAAAAATATTCCATTTCAGGCTGGGGCAGGGCGGGGCGCAAGACATGGCCGGATTGTCCACAATACGCACCTATGTCAGACACCCCCTCCGTACCGCCCCCCACCGCTGATCCAGCAGTCCAAGCCGAGTCGACCCATAACGCGCAGGTGTTGAGTGACGTGGCTGCGCTGCCCGCGCTGCCCGGTGTCTATCGCTACTTTGACGCGCACGGTCAGGTGCTGTATGTCGGCAAAGCGATCAATTTAAAGAAGCGCGTGTCGAGCTACTTCAGCAAAAACCACGGGGGCACGCGCATTGGCCACATGGTGAGCAAGATCGCGCGGCTTGAAACCACCGTGGTGCGCTCCGAGGCCGAGGCGCTGCTGCTGGAAAACAACCTGATCAAGACGCTCAACCCCAAGTACAACATCCTGTTTCGGGACGACAAGAGCTACCCGTACCTGAAGATCAGCGCCACGGCAGGGTTCCCGCGTGTGTCGTATTACCGTGGCGCGGTCGAGAAAAAACACCATTACTTTGGCCCCTACCCGAGCGCCTGGGCGGTGAAAGAGGCTATTTTGCTGATGCAAAAAGTCTTCAAACTGCGCACCTGTGAAGACAGTATTTTTGCCAACCGCACACGGCCCTGCCTGCTGTACCAGATCAAGCGCTGCAGCGGCCCCTGTGTGGGGCACATCTCGTCTGAGGCTTATGCACAAGACGTGGCGGATGCCGAGCGCTTTTTGCACGGCGACGCGCAGGATGTGATGAAAGCGCTGGAGGCGCGCATGATGGCGCACGCCGACAAGCTGGAATTTGAGCAGGCCGCCGAACTGCGCAACCAGGTGGCGGCACTCTCCAACGTGCTGCACCAGCAAAGTGTGGACAACGTGAGCGACCGCGACGTGGACATTCTGGCCGTCAAAGTGCAGGGCGGGCGTGCCTGCGTGAACCTGGCCATGGTGCGCGGCGGACGCCATCTGGGTGATAGGCCGTATTTTCCGGTGCAGGTGCAGGATGGCGCGGGGTTGGAGGTGGGAGAGGATGGCCAGGCCCAGCGCTCGGTCGAATCGCAGATTCTGGACGCCTTTATCGCCCAGCATTACCTGAACGTTCCAGTGCCGCCGTCGCTGGTGGTCAGCCACCCGGTGGACAAAGCGCTGCTGCAGGCGCTGTCAGAGCAAAGCGGTGTCAAGGTCAGCGCTGAAGCCAACCCGCGCGGGCAACGGCGCGTCTGGCTGGAAATGGCGCAGACCAACGCAAACTTGCAACTGGCGCGGCTGCTGTCCGAAGAAGGCTCGCAGCAGGCGCGCACGCGAGCGCTTTACGAGGCGCTCGATTTGGGGCTGGACAATTTGGACGAGCTGCGTGTCGAGTGTTTTGACATCTCGCACACCGCCGGTGAATCGACGCAGGCGTCGTGCGTGGTGTTTCACCACCACAAGATGCAAAACGCCGAATACCGCCGCTACAAGATCGCCGACATCACGCCGGGTGACGATTACGCCGCCATGCGCCAGGTGCTGCTGCGCCGCTACGGCAAGCTGGCCGAGGTGTTGAATGAAGCCAAGCGCAGCGGTGAAACCCCACCAGGCACAGGTCGTTTGCCGGATTTGGTGCTGGTCGACGGTGGCAAAGGGCAGGTCAGCATGGCGCGTGAGGTGTTTGAACAACTGGGGTTGGACCTCGCCTTGATTGTGGGTGTGGAAAAAGGCGAGGGCCGGCGCATTGGGCTGGAAGAACTGGTGTTTGCCGATGGCCGCGACAAGGTCTATCTGGGCAAGGACTCTGCCGCGCTGATGCTGGTGGCGCAGATTCGCGACGAGGCACACCGTTTTGCCATCACCGGTATGCGTGCCGCGCGCGCCAAGGTCCGTATGGACGGCGGCAAGCTTGAAGAAATCCCCGGCATTGGCCCCAAGCGACGTGCGCGGTTGCTACAGCGCTTTGGCGGCGTGCGCGGGGTGGCACTGGCGTCTGCGGCGGACATCGCGTCAGTGGAAGGCATCTCAAACGAACTGGCCGAAGAAATTTACCGGGCGCTGCACTAACTGTCATGAATGTAAGCCGACGCCCCGGATGATGAAAGTGTGTCGTCACTGCGAGCGCAGCGCGGCAGTCTATGCATTCCGGAGTCATGGATTGCTTCACTGCGTTCGCAATGACGGTCGATATTTGCAATGACAATGCCATTCTTTCACGTTAAGCCTTCTTCAGCTTGCATATTGCACCTGCGCAGTACGGATCACCTCATCGCGGAAATGACGCGACAAATCGGCAGGTGTGCGCAAATCCACTTTCTGTCCGCCCAGCAAGTCAGACAAAGCCATCTCCACATCTACCACTCCCAGCAGTCCCGGTGTGTGATTAGGCTCAAACTCCACCAGCAAATCGATATCGCTGTCCGGCCGAGCCGTGCCCTTGAGTTGTGATCCAAACAAGGCGAGGCGACGTATGCCCCGCGCCTGGCAAAAAGCGCGCCAGCGTGTCGCGGTCGAGTTTCAGGCTTGGATGCATGGCGGATAGGTATCAAAGGTCGAATTCAATTTGTTTGAGTTGATCAATCAACCTTACTCAAATTCCATGCTTTGAAATCAATTTCGATCACGTCCAGCGCGGTGGCGGGCTTTGGGGGCCGACGATTTCGGGTACCCCCGTATGAGGAGGCCACCAAAGGCTGTCGCCGTGCGGGTTCAACGTGACATCGTCTTGGTTGTCCATCCACCGCAATAAGAAAGCTGCGCGAAAGAGGTCGCATCACGCGCAGTTGGCAAACACAGATGTTCTGTGGTGCACCCCCACAGCCGCCTCATGCCACAATTCGCGCATGTTCTGGACTATTCCCACCTTGATGACCTGGGCGCGCATTGTGGCGATCCCGTTGATCGTGGGCGTGTTCTATTTGCCGCTGGATTCTGCTACCCGCAACCTGATCGCCACGGTGATGTTTGTGGTGTTTGCCGCCACCGACTGGCTGGACGGTTATCTGGCGCGCAGGCTCAACCAGGTGTCGGCGTTTGGCGCTTTTCTGGACCCGGTGGCGGACAAATTTCTGGTGTGCGCCAGCGTGCTGGTGCTGGTGCATCTGGGGCGTGCCGACGTGTTTGTGGGTTTGATCATCATTGGGCGCGAAATCGCTATCTCGGCGCTGCGCGAATGGATGGCGCAGATTGGCGCAGCCAAAAGCGTGGCGGTGCACATGATCGGCAAGCTCAAGACCACGGCGCAAATGGTCGCCATCCCTTTTTTGCTGTATGACGGCATGCTGTTTGGCCTGATCAACACCCATGCGTGGGGTGTCTGGCTGATCTGGCTGGCCGCTGTCATGACCGTCTGGTCGATGGTGTATTACCTGCAAAAAGCCCTGCCCGAAATCAAGTCGCGCGTGCAATGACAGCGGCTGTTGATCGGCCGTTGATACGCGCCATGCCAGCGCTGTTTGTGCTGATCTGGGCAACAGGATTCATTGTGGCGCGCTACGGCATGCCGCACGCGCCGCCGCTCAAGTTCCTGGTGCTGCGTTACAGCTTTTCCATCGCCTGCTTTCTGGCCTGGATTGCGCTATCAAAAGTCAAGTGGCCAACCCAATTGAATCAATGGCTGCACCTGGGTTTGACCGGTGTATTCATGCACGCGGGTTACCTGGGTGGCGTGTGGGCTGCGGTCAAGCTGGGCATGGGCTCAGGTCTGTCGTCGCTGATCGTGGGGCTGCAACCGGTGCTGACCGCGCTGTGGCTGGCGGCCACGGGCTTTCGCATCGTGCCGCGCCAGTGGGCTGGGCTGGTGCTGGGCTTCATCGGGCTGGTGCTGGTGGTGTCGCGCAAATTTGGCAGCGGTGGAGAGGCCAACGCGCTGAACCTGGCGCTAGCCATTGGCGCGCTGCTCTGCATCACCGCAGGCACGTTGTACCAAAAGCGGTTTGTGACTGCCTGCGACGTGCGCAGCGCCAACACCGTGCAATTGCTGGCGGCGCTGGTGGTGACGCTGCCGTTTGCCGCGCTGGAGCTGGAAGCCATTGACTGGCATCCGGAGCTGATTGGTGCGCTGGCCTGGTCGGTGCTGGGGCTGACGCTGGGCGGCAGTTCGCTGCTGTATATGCTGATCCAAAAGGGCGCGGCGGCATCGGTCACCAGCCTGATGTATCTGGTGCCACCAGTGACCGCGCTGATGGCCTGGGTGCTGTTTGCCGAGCCCATCACCGTCGTGACCCTGGGCGGCACGCTGCTGACGGCGGTGGGCGTGGCGCTGGTGGTGCGCCAACCCCGGATTTGATTTTTGAGGAGACATCATGAGCACACAACGCATTGCCGTCATCGCTGGCGACGGCATTGGCAAAGAGGTTATGCCGGAGGGGCTGCGCGTGGTGCAGGCCGCCGCTGACCAATTTGGCATCCCGCTGCAGTTTGACCACTTCGACTTTTCCAGTTGGGATTACTTTGAAAAACACGGCCAGATGCTGCCCGACAACTGGAAGGATTTGATCGGCGGCCATGACGCGATTTACTTTGGCGCGGTGGGCTGGCCCGAAAAAATCCCCGACCATGTGTCGCTGTGGGGCTCGTTGCTGCAGTTCCGGCGCGAATTTGACCAGTACATCAACCTGCGCCCGGCGCGCCTCATGCCCGGCATCACCTGCCCGGTGGTGCGGCGTGACGGTAGCGCGCGTCTGCCCGGTGAAATCGATATGATGATCGTGCGCGAAAACACCGAAGGCGAATACTCCAGCATCGGCGGGCGCATGTACGCCGGCACCGAGCGTGAGATCGTGTTGCAAGAAACGGTGATGTCACGCGTGGGCGTCGATCGGGTGCTGAAGTTTGCTTTTGAGCTGGCTCAGTCACGCCCCAAAAAGCACCTCACCAGCGCCACCAAAAGCAACGGCATTGCCATCACCATGCCGTTTTGGGACGAGCGTGTGGCCGAGATGGCAAAAGCCTATCCGGCGGTGCGCGTGGACAAGTTTCACATCGACATCCTGACGGCGCATTTTGTGCAACGCCCCGATTTTTTTGACGTGGTGGTGGGCAGCAACCTGTTTGGCGACATCCTGAGCGACCTGGGTCCGGCCTGCACTGGCACGATTGCCATTGCGCCCAGCGCCAACCTGAATCCCGAGCGCAAATTTCCGTCGCTGTTTGAGCCGGTGCATGGCTCGGCGCCCGACATTGCGGGCAAGGGGATTGCCAACCCGATTGGCCAGATCTGGAGCGGTGCGCTGATGCTCGACTTCTTGGGCCACCGCAACGCGCATGATGCGGTGATGCGTGCTATTGAGCGTTGCCTGGCCCCCGGCAGTGGCGCACCGCGCACCGCCGACCTGGGCGGCACCGCTGGCACGCGAGACATCGGGCTGGCGATTGCGCAGGCTCTTTGATAACCAGCCCGTGCGCTATGTTTCGCCCTGTAGCATCCCGCACTGCATGGCAAAGCGCACCAGGCCGGGCAAGTTGTCAACCCCCAGTTTGCGCATCAGACGGCTACGATAGGTCTCGACGGTTTTGGGGGACAGATTGAGTTGTTTGGCGATGGCTGCACTGGTCTGGCCGCGCGCCACCTGCTCCATGATTTGCCGCTCTCGCGTTGTCAGTTGGCTCAGCGGGTCATCCAGTGCCAGCAGATCAGCGCCATCATGGCGCAGAGCCACCACGCCCTCGCCCAAAAACCGCTGGCCCTGGCGCACCGTCTCAATGGCCTGCAGCAGTTCACGGCTGGAGGCACCTTTAAGCACATAGCCCAGCGCACCCATGCGCAGCGCCTCTGACACCTGGTGCGGGTGCGCTGACATGGTCAGCACAATGGTCGGCAGCATCAGATTGCGACGCTGCAATTCCAGCAGCAGCATCAGACCCGAACTGCCATTCAGGTTCAAGTCCAGCAGCAACACGTCTGGGGCCAGTTGGCTCAGCACAGTCAGTGCGTGCGCCGGGTCAGCGTCCTCGCCCACCACCTGGTGCCCCGCTTTTTCGAGCACGCTGCGCAAACCCTCGCGCACCATCGTATGGTCGTCCACCAAAAAGATGCGGCTCATACCGGGGGAGTCCATTGCAGGTTGACCTGCGTGCCCTGAGCTGGCGCGGTCTGAATCGTCAGAACGGCATTGATCGCCTGGGCACGCTCGTGCATACCCACCAGGCCCAGGTGCCCGGCCTGATGTGCCACATCTTGCTGTTGCACGCTGTCATAGCCGACGCCATCGTCGGTGATGCTGATCGCCAACCCGGTGCCTGCGGCCTCCAGACGAACCAGCACCAGGTTTGCCTGCGCGTGCCGTAGGGCATTGGTGACGGCTTCGCGCGCAATCATGAAGCAGGCAAACTCCACCGGTGCTGGCCAGCGCTGCACCTGGGCCTGCGCGCTGGCTTCAAAAATCAGCTCGGTGCCCGGGCGCGTTGTACCTGGCCCACCCAGTTCATGCTCCAGAGCAGCAATCAAACCCAGTTCTTCAAGCAACGGTGGACGCAACTCAACCAGCGAACAACGCACTTGACTGATGGCCAGGGTGATGAGCTGGTCCAGGCGCTGCGGGTAAACGCAGTTTGACTGATCTGCAGGCAGGTCCGCTTGCAGGGCATCAAAATTGAGCCGGATCGCCGCCAGCGTCTGCCCCAGTTGGTCGTGCAGCGCCTGCGATAGTTTGCGGCAGGTGTCTTGCTCCTGGTTCATCAGGCGGCGCGTCAGCGCCACCAGGTCGCGTCGGTGCTGGCGTGCTGCCAGGCGGGCGCGACGCTGTTCGGTGATGTCCCACGAAACGCCCAGCAGCGATTTGACGTGGCCCGCTGCATCGCGCTGCACACAGGCGCGGGCCGCCAGGTAGCGCAATTCGCCATTGGGCCAGCAGATTTTGAATTCACCGATAGAAGACGTGTCCTGGGTGATGGCTTGGCGCAGCCAGGCGGATGTCACCTTGTAATTGGCTGCTGTTTGCGCCTGCTGAAAAATAGCGCCCGGGGTCATGCCAGTGTCGGGTTCATGGCCATAGAGCCGGTAGGTTTGGTCATCCCAAAAGACCGTGAAGTCGGGCAGCATCTCCCACTGGCTGATGCCGACAGCGCTGGTCGCCATGGCCAGGCGTGCGGTTGCGACGTCATTCACTTGGGTTGAATCTGGCATCAAAAAATGACCAAGAAGTGGATCAGGGTAGGGTTTACACCATTTTAAGTGTCAAGGTTTCCCTACGGCCTGATACTTTTTTATCCACTACCATGCAAATCTTTCAAGTGAACAAGCGCAAAAATGACAAAAAGACCTCCGTCGAGGCATTGTGGTGTTGCTGTGGGCTTGCCCAATAACCTGCCCTGAAAAGATAAAACATGTTTGATCTGTCCTCTTGGTCGGTGGCTCGGCGTCTGGGTGTGCTGATTTTTAGCGCGGTATTGGGCGTTGTCATTCTGGCGGCGGTTTTTTTGCTTTCAGAGCGCACGCTGATGATGCAAGAGCGCCAAAGCGGCGTGCAGCAAGCGGTAGAAATTGCCCATGGCCTGCTGGTGCACTACCAGTCGCTGGCAGCCGATGGAAAATTTTCCGATGACCAGGCCAAGCAGCTCGCCAAGGCCGAGATCCGGCGCCTGCGCTACAGCGGCAATGAATATTTCTGGATCAACGACATGCAGCCCAAAATGGTCATGCATGCGGCGCGGCCAGAGCTTGATGGCACCGATCTGACCGACAACAAAGACCCCACAGGTAAACCTCTTTTTGTTGAGTTCGTCAATACCGTCAAAGCCAGTGGTTCCGGTTTTGTTCCTTATTTGTGGCCCAAACCGGGCCAAGCTGACCCAGTACCCAAAATTTCATTTGTCAAAGGTTTTGAGCCCTGGGGCTGGATCATCGGCACGGGTGTGTATGTCGATACGGTGGATGCTGCGGTGATCCGTCGGGCCATTGCCTCAGCCATCGGTGCCCTGGCTCTGATCGCGATCTTGTTGCTTATTGGTGTGCTGATTTCACGCAGTATCCTCAAGCAACTCGGCGGCGAGCCGGACTATGCCGCTGACATCACCCAGCGCCTGGCGGATGGCGACTTGTCGGTTGCCATTGACATCAAGCGCCCACAGCAAGCCAGCCTGCTGACGGCCATTGCCACCATGCGTGACAAGTTCGCGCTGATTGTGAACGAGGTGCGTCAGGGCTCCGAGGGGGTGGCCACCGCCAGCGCCGAAATTGCGCAAGGCAACCAGGACTTGTCGGCGCGCACCGAATCCCAGGCCAGCGCGCTGGAGCAAACGGCAGCCTCCATGGAGCAGCTTAGCGCCACGGTCAAACAAAACGCCGACAGCGCGCGCCAGGCCAACCAGCTGGCTCTGAGCGCCAGTACGGTGGCCGTGCAGGGCGGCGAAGTGGTAGCGCAGGTGGTGGACACCATGCGCGGCATCAACGACAGCTCGCGCAAGATCGCCGACATCATTGGCGTGATTGACGGTATTGCCTTTCAGACCAACATTCTGGCGCTGAACGCCGCGGTAGAAGCCGCTCGCGCAGGTGAACAAGGTCGTGGCTTTGCCGTGGTGGCCTCAGAAGTGCGGTCGCTGGCCGGGCGCTCAGCCGCGGCCGCCAAAGAAATCAAAACGCTTATCAACGACAGCGTTGAGCGGGTTGAGCGTGGCAACGCGCAGGTAGATCAAGCCGGTGCCACCATGACGGATGTGGTCAACAGCATCCGCCGTGTGACTGACATCATGGTTGAAATCAGCGCCGCCAGCAGCGAGCAGAGCCTGGGCGTGAGCCAGGTGGGTGAAGCAGTCACACAGATGGACCAGGTCACACAACAAAACGCCGCGTTGGTGGAAGAGATGGCCGCAGCCGCCAGCAGCCTCAAAGCGCAAGCGCACGAGTTGGTGCAGGTTGTGGCGGTGTTCCGGCTTCGTGATGAGGCTACGCTACTCAGGCTGACTGCATGACCATACGCTGGCTGCGTGCCCGCTCGATCAAAACCCGCATCACGGCATTTGCGCTGCTGGTCGTGTTCTTGTGCATGAGCGCGCTGGCGGTGTACGTCAGTGCCATGCTGCGCAAGGATTTGCAGCAGGTGCTGGGTGATCAGCAATTTTCGACCGCTGCGCTGGTGGCTGATGACATTGACGGCGACCTGCGCCACCGCATCAAGGCCCTTCAAACGGTGGCTACAGGAATAACCCCGGCCATGCTTGGTGACCACGCCGCACTGCAAGCTCATCTGCAGCATCAGCCTATCTTTCTCTCAATGTTCAACAACGGTGTTGTCGTGTATCAACCCGACGGCATGGCGGTGGCCGAGCTGCCGCTGGAAACCGGGCGCGTTGGCATCAACTACGCCAACCGCGACTATTTTCTGGCCGCGCTCAAAGGGCATCCCTTCATCGGCAAGCCCCACGTGTCAAAAAGCAAGGGTTTTGCCGAGTTTCTTATCAGCGTGCCTATTCAAGACTCGGCGGGCCAGGTGTGGGGTGTGTTGGCGGGTGTGACCAATCTGAGCAAACCCAATTTTCTCGATCCATATATGACACGGCACTACGGCAAGACTGGGGGCTATTTGCTGATTGCTGCGCAGCATCGTTTGATTGTCACCGCCACTCACAAGCAGCGCATTCTTGAACCCCTGCCATCACTTGGCGTGAATCCGGGCATGGACCGGTTGCTGCAAGGCTTCGAAGGTGCAGCGGACATGATCAATCCGCGTGGCGAATGGGCCCTGATGGCCGGCAGGGAGATACCGGCCGCTGGCTGGACGCTGGCGGTGGTATTGCCAGCACAAGAGGCTTATGCACCCATCGACCGTATGCAGGAGCGCATGAAGGTGACACTGCTGCTATTCATGCTACTGGCCGGCGCCCTGCTTTGGTGGGTGCTCAGGCATGAACTTTCACCCATGCTGCAAACGGTGCAAACGTTGACCCGGATGTCGCACTCGGACCAGACGCTGCGCCCGTTGCCGGTGACACAGAACGATGAAATTGGCATGCTGATTGCCAGCTTCAACCGGTTACTGGTCCAGTTGAATGCGCGCGAGCTGTTTTTGCAGCAGATTTTTGACACCTCCAGTGCGGCCATCTTTGTCATTGATGCGCAAGAGCACCTGGCCCGCGTGAATCAGGGTATGGCCGATATGTTTGGCACCAGCGTTCAGGCGCTGGTGGGTCGTGACTATGTGTCTTTGCTGCATCCGGACATGCGCGAGGCGGGTTGCGGCAACATGCGGGCACTGTTCGACAAAACCATTGAAACCACCCATGTTGAGCGAATTTATAAGCGTGATGATCTGGTTGAATTCTGGGGCGATTTGCGCGCCAGTGCTTTTGACGATGTCAGCGGCAAGGGACGCTTTATTGTCTGCGTCATCAATGACATTACCTTCAGCAAAACGGCCGAGGCCGAGTTGCGCATTGCCGCTACTGCGTTTGAGTCGCAGCAGGGCACCACCGTGGCGGATGCCCACGGCTTGATCCTGCGTGTCAACCAGGCTTTTACCCGCATTACCGGCTACAGCGCAGCCGAGGTGGTGGGCAAAAACCCGCGCGTGCTGCAATCGGGGCGCCACGATGCGGTTTTTTACAAAGCCATGTGGAGCAGCATTGCGCAGACCGGGGCGTGGCAGGGCGAAATCTGGAACCGGCGCAAAGACGGCGAGGTCTATCCTGAGTGGCTGAGCATCAGCGCGGTCAAAGATCCGGCCGGGCAGGTGACGAATTACGTGGCGACATTCTCGGACATCACTGCCCGCAAGAATGCCGAAGAACAGATTCAGAACCTGGCTTTTTATGATACCCTGACGCACTTGCCCAACCGGCGCCTGTTGCTGGACCGGCTGGCGCAGGCGCTGGCCACCAGCGCGCGCTACCAAAGTCTGGGCGCGCTGTTGTATGTGGATCTGGACAACTTCAAAACCCTCAACGAAACGCTGGGCCATGTGCAAGGCGACATGCTGTTGCAAGCGGTGGCGCAGCGCCTGAATGCCTGTGTGCGTGAAGACGATACCGTGGCGCGCCTGGGCGGTGACGATTTTGTGGTGATGCTGGAAGACCTGAGCCTGAATGCGGTCGATGCCGCCACGCAGGCCGAAAGCGTGGGTGACAAGATTCGACTGGCATTGGGCGAAAGTTATCCTGTGGGCCCATTCCGACACCATAGCACACCCAGCATCGGATTGACGCTGTTTGGCGGTGTGCTGCCGCAGAGCACGGATGACCCCCTCAAGCGCGCCGAGCTGGCCATGTACCAGGCCAAGGCCGCCGGGCGCAACACGCTGCGTTTCTTTGAAGACCGCATGCAGCAGGTGGTGGCCGAGCGCGCCGCGCTAGAGGACGACCTGCGTGACGCCTTGCTGGCGAACCAGTTTTTGCTGTACTACCAGCCGCAAGTGGTGGGCGGTGCCGCGCGCCTGACGGGTGCCGAAGCGCTGGTACGCTGGCAGCATCCAGTGCGAGGGCTGGTGTCACCGGCAGAGTTCATACCGCTGGCGGAAGAAACCGGGATGATTCTGCAGTTGGGCCAATGGGTGCTGGAGACCGCTTGCCGACAGTTGGCGGTGTGGGCCGACCAACCTGCGTTGGCTGAGTTGACGCTGGCCGTGAATGTAAGTGCCAAGCAATTTAACCAGGCAGACTTTGTGGCGCAGGTGCAGGCCACGCTGGCGCGCACCGGCGCCAAGCCGCAGCGGCTGAAACTGGAGCTGACCGAGAGCCTGCTGGTGGATGACGTGGAGGGCATCATTGCCAAGATGGTGGCGCTCAAGGCCATTGGCGTGGGGTTTTCACTGGACGACTTTGGTACTGGCTATTCGTCGCTGTCTTACCTGAAGCGCCTGCCGCTGGACCAGCTGAAAATTGACCAGGGATTTGTCAGAAACATCCTGAGCGACCCCAACGACGCGGCCATTGCCAAAATGGTGGTGGCGCTGGCCGACAGCATGGGGCTGGCGGTGATCGCCGAAGGCGTTGAGATGCAGGCACAACAAGAATTTTTGGCCCACATGGGTTGCCATGCGTACCAGGGCTACTACTTCAGTCGGCCGGTTGACGTAACAGCGTTTGCGGCGTTTGCGCAGCAGCTACAGTCTGCCGCTTGTCGTGGTGACGTTTGAGGGCAGTTAATGCTGGCATGAATCGGTGTCCTTGCGCACGCGCTTCAAGACCGGCACAGACAAGCGCTGGAGTGTGCCCTGCGTTCTGCTTGGTGATGTAATGCGGGCTTTCTCACCGTCAGAGCCGAACGATCCATGTCTAACACCCGCCCCTTCATCGATGTCGCTGTGATCATGCAACGCATCGCCAACACCGGCCCCGGCGCGCGCTGGCAGCCCTGGCGCTGGGAACTGGCCGACGTGGTACGGCACGAGCCCGGCTTTGGCACCGAAGCGCGTCTGCTGTATGAAAATGAGAGCATCCAGCGCTGGATTCACGGGGGCTTGAAGGTGGAATTGTTTAAAGACGATGCCGAAGGCTATTACCTCAACGCCACCACCGACGTGCCCAGCTGGTTTGTGCTGTGGCGCATGGAAGACGAACCCAGCGTGGCCCCCGAGCCGATCGCCCGCCCCCTCATTGCCACGCTGAGTTACTACGACGCGGGCCGCTGGCTGGACGCGCAAGAAACCGTGGAGCAGGTACCCGCACCGCCCGAGGTGCTGCGCTGGCTGGGCGCGTTTGTTGAAGAGCACTACGTGGTAGAGCCCAAAAAGCGCAAACGCCCGGACAGCTTCAAGTCGCTAACGGACCGCTTTGGCAACCCCGCATCGGTCAGCACCCTGAAAACTTTTGGTGGTGGCGAAGGAAAAGGTGGCCCTCATGGCTGAGGGGTTTTTGAGCCGTTGGTCAGAGCGCAAGCAGGCCGCGCGCTCGGGCCAGACGGTGCCTGAAGTTATAGAACAAAATGTGGCACCAGCCCCTGATGGTCAAGCGCCAACAGCTATAAATTTAATACCGAAGGTGGCATTGCGTGCGCAGGCTGAGCCAGCTGTTACGCCTGCCAGCAATGGGCAGGATGCCTCTTCGCCGGGCACGGGTGCGCCCGCACCTGCACCCACGCTCGACGACGTGCAAGCCCTCACGCCCAGCGACAGTTTTGCCCGCTTTGTAGCGCGTGACGTGTCGCCCGACGTGCGCAACGCGGCCATGAAAAAGCTCTTTGCCGACCCGCACTACAACGTGATGGATGGGCTCGACATTTATATTGACGACTATTCCATTGCCAGCCCCTTGCCTGCCGCCACGCTGCGCCAGATGGCCAGTGCCAAGTTTCTGAATTTGTTTGACGAAGCCCCGCCCCCGGCCGATGCGCAGGATGCAACGCCCGCGCGCGCTGGGGAAGTTGCCGATACCGTACCCGCATCAAACGTGGCACAGTGCGCACATGCGCCCGATGCTGCCGACACGTTAACCGCCCCATCGACGGACATCCCCTTAACCCCCATGACACCCGCGCCACTGACGCTGGAAACCCCCTCTGAAGACATTGCCCATGACGACCCTGATTTGCGACTGCAACCAAACGATGCCGCTGGACGCGCGGCATTTAAGCGCGAGCCTGAACGAGCCCCTGACGCTGCACAGCAGCCTGTGCCGCCGCCAATCTGCTGAATTTTTGCAAGCGGCGGGCAACGGCACCGACCTGGTGGTGGCCTGCACGCAAGAGCAGCGCCTGTTTGGCGAACTGCTCGAGCAGGCCGGCAGCAGCGCCCCTATTAAATTTGTCAACATCCGCGAGACCGGTGGCTGGAGTCGCGACGCCGCCAAGGCCAGCCCCAAGATCGCCGCACTGTTGGCCGCCGCACACCTGCCCGAACCTGACCCGGTGGCCACCGTCACCTACAAAAGCGCCGGGCGCGCGCTGGTCTTTGGCGCGCTGGACGTGGCCGAGCGTGCCGCCGAGCTGCTGGGCGACGCGCTGGACGTGACCCTGTTCACCCAGGGGCCGGGGGACGCCGGTGCAGCGCAAGAGCGGCGTTACCCGGTGCTGGGCGGGCAACTGCAGCAGCTTACCGGCTGGCTGGGTGCGTTTGAATTGACCTGGCAGGCCACCAACCCGATCGACCTGGACTTGTGCACGCGTTGCAACGCGTGTCTGGCGGTGTGCCCTGAAGATGCCATCGGGCTGGACTACCAGATAAACCTGAACGCCTGTAAAGGCCACCGCGCCTGCGTCAAGGTCTGCCAGGCCGCCGGTGCCATTGACTTCAATCGCACGGCGCAGACACAAACCGAGGCTTTTGATTTGGTGCTGGATTTACGCGCCACCCCGGCTTTTAGTCAGCATGCCAAGCCGCAAGGCTATTTGCACTGGGACGGCAACGATCTGAAAACCTTGCTGGCGTGGCGCGAGCTGGTGGGCGAGTTTGAAAAACCCAAATTCTTTGCCTACAAGCAAAAACTTTGCGCGCACAGCCGCAACGAAAAAGTGGGCTGCCACGCCTGCATCGACGTGTGCTCGGCCAGCGCCATCAGCAGCGACGTGAAACGGCAGCAAATCAAGGTCAATCCCAACCTGTGTGTGGGCTGTGGCACCTGCAGCACGGTGTGCCCCACCGGGGCCATGACGTTTGCCTACCCACGGGCAGCAGACCAGGGCGTGCGCCTGAAAACCCTGCTTGCGACTTACCAGCGCAGCGGTGGCAAAGAGGCTGCTTTGCTGCTGCACAGCCAGGGTAGGGGTGCGGCGCTGTTGGGTGATTTGGGCCGCGCGGCCCAGCTTGAAAAGCGCCAGAAAGAAGGCACCCACGGCGTGCCCGCGCGCGTGCTGCCACTGTCGCTGTGGCACACGTCGTCCACCGGGCTGGAGCTGTGGCTGACGGCCGTGGCCTACGGTGCGGCCAACGTCTGGGTGTTGCTGACCGATGAAGAAGCGCCACAGTACGCCACAGCGTTGGCCGAGCAAATGGCGGTGGCGCAAGCCATTCTGCACGGTCTGGGTTACGTGGGGGAGCATTTCAAGCTGCTACAGGTGCGCGACGCACGCGACCTGGCTGCGCTGGACGCTGCATTGCTGGCGGCACCGGCGCAAGCCCCGGCGCGCCACGCCAGCTTTGCGGTGCAGGCCGACAAGCGCGCCACGCTGGAACTGGCGCTGGACCATCTGATTACACACGCACCCCGCACGGGTGTGGAGACCATCGCTTTGCCCGCAGCGGGTTCCCCCTTGGGCGCTTTGGCCATCAACAAAGACGCGTGCACGTTGTGCCTGAGCTGTGTCAACGCCTGCCCGGCCAGTGCGCTGGCCGACAACCCAGCGGCGCCACAACTGCGCTTTATCGAAAAAAATTGCGTGCAATGTGGCTTGTGCGTGACCACCTGCCCGGAGAAAGCGCTCAAGCTGGTGCCGCAACTGAACCTGCTGCCCCAGCGCAAAGAAGCGGTGCTGCTCAACCAGATGCAGCCGTACGCCTGCGTGCGCTGTGGCAAGCCGTTTGGCACGCTCAAGGGCATCGAGGCGATGCTGGGCAAGCTGGCCGGGCACAGCATGTTTCAGGGGGGTGCTATGGAGCGCCTGAAAATGTGTGGCGACTGCCGCGTCATCGACATCTACTCGGCCGACAACGAACTCAAAATTACCGATATCAAATCATGATGCCTTTGCCCGAATCTGCCACCAGCAGCGCGCTTGACGAAGAAACCGCGCGTTCAGAGCTTTATGGGCTGCTAGCCCCCGTCTTTTATGCGCCGCCAGCTCCTGAATGGCTAGCGTTATTGCGCGCTTCTGCAACGGAAACACCGGCCGCAGGAGCTTATCTGGAAGAGCCCTGGCGCGCCTTGGTGGCGCAGGCACGTGCGTTGACCGACGCGCAGATTGCCGACGAGTTTGACGCGCTGTTTGGCGGTGTCGGCAAGCCCGAGGTGTACCTGTACGCATCGCACTACCTGAGCGGTTTTTTGAACGAAAAGCCTCTGGCCCGCCTGCGTACCGATCTGGCGGCATTAGGCCTGGCGCGTGACGAGGCCATGAGCGAAACAGAAGACCACATTGCCTACCTGTTTGAGGTGATGCGCTACCTGATTGCCGGTGACGACGTGGCGGTGGCCAACCTGACGCGCCAGCAAGCTTTTTTTGCCGCACACATTCAGCCCTGGGTGAACCTGCTGTGCGACGCGTTGGCGCAGCACCCCAAGGCGCGTTTTTACGCCGCGGTGGCGGAGCTGACGCGCGCCTTCATGAGCGTGGAGGCGCAGGGGTTTGACATGCTGGCTTGACGCACAGGTTGTCATGCCGGGCCACGACCCTGCATCCATGGAGGTTGGGCGCTACTGGCCCATGACCTGCTCGGGCAGCCAGGTGGCGATCTGCGGGAAAACGCACAAAATGACGATCGCCACCACCATGCACAGCATGAAAGGGAAGGCCCCTTTCAGGATGGTGGTGAGGCGGATGTCGGGGCTGATGCCGTTGATGACAAACAGGTTCATCCCCACTGATGCTGCCGACAACGAACTCAAAATTACGGATATCAAATCATGATGCCTTTGCCTGGTGCTGGACCAGTAAGCCATGCGTTTTCACCGAGGAAGCCATTCCCGACGGCCTTTGCCAAACTGAACACTACCGCCCCATATCTTTTGCACTCACCCCTGCGATGCCCCAGTTTTCCTTGGGCACATCGTGAATCCAGACGCGCACATTGGCCAGCGGTGCGCCGGTGGCTTCGACCAGCGCGGCACTGACTTTCTCAATCACGGCCCGCTTTTGCTCTTCGGTGCGGCCTTCGATCATGTAAATCTGGGCAAATGGCATGTGTTTTCTCCTGGAAGCTTGGGTTTAAATAAAGCGGATGCTGGTGCTACCCATCCCCTGCACGCGCAGCGTGATGTTGTCACCGGCCTGCACCGCCACGGCTTCGGTGATGCCACCTGACAGAATCAGCGTGCCCGCCGGAATGCACTCGCCACGCTCAGCCAGCAAGTTGGCCAGCGCGGCAATGGCGGCGGCCGGGTGGCCCATCACCGCCGCACCGGCACCAAACGCCATCGGCACGCCGTTCTTTTCCATCACCACACCCACGGTGCGCAGGTCGCAGTCAGCCACGCTCTTCGGTTGGCCGCCGACCACAAAACGCGCCGCCGAGGTGTTGTCGGCCACCACGCTTTTCAGGTCAAACTTGAAGTCGCGGTACCGGCTGTCAATGACCTCGATGCCAGGCATCACAAAGTCGGTGGCCGCCAGCACGGTGCCGATGTGGCAACCCGGGCCGCGCAGCTCAACTTTGGTGACAAAGGCGATTTCAGGTTCAACCTTGGGGTGGATCAGTTCACTGACCTTGCATTCACCGCCGTCAGCGACAACATAGTCGTCGGTCATGAAGCCAAACACGGGGGTGCTAACCCCCATTTGCTTCATTTTGGCGTGTGAGGTCAGCCCGGCTTTCAAGCCGACAACGGTGCGGCCCCGCGCCAGCTTGCGCCGACGCAGCTCGTTCTGGATGGCGTAGGCATCATTCCAGTCCATGTCGGGGTAATCGTCGGTGATCTTGGTGGTGTCGGTTTGGGTGAGCTGGCAGGTTTCCAGCCGCTCGGCCAGGGCGTTGATGGTTTGGGTATCGAGTTTCATAGGGTTCCTGAGTTTTTTGAATTCAAACCGCAGCGCGCTGGCGAGCCAGTGTCATGGCGGTGTCTTCAATCATGTCTTCCTGCCCACCCACCATGCCACGGCGGCCCATCTCGACAAGGATGTCGCGGGCGGACACGCCGTATTTCTTCTCGGCGCGTTTGGCAAACAGCAAGAACGAGCCATACACACCGGCGTAACCCAGTGTCAAAGCGTCGCGGTCGATGCGGATCGGGAAGTCCATGATCGGCACCACCAGGTCCTCGGCCACATCCTGGATCTTGTACACATCGACCCCGGTGGCCACTCCCATCAGATCCAGCACCGACACCAGCACCTCCATCGGTGTGTTGCCCGCGCCCGCGCCCAGGCCAGCGGCAGCCGCGTCGATGCGGGTGGCACCCACTTCAATCGCCGCAATCGAGTTGGCCACGCCCATGGCCAGGTTGTGGTGGCCGTGGAAACCCAGTTCAGTCTCAGGTTTGAGGGCTGCGCGCACCGCGCTCAGGCGAGCCTTGACGCCATCAGGCAGCAGGTGACCGGCCGAGTCAGTCACGTAGATGCAGTTGGCACCGTAGCCTTCCATCAGCTTGGCCTGGGTGGCCAGCTTTTCGGGGCTGGCCATGTGCGCCATCATCAGGAACCCCACCGTGTCCATATCCATCTTGCGCGCCATGGTGATGTGCTGCTCACTCACGTCGGCCTCGGTGCAGTGCGTTGCCACACGAATGGTGTGCACCCCTAGGCTGTGCGCCATCTTCAGGTGGTCCACCGTGCCGATACCCGGCAGCAGCAAGGCCGATACCTTGGCCTGCTTCATCAATGGAATCACGGCGCCCAGGTATTCCTCGTCGGTGTGCGCCGGAAAACCGTAGTTGACCGAGCTGCCGCCCAGGCCGTCGCCGTGGGTTACTTCGATCAGCGGGATGCCCGCCGCGTCCAGCCCGCAGGCGATGGATGTCATCTGGTCGAGCGTCATCAAATGGCGCTTGGGGTGCATGCCATCGCGCAGGGTCATGTCGTGCAGGGTGATTTTTTTGGCTTGTGTCATGGTCGTTCTCCTTGGGGGTCAGGCTTGCACGGGTTGGGGCGTCAAGCGGCCCGCAATGATTTCTTCAGCAAACATTTCTGCTGTGCGGGCGGCAGCGGCGGTCATGATGTCGAGGTTGCCGGCGTACTTGGGCAGGTAGTCACCCAGGCCTTCCACTTCCAGGAACACCGACACGCGCTTGCCGTCAAACACCGGACCGTTGACCAGCTTGTAGCCAGGCACGTACTTTTGCACTTCTTTGATCATGGCGTGAATGGATTCGGTGATCTTGGCTTGATCCGGCTCGGTCTCAGTCAGGCAGTGCACCGTGTCGCGCATGATGAGCGGTGGCTCAGCCGGGTTCAGGATGATGATGGCTTTGCCTTTCTTGGCTCCGCCCACTTTTTCCACCGCGCTGGCGGTGGTGCGGGTGAATTCGTCGATGTTCTTGCGCGTGCCGGGACCGGCGGACTTGCTCGAAACGGTCGCCACAATTTCGCCGTAAGCCACGGGTTGCACCCGGCTGACCGCAGCGACCATCGGAATCGTGGCCTGCCCCCCGCAGGTGACCATGTTGACGTTCATTTCACCCTTGCCGACGTGGGCGATCAGGTTCACCGGTGGCACACAAAATGGGCCGATGGCCGCAGGCGTCAGGTCGATCATCAGCGCGCCCAGGGCGTTGACCTTGCGGCTGTTGTCGGCATGGACGTAGGCGCTAGTGGCATCGAACACGATTTGAACGCCGTCGGCGAGCATGTGCGGCACCAGCCCATCCACCCCCTCAGACGTGGTTTTGATGCCCATCTCGCGGGCACGTTTCAGTCCGTCTGAGTTGGGGTCGATGCCGACCATCCAGACCGGTTCCAGCACCGGGCTGCGTTGCAATTTGGCCAGCAGGTCGGTGCCGATGTTGCCAGGCCCAATGAGGGCACATTTGATTTTTTTCATGAGAACTCCGTCAGTTTGAAATTATTGAAAGCGCACCGAGCAACTGCCCAGCCCGCCCATCGACACGCGAAAGTTGTCCCCCGCCTTGGCGGGCGACATGGCAGCCAGCGCACCAGACAAAATCACTTCGCCGGCCTTCATGCCGATGCCCAGGCGGCCCAGCGTGTTGACCAGCCAGGTGACGGCGTTGACTGGCGACCCCAGTGCCGCCGCACCGGCCCCGGTGCCGATGATCTCGCCGTTTTTCTCCAGCACCATGCCGCAGGTGGACAGGTCGATGCGACGGGGATCGACGGCACGGTCACCCAGCACAAACACACCACAACTGGCGTTGTCAGCAACAGTGTCCTGAATCTTGATCTTCCAGTCGCGGATGCGGCTATCGACGATCTCGAAGCATGGCATCACACATTCAGTGGCGGCCAGCACGTCGGCGTTACTGATGCCGGGACCCATCAGGTCTTTTTTGAGGATAAAAGCAATTTCGCCTTCGGCCTTGGGCTGGATCAGCGTCTTGCTGTCGATGCTCTCGCCTTCGTTGTAGATCATGCCGTCGAGCAGGTAGCCAAAGTCGGGCTGATAGACACCCAGCATATTCATCACCGCGTTTGATGTGACACCGATTTTTTTGCCCACCACGCGCTCGCCAGCCTGCAAGCGGTTGGACAACATGCGCTGCTGGATGTGGTACGCGTTTTCGATGGTGATGTCGGGGTGGCGGCTGGTGAGCGGGTCCACCACGGTGCAGGTGCGCATGGCGTTAAAAAGCTCGTCGCCCAGGGTTTCAATCAGTTTGGCATCCATAGTTTGAGAGTCCGGTTGGTGAAGTAAGGTTATTGATGTTTTTGGCCTCTAGCCCTTATTCATAAAGGGCTAATAGCTATTTATTTAGGAGTTATAGAGCCTGATAAAGGGAGCGGTGCATCGGCTTCCGCCAGAAAGTTGTCCACCAACCGGGCAAAGCGCGCGGCGTGTTCGATCTGCGTCCAGTGGCCGCACTGGCCAAACACATGGAGTTGCGCACGCTCAATCCAGTTTGCCAAAGTGAGCGAGTTGGCCAGCGGAATCACCTGGTCTTCGCGCCCATGCACCACCAACGTGTTGTGCGGCAGCGCGCGAATCGCGGCCTCGGGGTTGGCCATGGCATCCACCCAGCGCTGACGCGGGGCGGGAAACATGGCGGCAAACGCCTCCTGAAAGCCTGGCTGGATGCTGGCCTGGTAACGCAAAGTGGCCAGCTCGTCGGTAACCAGCGCACGGCTGAAGGCAAAAATATCCAGTTGCCCGCGCATCGCCTCAACCGACGGCGTGTAGCCCCACACCGCATCCAACCCCGGCGTGATCTCAAACGGCACACCCACGCTGCCCATCAGGACCAGGCGGCGCACGCGCTGCGGGTGGGCAATGGCTAGCGCCAGCGCCAGCGCGCCCCCAAATGAGTTGCCAACCAGGTCAGCCTGTTCAATCTTCAATGCATCGAGCAGATCCACTGCCTGCTGCACCCAGGCCGTCATGGTGTAAGCGCTGGCGTCGGCCGGGTTGGCGGGTCGTTCGGTAAAGCCAAAGCCGCGCATGTCCGGCGCAATCACCCGACGGGCTTGCGACAGCACCGGAAGCAACAAGCGCCAGTTCGCCCAGGCACTGACACCCGGGCCGGATCCGTGGATCAACAACACCGGCGCGCCGCTGCCAACATCGTGGTAGTTGGTGGTGAATCCACCTGTGAGGATGGATTGGCTGATTTCAGGGTTCTGACTCATGGGCGGCGCTCAATACTTGATCATCACGTTGCGCAACTCGGTGTAGAACTCCAGCGAGTGCAGACCACCTTCACGGCCGATGCCAGACTGCTTGGAACCACCAAACGGCGTGCGCAGGTCGCGCAGAAACCAACTGTTGATCCAGCACAGACCCACTTCGATCTGCGTGGCCAGGCGGCTGGCACGGCCGATGTCTTGCGTGTGAATCGAGGTGGCCAGTCCGTAGGGGCTGTCGTTGACCATGTTCAGCACCTCTTCTTCGGTGTCAAAAGGCTGGATGTGGCAGCACGGGCCAAAGATTTCTTCGCGCACGATGGATGAGCTCTCGGGCAAGCCGGTCCAGATGGTCGGCTCGACCCAGCAGCCGTCTTTCAGGTCGTCGGGCATGTCCGGCACGCCGCCGCCCAGAACGATCTTGGCCCCTTCGGCCTTGGCTTTGGCGTAGTAGGAGAGCACTTTTTTTTGATGAATCTTGCTCACCAGTGGGCCAATCTTGGTGTCCGCATCGAACGGACGGCCGGGCTTGATGGCGGCGGCGCGGTCTTTCAGCGCGGAGACAAACTGGTCGAAAATCGGCTGCTCCACATAGACGCGCTCGGTGCCCAGGCAGACCTGGCCGCAGTTCTCAAACACGGAGCGGGTGACAGTGGCCAGGGCGTTCTCAAAGTCGCAGTCGGCAAACACCACCGCTGCGTTCTTGCCCCCCAGCTCCAACGACACCGGGCGGATGCCGTCGGCCGCCGCCTTCATGATGGCGGTGCCGGTTTTGGACTCACCGGTGAAGGTGATCCCGTTCACGCCGGGGTGCGCGGTCAGGAACGAGCCCGCTGAATTCACGCCAAAGCCGTTGACGACGTTGTAAACCCCGGGCGGCACACCCACCTTGTTCATCACCTCACCCAGGAGCGTGGCGGTGCTTGGGGTGGCCTCGGACGGTTTCACCACCACCGTGTTGCCGCAAGCCAATGCCGGACCCGCCTTCCAGGTCATCAGCAGCAGCGGCAGGTTCCACGGACAGATGATGGCAATCACGCCGCGCGGAGTGCGCACGCCATAGCTGCGGGCGGCTTTGCCATCCGGGGTGCGCATCTCAAACGACTCAGTCGAGACGTTTTTGATGGTGTCGGTGAAGATTTTGAAGTTGGCCGCGCCGCGCGGGATGTCGATGTGGGAAGCCAGATGGGCGGGTTTGCCGGTATCCGCAATTTCAGCCTGCAAAAAATCATCAAACCGGTAGCTAATTTCGGCCACCAAGCCGTCTAGCATGGCGCAGCGGTCCACTACCGAGAGTTTGCCCCACGGTCCTTTGAGCGCAGCGCGCGACGCCGTTACAGCGGAATCCACCTCGGGCTGGCCAGCCTCATAGACCATACCGATCAGACTGTTGTCGATCGGGTTACGCTTCTCGTAGGTCTTGCCGCTGACGTTGGTGACGTACAGGCCGTTGATGAAGTTCTTGATCTCTTTCATATCCATCTCTCAAAAATCGCGCGGCAAGCTTGCCCGCGCCGTAAAAGTGAAATAACTTTCATGGCCCGCAGTGTCACCACCCGGGCCAGGAAAATCAGCTCTTCAATCCAATTGCAGCGAGCCCAGCCAAAGCGCAGGCTTCGTCTTGTTCCTCGGAGCCGCCCGAGACACCGATGCCACCAATGTGCTGACCGGCATCAACGATGGGCAACCCACCGCCAAAACCGACAAACCGCGGGCGACGCACGATGCCATCGCGAACCGCATCGGAATGCGTTTGCAGTGCCGCATACCACTTGCTGGTGGGCAAGCCAAAACTGGCGGCCGTATAAGCCTTATCAGTGGCAATGTCGATGGAGTGCAAAAAGGCACCTGGCATGCGCAAAAACGCCGCCAGGTTGCCTCCTGCATCGACTACCGCCACGTTGATGCGAATGTTCAGCGTGGCAGCGTGCAGCACTGCGGCGCGTGTCACCGTGGCAGCCGCATCCCAGCTAATTACGGACTGATTGACAGACAGACTCATCAGGTCAAAACGCTCAGGAAAGCCGGGTTGAGCTTGCGGTCGTGGTAAAAAATACCGCGACCCACATGTTCCCAACTCCAGGTGACAGGGTGGTTGTCGGGGTAGTGGTCATAGCCGCCACAGAACGTTTCCAGCCGGTTGCCAGACGGGTCGAAGAAATAAATCGTGGTGCCTTGGGTGATGCCGTGGCGCGTGGGGCCGATGTCGATCGACACGCGGTTGATGCTCATGATGTCTGCTGCGCGCAGCACCTGCTCCCAACTGCCCAACTGGAAGGCCACGTGGTGCAGTTTGTTGTCTTCAGAGTGACGCACCATGGCCAGGTCGTGCGCCTTGGCGCTACAGGTGATCCAGACAGCCAGATCGGTGCTGCCGTCTTCGAGCTTGACGCGTTCCACCAGATTAAAGCCCAGCACTTCTTCAAATAACTTGCGTGAGCCGTCGATGTCTCCGCCATAGAGCAACGCGTGGTCCATACGGATCGGGCGGATGCCTTTACCGTCGATTACATCGACTTCCGGGTCGTTGTAAGTCATGCCGTTGCCGACATCGGTTTTCTCAGCGTACAGCTCAATGGTGTGGCCGGTGGGGATCACAAAACGCACACGCTCACCAGTTTCCAGCATTTCACCGGCGGGAATGCGCTCGGTGGTGACACCGTAGGCTTTGAGCTTGGCATCCAGTTCTTCCAGCGTGGCTTTGTTAAGCACCTTGTAGGCCAAAAAGTCCAGGCCAGCGCGGTCTGCTTGGCGCAGCACGATGCTGTTGTGGTCGCGCTCGGCGCGGGTCTTGAAATAGACCCGCCCCGATGCGTCACGGCCGGTTTCCACCAAGCCCATCACATCGGTATAAAACTTGACCGATTCATCCATGTCGAGCACACGCAGTTGGGCGTGGCCCGGGCGCAAAACACCTGTCATTGCCATTTTTTGTCTCCAGTAAAGTCTTCAGGTTGATAAAAAGAGAGCGCTTGTCGGTTCAACCACCCGATAAACGTTTTTTTTCATTTTTCCGATTACGTGCAACGAGATGTCACTGGTCGGCTTGACGCGGCAGGCCAGCACGCATCCGAGCGCCTCTTCCTCGACGCTGACGTGGTCGCGACTCATGACGCGCTTGCTGTAGCTGCCACTGACAATGTGAACCTTGCACACCCCACAACCACCACCTCGACAGCCAACGGGGATGCCTTTTTTCCCCAGCGACTCCATGCCCTCAAGCAGGGTGTGGGTGTCGCTGCAGCGGTAGCTTGGGCCGTCGTTGATGTCAATGGTGTGACTGGGCATGATGAGCGGGGCACGAATGGGTGATTTTGTTGTGGTCAATTCAATGGCACTGGAACGGGTTTGAAACTACGAACCACGTTCAGAAATGCCGACAACAGGGGTGATGCGTCACCGCGTCGGTACAGGCAGACCATGTCGATGGTAGGGGATGGTGTGGCCAGCAAAGGTCGATACACCACCCCAGGCAGACGCAGGCTACAGGCGGCTTCGGGGGTGATGCAAATACCAAAACCACATGACACCAGCGACACAGCGGTGACCGCATCTTTGACTTCCTGGGCCACCTGCGCCTGCAATCCGTCGCTGCGAAACAGGCCTAATACATGGTCGGCGAAGCCTTCGCGTACGGTGTTGGGATAAATGATGAGGGGTTCACGGCTGAGATCAGTTAGGTTGATCTGGGCCTGCTGAGCCAACGGATGTTCCCCGTGTACGGCCACCACCAGAGGCTCCACATTGACGGTTTCAATCACGATATCGGGTTGCGCCTGCACATGGCGATTGAAGCCGATGCTCAATCGACGCTCACGCAACGCCTGAATCTGTTCAGCCTTGGCTTGTTCGTGCAAATTGATTTGAACTTCGGGAAATAGATTGCGAAACTGAATGAGCAGACGTGGGATGTAGTTGAAGATGGCCGAACCAAAAATGCCGACGTCCAGTCGCCCCATTTCGCCCCGACCGGCTTTGGCCGCACGGTCTTTGGCAGCATCGACCATGCCCAAAATGCGCTGTGCATCATCCAACAGACTCAGGCCAGCGGCTGTGAGCTCAAGTCCTCTGGGCAGGCGCACAAACAGTGTTGCACCAAGTTCGCCCTCCATTTGCTGAATCTGGCGCGTCAGTGGTGGCTGTGACAGGTGCAATCGCACCGCTGCCCGGTTGACATTCAACTCTTGGGCTAACACGACGAAGTTTCTGAGCTGACGCAGATTCATGGTTCAAATACCTGGGGGGGGAGCGCCTAGAGCCACGATGCGTCGGTACAGCTCAGCGAAACGTGGGCCCGGCGCGGCGCTAACCAGAGGATCAATGTTGGCCAAAAAGGCGGCATTAATGACATCCCAATCAGATTCATGCAATATTTCTTCGGCCAATACGAAAGCCTGCGTGTTTTCGATTTCGATATGGCGTTCGAGGTATTTGGCATAGGTGCCCGTAACTTCCGCCAGATGCGTGATCGCAAACGGGCCCCCTTTTTTGTAAGCCTGAATGGCACTCAAGAACATGGCTGTACCGTCTGCCTCCTTGTCATGCTCGTTCATCAGTCTGTCGAGCAGCGCCGTGCAGCGCTCAGGCGCACGCTGGCGCATGGCATGGAACAAGTACGCTTCCTCCTTCGGGTGGTGAATCCGATTTGGAAACTCGGCGATGTACGCGGCAATGTTTTCCAACAGCAGGATATCCACCCTACCATCGTGCGCTAGCAGTGCAGATTCCATGGCAATGATGCGTGCTACGGCGCGCAACGCCAGGTGCTCACGCATCAATACCCACATCGCTGGCCTCATGACTGAGCCTCCTGCGACGCACCCAGACGCACACGGCGTTGCACCGGGAAAAATTGGATATCAAAGCGGTGGCTGATTAGCCCCCAGACCCCCTGCGGTAGCCACAGCATGAAGCCCACAGCCACGCCGCCCAGAACAATCAGATACCAACTACCATAGTCGCTCAGAAATTGGCGCAGTAAAAAGTAAATGAATGTGCCGACGATGGGGCCCTCAACGGTGCCGATGCCACCAATGATCACGATAAAAAACATGGCTGCTGTCCAGTCCATCGAAAATGCAGCCTCAGGTGCAATGCGCAGTTTGGTGATGAAGATCAACGCACCGACCATGCCACAGCCCGCCGCAGCTACGATGTAAACAAACCACTTCATGCGGTTGACCGAAACACCCAGGCTCTCGGCGGCCGTTTCGCTGTCGCGCACGGCCGTTAACGCCAAACCATGTCGAGAACGCAGCAGTGCGTATACCGCCAGCGTGGCCCCCCCGCCCAATACAACCGCCAACCAAAGGGTCATCGACTCGCGCCACCAGACCGCCATGCCAGTGACCGTGCGGGTTATGGATGTGCCCGAGCCGCCGCCCACGCTGGCAGTGTTGGCTACGAGTAACCGAAACACTTCCGCCATCACCCAGGTGCCAACAGCGAAATAGGCCCCACGTAACCGAAACAGTATCGCCGCCGTCGGGATCGCTACCACGGCGGCGACCAACCCAGCCAACGGCACGATGATGAACGGATTTAGACCCCATTGCAGCCCCATGACCACCAGACAATACCCCCCCAGGCCGATATAACCCTGCTGCCCGACCGACAGCAAACCACCATAGCCAGCCATCAGGTTCCACAGTTGTGCCAGGGACAGGGTATAGAGAATTTCGGTCAGCAAGCGTTGCGACGAGCGTTCTGTCCACCATGGGGTGGAGAGCGCAAACAACACCAGCAGCAGAGCCAGCATCCAACCCGCCTGGTTGGCGTATGTGCTGCGTTCGATCGTGGGCATGGATGCAGTCATGACGGATGGACTTTCAATGATCACGCGTACGCGCAAACAAGCCGTTGGGCCGCACCACCAGCACGGCCAAAAAAGCCAGATGTCCGGCCAGAATTCCCCACCCGGGGTTGGCCTTGAGCCCAATCGACTGTGCAACTCCAAGAATGATGCCCCCAGCCAGGGTGCCCCAAAGCGAACCCAGCCCACCAATGATGACCGCTTCGAAGGCGTAGAGCAGACGCAGTGGACCATCGGCCGGGCTGATGCTGGTGCGCATCGCTAGAAAAATGCCAGCCACCGCCACGATGGCCATTGCCAAGGCCATGGCCAGGCCATAGATATGCCGATTGTTGATGCCCATGAGCTGCGCGGCTTCCCGATCGTCGGACGCTGCTCGAAAGGCTCTTCCCAGCGCGGTGGACGAAAACAACCACTGCAAGCCCCCCAACACCACCAGTGCCACAGCCATGGTCAGCAGCGGCAAGACACCGACAGCGACATCGACACTCAGGTCCAGACTGGCCGTAGCGAGTTCGCCTGATGGCAAACTGCGGGTATCGGCGGAAAAAAGTACCAGCAACAGGTTTTGGATGATGATGGACAAGCCAAACGTCACCAGCAAAGGAGGCAGGATGTCGTGCCCTAGGGTGCGGTTGAGCACCACGCGTTGCAACACATAGCCAAAGCCACCCATCAACGGTACAACCAAAAGCAACACCAGCAATGGATGCCAGCCCAACGGTTCCACTACTGCAATGGCGGCAAATGCCGCCAAAATGGCGAAGTCGCCATGCGCGATGTTGATGATGCGCATGACACCAAACGATAGCGCCAGCCCGGTGGCGAACAGGGAGTACAGGCCACCCAGAAGCAGACCTTGTAAAAGTGTGTTGATCCATTCCATGGGTTAAATCCCAAAGTACGCGAACGAAATCTGTTCACGTGTCAATTCGCTGGAACGTCCACTCAGTGAGACTCGGCCCTCCTGCAAGCAAAACACCCGATCAGCTACTTTCATGGCCTGCCCGACATCCTGTTCCACTACCAAAACGGCAGTTTCGTTGGCCTTGATGTCGGATAGTGCGGCATAGATGTCTTTGATGACCACCGGTGCCAGTCCAAGCGAAATCTCATCGCACAGCAACAACCGTGGATTCGACATGAGTGCGCGACCAATGGCAACCATCTGCTGTTGCCCGCCCGACAGCGCCGTGCTTGGGCTGTGACGGCGCTCCCCCAGGATGGGAAACAGATCATACAAACGCGACAGATGCCACGGACCGCGACGACCACAGTAAGCGCCGATCAGCAGGTTTTCCTCAACTGTTAGGCTGGGGAACAAACGACGTCCCTCGGGTACCAGTGCCAGACCGTGTCCGACGATGCAATGCGCGTCGAGTCCGCCAATGGGTTGACCATCAAGCACAATGCTGTCGCGGGGTGCTTTCTGTAAACCGGTGAGCGTGCGCAAGAACGACGATTTGCCTGCACCGTTGGCACCGATGATGGCGACGGTCTCACCTTCTTCGACGGTCATGTCAATGCCGTACAAAGCCTGAAAGTCGCCGTAAAAGGCCGTAACACCCATGGTTTGCAGCAAACTCATGCGACGGCTCCGAGATAGATTTCCTGTACCTGTGCACTAGCCATCACTTCAGCTGGCTGACCCTCTGTCAGCACCTTCCCAAAATTGATCACTAACAGCCGATCAACCACCGCCAGCAACGCATGAACAATGTGCTCGATCCAGATGACAGCGGTGCCATTGGCACGAATATCCTGGATTGATTCAATCAGGGCGCCCACTTCGTGCTCGGTCAAGCCGCCCGCAATTTCATCGAGCAGCAGCATATCCGGCTGTGTGGCCAATGCACGTGCCAACTCCAGTCGTTTGCGATCAAGCAACGGCAATGAACCAGCCAGACGGTTGGCCTTGGGCAGCAGGCCCGTGCGATCGAGGGTATCCAGTGCCAGGTTGGTGCCTTCGCGTTCGCTGTGATTGGCACCAAATGTTGCCCCAACCAGCACGTTTTCAAACACCGTCATGCCGCCAAACGGGTGTGGAACCTGATACGTGCGTCCAATGCCGAGGTGGCAGCGTGCCGACGGTGCCAGCGCAGTAATGTCATGATCTTTGAAATTGACAGTGCCGACATCGGACTGAACGTTGCCCGCAATCAGGTTGAACAAGGTGGTCTTTCCCGCGCCATTGGGGCCGATGATGCCCAGAGCCTCGCCTTTTGCCACTGTTAGCGAAATGCCATCGATGACCGTCAGGGCACCGTAGGCTTTGCTGATGTGGTTAAGTTGAAGCAGCGACATGGCGCAAATTCAGGCAAGGGTATTGATCATCATGACAGGCATCTTCACGTGTGGACGGTCCGTCTTGTCTTACCTAAGTGGATCAAACTTGGCCTTGACTGGCACCATCGGGGCCTGGCTGTTTTCCACCACTATGAGATCAAAGCCTTTGGCTGTTTTCTTCCACTGCCCCCCCACCAGCGGTGTTTTGGCGACGTTGGGGACCGGTCCCTTCTTGAAGTCAATGTTTCCAACGATCGTGCTCAGGTGGGTATCACGAATGGCGTTACGAATTGATTCTGGTTGCAGATCGGCGGCGCGCTTGAGGGCATCCACCGCCACTTCAAACAGCGAATGTTTGAATGCCAGTGGCATGGCCCATGGTCGACCAGTGGCTTTTGTATAGGCATCAGCCAGTGCGGCAGACGACTGGCCATTGAGGCTGGAACTGAACGGATGAGTGGGCGACCACCAAACTTCGACTGACAAGCCTTCAGCACGTGGACCAAACGAATGGATCGCGGCCGGAAACTCGGTAGCTTTGGCAGCGGTCACGATCTTGGGTTTGAATCCTTGCTGCGCTGCCTGTGACCAGAAGTTGGCAAAGTCGGGTGGTGGCAGCACGCCTGTCACGATGTCGACGTTGTTCTTTTTGAATTCGGCGATGTAGCTGGAAAAATCATCCGCTGGCGATTGAAAACGCCCCTTGTCGATGAGCTTGAAGCCTTTTTGCGTCAGCACAGGTGGAAAACCGATCTTGGCATCACCCCAGGCGTTGCCGTCTGAATCGTTTGGAAAAAGCGAGCCGACAACTTTGTTCGTTGGGATTTGGGTCCACAAATTGGTGAACACGCCGATCACGTCTTCGAGGCCCCAGAAGAAGTGGTACGTCCACTCAAAGCCAACCTTCGGGTTGCCGCCCCGGCCGAAGAAATGCGGCTGCCAGGGTGTGTCATTCGTGATGCAGGGCACGCCGTTGAGTTCACATTGATCGGCTACCGGGTTGGTGGTGGCTGGCGTGGAGCCGGCCACGATGAGATTGACCTTGTCTTTGAGAATCAGTTCTGATGCGGCTTCGGCGGCGCGGTTGGAACTTGATTGCGAGTCTTTGACAACAAATTCGACTGCGTAAGTTTTGCCGGCAACCTTGATCCCTGCACTGAGGACTTTTTTCATTTCAGCCAAGGTGAACGCATCAGGCTCTGCAAATATCGCCAAGGGCCCGGTTTGCGGGCTGACATAGCCGATCTTGATGGTATTTCCGGCCGCGTGCACCCAGGCCGATGGCAGCAGGCTGCTGGCGGCCAAGGTCTTGATGACAGTACGTCGGTCAGTTGTCGAGTTGAAAAAATGATTCACGATGTCTCCTTTTTTAAATATGAACTTCTGTTACTTCGAACGCAAGAAGTAGGTGGAGCTTAGAAGTTGACTGCAATACTGTCCAATACCATTTGGATGAATGATCCATACCTTTTTTGGATGTGATTGACTGCATTAAATTTTCCGAAACAGTGGACTGCGCACCTGCTGGGCATCGGCGGCGGAAATGAATTTTTCCGTGTAGATATCGCGCTCAAACAGGCGGCCTTGCATCAGAGTGTTGATACACGCGTCAATCATCAGCGGTGGGCCGCACAGGTAAGCCTTGCGACTCCGGAAGTCGTTGGCAAACTGCGCCTTGGAAGCGTCATGCACAAAGCCGCGTTCGCCACCCCAGTCGCTGTCTTCTGGCTCGCCAGAGAGCACAGGTATGTAGGTGAAGTTAGGGTGTCGCGCGGCCAGCGCCGTGAACTCGATATGGTGGTATAGCTCGGACTGGTTGCGCGCGCCGTTTACCAGGGTGATGGGCAAGGTGGTACCTTGCGCCAGCAAATCCAGAATCATCGAGCGCGGGCTCGATAGCCCTGAACCACCGGCCAGAAACAGGTACGGCAACTTCTCGGCTACATGCTGCTTCTGGCGCACAAAAAAGCGGCCATACGGACCGGCAAAACGCAGTGCGTCGCCCACTTTCAGCTCGTCATGTACCCAGGCGGTGGCGCGCCCGCCAGGTACGCGGCGGATGTTGAGTTCGATCTCGTCACTGGAAGCCGGTGCGCTGGCAATGGAGAACGCCCGGCGCTGTTCTTCGCCGGGCACCACCAGATTGATGTACTGCCCGGCCTGAAAATCCAGACTTTGCCCCGCAGCCAGTTTGATCCAGATTCCTTTGATGGTGGGTGTCAGGTCAACGATGCGCGACACCGTGCCTTTGTAGTCATGCACCGGCAGATTGCGCGCATCGGGCTCGTCGTCGATTTCGGCGTCGATGGTCACGTCGGATTCGAGCGTGGCGCAGCAGGCCAGGCACTTGCCTTCTTCACGTTCATAGTCCATCAGAGCAAAGTTGGAGGCTGCACCGTGGTCCACCTCACCGTCGGTCACTTCCACCTTGCAGGTGGCACACAAGCCGTGGCAACAAGCGTGCGGCAGGTAAATGCCAGCGCGCAAGGCGGCATCCAGGATGGTCTGGCCCGGCTCGACATCCAGCACCTGGCCGGTGGGTTTAATGGTGAGTTGGTAGCTCATGGGTGGTGGTGGCAACGTGGACATTTATAAGAAATTGGGCTTTAACCCTTTTATCTATTGGGCTAGCAGCTATCGAAATTATTGAATCCGGCTCCCGAGTGAACCGGGAGCACTGGGTTTCAACTGCACGACCCTTGCAGGCCGGTCAAGCCGGGCGTGCGAAAGCGGATCACGTCCTTGTGACCCAAGCCGTTCTCAGCCAGGGTTTTCTCGGCATCGGGCTGCCAGGGTTTGCCGGACTTGAACCATTGGGCTTGCGTCCAGTCAATCTTGGCAAAGTCAGGATGCGCGCCAAAAAATCCCGGCAAAGCACCGGCCAACATGTCGCCAAACTTGAGGGTCGGCGGCATGGGCGCACAAAACGGCGCGCAGAACATCAGGTGATCTTCCCAGCCGATGTACAGCAGCGGGGCCGGGAACTTGTCCGCGGTGTCTTGCTGCAGATGCGGGTAGGGACTGACGGATTTGGTGGTCATAAAAAGGTCTCCTTCTGCTTTTTTAGGTGTTGCCGGTGGCCAGGTCGCGCCACGCCTTGAAGTTTTTCTGGTCGGGTGAGCCTTCAAAGTCGAGGTTGTCGCGGCCCATTTCCATGCGGTACCACTTAAGCACTTCAGCCAGCGGGTTGAAGTCCGGCGCGGTGGGGTCGGCCTCAGGCGTGAAGCAATTGCCCTGGTAAATCTGGTGCACCGGCAGCCAGCTCTGGATGTATTTTTCGGGTTCGTTGTCAAAAATGCTCTTGCAGCCGTCGGAGCAGAAGTGGTACTTCATGCCGCTGTAGTCGGACTCGCGGTAAGCGATCTTGGTCGGGTCGTCCGGCTCGGTGAAGAACATCGGAATCTGGCAGGTCTGGCACAACATGGGCAGCGTGGTGTTGTAAAACCGCTTGCCTTCTTTTTGCTCTTTGGCCCAATGCTCGTAACGCGGCCGGTAGTATTTGTCGAAGGTGTCCGGGTACTTGGCAGACAGCCATTCCATTTCTGACTCAGACGGGGTCCATGTGTGAAACGGCGCGGCGGCACCGTAGTTGTAGAACACGGCCCAGGCTTGGTGTGACAGGTGATCTTTGTCCTTGCAGGCTTGCTCCCAGCCTTTGGGGATGGTGATGCCATAGCGCGCCAGATCGGCAAACAGCGCGCCGCCATTGGCTTCCGCATACGTTTCCCAGGCTTCCTTCCAGCTCATCACGCGTTTGGGCAGCATGTAGTCCATCATCATCGCCACCAGCGTCAGCACGCGGTAGCCGCGCCAGAACCACTTGTCGATCCAGGCTTGGACGATGGGCAGGTTGTCGGGGTCTTGCTCCAGGATGAACTTGATCATCTCCAGGCCCAGCGTCATGTGGCGCGCTTCGTCACTTTGGGCCGAGAAACCGAACGCCATCGCCGCCATGTCGCCGTTGTAAGCCGCGCCCGAGATGAACGGCACAAACAGCAGGTTGGTCAGCACGTATTCAAACGCAAAACCAATCGACACCATGAACTCGAACGGGCCAGCGGTGATCGCGTCGTCAAAGAACGATTTGGGCACCGACAGGTACCACACGCGGTCGTGCTGATGGCGCCAGTTTTGCATGCCGTTGTAGAACTTGTTGTAGTTCGACATGGAGTGAATCTGCGTCTGCGAGTGGCGGATTTCGTCCAGCGCCTGCATCTGGCAGGCCACACGCGGCCCGGCACCGCCAAGCTGGCGACCCACGTGGGCAAAGCCCCGGTGCGCCATGTATTCCAGAGGGGAGACACCCGTAAGGAACAGTTTGAGTGAGTTGATGTATCGCGCATCGGTGACTTGCAGGTGGCCGTTGTTCTGGTTGAACGCGTCGATGATGGCGTAGAGTTTTTTTTCTTTTTCGGCCTGGTACTTCCAATACGCATCCATCGTCAGACGGAACGGGTCTTCAAACTTGCTCCAGTCGTGGATCTTGATGCCTTCGTATTCCAGATAAGGGTACACATCGCGCACGGCCTGGTAGGTGGGGGTCCAATCCAGATCGCGGGTGAGCAGGTTGTAACGGTCTTTCAAGTTGAGCTTTTTGGTGACTTTCATGTCCATGTCTTGTCTCCTAGTGGTCTTGTGCTTGTTTGGGTGAATGGCTGTGACTCAGTGCAACCAGCTTAGGGTGAACTCATCGTCGGTTTCATTGATGTGGCCGCTGAGCGTGATCAGGTTGACGTGCAGTTCCTGCAAGTCAAACGGGCGACTCATGTGCTCTTCGACCGTGCTTCGGCGCACCACAATTTGGTCAGGCGCGTCAATCTTCACCATGGCGGGCTGCTGGTTGACCTTGGCGTTGGGGTTGTCAGCCAGGATGGCTTCCACAATGCTGCGGGTATCTTCGTTGGTCTGAAAGGCGATAAATACGTTGGACATGGCAGTTCCTTTCAGTTAGCTGAAACCAGACCGACCTTGGCCAGACGGGCATCGAGTCGGGCTGATACTCGAGCCAACGCCGTACCAGCATCCGCACCAAGGGCTTGCTGGGCAAGCGGTTGCAGCGCCGTCATTACACAGCCGCGCCAATGTGCCAGCCACCGCTGCAACAGCGCCTTGTTTTGCGGGTTTTCGGCAGCGGCAACTTTCAGACAGGCATCCACCCACTTGCTGCTGTCGGCAAACCACTCGGTTTGAAAGCGGGTGAGCAATGACACAGTCGAGCCTGCGCGCTCGTTCAAAGCCTGATCCACCTCGGTGTAAGCCAGGCCGAATAACAGGCCGTCAAGGGCCACGTTTTGTGCCACAAACAGTTCGAACCAGTCTTTGACCACCCAGGTGTCTTCCACCAAACGGCGCAGTGCCTGCCACTGCGGCTGCTCCAGCCAAGCTTTTTTGGCCATCTGAACTTCCGTTTGATCCCCCAGCGTCAAGCCCAGCCGGGTCAAGTACTGAGCGATACCTAATTGGTCCATACCCTGGTACAGACAGGGCTGTGTGATAGCCGTGCCGTAACCGTAGGCGCACATCGATGCACCATTCATGTTGGCACCCCAGGCCACGTGGCGCAGTGGCACATAAAAGTCCAGCGCGGTGCGGCGGGCGGCATCGTCGTAGTTGGCATCCAGTCCGCGTGACTCAACAAACTCAAAATCGGCCTCGGCGGTTTCCTGCATGCGGGCGCGGGACGCGGTGTAGGTGCCGTAATAAAACTGGCGCGGGTCTTTGAGGGCGTACCAGTCTTTCATGGTGATGGCGGTGCGCGACGCGTCAAAAATCTCGTGCGTTGGGTCCCAGGTGGGCCGGTAGTGAAAGTTGACATTGGGCTGCACGTCTATGGTGGCTTCCAGGTAGCGCGAGGCTGCCTTGTCGTTGCCGATGCGTGCGGCAATGTGGTCAAAGGTCTGGCGCAGCGGTTCAATGTTGACGGTGCGAAGGTCGATTTGCATTTAGGGGTGTCTCCTCAAGTGGTTGGGCTGTGTTCAGCCTTTGTTGCCGTGGCGAATTTGCTGCTCGCGGGCCGCGCGCAGACTCCAATCCCATTCCTGGGTATCCGTGTTCGGTGCTTGCGCCAAGTGACCCTGCGTTGGGGTCACGCCGTGCGAGACACAAAACTCATCAAACGCCGCTTGGCTCATAAGCAGTTCCACAAACAGCTCGGGTTCACCCATCGCAAACTCAAACGCCACCAGGCCGGTGGCATGCGTCTGGATGATGCGCACAAACTTTTTGTCAAAATTGAAAGGCTGTGGGCTGATCATGGTGTGAGGCGTTGATGCCAAAGCCTTTGCAACTAGCTTGCCAAAATGCGCGCCACGGCCATAAATCTCGGGATTTCTAGGGTAAACCCCAAAAAAATGACATGCCTGGATCCCCAAATGCAGATTGACACACATCAATCCATTGTCATCATGGCCACTAATTTGAAACGCCAATTCCAAAATTTGACGATATGAGACAGGTGAATTTAGGTCATTTGATCAATTGAGCAATTCGTACGTCGCTGTCACCACCTGCACTACACTTCAAGATTCAGATGATAAATATCGAGATTTTTAATCTCCAAGGATTCGCCATGCCACCCTCCTACAAATATCCACCCGACCGCGATCTGCGACGGTTGCTGCGGTTTGAGTCCGACAGCGGCACCATCTGGCTGGGCGATACGCGCATGGTGTTGATGCACACTTCGGCGCTGGCGGCACTGCGGCAGGATTTGATGAATTCGGTGGGTGCCGACCATTCGCGGCGCATCCTTACGCGCCTGGGTTATGCCTGTGGCCTAAGCGATGCCGAGTACGCCATCAGGCAGCGGCCCAACGACCCCATCGAAAGCCGGTTTCTGGTTGGTCCACAGTTGCATATGCTCGAAGGGGCGGCAAGGGTGACGCCGGTCAAATTGATGATTGATGTTCAGGCGGGCCAGTTCCACGGAGAGTTCCGCTGGGACCATTCCTGGGAAGCCTACGCGCACCGGCAGAAGTTTGGCCAGGCGGATCACCCCGCCTGCTGGGTGCTGCTGGGCTATGCCAGCGGCTACACAAGCGCGTTCATGGGCCAATTGATCTTATTTAAGGAAACCCAATGCGCCGCCAGCGGCGACGAGCATTGCATGATCGTTGGTAAGCCCATCGGGGACTGGCCCGATGGTGAAGCGCACCGCATGTATTTCATCGACGATTCGCTGATGAGAAAGATGGAGGCACTCCAGTCCCAGGTGGAAGCGCTCAAATCCAGCATCGAGCCAGACCAGCAGAGCAGCCAGCTCATTGGCAAATCCAGCGCGTTCCGCCAAGCCTATGCACTGATGGAAAAGGCCGCTAAAACCCAGGTCACCGTGCTGCTGACCGGCGAAACCGGTGTCGGCAAAGAGCGTTTCGCCCGCGCGCTGCATGACTTGTCCCCCCGCTACAGTGCGCCATTTGTGGCAGTCAACTGCGCCGCACTGCCTGCCGAATTGATTGAGGCCGAACTGTTTGGCGTTGAAAAAGGCGCTTACACCGGAGCCCACGCCGCCCGCGCAGGCCGTTTTGAGCGCGCCCACGGCGGCACCTTGCTGCTCGATGAAGTGGGCGATCTGCCGCTGCCCGCCCAAGCCAAGTTGCTGCGCGTGTTACAAGAAAGCGAGGTGGAACGCGTGGGGGCTGAGGTCACGCGCCAGGTCAATGTGCGGCTGGTGGCCGCCACAAATGTCGACCTGGAAAAAGCCGTGCGCGAGGGGCGTTTCAGGCAGGACCTGTGGTACCGCCTCAACGTGTATCCGATCTGCCTGCCGCCGCTGCGCGAGCGCCTGGCCGACGTGAGCGCGCTGGCCAACGCCATGCTGACACGCTTTTGCAGCGTTCATGACAAACGCGTCACCGGATTTGCCGAACGCGCCATGCAGGCGCTCGAGCAGCACGATTGGCCCGGCAATGTGCGGGAGCTGGAAAACTTGGTGGAGCGTGGTGTGATTCTTGCGTGCCAGGGCAGCATGATTGAAGTGGAGCACCTGTTTCCCAACCGGCCCCAGGCCACACAAACCAGTTTTGATGCCAACGGCCAGTTGACCGAGTTGCCCAGCCTACAAGACGACGACCTGAGCGCACGCATTCTCGACAGCGGCAGTTCGCTGGACGACATCGAAACCCGTGTACTGAACCACGCTGTGGCTCGGGCTGGCGGCAACCTGTCGCAAGCAGCACGCCTGCTAGGTCTAAGCAGGGCGCAACTGGCTTACCGGCAAAAACGCAGCCTGGAACGTGACCAGGAGGCACCCCGCACAGTACCTGATGACGCACCCTGACCCAAGGACACACCAATGAGCCCCGTCAAACCGCGCACCGCCAGCCATGTCGACACCGACATCACCACCCCGCGCACCCTGGCTGAGCGCGCCTATCTGAGCCTGCGCAGCGATGTGATCTGCGGCAAGCTGGCCCCCGGCGAAAAACTGCGGGTGGAACACCTCAAAGACCAGTACCAGGTGGGTGCCAGCACCCTGCGCGAAGCGCTCTCGCTACTGGTCTCGGACGCGCTGGTCAGCGCCGAAGGGCAGCGTGGCTTTCGGGTGGCACCGATTTCACTCACCGATCTGGAAGATGTCACCAACACCCGGGTGATGCTGGAAACCGAGGCATTGCGTCAGTCCATCCGGCGCGGTGATGACGACTGGGAATTGGCACTCACAGCCAGTTACGAACGCTTGACCAGTACTGAAAACACCGGCCCAGGTGCTGTGCCGCTGGAATGGGAGCTACGCAACAAAAAATTTCACGAGGCGCTGATTTCGGCCTATGACTCTCCTTGGACCAAATACTTACTAGCCATTTTGTACCGTCACGGCGAGCGCTATCGCAACATCAACTGGAGGTTGACAGTCGCCCATGTGACTGACCGCAATGTGCATGAGGAGCATGAAGCGATTTATCTGGCAGCCGTCAATCGACAGGAAGCACGCGCCGCACTGGCGCTGGAAGCGCATGTGCGAATAACGCACGATATCGTTAAAAGACAAGCACAGAAGATGTAAAACTGGAGGCTGATCAGCCCATCACCTGCTCGGGCAGCCAGGTGGCTATTTGCGGGAACACGCACAAAATGACGATCGCCAGCACCATGCACAGCATGAACGGAAAGGCCCCTTTCAGGATAGTGGTCAGGCGAATGTCGGGGCTGATGCCGTTGATGACAAACAGGTTCAGCCCCACCGGCGGCGTGATCAGGCCCAGCTCCATGTTGATGGTCAGCACCACGCCAAACCAGATCGGATCAAAACCCGCAGCGGTAATGACCGGTATCAAGATGGGCGTGGTCATCAAAATAATGGCCGCCGGGGGCAAAAAGCAGCCTGCGGCCAGCAGCATCAGGTTGATGGCGGCCAGTACCATCCAGCGGTTCACCTGCAGGTCACTAATGGCTTGTGCCACCGATTGGGTGACCTGCAAGGGTGACATCATGTAGCCGAACAGGATGGACGCGCCGATGATCAGCAACAGCATGCCCGATTCGCGCAGACCGTCGCGCAAGATGCGCCACATATCAGCCGGTCGCCACACGCGGTAGATGGCAGCCACCATCAGCAGACACAGCATGGCGCCTACGCCTGCGGCCTCAGAGGGCGTGGCAATACCGCCATACAGCGTATAGACAACGCCCACCACCACAGCGATAAACGGCAGCAGTTTGGGCAGCAATTCCACTTTTTCGCGCAGTGTGTAGATGCGGTCTTTGTCTACCAGCACGGTACCGCGTTTCCAGCTCAAAAACAAAGCCCACAGCATGAACAGCGTGGTCAGCAGCAAACCGGGCAACACCCCGGCGATGAACAGGCGCCCAATGGAAGTTTCAGAAGCAATGCCGTACAGGATCATCGTCACGCTGGGCGGAATCAATATGCCCAGCGTGCCCCCCGCAGCGATGGCTCCCGTGGCCAGGTCGGCGTCGTAGCCGCGCTTGCGCATCTCGGGGATGCCCATCTTGCCAATGGCCGCGCAGGTGGCGGGGCTGGAGCCGGTGAGCGCAGAAAACAGCGCACAGGCGCCGATGTTGGAAATCACCAGCGACCCCGGCACCTTGTGCAGCAACCGTGCCAGCGCCTCGTACAGGTCGCTGCCAGCTTTGGAAGAAGCCACCGCTGCGCCCATGATGATGAACATGGGCAGCGACACCAGCGTGAAGTCGTCCAGACCCGAAAAAACCGTTTCAGGCACAAAATGCACGCTGCTCCAACCATCAAAAATAATCATGAAGCCCAGCGCCACCGCGCCCAGACCAAAGGCAATCGGAATGCCGGTGGCCAGCACCAGCAGCGTGGCGCCAAACACCAGCGCGCCAATCAGCAATGGGCTCACAGGTGGACTCCGGGTGTCAGTCCGTAGGGTTCTTCGCGGCGCGTGAGCACCAACCAGAGCTCCGCCAGGTATTGCAGGCACAGCAAGCCCAGGCCCACCGGCACGCTCAGGTGCGGAATCCATAGCCGGGCACGCCACATCGACGACGTGGTGTGCCCGGAGTTAAAGGTTTCGTACCACCAGGGCAGTGAGGCATAAAAAAACAGCCCGCAAAACACCAGTGACACGGCGCTGCCCAAAAAATACAGTGCCCGGCGACGCGTCCCTGCCACCATCATTGGCAGGATGTCCACCCCGATATGTCCGCGCGTGAGCAAAATGTACGGCGCACCCAGAAAGGTGGCCGCCAGGATGGAAAAGGTGGCGAACTCGGTCTGCCAGATGGACGACTCATGCAGCACCGCGCGCACAAACACCATCTGGCACACCACCCCCACGGCCAACACAATCAGCCCGGCAGAAAAAACACCCAGCGCGCGTGAGCAGGCGTAAACGGCCTGCACCCAAAGCGGCAGTTTGCGTACTTGCTCCTTATTTAACACTCAATGCCTTTTCGATCAGCTCTTTGCCCCCGGGTACTTTTTCTGCAAATGTTTTGTAAGACGTCTGCTTGGCCACGTCACGCCAGGCTTGGGCGTCGGCTTCGGTCATGGTGGCCACCTGCACGTTGTTCTTTTTGAACGCATCTACCATCTTGTCGTCCAGCTTCTTGGATTCACCATTGAAAAAAGCCTCGGCCTTTTGGGATGCCGCTGTCAAGGCTTTCTTTTGTGCGTCGTTGAGTTTGTCCCAACTGCGCTTGGAAATCAGCACCGGCTCGTACATGAACCACATGGCGTTGTCGCCCGGCGCAGTGATGCACTTGACCTGCTCATACAGTCTGAAAGAAACAAAGCTGCCGGTGGATGTATCTGTGGCCTGGATCACACCCTGCTGCATGGCGTTATAGACTTCGTTGGACGGAATCGACACCACCGACGCGCCTGCACCGGCCCACATCTGGGCAAACGTGGCGCCCGCCGAGCGCACCTTCAGGCCGTTGGCGTCGGTCGGCTTCAGGATGCATTTGTCCTTGCCCGCAAAAGCTCCGGCCAGCCAGGCGTCGGCCAGCACCATGGCACCACCCTGATTGATGATGGCTTTGATGTCCTGCATGAAGGGCGACGCATTGATGCGCTGCGCGTGCTCATGGCTTTTGACCAAGCCTGGCATCAGCGTCGCGCCAAATTGCGGATGCATGCCTGAGGCGTAGTCCAGCGGAAAGGACGTCATGTCGATCTGACCGGTTTGCATGGCCTTCCACTGGTCTTTGGCCTTGACCAGGCTGGCACCCGGAAACACCTTGATGGTCAGGTCCACGTTGGCGGCGGCCACTTCGCGCGCAATCATTTGCACCATTTCGTCGCGCACGTCGCCCTTGCCGCCGGGAAACTGGTGCGACGCCTTGAGCGTGATGCTGTCGGCCAGTGCGGCTGTAGCGGGAAGTGCGGCGACCAACAGACAGGTCAGTGTGCGGGCGAGTGGGGGAAATTTCATGGGGTTGTCTCCGGTTGTAGTGATGTCAAACGACCCGCTAATGTAGTTTTTGTTATTTTTCAAGCGCATCAGTGAATACCCTTGCGCGCAAAGATAGCGGGTTAACCCGCATGGGACTGCAGTGTGATCAGGGGTAAATTCACCTTGCCAACTATGTTGTTGCTTTCATAAGTATCCGAGGAGTGTTATCCATGTCGTCTTCTCCATCCAGGTTGTCGCGGCGCACTTTGTTTGCAGGCGCAGGTACGGCGGGTGCGCTGGCAGCGGCTGTGAGCGTGTTGCCGTCGGTCAAGTCCGTGGCGCAGGCCCAGGTGCAGCCCACACCCAAGCCACTACGCGGTGGTGGCTACGTGCTTTCCGAGCACGTTCAGCAGTACTACAAAACAGCTCATGTTTAATCAGTTGGGGTCAGAGCACATCGCTTCTCGAGTGGTCTGACCCACAAAGAATTCGTTTTCTGGAGACCGCCATGTTGTTAACCAAAAAATCGGCTGGTGTGGGCGCGGTAGCGCACGCGCCTTTTGTGCACAGCCTGCGCCGCGGCTTGAGCCAGGCGCTGCCTACCATGGATCGGCGTGCGTTTTTGCGCCGCTCGGGTTTGGGTGTCGGCGTGGGGCTGGCGGCATCGCAGCTCACGCTGGTCAAAAAATCCCACGCCGCCACCGGCAGTGTGGCTGTTGGCGAGGGCAAGATCGAGGTCAAGCGTACCGTTTGCTCGCATTGCTCGGTGGGTTGCGCGGTCGATGCGGTGGTGGAAAACGGCGTGTGGGTGCGGCAAGAGCCGGTGTTTGATTCGCCCATCAACCTGGGTGCGCATTGCGCCAAGGGTGCTGCGCTGCGCGAGCACGGGCATGGTGAATTCCGCCTGCGCTACCCCATGAGGCTGGTGAACGGCAAATACCAGCGCATCAGCTGGGACACCGCCTTGAACGAGATCAGCGCCAAGATGCTGGAGCTGAAAAAAGCCAGCGGCCCCGACAGCGTGTACTTTGTGGGTTCCTCCAAGCACAACAACGAACAGTCGTACCTGATGCGCAAGTTTGTCAGTTTCTGGGGCACCAACAACTGCGACCACCAGGCGCGCATCTGCCATAGCACCACGGTGGCCGGTGTGGCCAACACCTGGGGCTACGGGGCCATGACCAACTCGTACAACGACATGCAAAACAGCAAGTGCGCGTTGTACATCGGCTCCAACGCCGCCGAGGCGCACCCGGTGAGCCTGCTGCACATGCTGCACGCCAAGGAAACCGGCACCAAGATGATTGTGGTGGACCCGCGCTTTACCCGCACGGCGGCCAAGGCCGATGAGTACGTGCGCATCCGCTCCGGCTCTGACATCGCCTTTTTGTTTGGCGTGTTGTATCACGTGTTCAAGAATGGCTGGGAAGACAAGCAATACATCTACGACCGTGTCTATGGCATGGACAAGGTGCGTGACGAGGTTATGGCCAACTGGACACCCGACAAGGTTGAAGAAGTGTGCGGCGTCAAGGAAGAACAAGTCTTCAAAGTGGCCAAGATGATGAGTGAGAACCGCCCCAGCACGCTGGTGTGGTGCATGGGCCAGACGCAGCACACCATTGGCAACGCCATGGTGCGCGCCTCGTGCATCTTGCAGTTGGCGCTGGGTAATGTGGGCAAGAGCGGCGGCGGCACCAACATCTTCCGTGGCCACGACAACGTGCAGGGCGCCACCGACGTGGGGCCCAACCCTGATTCGCTGCCCGGCTACTACGGCATTGCCGCAGGTTCCTGGAAACATTACGCCAAGGTCTGGGGCGTGGATTACGAGTGGATCGCCAAACAGTTTGCCAGCCCCGCCATGATGACCAAGCCCGGCATCACCGTGTCGCGCTGGATTGATGGCGTGCTCGAAAACAACGAGCTGATCGACCAGGACAGCAATCTGCGCGGTGTGTTCTATTGGGGTCATGCCCCCAATTCGCAATCGCGCGGCCTGGAGATGAAGCGCGCCATGGACAAGCTGGACCTGCTGGTGGTGGTGGACCCGTACCCCAGTGCCACCGCCGCCATGGCCGCCATGCCGGGCAAGCCCGAAGACCTGAACCCGAACCGCGCGGTCTATCTGCTGCCGGCGTGCACGCAGTTCGAAACCAGTGGTTCGGTGACGGCCTCCAACCGCTCCATTCAATGGCGTGAAAAAGTCATTGAGCCGCTATGGGAAAGCCGTAGCGACCACATGATCATGCAGCAGTTTGCCGACAAGCTGGGCTTTGGCAAGGAGTTGTCGGTCAACTACAAGATGCAAAAGGTCAACGGTATGGATGAGCCGACGCCTGAGAGCATTTTGAGTGAGATCAACAAAGCCACCTGGACCATCGGCTACACCGGCCAAAGCCCCGAGCGGCTGAAGGCGCACATGCGCAACATGGCAGCGTTTGACATCAAGACGCTGCGCTGCAAGGGCACGGTGAAAGACAAGGAAACCGGCTACGACCTCACGGGTGATTACTTTGGCTTGCCTTGGCCTTGCTATGGCACGCCCGAACTCAAGCACCCCGGCTCGCCCAACCTGTACGACACCAGCAAACACGTGATGGACGGTGGCGGCAACTTCCGCGCCAACTTTGGTGTGGAAAAAGACGGCGTGAATCTGCTGGCTGAAGACGGCTCGCATTCGCTCGGCGCCGACATCACGACCGGCTACCCCGAGTTTGACCACGTGCTGCTCAAGAAATTGGGCTGGTGGGACGAGCTGACCGAAGACGAAAAGAAAGCGGCCGAAGGCAAGAACTGGAAGACCGACCTCTCAGGCGGTATTCAGCGCGTGGTGCTCAAGGTGCATGGCTGCCACGTGTTTGGCAACGCCAAGGCGCGCGCGGTGGTGTGGAACTTTCCCGATGCGATCCCCAAACATCGCGAGCCGCTGTACGGCATTCGCCCTGATCTGGTGGCCAAGTACCCGACGCACGACGATAAAAAGGCTTTCTGGCGTTTGCCTACCTTGTACAAGACGGTGCAAGACAAAAACATGGCCGACAAAGTGCATGAGAAGTTCCCGTACATCATGACCTCGGGGCGCTTGACCGAGTACGAAGGGGGTGGCGAGGAAACCCGCTCCAATCCATGGCTGGCCGAGCTGCAACAAGAGATGTTCATTGAAATCAACCCCAAGGTGGCAGCTGCCAAGGGCATTCGCAATGGTGAGCGCGCCTGGGTCTCCACCCCCACAGGCGCACGGCTGAATGTGCAGGCACTGGTGACCGAGCGCGTCGGTCCCGACACGGTGTTCATGCCGTTTCACTTTTCGGGGCGTTGGCAAGGGGCTGACATGCTGGCGTATTACCCCAACGGTGCCGCTCCAGTGGTACGGGGTGAGGCCATCAATACCAGCACCACCTACGGTTACGACAGTGTGACCATGATGCAAGAAACCAAGACCACCATTTGCAACGTTGAGAGGGCATAACCATGGCACGCATGAAATTTGTTTGCGACGCAGAACGTTGCATTGAGTGCAACGGTTGCGTCACCGCTTGCAAGAACGAGCACGAAGTCCCGTGGGGCGTGAACCGCCGCCGTGTGGTCACCTTAAACGATGGTGTGCCGGGTGAAAAATCGATCTCTGTGGCCTGCATGCATTGCAGTGATGCGCCTTGCATGGCGGTGTGCCCGGTGAATTGCTTTTACCGCACCGACGAAGGCGTGGTGCTGCACGACAAGGACGTGTGCATCGGCTGTGGCTACTGTGCCTACGCTTGTCCGTTTGGCGCGCCGCAGTTTCCCAGCAGTGGCACGTTTGGCGTGCGCGGCAAGATGGACAAGTGCACCTTCTGCGCCGGTGGGCCGGAAGACAACGGCAGCCAGGCCGAGTTTGAAAAATACGGCCGCAACCGCCTGGCCGAAGGCAAGTTACCCGTTTGTGCCGAAATGTGCTCGACCAAGGCGCTGCTGGCCGGTGACGGCGACGTGGTGGCCGACATTTTCCGTAACCGCGTGTTGCGCCGTGGCAAGGGCGCGGAGGTCTGGGGCTGGGGCACGGCCTATGGCTCCAAGCAAGCCGGTCAACCCGCCGCTGAAGGAGCCAAATCATGAAACGCGTATTTTTTGTTTTGACCACCATCGCGGCTCTGAGCGCTTGCGGCGACAAACCGCAGACCCTGCAAACCAACACGCACGACGCACCGGCTTATGCCGGCACGGGCAAGGCGTTTGCCAACCCCGACTGGAAGCCTGGCGACAAGGCCAGCTGGGAGTCGCACCAGAAGGCACGTGCGCAGTACGGCATGAACGACTACACCCGCATGAACTGAGCCGGAGGCCGCATGAAAAACGCCTTTTTAAAAGTCACTGGCTTGGCCTGTGCGTTGTTGCTGTGCAGCGCTGGAGCCTGGGCGCAGGGCGCTGCTGCGCCAACACCCGCGCCTGCAGCAGCCATGCCAGGCATCCAGAGCCAGAACATTGCCGATGTCAAGCCCGATGCCAGTACCGAGCCCGGTTATGCCAGCCAAACCAATGGTGAGCGCGCCAAAGTGCAACCCGGCAACAACGCGCCCATGTGGCGGCAGGTGGGCTCGGGGGTGGCGGGCTACAGCAGCCTGCCGGTGACCCAGGCGCCTGA
>PCUV01000032.1:0-45194 GCA_002786915.1 Comamonadaceae bacterium CG12_big_fil_rev_8_21_14_0_65_59_15 | reverse complement strand
CAATTGGATCATTCCCTATGGTGGCTCGCTGCTGTTGATTGTGCTGCTGGCCATTGGGGTGTTTCACTGGCGTATTGGACCGATGGTGGCGCATGAGGAATACACCGGCCGCCTGGTGGAACGCTTCACGCCGTTTGAGCGTTCGGCCCACTGGACCAATGCCGTGGCGTTCAGTGTGCTGGCGATCTCTGGCATTGTGATGGCGTTTGGCAAGTTCTTCCTGGAACCGGTGCTGGGACAAACCTTGTTTGGCTGGCTGGCCTACGTTTTGAAGAATGCACATAACTTTGCCGGCCCGCTGTTTACCGTTTCGCTGTTGGTGGTGATCGTGACCTTTTTCCGCGACAACCTGCCGGCCAAGGGCGATCTGGAATGGTTCCTGAAAGGGGGTGGTCTGATCGAGGGCAAAGAGATCATGTCCGGTCGCTTCAATGGCGGTGAGAAAGTGACTTATTGGGGTGGCGTGTTTGTGCTGGGGTTGATCGCCGTATTCACCGGCTTGTTCCTGAACCACCTGCTGCCGGTGGCCGACTACAGCCGTGCCAATATGCAGATTGCGTTGATGGTTCACGCGGTGTCCAACGTGGGCATGATGTGCATGTTCATGGGCCACATCTACATGGGCACGCTCGGTACCAAGGACGCCTATGAAGGCATGCGCACCGGCTATGTCGATGAGGGCTGGGCGAAAGCGCATCATGAGTTGTGGTACAACGACATCAAGGACGGTCGTATTCCTGCGCAGCGCTCTGTGCCAGCGGCTGGAGCCACCGCAACGACTGGCAAACCGGTTCAGGTGTGAGATTTGGAGAGACCTTCATGACAACGATGATCAAAACCCTGTGCGCCGCATCCGTGCTGGCGTTGTTCGGCTCGGTGGCGCTGGCCAAGTTGCCCGCGCCTTCTGACGAGGCCAAAGCCAAGGCCGATGAAGCCAAAGCCAAGGCAGCCTGGACTGGCAAAGTGGGTGCTTACAAGTTGTGCCTGGCGCAAGACCGGGTGGTGGCGCATTACAAAAAAACGCCGGTGGCCAAACCGGCGGCCAAGGGCGCCGCACCTGCACCCGGTGTCTGTGCTGACCCGGGGCCTTTTGTCTATGCGCCCACTGCGGTTACAGCCGCCGCTGCGGCGGCACCAGCAGCTCCTGCAGCGGTTGCGGCTGCGAAAAAGCCCTGAGCCGTTTGCTGCCCCATCTGACCCAGGCTCGCGCGCCCCTGACCCGCGCTGTGACCGTCATCAACGAGTTTGGTGCGTCTGAAACCGTCTCTATTCCTGCCGAGCGGGCACTAACCGTTTATGTTGATAGGCGTGAGCTGGTCACCTTGATGACGCTGGGCGCGCAGCCCGAGCTGCTGGTGCTGGGTTTCTTGCGCAACCAGCGCCTGGTGGCCACAGTCGATGAGGTGGATTCGATCACCGTTGACTGGGACGTCGGTGCAGCCGCTGTCAAGACGCGCCAGGGTATCTCGGACATTGAAGCGCGCACCGCCAAACGCGTCGTCACCACTGGTTGCGGCCAGGGCAGTGTGTTTGGCGACCTGATGGCCGAGGTGGACAGTATCGAGTTGCCACCCGCCACCCTGACGCAGACCGAGTTGTACGGCATCGTCAACGCCATCCGCTTGCAGGAAACCACCTACAAATCGTCTGGCTCGGTGCACGGCTGCGCCTTGTTCAAGGGCGCGCAGATGCTGGTGTTCATCGAGGATGTGGGCCGCCACAACGCGCTGGACACCATTGCCGGGTGGATGTGGATGCAGGATGAAAAGATGCTGGGCGCAGACAAGGTGTTCTACACCACCGGTCGCCTGACCAGTGAGATGGTCATCAAGTCCGCGCAGATGGGCGTACCGATTGTCGTTTCACGCAGCGGCATCACGCACATGGGGCTGGAGGTGGCGCAGCGCCTGGGCCTTTGCGCCATCGGGCGGGCTACCAACAAACGCTTTTTGTGCTACAGCGGGGTGGAGCGCTTGCAGTTGCAGCCGGAGTTGGCAGGGAACGCGGCGGCGCGGGTGGTTGACACCGTTTGAGCTTTATCCCGCGCAGCGGCAGCCTTTCGCGGCCTCCTCATACTGGGGTACCAGAAATCGTCAACCGCGAAAGCCAGCCACTGCGCTGGCGCTACCACTAGTCGCACAGTCTGCGTCCAATCCACTTTCCCCAGCCTCCAAAGGGGCTGACAGGCGCCATCCAGCTCACAAAACACCCATCTGCGGTATCGTTACCCCATGCAAATCTCTTTCTTGAAGCTGGGCTGGCGCAGCCTGACGCGTGACCTGCGCGCGGGTGAATTGCGGCTGTTGATGGTGGCGGTAACGCTGGCGGTGGCGGCGCTCACGGCGGTGGGCTTTTTTGCCGATCGGCTCAAGGGTGGCTTGCAGCGCGACGCACGCCAGCTGCTCGGCGGCGACGCGGTGGTGGTGAGCGACTCTCCCGTTCCTGCCGCCTTTATGGAACAGGCGCGCACGCTGGGCCTGCAACAGGCGCAAAACCTCACTTTCCCGACCATGGCGCGTGCGCCGGATGCGCAGGGCGGACAAATCAAACTGGTGGCGTTGAAGGCGGTGGAGGCGGGCTACCCACTGCGTGGCCAGTTGCGTTTGAGCGCCAGTGCCGAGGCGGGTGCACCTGAAACCAGCGTGCGCGCCGTGCCGCCGCCAGGCCAGGTCTGGGTAGAGGCTGCTGTGCTGGAGAGCCTGAACCTGCGGGTGGGTGACGCGCTGTTGCTGGGCGACAGCCGCCTGCACATTGACCAGGTGTTGGTCAACGAGCCCGATCGCGGTGCAGGTTTCATGAACTTTTCACCGCGCGTCATGATGAATATGGCTGACATCGCTGCCACCGGCCTGGTGCAACCCGCCAGCCGCTTGCGCTACCGTCTGGCGGTGGCGGGGAAAGAGCAGGCGGTGCAGGCGTTTGTCGATTGGGCGCAGGCGCAAGTGCAGTCGCACGCGGTGCGCGGCACGCGGGTTGAAGCCTTGCAAGGCGGCCGCCCCGAGCTGGGCACCACGTTAGAGCGGGCGGAAAAATTTCTGAACCTGGTGGCGCTGCTGGCGGCGCTGCTCAGCGCGGTGGCGGTGGCGCTGGCCGCGCGTGGTTTTGCGGCCAGCCATCTGGACGACTGCGCCATGCTGCGCGTGCTGGGGCTGGCGCAGCGCACCATCGCTGGCGCGTACAGCCTTGAATTTGTGCTGGTCGGGCTATTGGCCAGTGCTGCCGGGGTGGCGTTGGGCTTTGCCGTGCATTACGGTTTTGTGGCGCTGCTGGCCGGGTTGGTCGATGCCAGCTTGCCCGCTCCGGGCATCTGGCCGGTGCTGTTTGGCCTGGGCATGGGCCTGACGCTGTTGCTGGCCTTTGGTCTGCCACCGGTGCTGCAATTGGCGCAAGTGCCGCCGTTGCGCGTGATCCGCCGCGACGTCGGTGGCCTGAAACCCGCCTCGCTCACCGTGCTGGGCGTTGGGCTACTGGGCTTTGCCGCGCTGCTCATGGCCGCCAGCAGCGATGTCAAACTGGGCCTGATTGCGGTGGGTGGCTTTGCCGCCGCCACGGTCTTATTCGCTGTCTTGAGCTGGCTGGCGGTCAAGGGCTTGCGCGCGCTGGTGAACGATGCCACCGCCCCCACCGCGCTGGTGCTGGCCACGCGTCAGATGGCGGCTCGGCCAGCCTTTGCGGTGGTGCAGGTCAGCAGCCTGGCGCTGGGCTTGCTGGCATTGGTGCTGCTGGTGCTGTTGCGCACCGACCTGGTGGCCAGTTGGCGCGCTGCCACGCCCGCCGACGCGCCCAACCGTTTTGTCATCAACGTCATGCCCGAGCAGGGCGATGCCTTTCAACACGCACTGCGTGACGCAGGTGTGGCCAAGTTTGACTGGTTCCCGACGATCCGCGGCCGACTGGTGGCGGTAAACGATGCCGCCGTCAACCCCGAAGACTATGCCGACGAACGTGCGCGCCGCTTGGTCAACCGTGAGTTCAACCTGTCGCACAGTGCGCAGTTGCCCGAGCAAAACGTGGTGGTGGCGGGCCGCTGGCAAGCCAACGAGGCGGGGGGCATCAGCATGGAAGAAGGCATTGCCCAAACGCTGGGGCTGGCGCTGGGCGACCGGCTCACGTTTGACGTGGGCGGACTGCCGGTGGTTTCCACCATAACCTCAATGCGCAAGGTGGACTGGGGCTCGCTGCGTGCCAACTTTTTTGCCATGTACCCGGTGGCGCGGTTGGACGGCGTACCCGCCACCTACATGAGCGCTTTCAAGGCCCCCGTAACGCCCGGGTTTGATGCGGCGCTGGTGCGCCAGTTTCCCAACATCACCAGCGTGGACATGACGGCCACCATCGGCCAGATTCAACGCGTGCTGGATCAGGTCATTGGCGCGGTGGAATTTTTGTTTGCTTTCACCCTGGCCGCCGGGCTGGTGGTGCTGTTTGCCGCCGTGACCGCCACGCGTGAGGAGCGCGCGCGCGAATTTTCCATCATGCGCGCGGTGGGTGCACGTGCCAGTTTGCTGCGGCAGGTACAACGCATCGAGCTGGCCGGCGTGGGCTTGCTCGCGGGGCTGCTGGCCAGCGTGGTGGCCAGCGCGCTGGGCTGGGCGCTGGCCAGATACGTGTTCAACTTTGACTGGGCGCTGTCGCTGTGGGTACCTCTGCTGGGCGCGTTGGCCGGTGCGGTGCTGGCGCTGGCGGCGGGCTGGTGGGGCCTGCGAGAGGTGTTGACGCGCCCGGTGGTGCAAACGCTGCGCGCGGCGGCGCAGTGACGGGTGGTTGAACGACTATGAATGTAGTAGCTGCTTGCCCTTTTAAAACAAGGGCTAGAGGCCTAAAAAGCATATAAGGGTTGCTGCGTCTCCTGATGCGCACCCCTGCTAAACTGATACGCCGTCTTGGCTCCACCCACCCGCGTTGCCCATCGTCATGCCAGAACTTGTCTTCAAGGGAAAAGAGTACGTCTATAACCACCACCTGAGTGTGCCGTACCGGCCGCTGTTGGTGGACGCGGTCAAAGGCATTGGCCCGGGCGATCTGGCCAGCAACCTGATCATCCACGGCGACAACCTGCACGCGCTGAAAAGTTTGCTGCCACGCTACGCCAATGCAGTCGATCTGGTGTTTATCGACCCGCCGTACAACACCGGCAACGAAGGCTGGTGCTACAGCGACGGTGTGAACAGCCCGATCATGAAAGAGTGGCTGTCCACCAACCCAGTGGACGGTGAAGACATGCTGCGCCACGACAAATGGCTGTGCATGATGTGGCCGCGGCTGGTATTGCTGCGCGAGCTGCTGTCGGAGCGCGGCTCGATCTGGATCACGCTCGATGACAACGAGGTGCACCACGCGCGCGACATTCTGGACGAGATTTTTGGCGCGGATAACTTTGTGGCGACGTGTGTTTGGCAAAAGAATTTTTCGCCCAAGAACACCGCACAGTTTTTTAGCGAGGACCATGATTACATCCTGATCTACGCCAAAGACAAAAAGTTGTGGCGGCCAAACCTGCTGGAGCGAACGCAGGAAATGGACGATCGCTTTACGAACACCGATAACGACCCGCGTGGGCCTTGGACTTCGGGTGATTTGTCAGCACGCAACTATTACAGCGAGGGAACCTATTCGATCACTTGCCCGAGTGGTCGAGTAATTGAAGGCCCACCGCCTGGCACCTATTGGCGTGTCAAGAAGGAAAAGTTCCTTCAGATGGGCAAGGAGGGGCGGATTTGGTGGGGTGAAGATGGTGGGAACCAACCTCGGTTGAAGCGCTACCTTACCGATGTCAAACAAGGCCGCACCCCCCAAACCCTTTGGTTTTACGATGAAGTGGGCCACACCCAGGATGCCAAAAAAACGCTGCTGGAAATGGGTGTACTGAAAGACCAGGAAAGCACCATCACGCCCAAGCCGGTGGCGTTGATCGAGCGTATTCTGGAACTGGCCAGCGAACCCGACTCCCTCATCCTCGACAGCTTCGCCGGCAGCGGAACCACCGCACACGCCGTGCTCAAAGCCAACGCCAAAGATAACGGCCACCGCAAATTCATCCTGATCGAGGGTGAGCCTTATGCCGACAAGCTCACCGCCGAGCGGGTGCGCCGCGCCATCAAGGGTTACGCCTGGGTGGGCACGCAACGCGAGACGCTGCTGGAAGAAAAAATCAACTTCACCCAGTTCAAAAAAGCGAATGAGTGGCTGGCCAAAATCGAAGCCATCAAGGTCAAAGAAGGTTTTGCCGACGAGTCACCGCAGATGGAGCTGGGCGGTTGGGCGGCAGGGCGTTCTGCGGAGGTAAAGGAGGAGAGCGCGCAGCGCTCGGGGGACACGCAGCAGAACCCGCTGGCGCCCAATCGTCCAGCGGACCACACCCAGCAGCGCGCGAGCGAGATGTCACCTGGCCTCCCGGCGGGTTCCACTGACACGAGCTCATCAACCCACACCGCCCAGCCAACCGCCAAGCAAAAGCGCTTTCACAAACTCAACGTCGAGCTCAAAGACGGCATCCTCAAGGTCGAAGGCGAAAAGCGCATCTCAGAGCGGGTCGAAGGCTTGGGTGGCGAGTTCACCTACTGCACGCTGGGTGAACCGCTGGACATTGAAAAGCTGCTCTCGGGCGAATCGCTGCCCAGTTTCGACGCGCTGGGTGCCTGGCTGTTCCACACCGCCACCGGCGGCACGCTGTTGCCCGCGCCCAAAGACGCACCGCCGTTCTACTTGGGCGAAGCGCAAGACGCGCACGTCTGGCTCATCTACCAGCCCGACCTGCTGTTCCTCAAATCGCCCGAGGCCGCGCTAACGCTAAGCCGCGTCAAGGCTTTTGCAGACTGGGGAAAGTTACATGACAAATCAGGCTCTAGCGCTTATGCAGCAAGCGCAAACAGCTCTATCAATGATAGTAAACAGACGCTACCGACAAAGCGACACCTGGTGTTTGCGCCCGCCAAATACCTGAGCAACAAGCAGTTGCTGGAATACGGCGTGGACTATTGCCCGCTGCCGTTTGCCTTGTACCGGGAGGGGTGAGCATGTCTAACAGTGACCGTTTTGAAATCGCCCGCACGCAATACAACCGCGCGCTGGATCGGTTGCATGAAGTGATGGCACTGGACGAGACCGACATCATTCGCGACAGCCTGATCCAGCGTTTTGAGTTCACCTACGAGCTGGCCTGGAAGTGCATGTATTACTGGCTGCGTGATCAGGGCGAAAAAGTGCTTGAAATGCAAAAGCCCATCCTTGCTGCGGCCTTTCGCTGCGAGTTGATTGCGGATCCCAAGTTGTGGGAAGACATCAAGGAGGCACGCGATGAAACCAGCCACACCTACAACGAGGACAAGGCGGTTGCTGTGGCGGCGTTTATTCGCAGTCAAGCCGTACCCGCCTTTGAAGCGTTCAAACGGAAGGTTGACGCGCTGTGACCCAGCCCGCCGATGCCCAAGACTGGCCGTTTGGCATTGCGCCAAACGCCTACGCCCGCTTGCAAAACTTGTTCGACAACACGCCGGGCTTGGCGCGGGTGTGGCTGTATGGTTCCCGGGCGCGCGGTGACCATCGCCCGGCGTCCGATATCGATTTGGCGGTAGAGTGGCAAGACCCAGACCAACCGTGGCGCTTGTCGGGTGCTTTGGAAGAACTGGAGCTGATTTACCGCACAGACTTGGTCAGCTTGGACAAGCCGATCAACACAGAATTTCGCCAGCGCATCGAGCGCGACCGCAAAATCTTCTGGCAGCCGCGCCGCCACGCCGTGCAAGCACCGGCACTGGCCACCACACAACTCAAAGACTTTCAGACCCAGGTGCTGGGGCAACTGGATCAATATCTGGCCGAACTCCAACAACAAAAAGCCCAGTCAGTGCCCATAGTGCAAGCGCTGCGTGCTATGGAAAACACAGCGGATTTGCTGCATGAGGCCTCCGACTTCCCCAAAAAAACCTGGGCCACCCTGAAGACTCAGGGCCTGCTGCCCCCCGCGTTTGCCAAGCAGCCGCATTCCAGCCGCTTTGACGGGGCCGGGCGCGCCATACCGAATGTGTGCCTGAAAGTCCCCACCGGTGGCGGCAAAACACTGCTGGCTGCGGCCAGTGTGGGGCGGGTGTTCTCCAGCTACCTGCATCGCCACACCGGGCTGGTGCTGTGGATCGTGCCCAACGAGGCCATTTACCGCCAAACCCTGAAGATGCTGGCCAACCGCGACCACCCGTACCGCCAGATGCTCAACACTGCGGGCGCCGGGCGCGTCAAGATTCTGGAAAAAGACTCGCCCCTGACGCGGCTGGATGTCGATAGCCACCTGTGCGTGCTGCTGCTGATGTTGCAGGCTGCCGCACGCCGTGATGAGGCGCAAAAGAAGCTCAAGGCCTTTCGTGACCGGGGCAACGTGCTGGGTTTTACCCCGCGTGAGGATGACATTGAGGCGCATTGGCAACTGCTGCAAGCCGTGCCCAATCTGGACGCTTACACCTCGTGGGGCATCAGTCAGGAACAGGCGCGCGCGACCAAGGGCAGCATTGTCAAAAGCTCGCTGGGCAATGTGCTGCGGATGGTGCAGCCGATGGTGGTGATTGACGAGGGCCACCACGCGTATTCAGAGAACGCGCTGCGCACGCTCGACGGCTTTAACCCGTGCTTTATGCTGGAGCTTTCCGCTACGCCGCGCATTGGCTCGGACAAAACGGGCAAAGCCGTGTCGGGCTCGAACATTCTGGTGGATGTGCGCGGCACCGACCTGGAAGCCGCCGAGATGATCAAGTTGCCGATCAACGTGGATTTGCGCCCCTGGGCGGATTGGCAAAGCTGCCTGGCCGCCAGCGTGCAGCGGCTCAACGGCCTGGCGCAAGAGGCCGCTGCTTTGCAGGCTGAGACCAACCGCTACATCCGCCCGATTTTGCTGGTGCAGGTGGAACGCACGGGCAAAGATCAGCGTGAGAGCGGCTTTATCCACGCCGAAGATGCCAAGGCTTTTCTGTTGCAATTGGGTATGACCGAGGCGCAGATTGCGATCAAAACCTCGGACAAGGATGAACTCAAAGCGCCCGAGAACCTGGACCTGTTGAGTCCCACGTGCGAGGTTCGCGCCATCATCACCAAACAGGCGCTGCAAGAGGGCTGGGACTGCCCGTTTGCCTACGTGCTGTGCGCGCTGGCGGCGGGTAAAGAAGTGCGCGCCATGACGCAATTGGTGGGGCGCATTTTGCGCCTGCCGCACGTGGCCAAAACTGGCCGTGCCGCGCTGGATGCTTGCTACGTGCTGTGTTTTGACGCCAAAACCGGCGCAGTCATCACGGCCATCAAGCAGTCGCTGGAGACTGAAGGCATGGGTGATTTGGCGCTGGCGGTGTACGGGGCTGAATCCGACCCGGCGGCACCCAAGCCGGTCACCTTCAAGCGCCGCGCTGCGTTGGTATCGCTGCGCATTTTTTTGCCGCGCGTGACCTGGGTCGAGGCTTTCAATAGGGTCGGTGGCGCAGTGGCACAGCGGCGCGAGCTTCAGTACGACAGCGACATCCTGTCGCAAGTGGATTGGTCGGGCGTGCAAACCGATGCGCTGGCGCGCGACTGGGCACCGGATGCGCTGAGCGCGGCCGTGGCTGGATTCGGCGCGATGGGTACGCAATTGCAGGTGGGGCTGGACGTGCTGGCGCATCCCCAGGCGGTGCCACGTTTTGAGGCGGGTGCGACCGATTTGAGGCTGGATCGCCCCCGGCTGGTGCGCGGCTTGCTGGACATTGCCTCCAACGCCTGGTGGCTCTGGGGCTGGGTCGATGCGGTGTGCGCACGGCTGCTGCAGCGCTTTGACGAACGCGCCATCGCCGCCAGCAGTGCGTCGCTGCTGGAGCGGCTGCGCATCGACCTGGAGGCCGAGCGCGACCGGCTGGCGCAAGCGGTGTTTGATGCGGGCGTGGCCAGTGGGCAGATCGAGTTCAGGCTGCGCGCCGATGCGTGCGACTTTGAAATTCCCACCGAATTCACGCTGGCCCTGTCGGGCAAACCGCAACCGCTGACGCGCGACGATGGTCGTTTGCTGGAAAAGAGCCTGTTTGAACCGGTGATCACGGCCCTGACCGACAGTGGCCTGGAGCGCGACGTGGCCTGCTACCTGGACAGCCAGGCGGCGCTGCAGTGGTGGCACCGCAACGTGGCCAAATCGCAATACGGCTTGCAGGGCTGGAAGCGCAACAAGGTCTATCCAGACTTTGTCTTTGCCCGCCTGGGCGATGCAGGGCAGGGCGGCGCGGCCAAACTGGTGGTGCTGGAAACCAAGGGCCTGCAACTGGCCGGGGCCAACGACACGATGTACAAACAGGCCTTGCTGGAGCGCCTCACACAAGCGTTTGCCGATGCGTCGCTGGCGCGCGTGGGTGGCTTGGAGCTGGTGGGGCAGGCGCAGTCGGTACAGTGCGACTTGGTGTTTGACGGCGACTGGCGCGGTACCCTGAACGCCCGGCAGTTTGGTGCATCGCTTTGATAGATATTAAATTTGTAGCGGCTTGCGCTTTATTGATAAGGGCTATAAGCCAATTTGATCATGAAGATTGAAGAACCATCCAGCACCCAGACCCCGTTTGAGAAAATCGGCGGCGAGGCTCAGGTGCGCGCGCTGGTAGAGCGCTTTTACGACCTGATGGACCTGGAGCCGGGCTACGCGCAACTGCGCGCCGTGCATGCGCCCAGCCTGGAAGACGCGCGGCAAAAACTGTTCTGGTTTTTGTGCGGTTGGCTTGGTGGCCCGCAGCATTACATAGAGCGCTTTGGCCACCCGCGTTTGCGCCAACGCCACATGCCCTACAAAATTGGCATAGTCGAGCGTGACCAGTGGCTGGCGTGCATGCAGCAGGCCATGGATGAAGTGGCCGTGCCCGAGCCGCTGCGCACCAACCTCAAGCATTCGTTCGCCCAGACGGCCGACTGGATGCGCAATCAGCCGGAGTAGGCCAGCCTTGTCACAGCTTGCAAATCGAAAGTCGAACTTTCGATTTGCAACAGCGTGGGGGGATGTTTGCTGCGTAGCTTACTCGTGCCGTAGTGCCTCGATCGGGTCCAGACGGGCCGCCCGGCGCGCCGGAAAGTAGCCAAACAGTACGCCAATGCCGGCCGAAAACGCAAACGCCATCAGGTTGATGCTGGGGCTGAACACAAACGGCACGTCCATCACGCGCGCCAGGCCAATCGAGGCCCCCAGCGCCAGCAGCAGGCCGATGAGCCCGCCAATGGCCGCCAGCACGACTGCTTCTATCAAAAACTGCAGCAACACTTCGCCTTCGAGCGCGCCAATGGCCAGGCGCAGGCCGATCTCACGCGTGCGCTCGGTGACGCTCACCAGCATGATGTTCATGATGCCGATGCCGCCCACCAGCAGGCTCACCGCCGCCACCGCACCCAGCAGCATGGTCATCACCTTGGTGGTGCTGGAAAAGGCCTCGCCCAATTGCTTGGTGTCGAGCACGTTGAAGTTGTCTTCATCGCTCTCTGCCAACTTGCGCCGCTCGCGCAGCAGTTGCGTGATGCCCGCCTTGACGCGTTCGGGGTCGGCACCGTCCTGCATCGACACCAGCAGGGTGTTGACGCGCGTGTTGCCGGTAATGCGCCGCTGCAGCGTGTGCAGCGGCATCATCACCAGGTCGTCCTGGTCGTTGCCGAACGCGCCCTGGCCTTTGGACGCGAGCACACCAATCACTTCGCAACTGATTTGCTTGACGCGGATCGACGCACCCACCGCCAGTTGACTGCCAAACAGCTCGCGCCGCACCGTTTCGCCAATCAGGCACACCGCAGCGCCGGCGACCTGTTCTTCGAGCGTGAATTCACGCCCGTCGGCCACCTTCCAGTTGCCGGTAAACAGCCACTCGCCGGTGCTGCCGATGACGCTGCTGCTCCAGTTGCGGCCATCGAGCACGATGGTGGCACCACTGCGGGCTTCGGGGGCCACGGCAGTGATGCCGCCGACCTGGCTGGCCACCACCTGTGCATCCACCTCTTTGAACGGCGGGGCACCGCCGGCGCCACCCATCATGCGCTGCCCCGGGCGCACCTGTAGCAGGTTGGTGCCCAGGCCGGAAATCTGGTTCTGGATCGCCAGCGTGGCGCCGTTGCCCACCGTGACCATGGTGATGACGGCACTGACACCGATCACGATGCCCAGGATGGTCAAAAACGAGCGCATCAGGTTGCGCCGGATCGAGCGCAGCGCCAGCAGCAGGGTGTTAAGCCACATGGCTGGCCTCCTGCGCCCGCAGTGCGGCCGGATGCGGGTTGCGCGTGTCGCTGTCCACCACGCCATCGACAAAATGCACGATGCGCTTGGCGTACTGCGCCATGTCGGCCTCGTGCGTGACCATCAGCACGGTGATGCCGTGCTCAATATTGAGCTGCCAGAGCAGGCCCATGATTTCATGGCTGCGCTGGGTGTCGAGGTTGCCGGTGGGCTCGTCGGCCAGCAGCACGGCGGGTTCGGTGACGATGGCGCGCGCAATGGCCACGCGCTGCTGCTGGCCACCCGAGAGCTCCGCCGGGGTGTGGTGCTCCCAGCCCGCCAGCCCGACCGAGGCGAGCGCTTTTTTGGCCGCCGCGTGGCGCTGTTTGGCCGGTTCACCCCGGTACAGCAGGGGCAGCTCGACGTTTTCTTGTGCGCTGGTGCGCGCCAGCAGGTTGAAACCCTGGAACACAAAACCCAGGTAGCGTCGACGCAACAGCGCGCGCTGATCCCGGCTGAGCGTTTCCACATGCAAGCCGTTGAACAAATACTCACCCGTGGTGGGCGTATCCAGACAGCCCAGCGTGTTCATGGCGGTGGATTTGCCCGAGCCGCTGGGGCCCATGATGGCGACAAAATCACCCGCGTCGATGCGCAGATCGACACCCTTGAGCGCCTGCAAGGCGGTAGCGCCCTGGCCGTAGGTTTTGGTGACGGCCTTGAGTTCTATCAGCGGTGGCGCGCTCATGGTTTACTGGCGGCGCTGCCCGTGCGTTGTTCGGTGATCACCGCCATGCCCTCGGTGAGGTCACCGCCGGTGATTTCGGTCATGCGCCCGTCGCTGATGCCGGGCGTGACGTTGACGGCCACTGGCGCGCCGTCACGCAACACCCAGACTTGCCTGGTGGCACCGCCAGATGCTTTTTTGGCCACGCGTGGTAGGCGTGGCATGACACTGTTCATGATGTTGTTGCCCGGTTTGGCTGCGTCGCCGCTCTGGGGCGAAAAGCGTAACGCCGTGTTGGGTACCAGCAGCACGTCTTTGCGCTCCACCGCCACGATGGTGCTGGTGGCGGTCATGCCCGGGCGCAGGCTCAGGTCGTCGTTGGCCACATCGAGCTGGGTGACGTAGGTAACCACGTTGTCGGTGATGGTGGAGCCAAACGACACGCGCGTGATGTTGGCCGGAAAGCGTCGGCCGGGGAAAGCACTGACGGTAAAGCTGGCTTTTTGCCCGACCTTGACGCGGCCCACGTCGGCCTCATCCACGTTCACACGCAGTTGCAACTGGCGCAGGTCTTCGGCAAGGGTAAACAGCGTGACGGCCTGTAGCGATGCGGCCACCGCGTTGCCAGGATCGACTGAACGCGTTAGCACGACACCGTCGATGGGTGAGCGGATGGAGGCCTTAGCCAGGTTGGTTTCGTCGGTTGTCAGAGACGCCTTGTCCGCCGCCAGATTGGCGCGGGCGCTGGCTAGCGCGCCTTCGGCGCGGGCCACCGCAGCGCGGGCGGTGTCCAGCTCGGAGGCCGATGGCACTTTACCGCCGGATAGACGCGACACTTCCTCCAGTCGGGCCAGCGTAGAGCGTGCCTCAGTGACAGTGGCTTGCGCTTGTTCCACCTGCGCCTGCGCGGCGTTCACCGCGGCACGCGAGCGCAGTACCTGGTCGCCCAGCTTGGCGGTGTCGAGCTCGACCAGCACCTGTGCTTTTTTGACGCGGTCATTCACATCCACCAGCACGCGCAGCACGGTGCCCGAGAGTTCACTGCCGATGTTCACCGTGCGCGTGGGTTGGAGTGTGCCGTTGGCGGTAACGCGCAGCGTGAGGTTGCCCTTGCTGGCCGGTTCCGTCACGTAGCTTGGTTTTGCCGCGGCTTGTTGCTGTTGCTGCCAGAAGTAGTACCCGATGGCGCTGATAGCTATCAATGCAAGAGCACCCCAGAGCCAGCGGCGGCGCCACCAGGGGCGCTGGGGCGGGCTGCCCAGTAACTGATTCAGGTCCTTGGTGGCAGAGTTGACATGCGTAGGTGTGTCGGGTGAATCGGACATGGTGTGGGGCTCTAATAAATTATTGGTGCGCAGCAGACGGTGTGGTTTGCCAGCCGCCGCCCACGGCCTTGACCAAGCGCACGTAATCGGCACTCAGATCAGCGCGGGCACCCGTCAGGCTGTCTTGCGTGGCCAGTTGGGTGCGCTGCGTTTGCAGCACCGTCTGAAAATCCACCAACCCGCTGGCGTAACGCTGGGTGGCCAGCAAGGCGGCGGCTTGGGCCGCACTGGCGGCCTGCGCCAGATGGTCAATGCGTAACTGGTTGTTGCGCCAGGACACCATCGCGTCTTCCACATCTTTGAGCGCTGTCAGCAGCGTGGCGCGGTGGTTGGCCTGCGCCTGTGCCAACGCGGCTTGTTGTACCTGAACCCGTGCCAGCCCCGCACCGCCGTCGAACAGTGTGGCCGACATGCTGGCCAGTACGGTGGTGGCGACTGATGCGCCCTGGCTCAAACCCGCCAGTGTCAAAGCGGTCAAACCCACCGAACCGCCGAGCCGGAAACTCGGGTAGCGTGCTGCCGTAGCGGCATCGACACTGGCCAGCGCGGCGGTGACACGCGCCTCGGCAGCGCGCACGTCCGCACGCTGGCGCAGGCGTTCGGCGTCGATCACGTCGGCTACCTTGCGCGGTGCCACGGGAACGGCTTGCACGGTCTGCAACAGCGCATCCAGCTCTTTGGGTTGCTTGCCGGTCAAGATGCCCAGGCTGTGCCGTGTCTTGGCCAAACTGCTTTGAAGTGCGGGCAGTTGCGCCGAAGTCTGCGCGGTGGCCGTCAGGGCCTGTTGCACTTCCAGCGACGTCAGCAAGCCGGCCTGGGCGCGCCATTGAGTGATTTGCAGCGTTTCTTGCTGGCTCGCCAGGTTGCGCTGGGCCACATCCAACTGTGCTTGCAGCGCGCGCAACTGGATGTACGCCAGGGCGACCTCAGCGCTGATGCTCAGGCGCACGTCGCGCAAATTGGTTTGCGCTGCCACCACCAGCGCGTCCTGGTTGGCCAGCGCGCTGCGGTTGGCACCAAACAGGTCCAGCTCCCAGCTGGCGTCAAGCTCGGCGCGCGCGGTAACGTTGGATGAGCCCTGAGAAGCGTTGCGCGTGAGTCCGACCGAAGTGGACAGCTGCGGGCGCTGCGACGCCACTTCCAGCAGGCGTGCGGCGCGCGCCTGCTGCAAGGCACCGCGCGCAGCGTCCACGCTGTTGTTGGCTTGCAGGGCCTGCGCGATCAATTGCCCCAGCATGGCATCGTCATAGACTTGCCACCAAGGTTGCAACGCATCTGCCGATGCGCTGTCCGCCTGTGCTTGGGCGGCAACAGGGGCGTCAGCGGGTGCGTCCAGACTGCTATGGAACTTGTCAACAACGGCACAGCCGGACAGCGTAAGCACCGCCCACAGCAGGGTGAGCGCGCGGCCAGGGCCGAAGCGCCGTGCAGGGGATGGATACGCCGCAGCTGGGAAGGGGGGGTGAACTGGGGTGATGTCAAGCATGGAAGGCTGATAGTGGACAGGCATTGGCGATTGTGCGGCAAGTACCTGTGGTAAAGGTGCGTTGTGAGTGGTAAATGTGGGTAAAGTTCCCGTGGGACAATCGCGCCCCTATGCATCCCAAAGCCCTGCTTGACGCCTGTTCTGAACTGGTGCGTCTGACCCTTCAATTTGATCATCCGGCCGATGCTGTTGTGTCGCGTTTTTTTCGCGAGCATCGGGGCTTTGGCCCGCGCGAACGCGCCACGCTGGCCGAAACGGTGTATGCCGTGCTGCGCAAGAAAAACCTGTTTGACCACTTGGCGCCGTCGGGCAGCGGGCCCAAGGAACGTCGCTTGGCGATTCTGGGGTTTTACGGCCCGGGCGATTTTTTACGCAGTGCTTTGAGCGAGCAAGAGAAAAACTGGCTTGACCAATGCGAACAGATTAAACCTGAAGATCTGATGGATCGCCACCGTCACAACCTGCCGGAGTGGCTGGTGCAGCCGCTCAAGGAGCAGTTGGGCGACGGCTTCTGGCCGCTGGTGGAAAGCTTCAACAAAGGTGCCGGGCTGGACTTGCGTGTGAACACGTTCAAAGCCAAGCGGGCCGAGGTGCAGCAAGCGCTGGCTGCTACAGGAATCAAAGCATCGCCGACGCCGTTTTCGCCCTGGGGTCTGCGCATTGTTGGCAAACCGGCACTCAACAAACACGAGGCGTTTTTGCGCGGCGACTTTGAGGTGCAGGACGAAGGCTCGCAGCTGCTGGCGATGCTGCTGGACGCCAAACGCGGCGAGATGGTGGTGGACTTTTGCGCCGGTGCCGGTGGCAAGACGCTGGCCATTGGCGCGGCCATGCGCTCCACCGGGCGGCTGTATGCCTTTGACACATCGGCGGGTCGGCTCGATGCGTTCAAGTCGCGCCTGGCGCGTAGCGGTTTGAGCAACGTGCACCCTGCTGCCATTGCGCACGAGCGCGACGAGCGTGTCAAGCGCCTGGCGGGCAAGATCGACCGCGTGCTGGTGGATGCGCCGTGCACCGGCCTGGGCACGCTGCGGCGCAACCCGGACCTGAAGTGGCGCCAAGACATGCAGGCGGTGCAGGAGATGGCCGTGAAGCAGGCCGCCATTTTGCAAAGCGCGGCGCGGTTGCTCAAGTTGGGCGGGCGTCTGGTCTATGCCACTTGCAGTGTGTTGCCGCAAGAAAACGAGGCCATTGCACAGGCGTTCTCAGAGGCCAACCCCGATTTTGTGGCGCTGGACGTGGGCGAGGTGCTGACGGGCTTGAAGGTGGCAGGCGCAGCAACGCTGTGCAGTGGCGGCGACGCTGGTCAGCGCTACCTGCGCCTGTGGCCCCACCTGCATCAGACCGACGGTTTCTTTGCGGCGGTCTGGCAGCGAAAATAGTGACATCACAGCTTTTATAAAAACGAGAGAGACAAAAAATGATGACGCAATGGTTGGACTGGGCCGCCCGAGGCCTGTGGCATGTGAGCGCTTGGCAACTGGTGCTGCTGACGTTGGCATTGACCCACGTGACCATGATCAGCGTCACGATTTTTCTGCACCGCCACCAAGCGCACCGCGCGCTGGACCTGCACCCGGCGGCGGCGCATTTTTTCCGCTTCTGGCTGTGGCTGACCACCGGGCAGGTCACCAAGGAGTGGGCTGCCATCCACCGCAAGCACCACGCCAAGTGCGAGCAGCCCGAAGACCCGCACAGCCCGCATGTGTATGGCATTCGCACCGTGCTGCTACAGGGTTACGAGCTGTACCGCAAAGAGGCTGGCAACGCGGAGACTCTGGCGCGCTACGGGCACGGCACGCCGGGTGACTGGATCGAGCGGCATCTGTACAGCCGGTTTTCTTACGCTGGCGTGGCGCTGATGTTGCTGATCGACGTGGCGTTGTTCGGCGCGGCCGGCCTGACCGTGTGGGCGGTGCAGATGGCATGGACACCAGTGATGGCTGCGGGCATCATCAACGGCGGCGCCCACTATTGGGGCTACCGCAACTTTGAGGCACCCGATGCCAGCACCAATCTGGTTCCCTGGGGCATTTTGATTGCCGGTGAAGAGCTGCACAACAACCACCATACCTACCCCACATCAGCCCGCCTGTCGGTCAAACCATATGAATTGGATATTGGCTGGCTGTACATCAGCGCCTTGCAACGCGTCGGTCTGGCCAAAGTCAAAAAGACACCGCCTCGCCTGGCCTTGGGTGCGGTGCGTGCCGTGCCCGACGAGCAAGCTTTGGAAGCACTGATCCAGAACCGGTTTGAATTGATGGCCGCTTACGCCAAGGGCATGCGCCGTGCGTTCAATGAAGAATTGGACGCGCTAAGGGTGCGACACGCCGACGCAGCGGTGATTCGGGCTGCACGGCGCTGGCTGCACCGTGATGTGGACCGGGTGCCCGCCCATGCGATGACCCAACTGGCGTTGGTGCGATCGGCTTCGCCGATGCTGGACCAAATGGTGCTGATGCGTGAAGAACTGCGCCAGCTCTGGCTGAACCGCGAGCACTCGCGTGCTCAGCTGGTAGCAGATTTGCAAGCCTGGTGCCACCGTGCCGAAGCCAGCGGCATTGCCACGCTGCAAGAGTTTTCACTGCGCCTGCGTTCGGCAACCGTCTGATAAATTTATACGTATTTTCGTGCTCTAGCCCTTGTTCTATAAGGGTGAGTAGCTACAAAAAAACCAGCATGACGCTGGCTTTTCTGCTGGGCAAACGGCTGAATTACTTCAGCTTCGTTTCCTTGTAGTCCACGTGCTTGCGTGCCTTGGGATCAAATTTTTTGATCAGCAGCTTGTCAGGAGTGGTCTTCTTGTTTTTGTCGGTTGTGTAGAAGTGACCGGTGCCGGCCGTAGATTCCAGCTTGATTTTTTCGCGTCCGCCTTTGCTTGCCATGATGTTCTTTCTGAATGGAGTGGATTAGGCCTGACCGCGGGCACGCAGGTCTGCGAGCACGGCATCGATGCCATTTTTGTCGATCAAACGCAGACCGGCGTTGCTAATGCGCAGACGCACCCAGCGGTTTTCAGACTCGACCCAGAAACGGCGGTATTGCAGGTTCGGCAGGAACCGGCGCTTGTTTTTGTTGTTGGCGTGGGAAACCGTGTTCCCAACCATGGGCTTCTTGCCCGTGACTTCACATACGCGTGCCATGTGGACACTCCGATACTATTAAACGGCCCTGACTGACGCCAGAGGCCTCACCTCGCCAAGAAAAAGGGTGGCGGTAACCCAATTGCCGCTCAGTGCCCTCACGGGCGTGGTCAGCAAAGCCGGGCATTATAGCGGGGTTGGTTCGCGGCTCTGTCGGGCATAAATGCGGTGGTGTGATTCACATTGGGGTGCCAGCGCAAGATTTTGGCGTACCCACTTTCGAACTTTGGCGTAAATCCAGTGGGAGTCAGTCCTCGGCGAAAACCGGCGCTGTCCACGCACGGCGTGGCAACTGAGTCTTGCGCATGGGTACCCTCTCCCACTTTGAACCGCACCACGTATCACCTGGGCGACAGTCCAAGGGCTAATCCGTCGTTTTTTGGGGTGTAATTTTTCTACAATGAAAAGAACGATCGTTCTATTTTTAACAAGGAAGCCACTATGACCACTGAATACGCTGTCTCCGGCGCGGTTGCCGTGCTCACCCTCAACAACCCTCCCGTCAACGGTTTGGGGTTAGCCACACGCCAGGCCTTTGCCGACGCACTCGCGCGTGCGCTGGCTGACGCATCGGTCAAGGCGATTGTGGTCACCGGCGCGGGCAACGCCTTTTCCGGCGGCGCCGACATCAAGGAATTTGGCTCGCCCAAGGCGCTGCAAGAGCCCAATTTGCTGAGCCTGATTCTGGCGCTCGAAGCCGCCACCAAGCCGGTGGTGGCTGCCATCCACACCGTGTGCATGGGCGGTGGTACCGAACTGGCGCTGGGCTGCCATTACCGCATCGCCGCACCCGGCTGCAAGGTGGCGCTGCCCGAAGTCAAGCTGGGTCTGCTGCCCGGCGCGGGCGGCACGCAGCGCCTGCCGCGCGCGTTGGGCGTGGAACCGGCGCTGAACATGATCGTCAGCGGCGAGCCGGTCAACAGCGAACTGCTGGCGCAGGTGCCCGGCCAAAAGCTGTTTCACAAGATGGCCAGCTCGGCGCAGACGCTGCTGGCTGAAGCGGTGGCGTTTGCCTTGGAGGTTGCTGACGTGCGCCCGCTGCCGCTGGTGCGCAACTTGCCGGCCCGGCACCCGATGGGCGACGCTTACTTTCAGTTTGCCCGCAACATGGTCGGCGGCATGGCCAAAAATTACCCGGCACCGCTCAAGTGTGTCGATGCCGTGGAGGCCGCTACCAAACGCAAGTTTGACGACGGCCTGCGCTTTGAGCGCGACACCTTCATCAACCTGATGTGGACGCCCGAGAGCCGTGCGCTGCGGCACCTGTTTGTGGCCGAGCGTGCCACGTCAAAAATACCCGATGTGCCCGCTGATACTGCGCAACGTGTTATTAAATCAGTAGCTGTGATCGGCGCTGGCACGATGGGTGGCGGCATCTCGATGAACTTTTTGAACGCCGGCATTCCGGTGACGATGCTCGAGATGAAGCAGGACGCACTGGATCGTGGTATTGCCACCATGCGCAAGAATTATGAGGCGCAGGTCAAGAAAGGCAAGCTCAAGCAGGACAAATACGAGCAACGCATGGCGTTGCTGACTACCACGCTGAGTTATGACGACCTGAAAGACGCCGACCTGGTGATCGAAGCCGTGTTTGAAGACATCGGCGTCAAGCAAGCGGTGTTCAAAGAGCTGGACCGTGTCATGAAGCCGGGCGCGATTTTGGCCAGTAACACCTCGACGCTGGACGTGAACAAGATTGCGCATTTTACCCAGCGCCCGCAAGACGTGGTGGGGATGCACTTTTTCAGCCCGGCCAACGTGATGAAGCTGCTCGAAGTGGTGCGTGGCGCCGCTACGGCCAAAGACGTGCTGGCCACTGTGATGGCGCTGGCCAAAAAAATCAAAAAAACGGCGGTGGTCTCGGGCGTGTGTGACGGCTTTATCGGCAACCGCATGATCGAGCAATATGGCCGCCAGGCCGGCTTTTTGCTCGACGAAGGCTGCACCCCGGCGCAGGTGGACAAGGCGGTTGAAAAATTTGGCTTTGCCATGGGGCCATTCCGCATGGGTGACCTGGCGGGTAACGACATTGGCTGGGCCATCCGCAAGCGCCGCTACGTGGAAAAGCCGCACATGAAATACAGCAAGACCGCCGACCTGTTGTGCGAGCAAGGCCGCTTTGGCCAGAAGACCGGCGCGGGCTGGTACGACTACGTGGCCGGCAAGCGCGACGCGATCCCGAATGCCGACGTGGTGAAAATGATCGAAGCGCACCGCCAGTCACTGGGCATCACCCCGCGCAAGGTGTCGGATGAAGAAATCGTGCAGCGCCTGGTGTTCAGCCTGGTCAACGAGGCCGCCCATATTCTGGAAGAAGGCATTGCCAACAAGGCCAGCGATGTGGATGTGGTGTATATCTTTGGCTACGGTTTTCCGGTCTATCGCGGCGGGCCGCTGAACTACGCCAATGAGGTGGGGCTGTTCAACGTGGTGCAAGCGATGCAGCGCTTTGCGCAGAATCCGCTCGATGACGCCACCTTCTGGCAACCCGCGCCGCTGTTGGCACGGCTCGCCGATGAAGGCAAAACATTTGCTTAAATTGACCGCTAGCCCTTGTCAATCAAGCGCAAGTAGCTCTTAAAAAAGGAATAAACATGACCTCCGCTGTAATTGTTTCCACCGCCCGTACCCCCTTGGCCAAAAGCTGGAAGGGTTCTTTCAACATGACGCACGGCGCCACCCTGGGCGGCCACGCGGTGCAGCACGCCATGGCGCGCGCCGGCATTGACCCGGCCGAGGTAGAAGACGTGATCATGGGCTGCGCCTTTCCCGAAGGCGCCACCGGCTCCAACATTGCGCGCCAGATTGCCCTGCGCGCGGGCTGCCCGGTGAGCGTGACCGGCATGACGGTAAACCGCTTTTGCTCGTCGGGCTTGCAGACCATCGCACTGGCGTCGCAGCGCATCCTGACCGGTGAGGGTGATATTTTTGTCGCCGGTGGGGTAGAGAGCATCAGTTGTGTGCAGCAAGAGTGCAACACCCACATGCTGCGCGACCCCGAGCTGATGAAAACCAAGCCCGAGGTGTACATGAGCATGCTCGAAACCGCTGAAATTGTTGCCAAGCGTTATGGCATCAGCCGGCAGGCGATGGACGAATTTGGCGCCGCCAGCCAGCAAAAAGCCGCCGCCGCGCTGGAAGCGGGTTTGTTTACGGCTGAAATTGCGCCCATCAGCGTCACCATGGGCGTGGCCGACAAGGTGCAGGGCCTGACCACCCGGCAAGTGACCGTGAGCAACGACGAAGGCATCCGCCCTGGCACCACCTATGACGGCATCAAGGACTTGCGCTCAGCCGTGCCCGGTGGCCTGATCACCGCGGGCAATGCCAGCCAGTTTTCAGACGGCGCCGGTGCCGTGGTGGTGATGGACGAGGTGACCGCGCAGCGCAAGGGCTTGCAGCCGCTGGGGCGCTTTCTGGGCTTTGCCGTGGCCGGCTGTGAGCCCGATGAAATGGGCATTGGCCCGGTGTTTGCCATCCCCAAAGTGTTGGGCCGCCTGGGCCTGAAAGTTGAAGACATCGACCTGTGGGAGCTCAACGAAGCCTTTGCCGTGCAGGTGATCTATTGCCGCGACCGCCTGGGCATCGACAACGCGCGCCTGAACGTGAACGGTGGTGCCATCGCCGTCGGCCACCCCTACGGCGTGAGCGGCCAGCGCCTGACCGGCCACGCGCTGATCGAAGGCAAACGCCGTGGCGCCAAGCGTGTGGCGGTGACCATGTGCATCGGCGGCGGCATGGGCGCTTGCGGGGTTTTTGAGGTGCTCTGACCGCAACACTTTGTCGGATGTCCACCTTGCGGGACAGACCAGAATGTTCCTGGATTCCCTAGACTGAACCGCTAGTTTTCTTCAATACAGCATCATGCACAATTACACGGATTTATGGCTAATATGCACTTGCGTTAGGGTCTAATATTGATAGAATTCTGTGCAAATGACACCCGGATGCACCATTCAACTTTTCTGCAACGGCATCTGGCACGATGTCGCAACGGTCGCGCTTTGGGGGGCCGAAGGCGACGGTTGGCAGGCCCGCACGTATTGCGGCTACGCGGTTGACTGGGCGGTCAATTTCCCGGGTGCGCGTGATGCCCATGCGCTGTCATGCCAGTTTGCGGTCGGGCTCGAGCCGCTTTCTTTGACGCACTGGCCGGTGTTCCTCATCGACATGTTGCCCCAGGGCTTTGGGCGCGAAGAAATATTGCGCCGCATCAACCTGCCCGTCACGGCGGCAGAGGGCGTGGATTGGCGCTTGCTCCAGGCCGGGGCGGGTAACCCCATTGGCAACCTGCGGGTCAAGGAAGCGGCCGAGTGGCTCAGTCACAACACCGGGGCGGTGCGCGGTTTTACCGATGATGAAGTGGCCTCGCGTGGTGAAGACTTTACCGAATTTCTGGCTGGGCACGGGCTGTTTGTTGCCGGGTCTTCTGGTGTGCAAGGCGAGTGGCCGAAGCTGCTGCTAACCCGCGCCCAAGACGGGTTGCTGTACCTTGACCATACTCTGGCAGACGCGCAGGCTGCCGAGCATTACATCGTCAAATTCGGGCGGGGAAACAACCCAACCCTGGCCAACATCCTGCGCCATGAAGCACCCTATATGGCGCTTGCACGTCAGCTTGGTCTGCGCGTACACGCCGCGCTGGTGCTGAAGCAGCGGGCCCTGTTCATTCGGCGGTTTGACCGGGTGGTCCAGTCGGGCGGTGTGACACGCCTGGCGCAAGAGAGCATTGCCTGTTTGACCGGCATGCCCGGGTTTGGCGCAGTGCCCAGCCATGATCGGGTGTGCCGCGAACTGATGACGCGCTGCACCCACCCCGAGGCCGAGGTGCTTGAGTACATCAAGCGTGACGTGGCCAACCTGGCGTTGGGCAACAAAGACAACCACGCCCGAAACACTGCGCTGCAGCGTGACTTTGACGGTGTTGTACGGCTCACGCCGCTGTACGACTTTGCGCCCATGCTGTTGCACCCGGACGGCATTGCCCGGCGTATCCGCTGGGTGGATAACGACGCGGGCAGCCCGGACTGGGGCCGTGTCGTCAGCCGGGTCTGTGACATCAGCGCCCAAGTTCAACCCAAGGTACGCGGCAAGCACCGCAAAAGCGTCCCCCTTGTGCGGCGAGAGGTTTTGGTGGCCGGTTTGAAAGCCATGGTGCCCGCTTTACGCGAGATCGCGCAGAGCGGCGACCAAATGGGCCTGGACAGCGCCTTGCTGGCCCATTTGCGCGCAGGCATTCTGTTGCAGGCTCAGCGCTTGTCTGATCTGAAATAAAAACCCTGATGGACAAACGCTACACCACTTTGTCGCTGCAGCAGCAACTTGAATTGCGCCGCAAGGCGGTAGAAGACGTGCTGGCACACCCTGCGTGGCCACTGGCGCAGTCCATTCGGCACCTCAAGAAAACCATGCATCTCACCAGCGCCGAATTGGCCAAACTAGCGGGGCTGGGGTGTCGTACCCTGCAAGACATCGAGCAAAATCGCAGCCAAGGCAGCGTGCAGACCATGAATCGCATCTTTGGCCTGCTCGGCCTGAAGCTGGGTGTGGTGCGCGGGGGCGAGCACCCAGACCCAGCACCTGGCGACTAAGGGCTCGTAAAGCAATGACACGCACATTTGGCGCGTCAGCTTTGGGCGTAGTCCATTTTGGATGGCATGCTGGCTTCGGCTTTTTCTTACGTGTTGTCTGAGGCTTTGTTGGCTGAATACCGGGCCGTGCTGCTTCGACCCCATTTGCGCAAGCTGCATGGGCTGTCCGATTCCGAAGTCGATGTGATTCTGGTTGATCTGACCCAGCACGCCATTGTGCTGGCCGCTGACGGCAGCGCGGCCAAGCGGGTTGCGCCAGACCCTGGGGATCAGTTTTTGTGGGATTTGCTGGCCAGTCGCCATGATCTGGTGCAGGTCACGGGTGACAAGCGGTTGCTGCCAGACGCTGCCATGCAAGTCCGCGTGATCACCCCCGCCGCCTTTGCCGCAGTGGGTCAGACTTGCACCATAATCCATTCTATGAGCACGATCACCTTCGATACGCTGCAACTGGTGTAACAACCACGAACCGCCGCGATTCCGCAGAAACAGGCCTAGGCGATGGTACAGGTGATCGCCAATAGCCAGGATAGCCTGGTCGGAGATCGCCTTCAACACCATCAAGTCATTGAACGGGGTGCTGGTTGTCCGGGCGGGCGCTGTCTGCGACACGTGTTAATTCGAACAAGTTTCCCTGGAGTCAACATGAAAAACACCATAGAAATCGAATGCCCACCAGAAATTCTGATGGGATTGCATTTGGATGCACAACGCTTTGGTGAACTGATCAAGTTGCAAGCGGCCATCGCCTTGTTTAAAGAGGGCAAGCTGTCCTCGGGCATGGCGGCGCGCTGGGTCCATTTGCCACGGGTTTATTTTTTTATGCAAGCCATGCAAAGTGGTGCCCATTTTCTTGACGATAACGACGATGACTTCGCCCGGGAAACGGCTTTGCTATGAAGGTTTTCTCAAACACCACGCCGTTTATCGCGCTGTGCAGTGTCAATTTGCTGCACTTGTTGCCAGAGATTTTTACGCAAATCAACGTGGCAACAGCGGTAGCGCAAGAGTGCCGCGCGGGCGGAAAAATCCTGGTGCCTGACCTGGCCAGCTTGAACTGGATACATGTGCAAGATGCGCCCACCGGGCGACAGTTGCCCGCATTGTTCGAACTGGACCAAGGCGAGCGTGACACTTTGTTGCTGGCTGCACAGCAAACTGGTGCGATTGTGTTGATGGATGAAAAGCTGGGGCGGAATATGGCCGAATACATGGGGCTTGACGTGACCGGAACCTTGGGTATCCTGGCTAAGGCGAAATCGCTGGCGCTGATCCCCTCTTTTGCGCAAGCTGCATCTGGTATGCGAGACCAAGGTATTTATTTCAGTGAAGGCTTGATCAAAAGACTGGCGACCCGGTTGGGCGAGTTGAATTAATCCGCCAACTCCAAACCATCCGTTTGTCGCTGAAGTGACCCCGCCAACGGCTGGGTGCGGCTATTCTCCCGACTCTGTTTCCTGTCGCATTCAACCTTTACACCTGCCCGCCATGAGCTTTCGCACCACCCTTGACTTCTTGCTGCACGACTGGCTGGCTGTGACCCAGCTCACCGCCCGCGCGCGTTTTGCCGACCACAGCCGTGAAACGTTTGACGCCGTGCTGGACACCTGCGCACGCATCGCAGCCGACAAGTTTGCGCCGTTCAACCGCCTGGTGGATACGCAAGAGCCGCGTACGGAGGTTGCCCCCGACGGCAAGCTGCGCGTGCTGCTGCCGCAGGCCACGCATGACGCCTACCGCGCCTACGCCGAGTCGGGCATGCTCAGCGCCGCGCAAAGTTATGAGATGGGCGGCATGCAATTGCCCTATGTGGTGGAGGCCGCCGCCAACGCCTTTTTTGCCAAGGCGTCGGTGAGCATCGGCTTTGGCATGCTCACCACCGGCAACGCCAACCTGTTGATGGCGCACGGCACGCCGCTGCAGCAAGCGGTGTTTGCCGCCAACGAGTTTTCTGGCCGCTGGGCCGGCACCATGTGCCTGAGTGAGCCGCAGGCGGGCTCCAGCCTGGGTGACATTGCCACCCGCGCCGTGCCCGACGGAGACGGTTTTGCCGATGATCCGCTGGGGCCACGCTACCGCCTCAAGGGCAACAAGATGTGGATTTCAGCCGGCGAGCATGAGATTACAGAAAACATCGTGCACTTGGTGCTGGCCAAAATCCCCGATGCCAGCGGCAAACTGCCCGCAGGCGTGAAGGGCATTTCGCTCTTCATCGTGCCCAAGTTTTTGCCGTTGCTGCCCGATGGCGACCCAGTAGCGGATGGCTTTGCCGCGCAGGTGGGCTTGGGCGTGCGCAATGACGTGGCGCTGGCGGGCTTGAACCACAAATGCGGCTGGCGCGGCACCACCAACACCTTGCTCAATTTTGGCGAAGGGCAGTACCCGGTGACCGGCCCCAGCGCGGGGCTGGATGGTCACGGCGCGGGCGCGCTGGGCTACCGCGTGGGCGCACCCGGCCAGGGGCTGGCGTGCATGTTCCACATGATGAACGAGGCGCGTATTGGGGTGGGCATGGCCGCCACCATGCTCGGTTTTGCCGGGTTTGAGGCGGCGCTGGACTACGCCAAAACCCGCACCCAAGGCCGCTCGCTGGCCAACAAAGACCCGGCCAGCGCGCCGGTGCGGATCATTGAACACGCCGATGTCAAACGCATGCTGCTGGCGCAAAAAGCCTATGTGGAAGGCGCGCTGGCGCTGGAGCTGTACTGCGCGCGCCTGGTGGATGAACAGCACACCGGCTCGCCCGAGGCCGCTGACGAGGCGCGCCTGTTGCTGGAAGTGCTCACGCCGATTGCCAAGAGCTGGCCCAGCGAATGGTGTCTGGAAGCCAACAGCCTGGCGATCCAGGTGCACGGCGGCTACGGCTACACGCGCGATTTTCCGGTGGAGCAATACTGGCGCGACAACCGCCTGAACATGATCCACGAAGGCGCGCACGGCATCCAGGCCATGGATTTACTCGGGCGCAAGGTGCTGATGGAGGCGGGCAGGGGGTTGCAACTGCTGGCGGCGCGCATGCTGGCCACGGCTGCGCAGGCGGAGCAACTGGCTGACCAGTTGACCAGCATGCCCGGCGCACTGTCAGCCTGCCAACCGCACGCAGGCCCCGCGCCGTTGCCGGGCGCATCCTCTGACCAGAATCCAAGCCAGGCCGCGTTGCGCCAGCAGGCCGCCGCGCTGCGCGATGCTGTCAATCAGGTTGGACAGGCCACGCAAGCCGCCTGGGCCAGCGGCCACCCGGCGCAGGCGCTGGCCAACGCCGTGCCCTACCTGCAAGCCTTTGGTCACACCGTGCTGGCCTGGCTCTGGCTCGACGTGGCGCTGGCAACGCTGCGCCAGAATGCTACATTGTCAGAAGCTGCCAGCGCAGGCAGGATAAGCGCTGCAACCTATTTCTATCACTATGAGTTGGCAAAAATAAGGGCTTGGTTGCAGGTGGTGAACAGCACGGACATGACGTGTGTTCTGGCGGGTGAAGACGAGTTTTGATGCCGATGCACTGTCTGGGCAACCGTGGTCGCTGCGGCGATGATTGAAGGCTTCTCCCTTAACAACCCAGCGCTTGGCATCAAGCCTGCAATAGTCGGGCTTTGCGCTTTTGTGCCTTGAGCAGCTTGACGGCCTGTTGATCAAACGACACAAATTCAGTGCCACCCAGCAAATCGCCCTCAAAGGCAATGATGCCATCGGCAAAATCGCCACCGCTCGCCAACACAGCCAAGCCGGCAAGCACGGCTGGCGTATGGCAAACCACCTGGCGCACTTGCAGCAGCGAGTGCAGGGCGTGTGCCGTTTGCGCCGGGGTGTAGTGGTAACCGCGCAGCAGCACCCAAACCATTTCACACAGGGCCGGGGTGGGCACGGCAATCAGGCTGGCTTTTTGTAACACACGCAATGCCAAAGCGGCCTGCGCCGGGTCATCTTGTGTGGCAAGGCGAACCAATACATTGGTATCGAGCGTGACTTTCATGCTTTCCCAGCCCAGCCATCGGCGATGACGACGTTCATTTCCGCCACGCTCAGTGCCTTTTTGGGAGGCGGTAAACAGCCCACAAAGGCATCCAGCCCACGTGGGGTTTTGGCCTGTAGCGCGAGCACGCCATTGGCCAATTTGTTTACCTCAACCTGCTGCCCAGGGGCTATGCCGAGAAACTGCAACAGCTCGCGCCGAAGTGTGATCTGACCTTTGGATGTAATGGTTAGTGCAGCCATGGACAAGCCCTCATGAATCAAAAAGTAATGCTATATTACCTTACATTTTGAATGATCTGGGCGCTTGTCACTACAGCGCATTGTTAGTTTGACAGCGGCAAAGCCTATCGCCCATGAGACAACTGACGGTGGCCGCAGCGGCGATTTCCTGCAAAATCAGTCCAACCCGCATTGAACACAGAAAGCCCAACCCCATGACACGCACTGTTCACACCCTTTTTGAACTCACCGGCAAAACAGCGCTGGTCACCGGCGGTTCGCGTGGCCTGGGGCTGCAAATGGCGCACGCGCTGGGCGAAGCCGGTGCGCGCGTGATGCTGGCGGCGCGCAAGGCTGACGAGCTGGAAGCGGCCACCGCCGACTTGCAAGCCACCGGCATCGACGCGCGCTGGGTGGCGGCTGACTGTGCGGTCGAATCCGACTTGGATAAGTTGGTCACTGAAACGCTACAGCGCATGGGCGACATCGACATTCTGGTGAACAACGCCGGTGCCACCTGGGGCGCCCCCGCGCAGGAGCACCCGGTGGCCGCGTGGGACAAGGTGATGGCGCTGAACGTGCGCGGCTACTTTTTGCTCAGCCAACAGGTGGCGCAGCGCAGCATGATTGGCCGCGAAGGCGGCGCGGGCGGGCGCATCATCAACGTAGCGTCCATTGCCGGGCTGGGAGGCAACCCGCCGGGCATGACGACCATTGCCTACAACACGTCCAAGGGCGCGGTGCTCAACTTCACGCGTGCACTGGCGTGCGAGTGGGGCCAATACGGCATCCGGGTCAACGCCATTTGCCCGGGTTTTTTCCCCAGCAAGATGACGGCTGGCACGCTGGCCGCGCTGGGCGAAGAGCGCATTGCTGCCAGCGCACCTTTGCAGCGCCTGGGTGACGAAGAAGATTTGAAAGGCATCACGCTGCTGTTTGCCAGCGACGCGGGCAAGCACATCACCGGGCAATGGCTGGCGGTGGATGGCGGTGTCAGCGCTAGGGTAGGGGGGTGATGGTCTGATGGAATTTTCTGTTCGTATCCCGTTCGTTGAGCTGCTCGGCTTTGAGCTGAAAAAATTTGCTGACGGTCAGGCCGAAATCAGCTTCAACCCTGCGGATGAGCATCTCAACTCTTTCAGCGTGGTGCACGGCGGTGCCAGCATGACGCTGCTGGACGTGGTGATGGCGCACGCGGCGCGCTCGGTGCAACCTGAACTGGGGTGTGTCACGATCGAGATGAAGACCAGTTTCATGCGCGCGGCCAAAGGGCCACTGCTGGCGCGCGGCAAGCTGCTGCACCGCACCGCCACCATGGCCTTCACCGAGGGTAGTGTTCTGGACGCCACGGGCAAGTTGTGCGCACATGCCACGGGCACTTTCAAGTTTGTTGCCCGGCTGCCGGTGGGTTACCGCAACAGTCACTCACTCAACACCATCCGCACCGACTGACCTGTCGTCTTTTCAATGTCTTTCAAGGAGAAATTTTCATGCCCCTGAACCAACAAATCGTGCTCGACAACCGCCCCACCGGCGAAGCCGTGGCGAGCAATTTCAAACTGGTCAGCACCCAAACGCCAGCACTTGCCGACGGCCAGGTACTGGTGCGCCACCATTACCTGAGTCTGGACCCGTACATGCGCGGGCGCATGAACGACGGCAAAAGCTACGCCGCACCGCAGCCGCTGGGTGAAGCGATGATTGGCGGAACTGTGGGCGAGGTGGTGGAAAGCCGTCACGCCAAATTTGCCGTGGGTGATCAGGTGGTCGGCATGGGCGGCTGGCAAGAGTACAGCGTGGTCAACGGCGACGACGTGGGCGCCCTACGCAAGGTTGGCAAGGTCGATGCCACGCACATCCCCTTAAGTGCCTATCTGGGTGCAGTGGGTATGCCTGGCGTGACAGCGTGGTACGGGTTGGTCAAGATCATTGAACCCAAGGCGGGTGAAACCATGGTGGTGAGTGCCGCCACCGGCGCGGTGGGCAGTGCGTTTGGCGCGCTGGCCAAAGTGCGCGGTTGCCGCGTGGTGGGCATTGCGGGCGGGCCCGACAAATGCAAATACGCGGTCGATGAATTGGGGTTTGACGACTGCATCGACTACAAGCTGCACCCGCACGTGGGGTCACTGGCCAAGGCGCTCAAGGTGGCGTGCCCGAATGGCATCGACGGCTATTTTGAAAACGTGGGAGGCATGATTCTCGACGCGGTGCTGCTGCGCATGAACGCGTTTGGCCGCATAGCGGTGTGCGGCATGATCGCTGGTTACAACGGCGCGCCGCTGCCCATGACCAACCCGGCGCTGATTCTGGTGAACCGGTTGAAGGTGCAGGGCTTTATCGTCAGCGAACACATGGAAATCTGGCCCGAGGCGCTCAAAGAGTTGGGCACGCTGGTCGCCACAGGCAAACTGCGCCCGCGCGAATCGGTGGCGCAGGGTATTGCAGCGGCCCCCGAAGCGTTTTTGGGCCTGCTCAAGGGTAAAAACTTTGGCAAGCAGTTGGTCAAGCTGGTTTGATAACCGCCAGTCACCGTGATGCAGTTCAAACAATTTGACCGACAGTGTCTAGCTGCGTGCGTTGGGTGTCTGACGCAGCATGGACTTGGGGTTTTGCCAAATAAAGGAGGAGGCTTGGGGCGTAGCTCCAAGCCGGGGGACATTTGCGGAGTCGGACGCCCAGCGCGCGCAGCGGGTTGCGGCAAATCAAGTATGTCTCAACTGCATTCCTTGACTTTGAAAGTGTTCCATGTCTGATCTGATCCTGCACCATTACCCCATGTCGCCGTTTTCGGAAAAAATCCGTGCCGTGCTGGGCTACAAACAACTGGCCTGGTGCTCGGTCATCATCCCCAGCGTGATGCCCAAACCTGATTTGACGGCGCTCACTGGCGGCTACCGCAAGACCCCGGTGCTGCAAATCGGCGCCGACGTGTATTGCGACACGGCTCTGATCTGTGAGGTGCTGGAGCACCTGCAACCCACACCCGCGTTGTATCCAGAGGGTACTAAAGGCCTGGCGCACACGCTGGCACAGTGGGCCGACAGCACGCTGTTCTGGGCCGCCATGGGTTACAACATGCAAAAGCCCGGCCTGGCCGAGCTGTTTGCCAACGCACCGCCCGAGGCCGTGCAAGCCTTTGCGGCGGACCGCGCCGCCATGGCGCAAGGCATGACCCGCGTGCGCGCGGCCGACGCCAGCAGCGCCTACAAGTCGTACCTGCGCCGTCTGGCCGATATGCTTGCCGGGCAAGACTTTTTGCTGGGGGACGCACCGTGCATTGCCGACTTTGCGGCCTACCACCCGCTGTGGTTTACCCGCACGCGCACCCCTGGGCTGGCGGGCATTTTTGACGCAACGCCGGGCGTGTTGCGCTGGATGGATCGCATGGCGGCGCTGGGGCACGGTCAGATGAGCAAATTGACTGCGACAGAGGCCATAGTTGTTTGCGCTGCAGCGACGGGCACTACAAGCCAAAAAGATATTTATTTTCAGGACGATCACGGCATCCCCTTGGGCAGCCGCGTGACGGTCGCCGCCGAGAGTTTTGGCAGTGAACCTACGGCAGGCGTGCTGGTGGCCGCCACGCGCACGCGTTACACGCTGCGCCGCGAAGACCCGCGTGCCGGGGTGGTGCATGTGCACTTTCCACGCGTCGGTTATGTGCTCAAACCTGAGGTTGTGGCATGACCTTCAAGCTGTGGTCGATTGGGGGTCGCGCGGGTGCTGCAGGTTTGACTGGTGTAGCGGGTGCGCGTGCCGACCTACCGGTGTGGCGGCTGATGGCGTTTGACGACCTGCGGGTGAGCGAGCTCTACGAGGTGTTGCGTCTGCGCAGCGAGGTGTTTGTGGTGGAGCAACAGTGCCTGTTTCAGGACATGGACGGCGCCGACCGCCAGGCCATGCATCTGCTGGGGGTGCAGCACGGCGAGCTGCTAGCCTACGCGCGTTGTTTTGAAGCCGGGGTCAAGTTCCCAGAGGCCAGTTTTGGCCGGGTGCTCACGCGCGCCAGCGTGCGCGGTACCGGGTTGGGCCATGCGCTGATCGACCAGGCCATTGCCGCCATCAACCAGGTCTGGGGGCCGCAGGCCATTCGCATTGGCGCGCAGATGCAACTGGCGGCGTTTTACGGCCAGCATGGGTTTGTGGATGTGGGCAAGACTTATCTGGAAGACGGCATCCCGCATCTGGAAATGTTGCGGGCGGTTTAAGGGCTCAGGTGCAAGTCCAGATGATGAAAACCAGTGCGTTGGTACGCGCCGCCAAATGGGGGTCAGAGCCCAATTCGGTGGCAAAGTCTCGGCAATCTCAACGGTTCTGCCCCGAATTGGGATCTGACCCCCATTTGGCTACACCCCGGCAAGCTCAACGTTACTGGCCCGAATTGGGATATGACCCCACTTCGGCTACATCCGAAATCGTTGGCCACCAAAGCCAGCCACCTCGCTGGGCGGTGTCGCGCAATCCCCTTGACGGGATGACGTTAGCCGGATGGGTCCCAGGGGTGGGCACCGATTTCTGGTACCCCAGCATGAGGTGCACGCCCCTGGGGCCCATCCGGCGGGTTTGAACCAAATTTTTGATGAAAAGAAGGACCAAGATGATTAGTAACTTCAACGGTAAAACAGCAGTTTTAACCGGCGCCGGTTCCGGCTTCGGGCTGGAAATGGCACGCATTGGTGCCCGGCTGGGTATGAACCTGGTGCTGGCCGACGTCCAGCAAGACGCGCTCGATGCCGCTGCCGCTGAAGTACAAGCTACCGGGGCACAGGTGCTCGCGATGCGGCTGGATGTATCGCAGGCTGACCAAGTCGAAGGGCTGGGTGCCGCGACCGTGGCGCGTTTTGGCGCACCGCATCTGGTGTTCAACAACGCCGGTGTGGCCAGCGGAGGCCTGATCTGGGAAAACACCGCTGCCGACTGGGCTTGGGTGCTGGGTGTGAACCTGATGGGTGTGGCGCACGGCGTGCGCGTGTTCACCCCCATGATGCTCGCTGCTGCCAAGGCCGACCCGGCGTACTGCGGGCATATCGTCAACACCGCCAGCATGGCGGGCCTCTTGAATGCACCCAACATGGGGGTCTATAACGCCAGCAAACACGCCGTGGTGTCGATCAGCGAAACCTTGTACCAGGACCTGGCGCTGGTGACCGACCAGATTGGCGCGTCGGTGCTGTGCCCGTACTTTGTGCCCACCGGTATCAGCCAGAGTCATCGCAACCGCCCCACCGATCAGCCTGGCCTGAGCGTGAGCGCCAAGCCCACGCGCAGCCAGATGATCAGCCAGACGATGAGCGACAAGGCGGTCAGCTCGGGCAAGGTCAGCGCGGCAGAAGTGGCGCAAAAGGTGTTTGACGCGGTGGCCAGCGGTCAGTTTTACATCTTGAGCCATCCGCATATGCTCGCCGGTGTGGAGCAACGACTAAAGGACATTGTCGGGCTACACAATCCGAGTGACCCGTTTGCCGCCAAGCCGCACATTGGCGAAGATTTGCGCCAGCGCCTGCGTGCTGCCTAAGGCTTGGTTTTATCAGCGCAGCGGTACAAACCGAATTGTTTTAGAAAGGTGCAGCGGTCTGCGGCGCGCAAGGCAACAACACATCAAAGCGGGTGCCGAAATCGTTGGTGGTTAACTTGACGACACCAGCCATTTGCTCAGCCAGGTGGTTTACGATGCCCAAGTCTTGCATGTGTTTCTCGTCAACTTGGCGACCGAAAACGGGTTCGTAAAGTTGGGCCTTGACCGCCTGCACTGCGGGAGCAAGTGCGGTGCTGGAAACAGACAACTGCGTGTACACAGCACCTTGGCGTTGCACCAGTGCGCCCACCGCCACGGTGATCTCGCCGCCATCGGGCATGGCTTCGCACCCATGTTTGACCAAGATGTGCACAATCTGCTTGATCATTTCGACCGAGCCTCGGACCATTGTGCGACGATCAGGAAAATGGCTGCTGACTTGAGTTTGCTCAGGCACAAGTTGGCTGTCTTGCAGCACCTGTAGCATGTCACGCACGGTGGCGCACAGATCAACCGCAGCCATGGTTCGCTTACCCGCTGATGTGTCGATCAGTTGGCGCACTGCATGGGAAATGCGCAACAGTTCCATACGGCCCTCTTGCCTGACCACAGCCATCTGCGCGCGGCGCAGCTTGTCGGCCTGGTGACGCCGGGCCAAGACCAGCCCCGCGTAGACCCCAAAAGCCTGTAGCATGGAGCGCTGATTTTTAAGGTGAGTGCTCAACAGCACGGGCACAACAGCCATTAGCACACCCAGTACCTTGTCTGACGTCACCAGAGGGATCAGCACCAGCTCTTGCGCATCCATGAACTGATGCAAGGCGTTGGCGTGCTCATCGTCCAGGGTCGTAAAGATGACGGCTCGATTTTCTACACAAGCGGCCATGGGCGCGTGGGTTGCAACACCAAAGCTGAGCGCGTCATGCTGGCGATGCCCTTCACCCACGGACGTGGCGACCAGCATGCGCGGCACATCACGCAACAACAAAATGACACTGTCTTCCAGATGCAGCAACGCACTGGCGTGTTCGCGCATTGACGTCAGCGCGGCATGCATGTTGTGCTTGCCTACCAGCGTCATGGCCATTTCATTGAATACGCTGCGGTCAAAAACGTCACGCGCCAGTTGCTCCTGGTGGCCGTCCAGCCGTGGGCTCGGTGTCGTGTTTGCCTTGTGCTGTGGTGCGCTGTCCGCGTTGATGCTCAGTCCCAGGTCTTTGGCAATCTGCTCCACTTGCAAGGCGGCAGTTTGTGCGATGGCCTGAAGGTCGTCTGCCCTCTGACCCTGCTTGTCTGCCAGTTTGGCAAGCTGTGCCCGGTCAGTCAGCGGCATGTCCACCATCTGGTGAGCCATTTGCAGCAGCCACGTCAGGGGCTTTGGATCGGGTGCAGGCTGGGCCGTGTCATGATGCAGGTTCACGCTGTCGATCAGCGCTGTGTTCAGATGCCACTGTGTCAGCAACCAGACACCCGCTTGCAGGTGTGACATGCCTACCCGACCCTGCTCGCGTGCGCACAAGGTGTCGTCATCAGGTGCGTCAAACAAGTCGCCCAGGTCATTTTGTGCGGCAACGGCCAACGCCAAGCGCCCTACATCGTGTAACAAACCTGACAGGTAAGCTTCTTCGGTCAAGGGGGTGTTCAGGCGCTTGGCCAATTCCCGGGCCAGCACGGCAACGTGCAAGCTGTGCTGCCAAAAAGGCTGCAAATCAAGTTGGATGGATTGACGCAAGGCGTTGAACGTCTGCAGCACCGACTCGCTGATGACCAGCACCTTGATCAAGGCTGTTCCCAAGCGGCTACACGCTTGAAAAAGCGTTAGCGACTGGGCATCTTGGCGGTGAAACGCCGCGCTGTGCGCCACCATCATGACCTTGGCCGCCATGGCTGGATCATGCCCCACCAACGCAGACAGTTCAGCCATGCCCGTGTCCTCAGACTGGCACAGTGTCATCAATTGAATGAGTGTCTGGGGCGGGCTGGGCAGTTGCGCCGCCAGCAGTCGTTGCTGCAAGTCAGGGGCGGGCAAGTGGCGCACATGGAGCGGCTGTAGCAATTCGGTTGCCGAACCAGCGCTATTGGATTCGTCCATGTCACGGTTGCAAGCAGAATGTGTCATGCCTGAATTCTGCTGCTGGCTTTGCGACAGTGGTGTGTTGCAAGTCGCGGAAATGGTAAGCAAATGTTACGCAAGTTGTTGCTGCAGGAGCAACGGGAGGATGTCCAGTTGGCGAATCGGCTTGTAAAAATAGTAACCTTGAATCGTCTGACAGCCAGCGCGTGCCAGGTAGCGTTTCTGGGTTTCGGTTTCCACCCCTTCAGCCACCAGTTTGAGCCCCAGGCCCTTGGCAATGGAAATGATCGCCAACACCACCGGAAATTGCAGTGACTCGTCTTCAATGGGGGTCACAAAAGAGCGGTCAATCTTGAGAATGTGAATCGGGAAAAGATGCAAGTAGGACAGCGACGAATAACCGGTACCGAAGTCGTCAATGGCTATCTTCACGCCCAACTGGCATAACTTGTTGAGCTGTTCAATGGCTGCCAGCGGATTGCGGATGCAAATGTTTTCAGTGACTTCGACTTCAATTTGTTGCGGCGCAATGCGATGACGTTGCAGGGTGCTTTTGAGCTTGTCAAAAAAATCACCGCGTTGCAGGTAGTGGGGCGACAGATTGATGGACATGGTTACGCGCTCGCTGCCTTGCGCGTTCCATTGCAGCAGGTGAAGGCAAATCGTATCGAGCATCCAGTCACTCAGCTCAATGATGAGGCCGGTTTCTTCAGCAAAGGGCAAAAATTCCCCGGCACCCAACAAGCCCCGCTGCGGATGATTCCAGCGCATCAGTGCTTCGGCACCGCTGATCCTGCCAGTTTCTACGTCAACCTGGGGTTGGTAATACATCTCCAGTTCGCTATTTGTCAGAGCCCGATGCAAATCATTTTCAAGCAGCATTTTGTTGGACGACAGACTGACCATGGCGGCATCAAAAAAGGCCAGGCTGTTGCGACCGTGTGACTTGACCGAATGCATGGCCATGTCCGCGTTACGTATCAGTTCGTCGGCGTTTTCAGTATCGGCTGGATACAGCGATATGCCAATGCTGGCCGTCATGTGGATGGTGTGCTTGGCGATCTGGAACGCTGATTGCAGACTTTGCAGCAAGGTCTGGGCTACCCGTGTGGCGTCCTTTGCGTCTGCCAGCCCAGGCAGAACGATATTGAATTCGTCACTACCAAAACGCGCCAACGTATCGTCCGCTCGCAGGCACGCCTGTAGCCGCAACGTCACTTGTTGCAGCAATTCGTCGCCCACCTGCAAACCCAGTGAATCATTGATCATCTTGAAACGATCCAGATCCAGAAACAGTACCGCCAGCAGGGTGCGTTCGCGTTTGGCGTGCAGCAGTGCCAGGCTCAAACGATCCCGGAACATCACGCGGTTGGGCAATTTTGTCAACACGTCGTGATAGGCCTGGTACGTCAACAACTCATCGGCACGTTTGCTCGCGGTGATGTCGCGTGCCACGCAGTACAGGCCAGCGCCGGCGCTGGAACCATCGGTGTTTGCGCTGCCTGCTGTTGGTCCCTGTGCGCTCATGGCCACACGCATCAGTTCGACGGCGAAGCATCGGAATTCAGATTGCGAGTCATTGGTGCGCAGACGCAATTCAGACTGTCTTGACCAAGCGGTGCGACGATCTTCTGAGGCGAAGACGTAGTCAGCGCGCTCAAGATCAGGCCCATGAACCAGTGCCGAATAATGGCGTCCAATCAGATCGTCGCGGTCAAAGCCCAACAAGGGTGTTACCCGGTCGTTGACAAAAGTAAACAGTCCCTCATGATCCAGCGTAAAGATGATGTCAGGCGAGCTGTTGACCAGATGGCGGTACTGGCGCTCAGAGCGTTCAAGCCGCTGCTGGATATGCGTGTTTTGCGCCATCAATTCACGCTGTTTCAAGGCGTTGTTCACCGCTTTGAGAAGTTCTTCGCTGGCATAGGGCTTGCGTAAAAAGTCGTAGGCACCGCGCTTGAGCGCCCCAATGGCGGCATCGATACCGCTGTCACCACTGATGACGATGACATCAGCGTCTAGTTTTTGCTCCAGGATGAATTCCATCACCTTGTGACCGCTCATGTCGGGCAGGCACAAATCCAGCATCACCAGGTCAAAGGCCTGGCCTTGCAGAAGTGCCATGGCCTGCCTGCCGTCGCTGGCGGTAGTCAAGCCATAGCCACGCCCGCCGAGCAGGCTTGCCAGACTGTCCAGCAGTCGTGGCTCGTCGTCCACCAACAACAATTGGGGCACTACCGTGGCAGTCGTTGCGAGTGCATTCTGGCTTGCCAGCTTGAAATCACTTAGCGTGGGCAGAGTACGATACATCGAATTTATACGGACAATGGGATGTGCTGCAGCGGCAACATCATCTCAAAGCTTGCGCCCATGCGCGAACTTCTGCATTCAATGCGACCGCCCATTTTTTTGACCAAACCGTGCACGATGCTCAGGCCCAAGCCCCGGTTATCACCAGGTTTTTTGCTCGGCACCGGGGAGAACAATTTGGCCAGGACTTCAGCAGGTAGTCCTGGGCCAGAGTCCCGTACGGTGAGTCCGACAAAATCCTGTCCGTCAACCCGGGTCTGCCCGGTGTTGATGACTTCGATATGCCCGCCCTGGGGCAAGGCTTCGACCGCGTTCTTGATCAGGTTGATCAGAATCTGCTTGAGCGTCTCGGGTGCCCCTGTCGCGTTGCAGGGGTGATCCACCACGCGTGCGCTGATCTTGACACCTGGCGGCAAGTACCGGCTCTCACGAAACAGTCGCACGATGTCATTGATGACCCGGTTGATTTCAAAAAAACCTTCGGCAGGGGGCAGCGACGGTTTGACGCCGGCAAATTCCTTGATGATGCTGCCCACTCGGTCAATTTCTTCGTTCAAGACCGAAATCTCATTGCCCAATGGTTGCTGGCGTGCCAGCTTGTCGTCAAGAACACCCAGGTAATTCTTGATGATCGACAACGGGTTGTTGACCTCGTGCGCGACCTTGCGTGAATTTTGTTGCTGCTCCTGGCGAAGATTTTGAAGCTGCTCGGTGACTTGATGCTGGTTGGTTTCCAGGGCCTCAAGCGCCTGGGCCGTCTGGTTGCCAAACGCCAACAGAAATTTTTCCTGGCGCATCAACTCACTGGCGCGCCACCCGGCAATCCCGGCAAGCAGCATGCCCCAGCAACGCGCACCACTGGCGATGGGAAGGCACAACAGCCCATCGGTACCAAAGGCACGCAGCAATTGCGCTTCGGTCAGGTTCAGCAAACTGCGACTTGGCTTGATCAATGCCAATTTGCGCTGCAACACGCTTTCTGAAATGACACCACCACCTGCCAGCACAATGGAAAAATCTGCCAGACGCTGGTGCTGTTGCCCCATCGCCAGCGCGGTCAGGCAAGCGTTTTGGGCATCCAGCATGAAGATCGCCGTATCCTCCAGTTCAAACAAAATGCGTGCGTTTTGGCACACGCTTTCAAGCAGTTGGGCTTGCGTTTGCTGGCGCGCAAACAGTTGGCTGAGCTCAGATATCAGCGCACGGTTGCGGATTTCTTCCGACATACGCTGCTGCAAAGCACTTGCGCTTGGCGCTACAGTGGAGGCAACGCGCGCCGGGCTGACCAACTCGTTGACCCCTGCCAGGTCGATGCCCATCAGTTCTGCGGCTTTGAGCACCTGTGCCTGCGCACCCTGGTGGATCGCCAGCAGGTCGGCGTCACCCACATCGCAAATCGCGCCGATGCCCAGCGGCAGTGGTGCGTCAACCGGCTGGTTGCTCAGGTTGTTGGCCAGGTGAACGATGCGGATCAGCGGATGCGCTGTCATGACCCGTTGCACATCTTCGTGGTGGTAGAGCACGCTGTCTGCCAGAAATGAATCCAGGTTCCAGCGCTCGATCAGCCAGGCACCTGCCTCGGGGTGCGAGATATGCACGCTGCGTACTTCCGCCGAACACAGCCGATCGTCGTCCATGCTGTGAAATTCAAAGCTGTAGCTCTCGGGGGCTGCAGCCAGAAGTGCCAAGCGACCTACATCGTGCAACAAACCAGCCAGATACGCCTCTTCAACCTTGGCGTATTTCATGCTTTTGGCAACGTCACGTGCCAGTACGGCGGTGGACAAGGAATGCTTCCAGAAGCCGCGCAAGTCGGTGCTACCGGTATGCGCAAATTCGTTGAAGGTTTGAAAAACTGACTCGCAAATCACCACGGTCTTGATCAGATCAAGCCCAACCGAGCTCAAGGCCTGAAGCAGATTGACCGTGTGCGTTGCGCGTTGGTACGCCGCGCTATTGGCGATTTTCATCAAGCGGCTGGTGATACCCGCGTCATTGGCAACCAGTTCGGCAATCTCGGCCATGCCGGCGTCTTCGTCCTGGCAAAGCTCCATAAGCTTGAGTAAGATCTGCGGCATGGCTGGCAAGCGCGCTACCAGCAGCTTGTTGCGGATATCTTCTGATTCGTTAAGGTTCAAAATGAATGCAAGACAAGAGCCAGCATGTTTTGCCGATCTGATGTGCGCGTTCAGCGCGGGCCCTGGATGGCGAATATACCAGCATTGCTATCAAATTCAATGCATTTTTTGAAGCTTTGAGTCGTCTGGACACGTTTGCTTGCATGGCTTTTCAACGACCGCCCTATTTAACCGTTGTGCTACAAAAACATGAATTTCCCGTCCTTGGCGCAATGTGGCAATGTACTTGGGTACGTTCTCGAATCGATAGCATTTCGAGGTGAAAATCAGGGTTAACCCGTTTGTTGTGGATAAACTACGATGCATGACGAAGGTATCCACATCAAGGAGTTCACCATGCCCATTCAATGGCGCGATCAGTTCAGCGTTGGCAATGATCTGATCGACGCGGATCACAAGTATTTGCTGGAGATCATCAACAAGGCGGAGTCTTGCCTAAATCAGCATCAGCATCCGGCTTTGGTGGCTGTGCTTGAAGAATTAACGCATTACGGCCAGTCGCATTTTGAGCGCGAGGAGTTGGTGGCGCGCGCGGTGGGCTACCCCAAGGCTGATCAGTTACATCATTCGCATGATGCGCTGGTGCAGTCGCTGGCCCAATTTCGCACTGACCTGGGTGAGAGCTGGACGCCTGAGGCGGGTACCCGGTTTGCGGCTTTTTTGCGCGACTGGCTGGTGCAGCACGTCATCAAGGAAGACTTGCCGATGAAGCCCTGGATGGCCAAGTTTTCACCCCGCTTCGATCCAAGAACCTGATGCCCGCTTCAGCCGCGCGGCTTCAAGTCACGTTTGGCTGTGGCACACTCGCCCCCCGATTTTTTGATCTCAGCGCGGCCCTGCGCGCTGGCCTCTGTTTGACGCATGTCCCTCATCATTTCAACGATTTCCCGAGAACTCGGCGTTAAACCGCAGCAGGTAGCCGCTGCGGTGGCGCTGCTCGACGACGGTGCGACCGTTCCCTTTGTAGCGCGCTACCGCAAAGAAGCCACTGGCGGTCTCGACGACGTGCAGTTACGCCAGTTGGACGCCCGGCTGGTCTATTTACGCGAGCTCGCTGAGCGGCGCGCCACCGTGTTGCAGGCCATCCAGGCGCAAGGTAAGCTCACCGACACACTGCGCGCTGCTATCGACGCGGCCGACACCAAGCAGGCACTGGAAGACCTGTACTTACCCTACAAGCTCAAGCGGCGCACCAAAGGGCAACTGGCGCGCGAGGCTGGCCTGGAGCCGCTGGCCGACGCGCTGTGGGCTGACCCTACCCTCGTGCCTGCTGACCAAGCACAGCGCTATCTGCGTCCCGCCGTTGCGCAGGCTGAGCCCGGATCGGATGCGCTCCCCGATTTTTCCACCGTAGCGGCCGTGCTCGACGGCGTGCGTGACCTGCTGAGCGAACGCTGGGCCGAGCTGCCTGCGCTGGTGCAAGCGCTGCGCGACTGGCTCTGGCAAGACGGCTTGCTGCGGTCGCGATTGCGTGACGGCAAAAACGAAACCGACACCGAAGTGGCCAAATTCCGCGACTACTTTGACGCGTCTGAACCCATCTGCCGTGTGCCGTCGCATCGCGCGCTGGCCATGCTGCGGGGTCGGGCGCTCGATGTGTTGGACGTGCGGCTGGAGCCGCCCGAGCCGCTGCTGGCTGAAGCGCGTGTGGCCCAGTTGCTGGGCTGGCAGCACCGGGGTCGTGCCGCCGACGACTTGTTGCGCAAATGCGTGGCCTGGACCTGGCGCGTCAAGCTTGCCTTGTCTTTCGAGCGCGACCTGCTCACACGTCTGCGTGAGTCGGCGGAAGGCGTGGCGATCAAGGTGTTTGCCGACAACCTGCGTGACTTGCTGCTGGGGGCACCGGCGGGTGCGCGCGTGGTGCTGGGACTGGACCCCGGCATTCGCACCGGCGTCAAGGTAGCGGTGGTGGACGCCACCGGCAAGCTGGTCGACACCGCTACCGTCTATCCGCACGAGCCACGGCGCGACTGGGACGGCGCGCTGCACACGTTGGCGCAGCTGTGCGAGCGTCACGGCGTGAACCTGATCGCCATAGGCAACGGCACCGCCAGTCGCGAAACTGACCGGCTCGCCGCTGACCTCATTTCTTTGATGAGAAAAGCGGCTATTGCCCGGGTAGATCAAACACCCATAGCGATAGAAAAGATAGTTGTCAGTGAAGCCGGGGCGTCGGTCTATTCGGCCAGTGCGCTGGCCTCTGAAGAGATGCCCGACGTGGACGTGAGCCTGCGCGGTGCCGCCAGCATTGCCAGGCGGCTGCAAGACCCGCTGTCCGAACTGGTCAAGATCGACCCCAAGAGCATCGGTGTCGGGCAGTACCAGCACGACGTGAACCAGGCCGCGCTGGCGCGCACGCTGGACGCGGTGGTGGAAGATTGCGTGAACGCGGTGGGGGTAGACCTCAACACCGCCAGCGTGCCGCTGCTGACCAAGGTGTCGGGCATGAGCGCCAGCGTCGCGCGCGCCGTGGTGCGCTGGCGCGATGCCCATGGTGCGTTCAGCCAGCGGCAAGAGTTGTTGCAGGTGAGCGGCCTGGGGCCCAAGGCGTTTGAACAGTGCGCCGGTTTTTTGCGTATTCGCGACGGTGCCAACCCGCTGGACATGACCGGGGTGCACCCCGAAACGTATCCCCTGGTGGAGCGCATCATCGCGCATACAGGCAAATCGGTCACCGAGCTGATGGGGCGCGCCGAGATGCTGCGTGCCCTACGCCCTGAGCTGTTTGCCAACGAACAATTTGGCGTGATCACGGTGCGTGACATTCTTACTGAGCTGGAAAAGCCCGGCCGCGATCCGCGCCCTGATTTCAGGGTGGCGCGCTACAACGACGCGGTGCAGGACATCGCTGACCTGAAAGAGGGCATGGTGTTGCAGGGGACTGTGAGCAACGTAGCGGCGTTTGGTGCGTTTGTTGACCTGGGGGTGCACCAGGACGGTCTGGTGCACGTGAGCCAGCTGGCCGACAAGTTTGTGAAAGACGCGCGCGAGGTCGTCAAGACCGGTGACATCGTCAATGTGCGTGTGCTGGAGGTAGATGTGCCGCGCAAACGCATTTCGCTGAGCATGAAGTTTGGCGCGACGCAGGCACGTTCTGACTTCGTTGCAGACAACCGCTTTCAGGCGCCGACGCAGCGCCAGGGCAGGGCCGGACAGGCCCTGGCGCCGCATGCGCCACAATCCACAGCCATGTCCAGCGCATTCGCCAAACTTCAACTGGGTGGAAAGTCGTCACGGTGAATCCTGCCGACCTGCTGTCTGCGCGTTTTTCTCTGCCCAGCCGACCCCGCGCGGTGGCACAGCTCATGGTGGAGCTGGCGCGTCCCGACGTGGATTTGCAACGCATTGACCAGCTTGTCGGTACCGACCCAGCGCTCACCTTGCGTCTGTTGCAGGCGGCCAATGCCAGTTACTTCAAACTCAGCGGTCAGGTACACGGCGTGAGTGAAGCGCTGGCGATTTTGCGTCTAGGACAAGTGCAATCGATGGTGGCTTCCAGCACCGCGATGGCCTCTGTGCAAGTGGGGCAGGGACTGAATATGGTCGACTTCTGGTCATGCAGCTTTGACTGCGCCAAGGTGGCGCGCGCGCTGGCGCGGCTGTTGCAGCTCAATGCACAGGCGGCTTTTACCTGTGGCTTGATCCACGCGGTGGGAGAGCTTGCCATGCGTGCGTCGATGACGCAGGCAGTGGCACTGGACGATAAAGCCAAACCGTTGGATTTTCGGCGCTGGCGCGTCGAGCGGCGCGCGTTTGATTTTTGCTTTACCGAAGTCAGCGCTTGTCTGGTACGCCAGTGGCATTTCCCAACGTTGATTGATCAGGCTTTGTTGCATGCGCACGCGCCATTCAAAGGCGATGCGCAGGGTGCCGAGCCGCTGGCTGGCGTGGTGCATCTGGCGGTGTGGCGCGCACGTTGTCGCCACGCAGGTTTGTTAGAAAACGCCATGACAGTGACATTCCCGTCTGAAGTGGCCGAAGTACTGGGTCTGGACATCGACGCTGTGCTTCAGCAAGACCCGATCGACTGGTCGTTACAGGAAACGGGCCAATCTTTGCTGTAACAGTTGGCTTGTTTTTTTGGGGTGGATGCCTGTTAGGTAATCACAACGACAGCTTGATTCTGGATGCGTTGGCGTCAGCCCCTGACAGCTTGAACACCGCCACGGTTTGTACCAGTTCTTGCGCCTGGGATTTGAGGCTACCCGCTGCAGCGGCCATTTCTTCCACCAAGGCGGCGTTTTGCTGTGTGACCTGATCCATTTGCGTGACCGCCTGCCCCACCTGCGCCACGCCCTGGTTTTGTTCGGCGCTGGCGTGGCTGATTTCGCCCACGATGTCGGTCACGCGCCGGATGCTGGTCACCACCTCTTGCATGGTGCTGCCAGCCTGATCCACGAGCGTGGTACCTTGCGCGACCCGGTTCACGCTGTCGTCAATGAGTGCCTTGATTTCCTTGGCCGCTTCGGCGCTGCGCCCGGCCAGACTGCGCACCTCGCTGGCG